>CANRMX010000019.1 GCA_947631855.1 uncultured Clostridia bacterium | reverse complement strand
AGCATCCCTTACATTGTAGCACATGACCTTGGAGAGGGTCATCAAAAACTACTACTCTATAATACAAGGAGGCAATTCTATGTCAAGCATCAAAAAAGTCCTGTCCGTTATCCTCATCCTCGCCCTGGCGCTGATGTCCTTCGGCGGGCTTTCCGGGTGCCAAATCCAGCCGAAAAGCAACGAGCCCCTGCGTATTTTGGTGGACGCCGTGGCTTCGGATGGAGAAGCGGCGCTGGAAAGAGAGTTCACCCAGTTTATGGAGAAAATGGACGTCCCACAGGATTTCGAGATCGAATTCCTGCCCGGGGCCTCTCTGGAAACCGGCGACGATTCAGAGCGCCAGGCGCGCATCACCCAGCTGCGGACGGAGATCATGGCCGGGGAAGGGCCGGATCTGTTCCTGATCTGTAGAAACGAGCAGCACTCTTTGTTTCTGACCCCGGAAAAGAACATGGAGCAGGGACAATTCTATCCGCTGGATGATCTCATCGAAAAGGCCCAGTACATGGATTGGGAATCCCTGACGCCGGAAGTGATGGCTGGGGGCCACAGCGAACAGTACGGCCAGTGCATTCTCCCCATTTCCTATGATCTGCCGGTGGCCTGTTTTAGGAAAGACGATCTGCCGGAGGCGCCCGCTGGGAACAGCTGGCAGGACGTGCTGGCCGACGAAAGCGAATTTTTGCAGGTTCCGGCCGCGCTTATCGCGGCGGTGAAAGGGACCGAGGGCAGGGATCTGGGGGCGAACTTTGCCGCAGATACCTTCGGCCCGGTGGCGGATTATGCCGTGTCCCCTCGCCAGTTGAACTTCACAGAGGACGAGCTGCTCCAGCGGATGCAGGCGATGGTGGAGATCGAGCAAAAGGCTTCTGCCAACGCCTGGGGCCTGCCGGAATATTTCACGGCCTGCATCAGCGGCAGATGGAACGATATCAACGAAATGGATATCTATCGCGATCACATCGATGGCAGCGTGGACAAAATACCGCTGACCATGGTGCCCCGGTACAGCGACGACGGCGGCGTGGCGGTGGAGATCAATTCCTATGCCGCCATCAATGCCAACACCAAGCGGGCCGAAGACGCATTCGCGCTGCTGGACGCCCTGTTCAGTCCCCAGGCCCTTTTGGAGATGCGGCAGATCTATTCTCCGCTGGCAACCGGTGAAGCGCTGGTTTTCGAGGACGTATTTTCGCCGGATTATGCCAAGGCGTACCGCGCGGCAAACAAGGACGAGAAGGAAAAGATGGGGATATACGACCTGGGCTGGAGCTTCAGTCAGGAAAACTTTGACGAATTCACCCGCATCCGCCGGCAGATCACCTGCGCTCAATTCTGCGGGGACATCAACTTGCAAGTGCAGTACCTGCTGGATTACTGCCTCTCAGACCCCGACAACACGGAGCAGCTGGTGCACGAATACTACCAGCGCATCCGCCAAATGTTGGGGGAATAGCGGCCGTGGCCGGCCGGGCCACTTCGCGGGCCAAACGCAATTTTCGCTGCGCTCAAATAGCGTTGCGCAATCCTCGCTTGGCTCGGATAGCGATGCGCTCTGGGTGCATGGGTGCGATGAAGAAACGACTTTACCGGTCGCGTAATATACTTTCTTCATAATGTCACCCCCCGCCCGTAGGGCGGGGGGGGGTGACATACAAAAATTTTTGCACGCTCAAGGCGTGCTGGTGGGCACTGGAAACAGCAGAACGGTCGCGCCCGTTAGTTTGTTTTAAATCCCCTGCCGAGTAGGTGGGGGATTGTTCTTGTTGCGAAAACCGGCAGAGTCGGGCAAAAAAATAGCGCACCCCACAGGGTAGGGTGCGATTGGGTGTAGCAGGTTTTTTGCGCCGCAGGCGCAAGACCGAAACGGATTGGTAGTGAGCGAGAGGCGTCAGCCGAAGCGAATGTGATCCGTTTCGGAGAGGAGCGGCAGCCCGATAAGCGAAGCCGCGCTTTCGCATGAAAACGCGGCGAGCCACAAGGGCTCGCCGCGACGTGGAGCGGACGACGAGGCTCGAACTCGCTACCTCCACCTTGGCAAGGTGGCGCTCTACCAGATGAGCTACGCCCGCATGTTTTCAGCAACAAATAGTATACTGAACTCTTCGGCGTTTGTCAACCCGTTTTTGCAAATTTTTCCATCCCTTTTTCCGATTTGCAAAAGTCCGGCCGCTTCTTTTGCCCTGGGTGTGGATAAATCCCAAAGAATCTGCTATAATGGGGTGCGGGATCGCAAAATCATGCAAGGGAGGCGCTGGGGATGTACAAGCTGATGATCGTGGAGGACGACCCGGGCATCGCGGAGGCCATCGCGATGCAGGCCCGGATGTGGCAGCTGGAGACCCATATCACCGAGAATTTCCGGGAAGTGCTGGCGGAATACACCGCCTTTGCGCCCCACATCGTGCTGCTGGATATCTCCCTGCCCTTTTATAACGGCTATCACTGGTGCACGGAGATCCGCAAGCTCTCCAAGGTGCCCATCATCTTTATTTCCTCCGCCGCCGACAACATGAATATCGTCATGGCCATGAACATGGGCGCCGATGATTTTATCGCCAAGCCCTTCGACCAAAGCGTGCTCATCGCCAAGATCCAGGCCCTGCTGCGGCGCACCTATGATTTCGCCGCCAGCGCGCCGGTGCTGGGGCACCGCGGGGCTTTCCTCAACACCGGGGACAACACCCTGCTGTTCCAAGGGGAGACGGTCTCCCTCACCAAAAACGAGTATAAGATCCTGCTGTGCCTGCTGGAAAACAAGGGCCGGGTGGTCAGCCGGGAAAAGCTGATGGAGCGGCTGTGGAAGACGGAAGAATTTATCGACGAGAACACCCTGACGGTGAACATCAACCGGCTGCGGAAAAAGCTGGACGCCGTGGGGCTCACGGACTTTATCAGGACCCGGTTCGGCATCGGGTACATCGTGGAGTAGCCTATGAAACTATTTTGTAGCTATCTCCGGTCGCGCGTGCGCAGCATCGCGGCGTATCTCCTGTTCCTTTTGATTTTCTCCGCCGGGTTCGTGCTGTACCGCCTGCCGGTGGAGGCGGTGCTGTATCCGGCGTTTTTGTGCGGGCTGGCAGGGGCGTGCTTCATCCTTGGGGATTTCCTCCGGGTGCGGCGCAGGCACCGCCGGCTGGCGGAACTGGCCCAGCGCACCGCCGGGATGATGGAGGATTTTCCGGAAGCGAAAAGCATCGACGACGGGGATTATCAGGCGATCATCGAATCTCTCCGGGAGGAAGTCCGAACGCTGGAGACCGCCCTGGAGACCCGGGTGCGGGACACCGAGGAATACTACACCGTGTGGGCGCACCAGATCAAAACGCCCATCGCGGCCATGCGGCTCACCCTGCAAAACGAGGATTCCCCGCTGTCCCGGAAGCTCAGCGCCGATCTCCTGCGCATCGAGCAGTATGTGGAGATGGTGCTCACCTATTTGCGGCTGGATTCCCCCACCAGCGACTACGTGTTCGCATCCTGCGCCGTGGATGGCGTGGTGCGGCAGGCGGTGGCGAAATTCGCCCCGGAATTTATCGACCGAAAGCTGCGCATGGAATTTACGCCCACCGGCGCAACGGTGGTCACCGACGAGAAATGGCTGGCCTTCGTGGTGGAGCAGGTGCTTTCCAACGCGCTGAAATATACCCGAGTGGGCGGGATCAAAATCTACCCGAAGGCGCCGGGGCTGCTGTGCATCGAGGATACGGGCATCGGCATCGCGCCGGAGGACCTGCCTCGGATTTTTGAAAAGGGCTACACCGGCTGCAACGGCCGCCGGGACAAGCAGGCCAGCGGCATCGGGCTGTACTTGTGCAGGCGGGTGTGCGACAATCTGGGGGTGGGCATCTCCGTCACGTCCCAGGTGGGCGCGGGCACGGTGGTCACCCTGGACCTGCGGCAGGAGAACGGCCGGAAGGAATAGCCTTACAAAAGCGTAAGGTTTGGGGCGGGAAATGTAAGCCGATTCGATGGCGGCGCATTTCCCGTTTCTGGTATGATAAGCCCAGCCAAAAAGGAGGCTTGATACACATGAGCATTTTGGAAGTGACAGGGCTGAAAAAGACCTACGCCACCCGCTTCGGCGGCAACAAGGTGGAGGCCCTGCGGAACGTGAATTTCACCGTGGAAGCGGGGGAGTTCGTGGCCGTTATGGGAGAATCCGGGTCGGGCAAGACCACGCTGCTCAACATTCTGGCGGCGCTGGATAAGCCCACGGCGGGCAGCGTGAAGCTGGACGGCATGGATCTGCTGGGGATCAAGGAATCCGCGGCGGCGGCCTTCCGGCGGGACAACCTGGGCTTCGTGTTCCAGGAATTCAACCTGCTGGACACCTTCACGTTGGAGGACAACATCTATCTGCCGCTGGTGCTGGCTGGAAAATCCTACCGGGAGATGTGGGAGCGGCTGGACCCCATCGCGGCAAGGCTGGGGATCACGGAGCTGCTCAAGAAATATCCCTACGAGGTCTCCGGCGGACAGAAGCAGCGGGCGGCGGTGGCCAGGGCCATGATCACCGAACCCAAGCTGATCCTGGCCGACGAGCCCACCGGCGCGCTGGATTCCCATTCCAGCGACGAGCTGCTCCGGCTGTTCACGCAGGTGAACCGACTGGGCCAGACGGTGGTGATGGTGACCCACTCGGTGAAGGCCGCCAGTGTGGCCAGCCGGGTGCTGTTCATCAAGGACGGGGAGGTGTTCCACCAGATCTACCGGGGCGCGGACACCGACGAGCAGCTGTACCAGAAGATCTCCGACACCCTGACGCTGCTGGCCACGGGAGGTGAGGTGCGGTGACAACGGGCTTCTATCCAAAGCTGGCCTTCGACGGCATCCGCAAGAACAAGCGGATGTATCTGCCGTATCTCTGCACCTGCATCGGCATGGTGATGATGTACTACATCATCGTCTTTCTGGCGAACAACCCCACCCTGATCCACATGACCGGCGGGGAGACCGTCACCTCCATGCTGGACCTGGGCGGCTGGGTGATCGCCTTCTTCGCGGCGATCTTCCTGTTCTACACCAATTCCTTCCTGATGCGCAGGCGCAAGCGGGAATTCGGCCTCTACAACGTGCTGGGCATGGGGAAGTGGAACATCGCCAAGATCCTGTTCTGGGAGGCGCTGCTGCTCTATGGGGCGTCGCTGGGCGTGGGCGTGGGCCTGGGCGCGTCGCTTTCCAAGGCGGCGGAGCTGGGGTTGATCCGGCTGGTGGGCGGCGAGGTGAACTACACCCTGTCGGTCTCGGTCTCCGGCATCCTCATGAGCCTGAAGGTGTTCGGGGCGATCTTCGGGCTGCTGTTCCTCAATTCCCTGCGGCAGCTGAAAGCCGCCAGTGCGGTGGCCCTGCTGCGCAGCGAGGCGGCAGGGGAGAAGCCGCCCCGGGCCAACTGGTTCTTCGGGCTGGCGGGCATCCTGGTGCTGGGCGCGGCCTACTATATCGCCGTGCGCATCCGGGATCCCATCACGGCGCTGGCGCTGTTCTTTGTGGCGGTGCTGCTGGTGATTTTGGGCACCTATCTGCTGATGATCGCGGGCTCGGTGATGTTCTGCCGCATTTTGCAGAAGCACAGGGGCTACTATTATAAGCCCAATCATTTCGTATCCGTGTCCTCCATGGTGTATCGGATGAAGCGCAACGGCGCGGGACTGGCGTCCATCTGCGTGCTGGCCACCATGGTGCTGGTGATGATCTCCTCCACCGCCAGCCTGTACATCGGCGCGGAGGACGCCCTGCACAGCCGCTATCCCCGGGAGATCGTGGTCTCCGCCAATTTCACCTTCGGAGAGGACCCAGCCGAAGCAGCCCGGGCAGCGGTGGAAAAAGTGCAGGCGCAGCACGGCATCGCCCCGGCCCATCTGGTGGATTACCACGGGGCCGCCGTGACCGGGCTGCTGGAGGACGGCGAGGTGGAGACCGACGTGACCGAGGTGGAGGGGATGAGCCTCTCCCTCTACGATTCGGTGTGCCAGTTCCTCTTTGTCCCGCTGGAGGAGTACAACGCCATGACCGGCGCCAACGAGACCCTGGGCCCCGGCGAAGCGCTGCTCTACGCCTACCGGCGATCCTATGATCTGGACAGCATCGCCTTTCACAATGGGCCTACCTTTACCGTGAAAAGACAGCTGGAGGAAGCCTTCATCAGCGGGGACATGATGGTCACCACCTTCCCGGCGCTGGTGCTGGTGGTGCCCGATCTGGAGGAGAGCCTTGGGGGCCTCAATCGCCTGGCGGACTACTATGGGAATCCCATGGTGAGCCGCTTTTGGGAATACGCCTTTGACACCGGGCTTTCCGATGGGGAGCAGATCGCCCTGGGTGAGGAGATCGCCCAGGCACTGGAGGAGCAGTATCTCACCATCGAGAGTCGGGCCGCAGAGCGCAGCGATTTCTTCGCCGCATACGGCGGGCTGTTCTATCTGGGGATCTTGCTCTCCATCGTGTTCATCATCGCGGCGGTGCTGATCATCTACTACAAGCAGATCTCCGAGGGCTATGAGGACCAGGCCCGGTTCGAGATCATGCAGAAGGTGGGCATGACCCGCCGGGAAATTCGGCGGAGCATCAATTCCCAGCTGCTCACGGTGTTCTTCCTGCCGCTGGGGCTCAGCGCCTGCCACCTGGCCTTCGCGTTCCCGGTGCTGCGGAAGCTGCTGCTGCTCTTCGGGCTGGACAATCTGGGACTTTTCGCCGTCACCACGGGCGTCAGTCTGCTGGTCTTTGCCCTGCTGTACACGCTGGTGTACAAGATCACCTCCAATTCCTATTACACCATCGTCAGCGGCGGGCAGGAGCAATAAAGTTCGACCGCAGCAAAAGAGAGCCGCCCCAAACCGGGACGGCTCTTTTGGTGTGCAGTGGATTGGCCGGGCTTACTGGAGGTCCAGCTCGCAGGCTTCGCAGTCTTCCAGTTCGCCCACGATCGGCACGGGATCGATGCCCTGCCGGCGGTAGTAATCGGACACCGCCGCCTTGATGGCCTGTTCCGCCAGCACGGAGCAGTGGATCTTCACGGCAGGCAGGCCGTCCAGGGCCTCCATCACGGCCTTGTTGGTCAGCTTCAGGGCGTCGTCGATGCTCTTGCCCTTGATCAGCTCCGTTGCCATGGAGCTGGTGGCGATGGCCGCGCCGCAGCCGAAGGTCATGAAGGAGACATCGGTGATGATGTTGTTCTCCACCTTGATGTACATCCGCATGATGTCGCCGCACTTGGGGTTGCCCACTTCGCCCACGCCGCTGTAATCGGTCATCTCACCCACGTTGCGGGGATGCGCGAAATGCTCCATAACTTTTGCACTGTATGCCATACAAATCTTCCTTTCTGTTTGATGATTGAGATTGCGTTCAGATGTCGTATGTGATCTTGCCGGAGGCGATGCCCTCCCACAGAGGGGACATGCTCCGCAGGCGTTCAATGATGGGAGGCAGGGTCTCCAGGATGTAGTCCACATCCTCCTCGGTGTTGTAATCGCCCAGCGAGAGCCGCACCGAGCCGTGGGCCACCTCGTGGGGCAGGCCGATGGCAAGCAGCACATGGCTGGGGTCCAGCGAGCCGCTGGTGCAGGCGGAGCCGGAGGAGGCGGAGATGCCTTTCAGGTCCAGCATCAGCAGCATGGATTCGCCCTCCACGCCCTCGAAGCAGAAGCTGACGTTGCCGGGCAGCCGCTGGGTGGGGTCGCCGTTCAAGTGGCTCTTTTCGATTTTGGACAGCCCGGCGATCAGCCGATCCCGCATGGGGATCAGCTTCTCCCTGCGCTGGGCGATGGTGGAGCAGGCGATCTCCATGGCCTTGGCCAGGCCCACGATGCCCGCCACGTTTTCGGTGCCGCCCCGCCGGTTGCGCTCCTGCGCGCCGCCGTCCAGGAAATTCTGCACGGCCACGCCGCTGCGGATGTACAGCGCGCCCACACCCTTGGGGGCGTGGATTTTGTGGCCGGAGAGGGAGAGCAGGTCGATGTTCTGGGCCTTCACGTCGATCTCCACCGCGCCCACGGCCTGCACCGCGTCGGTGTGGAATACCACGCCGTGGGCCTTGCAGATGGCGCCGATCTCGGGGATGGGCTGGATGGAGCCGATCTCGTTGTTGGCGTACATGATGGTGACCAGCGCGGTCTTGTCGGTGATGGCGGCCTCCACCTCCTCGGGGCGGACGATGCCGTTGCGGTGGACGGGCAGGTAGGTGACTTCAAAACCCTCTTTCTCCAGCGCCTGACAGGTGTGCAGCACCGCGTGGTGCTCGAAGGCAGTGGTGATGATGTGGTTTTTGCCCTTTTTCCGCTGGGCACGGGCCACGCCCTTGATGGCCCAGTTGTCGCTTTCGCTGCCGCAGCTGGTGAAATAAATTTCGTTGGGATTCGCGCCCAGCGCCTTGGCCACCGTGGCCCGGGCCTCCTCCAGCGGGGCCTTGGCCGCCTGCCCCAGCGAATATAAGCTGGAGGGGTTGCCGTATACTTCCTTATAGAAGGGGAGCATGGCTTCCAGCACCTGGGGAGAGACAGCGGTGGTGGCGGCGTTGTCCGCGTAAACCTTTCTGTCCATGGATCAGGACTTCCTTTCTCGATGAATCTTTTTGTATCGGTCTTCGGGCCCTGCCGGCGGGCACAGCCCTGAGTATGCTCCGTGCGCCTCTAAATATACACCATTTTGGTATACATTTCAATACCCCGGGACGAAAAACCTGAAAAATTTTTTGCGGCAAAATTTTGCCTTGGACAGCGCCGGGCGCATAGCCGGAGAAAAGAGGCCCAAACTGGGAAGTATCCATCACTTGACAGTTATCCCACAAAAAGGTACAATAATACTATCTGTTCATTCGGGCTATTGGCGGCGCAGCCGCTTTGTGAAAATAGAAACGGATCGCGGTGCGCTTCGGGCGGGCCGCAAACACAAAATCAAACGGAACAAAGGAGATCGGAATACTGTGGCACAAAAAAAGAATAGCAGACCGCGCAGCGCACCGGCGGGCAAGAACGGCCGCCTGCAGGATCAGGCCCTCAGCGGGGCACAGGACGCGCCGCGGGTGGGGAAGATCGCCGGGCCCAAGAAGGCCGCCGGGAAAACGGCGGCGGCCCAGGCCGAAAGGCGCAGGCCCGGCACGGAGAAGCCCGCCCGGCGCACCCAGTCCGCCGCCAAGAAGGAGACGTCCACGCAGCGGGAGAAGACCTCGGCCAGGCGGCAGACCCTGGGGACGGCCCCCATTGCCGCCCAGCAGGTGAAGAACCTGGCCCGGGCCCAGAGCGCCCAGAGCCTCCCCAAGCGGAGCAAGGGCCGGCGGAAGGACGCCGCGCCCATCCGGGTGTATTTCCTGGGCGGGCTCAACGAGATCGGCAAGAATTTCACCGTGTTCGAGTGCCAGGACGACATGGTCATCGTGGACTGCGGCCTGGCCTTCCCGGACGACGAAATGCTGGGGGTGGATCTGGTGATCCCGGACTTCACCTTCGTGGAGAAGAACCGGGAGAAGATCCGGGGCATCGTCATCACCCACGGGCACGAGGACCACATCGGCGCGGTGCCCTATCTGCTGAAAAAGATCAATGTGCCGGTATACGGCACGGCCCTCACCCTGGGCCTTTTGGAGAGCAAGCTGCAGGAGCACAACCTGACCGGCGCGGTCCAGCTGCGGGTGACGCCCGCAGGCTCCCACATCCCCATGGGCTGCATGGACGTGGAGCTGATCCATGTGAACCACTCCATCGCCGACGCGGTGGCCCTGGCCATCCATTCGCCGGCGGGCGTGGTGGTGCATACGGGAGATTTCAAGATCGACTGCACCCCTGCCGAGGGCAGGATGATCGACCTGGCCCGCTTTGCCGAGCTGGGCAAGGAGGGTGTGCTGGCGCTGCTGGCTGATTCCACCAACGCGGAGCGCCCCGGCTATACCCAGACCGAGCAGACCGTCCACAATTCGCTGGATTCCCTGTTCATGCGGGCCGAGGGCAAGCGGATCATCATCGCCACCTTTGCCAGCTCCATCAGCCGGGTGCAGATGATCATCAACTGCGCCGTGAAATACGGCCGCAAGGTGGCCCTCTCCGGCCGGAGCATGGTGAACGTCATGGGCATCGCCGAGGAACTGGGGTATCTGCACATCCCGCAGGGCGTGCTGGTGGACCTGAACATGATCAACCGCTACGAGCCCGGCCAGCTGGTGCTGATCACCACCGGCAGCCAGGGCGAGCCCATGTCGGCCCTGAGCCGCATGGCCTTCTCCGACCACCGGCAGGTGGCCATCAATCCCAACGATTTTATCATCCTCTCCGCCCGGCCCATCCCCGGCAACGAAAAGACCGTGGGCGCCGTGGTGGATGAGCTGCTGAAGCAGGGCTGCACGGTGATCTACGAATCCATGTACGAGGTGCACGTCTCCGGCCACGCCTGCCAGGAGGAGCTCAAGCTGATCCAGGGGCTGGTGAAGCCCAAATATTTCATCCCCGTCCATGGGGAGCAGAAGCACCTGCGCAAGCACGCGGGCCTGGCACAGGCCATGGGCGTGCCGGAGGAAAACATCTTCGTGGGGACCATCGGCAGCGTGCTGGAGCTTTCCGCGGACCACATGCGCCAGCTGGCCGACGTACCCGCCGGCAGCGTGATGGTGGACGGCCTGGGCGTGGGCGACGTGGGCAGCGTGGTGCTTAGAGACCGCAAGCACCTGGCCGAGGGCGGCCTGATCGTGGCGGTGTGCTCCATCGACGCCAGGACCGGCCATGTGGTGGCCGGACCGGACGTGGTCTCCCGGGGCTTCGTGTATGTGCGGGAATCGGAACAGCTGATGGAAGAAGCCCGCAAGCTGGTGCACGATACGCTGGAGAACTGCGCCAACCAGCGGGTGCGGGATTGGAATAGCCTGAAACAGAACGTGAAGGATGAGCTGTCCCGGTACCTGTACCGCAAGACCCAGCGCAGCCCCATGATCCTGCCCATCATCATGGAGGTCTGAGCCGGGCGGAGTAAAATCAAAAGAAAGGGGTGGCACCGGAATGAGAAAACGAAAGCTCTGGGTGATCTCGCCGTTATTTTACCTGATGGCGGCCGCCATGCTGGCCATGGGGCTTTTCAGCTGGCGGTATGATCTCATCATCTCCATGCTGGAGCTGACCGCCGCCTGCCTGTGCATCATCGGCGTGGTGGTGTCGGACGTGGTGTACCGGCGGCATATCGGCGCCGCCATGCGCAGCGCCAAAAAGGTGCTCACCGCCGCAGAGATGGACGCCCTTGCGGCTTTTGCGCTGCCGGTGGCGGTGGCGGCGGCCACGGGAGATATCGTGTGGGGCAACGACGCCTTTGCCAGGGGCCTCTGTCCCGGCAGGGATTTTCTGGGGGAAAACATCCAGTCGTTTCTCTATCCCCGCACCCTGCGCCAGGTGCTGGAGGCGGATTCCGGGTGTGCAATCACCCACCGGGGACGGGAATACACCGTCTACGGCGCGCGGGCCGACGAGGGCAGGATCTTCTATTTTGTGGACGACACCTATTTCAAGGCCATCACCAAGGAATACCATGAAAAGCGGGTCGTCGTCTGCATGGCGGTGTTCGACAACCGGGAAGAGCTGGTGCGCGACAGCGTGGGCGGCGACGATTCCCGGGTGACCGCCGACGTGGAAGCGGTGCTCCGCCGCTGGGTGGTGGAGGAGATGGGCGGGTTCATCCGCCGGTACAGCACCGGGCGGTACCTGTTCCTCACCGACGACGCCCATATCGAGGCCGCCAAGCAGAAGCGCTTCAAGGTGCTGGACGATGTGCGGAACGTGAAGAACGCCGGCGGCATGAGCGCCACGGTGTCCATCGGCGTGGGCCGTGGGGCGGATTCCGCAGCGGAAAGCGAGAGCTGGGCCCGGCAGGCGCTGGACATGGCCCTGGGCCGGGGCGGCGATCAGGTGGCGGTGCGTCAGCCGGGGGATACATACGAATTCTTCGGCGGCAACTCCAAGGGCGTGGAAAAGCGGGACAAGGTGCGCACCCGGGTCATCGCGGCCACCCTGTCCGACCACGTGAAGGCCAGCGACCGGGTATTCATCATGGGCCACAAGAATTCCGATCTGGACAGCGTGGGCTCGGCGGTGGGCCTGTGGGCGGTGCTGCACAAGGGGCTGGGCCGGTCGGTCTCCATCGTGGTGAGCCGTGGCCAGACGCTGGCGGGGTCGCTCATCGACAAGGTGGAGCGGGCCTATCCCAACGAGCGCATTTTCATCAGCCCCGTGGACGCCGTCCAGACCGCCACGGAGCGTTCGCTGCTCATCGTCACCGACACCCATTCGGTGAATTTCGTGGAGGCCCCGGAATTGCTGGAAAAGATTCCCCGGGTGGTGGTGATCGACCACCACCGGATGATGGTCTCCCACATCAAGAACGCGCTGATCTTCTATCACGAGCCCTACGCCAGCTCGGCCTCCGAGATGGTGACGGAGCTGGTGCAGTATATCAAATCCTCGGCCATCGAGCAGACGGACGCCGAGGCACTGCTGTCGGGCATCTCCCTGGACACCAAGAATTTTGTGCTGCGCACCGGCGTGCGCACCTTTGAGGCCTCGGCGTTCCTGCGGCGGCGGGGCGCGGACACCGTGACGGTGAAGCAGATGTTCTCCGGCTCCATGGAGAGCTATAAGCAGAAGGCCCAGCTGGTGAGCGGGGCGGAGATCTACAAAAACTGCGCCATCGCCTCCTCCAACTGGGACCAGGGCGATATGCGCATTGCCGCGGCACAGGCGGCGGACGAGCTGTTGTCCATACAGGGCGTGCGGGCCTCCTTCGTGATCTTCCGCAACGGCACGGAGGTGAATATTTCCGCCCGGAGCCTGGGCGACATGAACGTGCAGGTGATCTTGGAGACCTTCGGCGGCGGCGGGCACTTCACCGGCGCAGGGGCGCAGATCAAAAACGGCAGCGTCAGCCAGGTGCGCCAGGCGCTGATCCAGGCGCTGGACGCCCACCTGGCCACGGAGGCCAAACGATAAAACTAAAGAGCAATCTGGAAAGGATGGGGTTCCATGAAAGTTGTATTGTTGCAGGACGTGAAGTCCATCGGGAAGAAAGGGGAGCTGGTGAGCGTCTCCGACGGCTACGCCAGAAATTACCTCCTGCCCCGGAAGCTGGCCAAGGAGGCCAACACCCAGGCCATGGTGGAGCTGAAAAACGCCGAGGCCGCCCGGGAATATAAACTCAAGACCGAGACCGAGCAGGCCCAGCAGAGCGCCGCCGTGCTTTCCGGCAAGACGGTGCAGATCTTCGCCAAGGCGGGGCAGGGCGGCAAGCTGTTCGGCTCCGTCACCGCCCGGGAGCTGGCGGCGGAGATCAAAAGCCAGATGGGCGTGGACGTGGATAAGCGCAAGATCGTGCTGGCCGGGGACATCAAAGCCTTCGGCACCTACCCGTTCGAGGTGAAATTCTTTGGCGGCGTCACCGCCAAGATGAGCGTGACCGTGGCCGAAAAGGCCTGACGGCGGCAAAAACCATCATAGACAGGGGGCATGGGAAATGCCTTATGACTCTTCTCTCGATCTGACCCTGCAGGCCGAGCCCGGGATGCAGATGCCTTTCAGTTTGGAGGCGGAGCAGTCCGTGCTGGGCGCGGTGCTGCTGGAGCCCGAGTGCCTGCCCGCCGTGGCGGAGATCCTGCCCAGGGCGGAGTACTTTTACGCGGTGAACAACCAGCTGATCTACGGCGTGATGCTGGAGCTGTTCACGTTGGGACAGCCGGTGGATTTCGTCACCGTGCTGGAGAAGCTGCGGGAAAACGACGCTTTTGATGAAGACACCGGCAAGGTGTACCTGACCCAGCTGGCGCAGATCGTGCCCTCCATCTCCAACGTGGAGGTGTACGCGGGCATCGTGCGGGACAAATACGATGTGCGCACCCTGATCCAGGCGGCCCGCAGCATCCTCAGCGACGCCCGGGAGGGCGGGGAGGAATCCTCCCTGCTGCTGGATTCCGCCGAGCAGCGCATCTTCGATATCCGCCGGGGCAAGAACATGAAGGGCCTGCTGCCCGTGCGGGAAATTTTGCTGGACACCTTTGACCGGCTGGACCTGCTCAACTCCGCCGACCGCGACCGGTACCGGGGCATCCCCACAGGCATCGGCGAGCTGGATACCGCCATCACCGGCCTCAACCGCTCGGACTTGATCATCATCGCGGCCCGGCCCGGCGTGGGCAAGACCAGCTGGGGATTGAACATCGCCCGGCACGCGTCGGTGGTGGGCAAACGGCGGGTGGCGTTCTTCTCTCTGGAAATGGCCCGGGAACAGCTGGCCTCCCGGCTGCTGGCCTGCGAGGCCGTGGTGGAGGGCAACAAGCTCCGCTCCGGCGAGCTCACCGAAAACGAATGGACCAAGCTGGTGGAGGCAGGGGATATCCTCTCCAAAGCCGAGCTGTATTTTGACGACACCCCGGGCATCACGGTGCCGGAGATCAAGGCCAAGGTGCGCCGCCTGGGGAATGTGGATTTGATCATCATCGACTATCTCCAGCTCATGTCCAGCCCCCGGCGGATCGACAACCGGGTGCAGGAGGTGACGGAGATCACCCGCAGCCTCAAGATCATGGCCAAGGAGCTGGACGTGCCGGTGGTGGTGTGCTCTCAGCTGCGCCGCGCCACCGAGCGCTCCAAGGACCACATCCCCGGCCTGTCGGAGCTGCGGGAATCCGGCTCCATCGAGCAGGACGCGGATATCGTGATCTTCCTCCACCGGGAGGCGTACAACGCCACCAGCGAGGGCGGGGAAGTCACCGAGGACATGGATCTCTCCGCCGCCCAGCTGATCGTGGCCAAGAACCGCCACGGCGAGACGCTGCGCATCCCGGTGCACTGGCAGGGCGAATATATGCGCTTCACCTCCCGGGAGGTCATCCGCAATGGCTGAGCTGGGGGATTTTTCCCGGCTGCCCGCTTCCGGCAGGGTGATCGTGGGCCTTTCCGGCGGGGCGGATTCCTGCGCACTGGCCCACCTTGCGGTGGGGCGATTGGCCCCCGGGCGGGTGATTTTAGCCCATGTGCACCACGGCCTGCGTGGGGCAGAAGCCGACGGGGACGAGGCGTTCTGCCGGGACTTTGCCGCCGCACTGGGGGTTGAAATTGCCGTTGCCCACGCCGATGTGGCCGCCCTGGCCAAGGCCCGGGGAGAAAGCCTGGAGCAGTGCGGGCGGGCGGTGCGCTATGCTTTTTTTGATTCTCTCGCACCCGGCGCGGAGGATCGCATCCTCACTGCCCACACCGCGGACGACAACGCGGAGACGCTGCTGTTGAACCTTACCCGGGGCGCGGGGCCGGAGGGACTTTGCGGCATTCCGATCGTGCGAGGCAAGGTGCTGCGGCCGCTGCTGGCGGTCTCCCGGGCGGAGACGGAAGCCTACTGTGCGGCAAATCACATCGCCTATCGGACGGACAGCTCCAATTTTTCAAAAGAGTATGCCCGGAACCGCATACGGCTGGAAGTCCTGCCCATCCTTAAAGCGATCAATCCCGGCGCGGTGCGGGCCATGGGCCGCACAGCCGCCCTCCAGCGGGAGGAGCGGGCGTATCTGGAAGGGGAGATCGAAGCCCTGCTGGCGGCGGCGAAACGGCCCCACGGGCTGGGGACGGAGACCTTGCGGGCCGCCCCGGATTTCCTGCGGCGGGCCGCGCTGAAGCGCTGGCTGGAGGGCTTTTGCCCCGGCAGGCTGGAAAGCCGGCACGTGGCCCTGGCGGAGAGCTGCCTGGAAAGCGGCGGGGCCATGACCCTGCCCGGCGGGCTGCGGCTGGATGTGGCCCAGGGGGTGCTCTCGGTGGAGAAGCCCGGAGAGAGCCCGGCGTTTCGCCTGCCGGTGGCGGCGGGAGAGACCTTGCTCCCCAACGGGAAACGGCTGCGGCTGACGGAAATTTCCGGGCCTTTTGGGGACGAAAATGAAAAAATTAACAAATTGTTATTCAAAAATGCACTGGACTGTGCTATAATAAACGCTGATTTGGTGGCGAGGAGCCGCTTGCCGGGCGACCGATTTGCCCCGGCGGGCAGAGGGATCACCAAACCGCTGAAGCAAATCTTTCAGGAGCTGGGGCTGCCCGCCGTGCTGCGGGGAGACGCGGTGCTGCTGGAAAGCGGAGGAAAGCTGGCCTACTGCGAGGGCGCAGGGGCGGCAGAGGAATTCCGGGTGACGGGAAAGACCCAAAAGGCGCTGCTCATCGCCGTGGAAGCAGGGGAATCATCAAAAGAGGGGAAATGAACATGGCTCGTTTTGGGGCGTCCATGCTGGATGATATTGAGGAAGAGCTGTTCTCCAGAGAACAGCTGCAGGAGATCGTGGCCCGGATCGGCCGGGAGATCTCCGAGGATTACAAGGACAAGCGGCTGCTGCTGGTCAGCGTGCTCAAGGGCTCGGTGGTGTTCATGGCCGATCTCATGCGGGCTATCACCATCCCGGCGCAGATCGATTTCATGGCCACCTCCAGCTACGGCTCCGGCACCACCACCTCCGGCCGGGTGAAGATCGTGAAGGATCTGGATATCGACCTCAAGGGCTACGATATCGTGCTGGTGGAGGACATTCTGGACAGCGGCCGGACGCTGAGCCACCTGATGGAACTGCTGGAGATGCGGGGCGCTGCCAGCCTCAAGATCTGCACGCTGTTCGATAAGCCCGAGCGCCGGCAGGTGCCGGTGCAGCCCGCCTATGTGGGCGCGGTGATCCCCGACGCCTTTATCGTGGGCTATGGGCTGGACTATGACGAGCGATACCGCAACCTGCCCTTCGTGGGCATCCTGAAGCCCTCGATCTATGCATAAACCGGGGCGCAGGGGAAAAGTTAAATCGATATAGGAGGATTCATCTTTGGACGGTAACGGAAGGAAATTGCGCAATCTGCTGCTGTACATCGGCATCCCGGTGGTGGTGCTGTTCATCATCATCGTGCTGGTGCAGGGCGGCGGCTCCAGGCAGGAGACCTACAAGTACTCGGATATTCTCAACTATTTCGAGACCATGCAGGTGGCCGAGTACCGGCTGGACCTGGGCACGGGCGAGATGGTGCTGACGCTGAACGATGCGGCAAAGACGATGGTGGGCTATCAGCTGCCCAGCGTGAACCTGTTCTATGAGAACGCGGGGGGCTGGATCACCGCCTACAACGAGGCCCATCCCGACGCGAAGATGGTGCAGGATGTGATCCGCCCGGCAGAGACCAGCTGGATCATCAGCCTGCTGCCCACGCTGCTGCTGTTCGTGGGGCTCATCGTCTTCTGGATCTTCATGATGCGGCGGCTGGGCACTATGGGCGGCGACCGCAACCAGATGAATTTCGGCAAGGCCAAGGTGAAGCAGCTCAGCGACGAGAAGCGCCGCACCACCTTTGCGGATGTGGCCGGCGCCGACGAGGAAAAAGAGGAGCTGCGGGAGATCGTGGAGTTCCTGAAAAACCCCGGGAAGTTCAATTCCCTGGGGGCGCGCATCCCCAAGGGCGTGCTGCTGGTGGGCCCTCCCGGCACGGGCAAGACCCTGCTGGCCCGGGCGGTGGCAGGCGAAGCGGGCGTGCCGTTCTTCTCCATTTCCGGCTCGGATTTTGTGGAAATGTTCGTGGGCGTGGGCGCGTCCCGCGTGCGCGACCTGTTCGATAAGGCCAAGAAGAACCATCCCTGCATCATCTTCATCGACGAGATCGACGCGGTGGGCCGCCAGAGAGGCGCTGGCCTGGGCGGCGGCCACGACGAGCGGGAGCAGACCCTGAACCAGCTGCTGGTGGAGATGGACGGCTTCGGCGCCAACGAGGGCGTCATCATGATCGCCGCCACCAACCGCCCCGACATCCTCGACCCCGCGCTGATGCGCCCCGGCCGGTTTGACCGGCAGGTGATGGTGGGCCGTCCCGATATCCGGGGCCGGGAGGAGATTTTGCGGGTGCACGCCCGGGGCAAGCCCCTGGCGCCCGATGTGGTGCTTTCCACCATCGCCAAATCCACGGCGGGCTTCACCGGGGCCGATCTGGAGAACCTCCTGAACGAGGCCGCGCTGCTGGCCGCCAGGAAGAATCACAAGGCCATCACCATGGAGGAGATCGAGGAGGCCACCATCAAAGTGGTGGTGGGCGCGGAGAAGAAGAGCCGGGTGATGAGCGAGAAGGAAAAGAAGCTCACCGCCTATCACGAGGCGGGCCACGCCGTCACGTCCTATTATTGCGGCACCCAGGACCCCGTGCACCAGATCTCCATCATCCCCCGGGGCATGGCCGGCGGCTACACCATGCACCTGCCCACGGAGGACCGCTCCTACCAGAGCCGCAGCGAGATGCGGGAGGAGCTGATCGTACTGCTGGGCGGCCGGGTGGCCGAGGCCCTGGTGCTGGACGACATCTCCACCGGCGCTTCCAACGATATCGAACGGGCCACGCGGATCGCCCGGAACATGGTGACCCGCTACGGCATGAGCGAGGCCCTGGGGCCTATCACCTATGGCTCCGACGATTCCACGCCCTTCCTGGGCCGGGAGATGGGCCATCTGAACAACTACTCCGAGCGCACGGCCTCCGAGATCGACGAGGAGATCCAGAAGATCATCGACACCGCCTACCACAAGGCGGAGGGCATCCTCCAGGAGCACATGGAGGAGCTGCATCGGCTGGCGGCGGTGCTGTTCGAGCGGGAGAAGCTGGACAGCGACGAGTTCCAGCAGGTGATCCGCGGCACCCTGCTGCCCCAGTCGGGCAGCGTCCAGCAGCTGGAGGCCGGCCAGGAGCCGGAGGCGGCTGGAGAATCGCCCGAGGACGCCGAAGGATCGGCGCAGACAGAGCAATAAACCGATTCGCATATACAGAGGGGGAATGGAGCCATTCCCCTTCTTGATGTGTAAAGGAAGGAGAAAACGATGCCCAAGAAAAAGCAGGAATACGGCAACGACAGCATCCAGAGCCTGAAAGGGGCCGACCGCGTGCGGCTGCGGCCCGCGGTGATCTTCGGCTCCGACGGGCTGGAGGGCTGCCAGCACGCCGTTTTCGAGATCCTCTCCAACTCCATCGACGAGGCCCGGCAGGGCTTTGGCAAGGAGATCACCATCACCCGCTTTCTGGATCACTCCGTCTGCGTGGAGGATCACGGCCGGGGCATCCCGGTGGATTACAACTCCAAGGAGGAGCGCTACAACTGGGAGCTGGTGTTCTGCGAGATGTACGCCGGCGGCAAGTACAACAACGATTCCGGCGATATCTACGAATATTCCCTGGGCCTTAACGGGCTGGGCCTGTGCGCCACCCAGTATGCCTCCGAATATATGGATGTGGATATCCGCCGGGACGGCTGCCGCTACACCCTGCACTTTGAGCGCGGCGAGAACGTGGGCGGCCTCAAGCAGGAGCCCTACGCCAAAAAGGACACCGGCTCCGTCATCAAGTGGAAGCCGGACCTGCAGGTCTTTACCGATATCGACGTGGGTGTGGAGTATTTCACCGATATCCTCAAGCGGCAGGCGGTGGTGAACGCCGGGATCACCTTCCACTTCAAAAACGAGGTGAGCCCCGGCAAATTCGAGACCACGGATTTCCTCTATGAGAACGGCATCCTGGATCACGCCCGGGAGCTGGCGGGCGAAGATTATCTCACGCCGGTGCAGCTTTGGCAGAGCGAGAAGAAGGTGCGGGATCGGGCGGATATGCCCCTGTACAACACGAAGATCAACGTGGCGGCGGCCTTTTCCAACCAGACCCACGTGGCGGAATACTACCACAATTCCAGCTTTCTGGAGCACGGCGGCGCGCCGGACAAGGCGGTGCGCAACGCCTTTGTGTACCAGATCGACGCCTATCTCAAGCAAAACGGCAAGTACACCAAAAACGAGAGCAAGATCACCTTTCAGGACGTGGAGGACTGCCTGATCATCGTGATCTCCTCCTTCTCCACCCAGACCTCCTACGAGAACCAGACCAAGAAGGCCATCACCAACAAGGGCATCCAGGAGGCCATGACGGAGATGCTCCGGCACAATCTGGAGGTGTACTTCATCGAGAACCCCATGGACGCGGAAAAGATCGCGAACCAGGTGCTGGTGAACAAGCGCAGCCGGGAGGATGCGGAGAAGACCCGGCTGAACATCAAGACCAAGCTCACCGGCAAGATGGACATGACCGGCCGGGTGGCAAAGTTCGTGGATTGCCGCAGCCGGGACGTGGCCCAGCGGGAGCTGTTCATCGTGGAGGGCGATTCGGCCCTGGGCGCGGTGAAGCAGGCCAGGGATTCCAACTTCCAGGCGGTGATGCCCATCCGCGGGAAGATCCTCAACTGCCTCAAGGCGGATTACGACAAAATCTTCAAAAGCGAGGTCATCACCGACCTGCTGAAGGTGCTGGGCTGCGGTGTGCAGGTGAAGAGCCGGGCCAACAAGAACCTCAACGCCTTCGACATGGACAGCCTCCGCTGGAGCAAGGTGATCCTCTGCACCGACGCGGACGTAGACGGCTTCCACATCCGCACCCAGCTGCTCACCATGATCTACCGCCTGACCCCGGCGCTGATCGAGGCCGGGAAGGTGTATATCGTGGAGTCGCCGCTGTATGAGATCACCAGCAAAGACGAGACGTATTTCGCCTACGACGAGGCGGAGAAGAACGAATTTCTGGAAAAGCTGAAAGGCCAGAAGTACACCATCCAGCGCTCCAAGGGATTGGGCGAAAACGAGCCCGACATGATGAACCTGACCACCATGAATCCCAGCACCCGGCGGCTGATCCGGGTGAATCCCGGGGACGCGGAGGACGCCGCCCGGATGTTTGAGATCCTATTGGGGGACGACCTGGCCAGCCGGAAGGATTACATCGCCGAGCACGGGGCCGAATACACCGATGAACTGGACGTCAGCTGACGGATAAGGAGAACGCACTATGCCCAGAAAAAAGAAAGAGACCGGCGCTCCCGCGCCCAAGGCCAGGGGGCACATCAACGGGGCGGGGGAGATTGTGGAGCAGGACGTGGGGGAGACCCTGCGGAAAAACTATATGCCCTACGCCATGAGCGTGATCCTTTCCCGGGCCATCCCGGAGATCGACGGCTTCAAGCCCTCCCACCGCAAGCTGCTGTACACCATGTACAAGATGGGCCTGCTGGGCAGCACCCGGACGAAAAGCGCCAACATCGTGGGCCAGACCATGAAGCTGAATCCCCACGGCGACGCGGCCATCTACGACACCATGGTGCGCATGTCCCGGGGCTATGAGGCCCTGCTCCATCCCTTTGTGGATTCCAAGGGCAATTTCGGCAAATTCTATTCCCGGGATATGGCCTGGGCCGCGCCCCGGTACACCGAGGCCAAGCTGGACCCCATCTGCCAGGAGCTGTTCCGGGATATCGACAAGGACACGGTGGATTTCGTCGACAACTACGACAGCACCATGCAGGAGCCCACGCTGCTGCCGGCCACCTTCCCCACGGTGCTGGTGAACGCCAATACCGGCATCGCCGTGGGCATGGCCAGCAACATCTGCCCCTTTAATCTGGCGGAGGTGTGCGCCACCGCCGTGGCCCTCATCCGCGACCCGGAGGCGGAACTGCTCACCACCCTGCAGGCCCCGGATTTTCCCGGCGGCGGCCAGCTGGTGTTCGACCGGGAGCAGATGGAGAAGATCTACGAGACCGGCCGGGGCAGCTTCAAGGTGCGCAGCCGGTACACCTACGACCGCTCCGCCAACTGCATCGATATCACCCAGATACCGCCCTCCACGGCGGTGGAGATCATCGTGGAGAAGGTGATCGACCTGGTGAAGCAGAACCGCCTCAAGGAAATTTCCGACATCCGGGACGAGACGGACCTGAACGGCCTGAAGATCACCATCGACCTGAAGCGCGGGGTGGACCCCGACCGGCTGATGCAGAAGCTCTTTAAGCTCACCACCCTGGAGGACAGCTTCGCCTGCAACTTCAACGTGCTCATCGCCGGGGTGCCCAGGGTGCTGGGGGTGCGGGAGCTGTTCGAGGAGTGGACGGCCTTCCGCATCGAATGCGTGCGGCGGCGCACCTATTTCGATCTGCAAAAGAAAAAGGAAAAGCTCCACCTGCTGCTGGGGCTCCAGGCGATTTTGCTGGACATCGACAAGGCGGTGCGCATCGTGCGGGAGACCGAGGAGGAAAGTGAAGTTGTGCCCAACCTGATGATCGGCTTCGGCATCGATGAGGTGCAGGCCGAGTATGTGGCGGAGATCCGCCTGCGGCACCTGAACCGGGAATACATCCTCAAGCGCACCGAGGAAGTGGAGGCGCTGCAAAAGGAGATCGCCGAGCTGGAAGGGATCTTGGGCTCCAAGGCCAAGGTGAAGAACATCATCATCCGGGAGCTGGAGGACACCGCCCGGAAATTTGGCCAGCCCCGCCGCACCCAGCTGATCTTCGCCGACGAGATCGAAGCGCCCGAGGAAGTCAGTGACGCGCCGGACTATCAGGCCAACCTGTTCTTCACCCGGGAGGGGTATTTCAAGAAGATCACCGCCCAGTCCCTGCGCATGAGCGGAGAGCAGAAGCTCAAGGAGGGGGACGCGATCCTCCAGCAGATGGAAGCGCCCAATTCCTCCGACCTGCTGTTCTTCACCGACCGGGCACAGGTCTATAAGATGAAGGCCGCCGATTTTGCCGATACCCGGGCCAGCGTGCTGGGAGAGTACATCCCGGCCCGGGCCCAGATGGACGAGGGCGAGCGGGCGGTGTACATGGCGGTGACCACCGACTACACCGGGTACCTGCTGTTCTGCTTTGAAAACGGCAAGGTGGCCAAGGTGGAGCTGAGCGCCTATCAGACCAAGACCAACCGCCGGAAGCTGCTGGCGGCGTACAGCGATAAATCTCCGCTGGCCGCCATGCTGTACCTCAGCGAGGACCGGGAGGTGCTGCTCACCGCGTCCTCCGGGCGGATGCTGCTGTTCCACACCGGGGTGGTGGCCCCCAAGGCCACCCGCAACACCCAGGGCGTGCAGGCCATGACTTTGAAAAAGGGCCAGCGGCTGATGAAAGCCGAGCTGTATGAGGAGGGGAGATTCCAGAATCCCGCCCGGTACAAAAAGCAGCTGCCCGCGCTGGGCTCCCTGCCCGACGCCCGGGAGACCGCCGGCGAACAGCTGAGCCTGTAAGCCTGCGGGATGCCAGTCCCGATCAAAAAGGATCTCTGTCCGGTCGCCCGGTGCGGAGATCCTTTTCCTTTAGCATGGTAGACGGTCAGAAGGCTAGAAAGTCAGCGTGCCGTTCTCGTCGATCTGCAGCCGGTAGAGCTGTTCTTCCAGCCCCGTTTCGCAGTTGACGTAGCTCAAAAAGCGCTGGCCGTCGCCGCTTTCGCAGTAGAATTCCCAGCACAGCACCTCGTCCAGCCCCGGCGAAGGGATCAACGCCAGGGCCGCCCTGTCCACGGTGAGCAGCGGGCTGACGCTTTCCTGTGCCTCCTCCCGGCTGAGCCGAGGCGCGGGCAGGGCGCGGTCGTGGCGGTTCATCAGGTAGCCGATGCAGTCCAGTTCCACGATGCCGCCCGCTTCCAGCTCCACGGTGACTTTCATCAGATCGGGATAGCAGGTGACTTCCTGGCCGTCCTCGGTCTCCGCCAGCCCCGCAAAGTTGACGGTGCACAGATGGTCGGTGCGGGCATAGTAGGTCTCCCGGAAAGGCTCCCGGCCCAGCCGCTCCAGCAGCTGCCGGGCTGCCGCCAGCGCGTCCTCATAGCCCAGATTTTCCTCCGCCGGCTGGGCGCCCAGCTTGAAATAGGCGGCCTCTCCGCCGGATTTGGTGATGTTGATCTGCGCGTCCTCCCGCCGGAAAGCGTACACCGGCAGTTCGCTGCCGGCCTCGCCCAGAAATTCCAGCGCATCGGTGCCGCATTGGAGAAAGCCCGCAGCCTCCCCGGCAGCCTGTTCCCGGGTGATCTCTTTGCGGCCCTGGAGGAACAGCGGCTCCCGGCGGTTCAGGTGATCGGAAAAGGGCCCGTCGTAGAGCAGGGAGGGGGTCTCGGCAAACTGCTGGGCGGCCTCGTCGAAATCGTCGTCCAGCGTGGCCAGCCCGTCCAGCGCCGTGAGATTCCCCAGCCCGGCCGCGTCCGCGCGGATCGTCCCGCCCTGGGCGCTCAGCCGGGCCTGGGCGTTGTAGAGTACCTCCAGCAGCCGGCCGGCATAGTCCTCCAGATTTTGCAGGTTTTCCACGTCTGTATCCTCCAGCCCGCTGCCCCGGCGCTCCAGTGACAGGGCGTAGTCGCCGATCTGGGAGAGGAAGCGGCTGATCTTCTCCGTCCGCTCCTGGGAGAGAGGCAGGGCGGCCATGGCGGCTTTCGCGCCGCCGCTCTGCTCCATCAGCTGGGCGGAAAGGGCGCTCTGAGTGACGCCTCTGCCCACATAGGGCGCTTTTTGCAGGGTGGAGCGCATCCCGGCTACAGAATCCGTGAGATCGTTCAGCGCCCGGCGATAGCCGTATTCCAGCTGAGTCTGGGCGGCACTCAGCCGAAGGCCCGTGTCGGCCCAGAAGCCCGCCAGAATCAGGAGCAAAGCCAGGGTAAAGGTGATCAGTCGTATTTTTGCGGATCGTTTCATCATGCCGCCTCCGTTGTGCTGCTAAAAATCATTGGCCAGAATAGCCTGTGTCAAAAGCCCGCGAAAATTCACAGCGGATTCAAATATTATGTCTGGTCATTTGGCAGAGAATGTGCTATAATATCTTGGGTTTTTACGGCAAGCGTTTCCAGTGGAGACCCGGAGGAGGGCAACAGCATGCGGATCTTCGGCATCGACCCGGGCTATGCCATCGTGGGCTACGGCGTGATCGACGTGGCCGGCGGGGTGTATCGGCCGGTGGAATACGGCGCGGTGACGACGCCCGCCAATGCGGATTTCGGCCAGCGGCTCAAGGAGATCTACGAGGGCATGACCCAGCTGCTCCGGGAGTACCGGCCGGAGGCCGCCGCCGTGGAGAAGCTATATTTTTCCAACAACAAGACCACGGGGATCGGCGTGGCCGAGGCCAGAGGGGTGATCTTGCTTTCCCTTGCCCAGGCGGGCGTGCCGCTGTATGAGTACACGCCCATGCAGGTGAAGCAGGCCGTGACGGGCTACGGCAAGGCCCTCAAGCCCCAGGTGCAGGAGATGACCCGGCGGCTGCTGCGCCTGCGGGAGATCCCCAAGCCCGACGACACCGCCGACGCGCTGGCCCTGGCGGTGTGCCACGGACAGGCGGCGGGCTCCATCCTGCGGCGGGAACTGTTGGAGCGGGCCCGGGACCCGGGGCGCGTGATATGAGCACGTTGACCTTTGCACCCTGCGAGGACGGGGATCGGCCGATCATTCTGGAAATGTGCATGGCACTGGTGCGCGCCTATGAAGACCCGGAGGAAGTGCCCATTCACCGGGCGCTGGACTGGGAAAAGCGCAAGCTGGCAGCCGGTCTGGAACACTACACCCGGATCGTGGCGGCGGGCGCAGTCGTGGGATATTATGCGCTGGAGGACCAGGGCGCGCGGCTGGAGCTGGACGATCTCTACATCCTGCCGGAATTTCGCGGGCGCGGGTACGGCTCTCAGACGCTGGAGCACATTCTGGCGGGCGCGGAAAAGCCCGTGTATCTGTATGTATTCACCGCAAACACCGGCGCGGTTCGGCTGTACCGGCGGTTCGGGTTTGCGATCGAGAAAAAAATCAGCGGCACCCGGAGCATCCTGCTGTGGGAGCCGGAAAGAAAATCCACAACATAAGCGAGGAGACCCCATGTTTTACAGTCTGACAGGAAGATATGTCCACGCCGAGCCCGGATTTGCCGTGGTGGACGTGGGCGGGGTGGCGTTCAAATGCCTGTGCTCCATGGGCACCCTGCGGGTGATGCCCATGCCCGGCGAGAAGGTGACCCTGTATACCCACCTGAACGTCCGGGAGGACGCGCTGGATCTATACGGCTTCGCCACCCAGGAGGAGCTGAACTGCTTCAAGCTGCTGACGGCCATCAGCGGGGTGGGGCCCAAGGTGGCGCTGGCGATCCTTTCGGAGCTGACGCCGGAAAGCGTGGCGCTGGCCGCGGCGGCGGGCGATCCCAAGCGGTTCACCCGGGCAAGCGGCGTGGGGCCCAAGCTGGCCCAGCGGATCGTGCTGGAGCTCAAAGACAAGGTGAAGGATTTGTCCGGGTCGGGGCTGATCGTGGACGGGCAGGCGGCCGGGGGCGTCTCCGCCTCGGGCAACGCGGCCCAGGCCGTGGAGGCGCTGGCGACGCTGGGCTATTCGCCCTCCGACGCCGCCGCTGTGGTGGGCGGACTGGACAGCGCGCTGCCGCCGGAGGTGCTGATCCGGGAGGCGCTGAAGATCTTCGGCAGCGGCATGAAGTAAGGGCCGCCGTGAAAGGGGGAAACCTGAATGATCGAAAAGAAGCGGGGCGCGGCCCCCAGGGATGACGAGCTGGATCTGGAGGGCAGGCTCACCGATACCGCTTACACGCCCGAGGACAGCGCGGTGGAAAATCCCCTGCGCCCCAGGACGTTCGGGGAATATATCGGCCAGGACAAGGTGAAGGAAAATCTGCAGGTCTATATCGAGGCCGCCAAGAGCCGCCGGGAGACGCTGGATCACGTGCTGCTCTACGGCCCGCCCGGATTGGGCAAGACCACCCTGGCGGGCATCGTGGCCAACGAGCTGGGGGTGAATCTGCGGATCACCAGCGGCCCGGCCATCGAAAAGCCGGGAGACCTGGCGGCACTGCTGACCAATCTCAGCCCCGGGGATGTGCTTTTCATCGACGAGGTGCACCGTCTGCCCCGGGTGGTGGAGGAGATCCTTTACCCCGCCATGGAGGACTTTGCGCTGGATATCGTCACCGGCAAGGGCCAGATGGCGGCCTCCTATCACCTGCCGCTGCCCAGGTTCACGCTGGTGGGGGCCACCACCCGGGCCGGGCAGCTTTCCACGCCCCTGCGGGATCGGTTCGGCGTGGTGCTGCGGCTGGAGCTCTATTCTCCCGAGGAGCTGGGGAAGATCGTCCTGCGCAGCGCGGGCATCCTCCACGCGGCCATCGACAGCGACGCCGCCGTGGAGATCGCCTCCCGGTCCCGAGGCACGCCCCGGATCGCCAACCGGCTGCTAAAGCGGGTGCGGGATTTCGCGGAGGTGATGAGCGACGGGGTTATCACCCTGAATACCGCCCGGGTGGCGCTGGACAGGATGGAGATCGACGAGCTGGGGCTGGACGCCAGCGACCGGAATATGCTCACCGCCATCATCAAACACTATGGGGGCGGCCCGGTGGGGCTGGACACCCTGGCGGCGGCCATCGGGGAGGAGAGCGTCACCATCGAGGACGTGAACGAGCCCTACCTGATGCAGATCGGCTTCCTGGCCCGCACGCCCAGGGGCCGGGTGGTCACGGCCGCGGCATACCTGCACCTGGGGCTGCCCGTGCCGGGCAGGCTGCGGGACGAGGACGACGGCCAGACCCGGCTGGTGACAGAGGAAGGATAAGGCCGGGGCTTCGGCCATACGCTATTGGATGGAGAAAACTTTTGAGAGGTGTTTATTATGGGAAGACTATTCGGAACGGACGGCATCCGTGGGATCGCCAACAAGGACTTGACCTGTGAGCTTGCCACCCAGCTGGGCCGGGCGGCGGCGCTGGTGCTGTCCAACAAATCCAACCGGCACCCCAAGGTGCTCATCGGCAAGGACACCCGGCTGTCCTCCGATATGCTGGAGACCGCCATGGCGGCGGGACTGTGCAGCATCGGGGCCAGTGTGGTGACCTTGGGCGTGGTGCCCACGCCGGCGGTGGCGTACCTGGTGGAAAAATACAAGGCCGATGCGGGGGTGATGATCTCCGCCAGCCACAACTCCTACGAATATAACGGCATCAAGATCTTCTCCGGCGACGGCTTCAAGCTGCCCGACGACCTGGAGGAGCGGATCGAGGACATCATCCTGGGCAAGTCGGATATCTCCGCGGAATTCCCGGACGAGGCGGGCATCGGCACGGTGACCCGGGCCGACAACGCGGTGCGGGATTATATCGAGCACGTGAAGTCCACGGTGCATTTCGCGCTGGACGGCATGAAGATCGCCATCGACACCGCCAACGGCTCCGCCAGCATGACGGCCAGGACCCTCTTTACCGAGCTGGGCGCGGAGGTGGTCATGCTCAGCGACCAGCCCGACGGGATCAACGTGAACGACCACTGCGGCTCCACCCACATGGAATCGCTGATCGAGTATGTGAAGACCCACCCGGTGGACGCGGGCGTGGCCTTCGACGGCGACGCCGACCGCTGCCTGATGGTGGATGAGCAGGGCAATTTCGTGGACGGCGACTTCATCATGGCCATCTGCGCGCTGGATATGAAGAGCCGGGGCAAGCTCAACCACAACACGGTGGTGGGCACCATCATGACCAATATGGGCTTCCAGCGCTTCTGCGAGGACAACGGCATGAAGTTCGAGGCCACCAAGGTGGGCGACCGCTATGTGCTGGAGGAAATGCTGCTGAGCGGGTACAGCTTTGGCGGCGAGCAGAGCGGCCATGTGATCTTCCGGGATTTCGCCACCACCGGCGACGGGCAGCTGACCGCCTGCCAGCTGCTGAGCCTGCTGCGCCGCCGGGAGGCGAAGCTGTCCTCCATGGCCACGCTGATGCAGCGCTTCCCCCAGACTATCGTGAATATCCAGGTCTCTCCAGAGGGCAAGCTGGCCTTCTATACCGATCCCAAGGTGAAGGCCGCCATCGACCGGGCCGCCGGGACTTTGGGCCGGGACGGCAGGATCATCGTGCGGCCCTCGGGCACCGAGCCCCTGCTGCGGGTGATGGTAGAGGGCCAGGACGAGGCACTGATCCAGCAATTGGCGGAGGACGTGGCCCAGACCATCCGGGAGGAACTGGTATAACCCATGCGGACGGCACAGTGGCAGGACTATGAGCTGATCGACGCCGGGGACGGCGAGCGGCTGGAGCGCTGGGGCGATATCTTGTTGATCCGCCCGGACCCCCAGGTGCTGTGGCATTCGCCCAAGACCGATCCCCGCTGGCACACGGCCCACGCCCGGTACCACCGCTCCAAAACCGGCGGCGGGCAGTGGGAGGAATATCGAAAAGCCCCCGAGGTCTGGCGGATCGGCTGGGAGGGGCTCACCTTTCAGATCAAGGCCATGGGCTTTAAGCACACGGGCCTTTTCCCGGAGCAGGCCGTGAACTGGCAGTGGATGGCAGAAAAGATCCGCACCGCCGGGCGGCCGGTGAAGGTGCTCAATCTCTTTGGCTACACCGGCGGGGCCACCCTGGCCTGCCTCCGGGCAGGGGCTGCGGTGACCCACGTGGACGCCTCCAAGGGCATGGTGCAGTGGGCGCGGGAAAACGCCCAGCTGTCCGGGCTCCAGGAGAAGCCGGCCCGCTGGCTGGTGGACGACTGCCTGAAATTCGTCCAGCGGGAGCAGCGCCGGGGCAATCGCTACGACGGCATCCTGATGGACCCGCCCTCCTATGGCCGCGGGCCGGGCGGCGAGGTGTGGCGGCTGGAGGAGCAGCTCCACGACCTGGTGGAGCAGTGCGTGCCGCTGCTGTCGGACGATCCCCTGTTTTTCCTGCTGAACACCTATAACATGGGGCATTCGCCGGCCTCGGTGGCGTATCTGCTGGGGGTGTCTCTGGTGGGCAGGCTGGGCGGCAGGGTCTCCGCCGACGAGATCGGGCTGCCGGTGGCCGCTACCGGCTTCGTGCTGCCCTGCGGCGGCACGGCCATTTGGGAGCGGTGAGCCTTTGGGAGGGATCGTGATGCGGTTTCGGGTTTGCAGGAGAGCGCTGCCGATGCTGGCCGCCGTGCTGGGGATCGTCCTGCTGGTGGAGGGCTGACTGCGCCCGGAAAATTACAAAAGCCTGCCGTGGATTGCCGGATTCGCGGGGGTGCTGTGTATCCACGGGGTGCTGTGGGAAAAAACGCACCCGCAACGGGAGACTGAAGATCAAGGGAGGAATGCTGTGATGCTGCATTGGTTTCGCAAGAGAGATCTGCCGGCCCTGGCTATTGCGCTGACCGTCGCCCTGCTGGTGGAGGCCAGGCTGCGCCCGGAGAACGGCAAAAGACTGCTGTGGGTCGCCGGATTCACGGTGATCCTGTGTATCGCCGGGGTGCTGTGGGAAAATCGACAGGCCAAAAAGCACCCGCAGCGGGAGCCGGAATCCCCATGGGTGTTCCTGGTGTTGGCGGCAGTCATGGCGGTTTTGACGGGACTGTGCTTCGGCCCGCTGGGCGGCGACTACTGGCCGGTGTACGCGGCCCTGTGCCTGGTGAGCCTCTACATGGCCGTCGTCCGGTTTGTGTGGGAGCGCAAGTCCGCCAAAGAGATCGCGGAGCGGCTGCAAAAAGAATCCAAGGAGAGCTAGGTTTCCATGTCCTTTATCGAACTCAAGCAAGTCCATTTTTCATATGATCCCGAGGCGGCCACACCGGTGGAGGCCCTCCGGGGCATCGATCTCGCCATCGAGCGGGGAGAATTCGTGGCGCTGCTGGGGCACAACGGCTGCGGGAAATCCACTGTAGCCAAGCTCTTAAACGGGATGCTGACTCCCACCGCCGGGCAGGTGCTCGTGGACGGGATAGACACCGCCGACGAGAGCCGCGTGCTGGATGTGCGCCGCCGGGTGGGATTGGTGCTGCAAAATCCCGACAACCAGCTGGTGGCAGGCGTGGTGGAGGAGGACGTGGCCTTCGGGCCGGAGAATCTGGGCGTCCCGCCGGAGGAGATACGCCAACGGGTGGACGACGCCCTCCGCGCCGTGAATATGTACGATTATCGGGAGAGCGCCCCCCACAAGCTGTCCGGCGGGCAGAAGCAGCGGGTGGCCATCGCCGGGGTGCTGGCCATGGAGACCGGCTGCATCGTGCTGGACGAACCCACCGCCATGCTGGACCCAAGGGGCCGGGCGGAAGTGATGGAGACCATCCGGCGGCTCAACCGGGAGAAGGGCGTCACCATCGTGCTCATCACCCACTACATGGACGAGGCGGTGCGGGCCGGGCGCGTGGTGGTCATGGACGAGGGCGCCGTGCTGATGGACGGCGGCCCGCGGGAGGTGTTCGGCCAGGTGGAGCGCTTAAAACGCCACGATCTGGATGTGCCCCAGCCCACGGAGCTGGTGTACCGCCTGAACATGGCGGGCATCAAGCTGCCTACGGTGCCCCTGAGCGTGGAGGAGTGCATCGGGCTTTTCGAGCAGTATCTGGCCCTGGGCCGGGGAGAAGGAAGGGAAGAAATTGGCGATCATTGAGACCCGGGAGCTGACCTTTGTCTACGGGGCGGGCACGCCCTTTGAGAAGGTGGCTTTGGAGAAGGTTTCCATCTCCATCAACGAGGGGGAATTTCTGGGGCTGATCGGCCACACCGGCAGCGGAAAATCCACGCTGGTGCAGCTTTTGAACGGGCTCTTAAAGCCCACCTCCGGCCAGGTGCTGCTGGGCGGGAAGAACATCTGGGACGAGCCGAAGAAGATCCGGGACGTGCGGTTCCGGGTGGGCATGGTGTTCCAGTACCCGGAGTACCAGCTGTTTGAAGAAACGGTGCTGAAAGACATCATGTTCGGCCCGAAGAATATGGGGCTTTCCGAAGCGCAGGCCAGGGAACGGGCGCTGGATGCGGCACAGTTTACGGGGCTCAGGGAGGAGCTGCTGGAGAAATCCCCCTTTGAGCTTTCCGGCGGCGAAAAGCGGCGGGCGGCCATTGCCGGGGTGATCGCCATGGACCCGGACGTGCTGATGCTGGACGAGCCCACGGCGGGGCTGGATCCCCGGGGCCGGGATGTCTTGCTGGCGCAGATCACCCAATACCACCGGGTGCGGAAGAACACGGTGCTGCTGGTGTCCCACAGCATGGAGGACATCGGCCGCACGGCGGACCGGCTGCTGGTGATGGACCACGGGGAGGCCAAGCTGCTGGACGATACCCGGGCGGTCTTCTCCCGGGGAGAGGCGCTGGAGAAAATGGGCCTGCGGGTGCCGCAGATCACCCAGATCATGCAGGCGCTGGTGCGGCTGGGCGTCCCGGTGGACCCCGCCACCCTGACGGTGGAGGAAGCGCTGCGGCAGCTGATCCCCTATTTTCGCGGAAGGGAGGGCAGGCCGTGATCTCCGATATTACCTTGGGGCAGTATTTCCCCACGCCCTCGCCCATGCACAGGGCCGACCCACGGCTCAAAATCTGCCTGACGGTGTTCGCCATCGTGCTGCTGTTTTCCTCGGGGAATTTCGTCACGCTGGGGCTGACAGTGCTGTACATCTTTGCCGGGATCGTGCTGTCGCGCATCCCCTTTAAGCTCTATCTCAAGGCCCTCAAGCCCATTTTGATTTTGATCGTCTTCACCTCGCTGCTGAACATCTTCTACGGCCCGGGAGAGCCGATCCTGCGGCTGGGCATCTTCAAGATCACCCGGGCGGGGCTGGTCAACTGCGTGTTTGTGGCCATCCGCATCGTCCTGCTGATCTTGGCAAGCTCGGTGCTGACCTTCACCACCTCGCCCACCCAGCTCACCGACGCCATCGAGCGGCTGCTGAAGCCTCTGGCAAAATTGAAGGTGCCCGTGCACGATTTCGCCATGATGATGACCATCGCCCTGCGCTTCGTGCCCACCCTGCTGGAGGAGACGGACAAGATCATGGCCGCCCAGAAGGCCCGAGGCGCGGACATGGAGAGCGGGGGCATCCTCCAGCGCATCAAGGCGCTGGCGCCCATTTTGATCCCGCTGTTCGTGTCGGCCTTCCGCCGGGCCTTTGATCTGGCCACGGCCATGGAGAGCCGGTGCTATCACGGCGGGGAGGGCAGGACAAAGATGAAGGTGCTGCACTTCGGCCGCCTGGATTGGACGGTGCTGGGCGTGTCCGGCGGGCTGCTGGCTCTGTTTATTCTGTTGAGTTTCTTAATTCCCGCGACCCTGTGAGCTTTCGGAGGAGCCGCTTATGCGCAATCTGCTGCTGACAATTTCATACGACGGCTCCCGCTATCACGGCTGGCAGGTGCAGGAAAACGCCCTGACGGTGCAGGCAGTCTTTCAGGACGCGCTGTTTGCGGCCACGGGCCTTAAGGAGGACATCAAGGCCTGCTCCCGCACGGATACCGGCGTCCATGCCCGGGAATTCTGCGTGAGCCTGCAAACGGAGAGCCCCATCCCCACCCAGCGGCTGACCGCGGCGCTGAATCACTATCTGCCGGAGGATGTGGCGGTGCGCGGCTGCCGGGAGGTGTCCATGGGCTTTCACGCCCGCTACGCCTGCAAGGGCAAGGAATACACCTATGAGATTTGGAACCACCCGGTGCGAAACCCTTTCCTCCGGGACCGGGCCCTGCACTACTGGTATCCCATCGACGAGGCCCTGCTGGACCGGGCGGCGCAGGGGTATCTGGGCCGGCACGATTTTTCCTCCTTCTGCACGCTGGATCGCCGGGAGAAGGGCGACCTGACCCGCACGGTGACGAGCTCCCAGGTGGAGCGCCGGGGCGACCTGGTGGTGTTCACCGTGGCGGCGGACGGATTCCTCTACAACATGGTGCGGATCATGGCGGGCACGCTGCTGCGGGTGCAGCAGGGCAAGCTCACGCCGGAGGATATCCCGACGATCCTCGCGGCGAAAGACCGCTCTGCGGCGGGGCCCACGGCGCCGGCCTGCGGGCTGTATCTCAACCGGGTCTTTTATGATCTGTAACGCGATGGGAAAAAACCGTTGACCGAAGGGAAGTGAATGCGTGGCAAAGCACAGAAAATCCTCCAAAAGAAAGGGCGATACCCGGGAGATCATCCGGCTGGACGACTACATCGACCGGGGGACTTCCGCCCATCTGGAATATGAGGACGAGGAAGAACGCCAGGACGAGGAACTGAAAAAGGCCCGGGTGCCCAAGGCAGTGTACCGGGTGGCGGTGATCCTGCTGGCCCTGGTGCTGGTGCTCATCGTCTATTTGAACCGGGAATGGCTGAGCCCGGGGAATATTCTCAACTGGGCCCGGGTGCAGCTGATGGGCAGCGGCGAAGGGGAAGGCTTCCCCGTGGCCATCACCGGCACCCAGGTGTCGGCGCTGAATTTCACAGCCTCCGGCGATAACGTGCTGATCCTCAGCAACACGGCCCTGACCCAGCTGGACCCTTCCGGCAAGGAGCTGCTCTCCCTGAGCCACGGCCTTGCCCAGCCGGTGCTGCGCAGCGCCTCGGGCCGCACGCTGCTGTACAATCAGGGCGGCACGGGGTACCTGGTGCTTTCGGGCACCCAGACGGAGCTGGACGAGGAAAGCGGCGGGGACATTCTGGCCGGGGCGGTGGCCCCCAGTGGCCGCTATGCGCTGGGCATCCGCAGCGAGGACGGTGCCTCGGAATTGAACGTCTTTCTGGAGGACGGGAGCCTGCAATACCGCTATGTGTTCTCCCAGGACTACATCACCGCGGTGGCGCTGGATCGCAGCGGCACCCACGGATTGGTCTGCTCGGTGCACAGCGCCGGCGGAGACATCGTCTCCCGGATGACGGTGCTGGATTTCAGCAGCGAGGAGCCGGTGGCCGCCTTTGAGGCGGCGGGCGATTTGCTTTTTGACGCCTGCTGGACCGAGGGCGGAGAGCTCTACGCGGTGGGGGACGCCGCCCTGTTCACCGCCAGGGAAGGGAATTTTGAATTCAGCGAATTCAACTATGGCGGGCGGAACCTCACCGCCTACGGCTTTGCCCAGGGCAGGGCATTTGTATCGGTATCGCCCTACGCCCACGGCGGCTCCAGCACGCTGATGGCCTTTAACGGCGGCGGCGAGCCGGTGCAGATGGAGTTTGCCCAGCGGATATCGGCCCTGTCGGTGTCGGGCAGCACCGTGGGCGTGCTGGCCGGAAACGAAGTGATCTTTTCGGACTACACCACCGGGACGGAGCTGGGCCGGTGCGCGGCGGGCTCGGATGCGCGAAGCGTTGCCCTGAAAAACGAGAGCTCGGCCTATGTGCTGGGTGTGAGCGAAGTGCGCACGGTGGCCATCGGATAGGGCAGACTGTCACTTTTACTATTTTTTAGTTGTGGATTTTGACTTGTTACCCGGGCCGTTTTGTGCTATATTTATTTAGAAACAAGGCGTGTGAAAGGGAGGGTGACCCATGGGGTACGTTGCAGACGGCGTGATCGTCGTATTTGTGCTGATCTTTGTCTGGATCGGCGTGAAAAGGGGATTTATCAACTCCGCGGCCAGGTTTCTGGGCACGTCCATCGCGGCGTTTCTGGCCTCCGCTTTGGGCGGCACTGTGGCCCAGTGGGTGTTTGACGCCCTGTTCCGGGACGCGCTGGTGGAGAAGATCGGCAGCATCGTGGCGGTGTATGGCACGGACAACGTGGCCGCCGCCGCGGAGAGCTTCTTCGATTCCATGCCCGGGCTGGTGCAGCGGGCCATGGCGGTGAGCGGGATCACGCTGGACAGCGTGCTCAGGCATATCGCCGAGGGCTCCGGGCAGGCCGCCGAGCGCATTGCCGACGCGCTGGCCCCGGTGTTCGTGGGCTTCCTCAAGGTGATGGCGGTGATCCTGCTGTTCCTGCTGCTGGTGATCCTGGTGCGCGTCCTGGCCAATATGCTGTCCTCCGCTTTCCGGCTGCCCATCCTCCGGCAGGTGAACGGCCTGCTGGGCGGACTGTTCGGCTTCCTGCTGGCGGCGCTGGCCCTGTGGGTGATCGTTGCGGCGGTGGGGGTGTTCATCCCCATGCTCACGGCGGAGCGGCAGCAGCACATCGCGGAGCTGCTGGCCAAAACCCATCTGCTGCGGTGGCTCTTCAAGATCGACGCCCTCAATGGGATGTTCGGCTGACCAAAGTTTTCCCGCCGCCCGCCGGGGCCGGGAATCGACATAAAGGAGAAACCTGTCCATGGACAGAGAGAAAAAACCCATCAACCAAAACCTGACGGTGCCCAACGGGCTTTCCGTGCTGCGCATCCTCATTGTGCCCTTTTCGGCCTGGGCATTTTTCAAGGACAAAATGCTGCTGGCCGTGGGGCTGCTGCTGCTTTCCGGCCTTTCCGATCTGTTCGACGGCTTCATCGCCCGGCGGTTCAATCAGGTGACGGAGCTGGGCAAAATGCTGGACCCGCTGGCGGATAAGCTGACCCAGGGCGTGGTGGCCCTGTGCCTGGCCATCCGGTACCCGGTGATCTGCCCGGTGCTGGCGATCTTCATCCTCAAGGAGCTGGCCATGCTTGGCTGCGCCGTGGTGCTGCTGAAACGGAAAAAGCGCCCCTGCGCGGCCCAGTGGTACGGCAAGGTGGCCACCACGATGTTCTACATTTCGGTGGGCGTCATCCTGCTGATGGACGGCCTGCTCCACGTGCAGTGGCGGACCTTCTGGCTGGTGGGCTATGCGCTGCTCATCGCCACCGCCGTGATGATGATCTATTCCGGCGTGCGGTATTTCCAGATCTTCCTGGAGATTTTGCATTCCGACGACGAGAAATATGAACTGGACCTGCCCGACGAGATGCGGGCCAAGGTGATCCGCGAGAAGCCCGCGAAGGGCCCGAAAGAGCATTGATGAGAAGGAGGGAAGCTGAAAAATGATCATGTGTTCCCGCTGTCATAAAAGACCGGCTGTGGTCTTTATTTCCAACGGTATGAACGGAAAGGAATCCCAGGGGCTTTGCTTTGTGTGCGCAAAGGAACTGGGCATCAAGCCCGTCAGCGACCTGATGGAGCGGATGGGGATCAGCGACGAGGAATTGCAGGCGACCAGCGACCAGATCGCCGAGCTGATGAATATGAACAATCCCGACGGCCTCGAGAAGAACGGGGACGACCTGTTCTCTCCCGGCGGCGCGGCCACCATGCTGCCCACGGACCAGATGTTGGGCGGCGCGCCCGGCGAAAACGGCACCGGCAGCGCAAACGTGCAGGACCGGCAGAATTACCACCGCAGGAAGCGGAAAAACATCCAGAGCTGCTGCACCGATCTCACCGCCAAGGCCCGCCGGGGCGAATTGGACGCCATCATCGGCCGGGAGAAGGAGATCGAACGGGTGGTGCAGATTCTCTCCCGCCGCACCAAGAACAATCCCTGCCTCATCGGCGAGCCCGGCGTGGGCAAGACCGCCGTGGCCGAGGGGCTGGCGCTCAGGATCGCCCAGGGCACGGTGCCCGCCCGCCTCAAGGACAAGGAAGTCCAGCTGCTGGACATGACCGCCCTCATCGCCGGCACCCAGTTCCGGGGCCAGTTCGAGGGGCGGATCAAGGGGCTGGTGGACGAGGTGAAATCCGAGGGGAACATCATCCTCTTTATCGACGAAGTGCACAATCTGGTGGGCGCAGGCGACGCCGAGGGCAGCATGAACGCCGCCAATCTGCTGAAACCCGCCCTGTCCCGTGGGGAGATTCAGGTGATCGGGGCCACCACCTTTAACGAATACCGCAAATATATCGAGAAGGACGCCGCGCTGGAGCGCCGTTTTCAGCCCGTCACGGTAGGGGAGCCGTCCATCGAGGACACGGTGCAGATCCTCACGGGCATCAAGGGGTACTACGAGGACTATCACCGGGTCACCGTGCCGCCGGAGATCGTGCGGCGCATGGCGGTGCTGTCCGAGCGGTACATCAACGACCGTTATTTGCCGGACAAGGCCATCGACCTGCTGGACGAAGCCTGCACCTGCGCCGCCCTGCGCAATCGCAGGCTGGAGGAATTCGACGCCAAGGAGCAGTCCCTCAAGAAGGAGCGCGCCCGGGAGCAGAGCCTGTCCAATCCCCCCAACGGGAATGTGGATTACGAGGAACTGGCCAAGACCCACTACCGCATCGCCACGCTGGAGGAGGGCCTGACCCAGTTGAAGAACGAGGGGATCTTCTCGGAAGTCACCGAGCAGGACGTGGCCCACGTCATCGAGCTGTGGACCGGGATCCCAGCCGCACGGATCGCCGAGAGCGAAAGCCACCGGCTGGCCGATCTGGAGCAGGTGCTGTCCAAAAAGATCATCGGTCAGGAGGAAGCGGTGAAAGCCGTGGCCGCCGCTGTGCGCCGCAGCCGGGTGCAGATCAGCCCCCGGAGACGACCGGCCTCCTTTATCTTCGTGGGGCCCACCGGCACCGGCAAGACGGAGCTGGTGCGGGTGCTGTCCGAGGAATTGTTCGACACGCCGGAGACCCTGATCCGGCTGGATATGTCCGAATTCATGGAGCGCCATTCCGTCTCCAAGATCATCGGCTCGCCGCCGGGCTATGTGGGCTACGACGAGGCCGGGCAGTTGACGGAGAAAGTCCGCCGCAGGCCCTACTCGGTGCTGCTGTTCGACGAGATCGAAAAGGCCCACCCGGACGTGATGAACATCCTGCTGCAGATCCTGGACGAAGGGCGGATCACCGACGCCCACGGGCGGAGCGTCAATTTTGAGAACACCGTCATTGTCATGACCTCCAACGCCGGCAGCAACAGCCGGGAGAATTCTCTGGGATTTGCCAAGACGGCCAGCGACCTCAGCCGGGAAAAGGTGGAGCGGGCCTTGAAGGAATTTCTGCGGCCGGAGTTTTTGAGCCGGGTGGACGAGATCGTGGTGTTCCGTCCGCTGGACGAGGCGGATTACCGCAAGATCGCCGCGTTGATGCTGGACGAATATGTGGCCACGCTGAAAGAAAAGGGGATCCTTTTGCGGTACGACGAGGCGGTGTGCGCCCTGCTGGCGAAACAGTCCATCCACGGCCAGAGCGGCGCGCGGGATCTGCGCAACGCCATCCGCCGCCAGGTGGAGGATCGGATCACCACACTGCTGGTGACGAAAGGGGAGAGCGCGGTCACCGGGATCGCCCTCACCGCCCAGGAGGAGGAAGTGCGGCTCACCGCGCTGTAAACGAATACGGTTTTGCGATGGAGAGGGTGCTGAAAACGGCGCCCTCTTTTTTTGCAAAATGTAGGTTTGTCAAACATATTGGACAGTAGGAGCAGGAGGAGGAGAGAAG
>CANRMX010000018.1 GCA_947631855.1 uncultured Clostridia bacterium | reverse complement strand
AAAAGCTGGAGGGCCAACCGCCTACCGTTACTGGCAAGTATTCCCGCGCCGTATCGGCGCAAGGACAGTATAACAGAAAATCCCCGCAATTGCAAGCAAAAGCGGGGATTTTCGCGCTATCCGTATCTCTGTGCGGCGAGGCTTGACAATCAGCCCTAACTTTGCTATAATAAGAGCACAAAGGGAAACTTGCCGGTAAGCGGCATGGCCCTCAGTTACGGTTAAAGAAATAACCGCGTTCCTTGGGTGGAGCGGTTATTTCTTTTTATGTCCGATCGCCACAAGCAATGCAGCAAAGGAAATGAGTACCATGGTGTACTGAAAGATTTCAGCCCACGTGACTGCATCCATGGACATCCCTCCCTTCCAGGAGGGCCGGGGTGGACCCGGAAAAGAACCTTCACCCTCCTTATGAAAAGCTGGAGGGCCAACCGCCTACCGTTACTGGCAAGTATTCCCGCGCCGTATCGGCGCAAAGATAGTATAACAGAATATCCCCGAAAAAGCAAGAAAAAGCGAGGGCTTTGGCAGACGGCGTGACACCGTAGTCATTTGGCTCGGCTGCAACTTGATTATTTAGTGCCTCCCCGCCCTACGGGCGGGGAGGCACTTACTTTTTCTTGAAAGAAAAAGTAAGCAAAAAGAACTTTACTTGGCTCACGGTCAGTAGATTCAGGCCCAACGCGCCTTTGGTTTGTAGGCAGTAAATTCCGCGACCTGTACAGTCATTTTCCGCACGCACCAGCACGCCCCAAGGCGTGCGAAACGCGTCGTGGGTGCGGCGGCTCGCCGCATTTTTTTGGAAAAAGCCATTGTAAAATTTTCGCGGGCGTGGTATGATAAACCCATAGCGATAAAATGCGGGAGAATGGCGTTTTGTTCCAAACCATCTCCCATGAAATCACTGACGAAGGGAGGAAAAGCAATGAATTCCATCATGCGTCTGGAAACGGCAGTGACAGAGCCCAGCATGCTCCAAGTCGTCCTGATGGGCATCATCACCGTGTTCGTGGTGCTGATCTGCCTGATTATCCTCATCAAGATCCTTGGAGCGATCATGGTACGGGTCACCGGCAAAAGCGCTCCCGCCCCGGCCCCTGCGCCGGTCCCGGCGGCAAAGCCTGCGGCGGCTCAGCCCAATAACCAGCAGATCGTGGCGGCCATCGCCGCGGCCATCGCCGAAGAGATGGGCACCGGTGTGAACCATCTGAAGATCCATTCCATCCGCAGACTGTAATGCGGGCAACCGACTAAAAATCAGAAAGGAAATCTACCATGAAAAAGTATCAAGTCAACGTCAACGGCACCGCTTATGAGGTCACCGTGGAAGAAATCAAAGGCGGAGCCGCCCCGGCTCCCGTGGCTGCGCCCGCTCCGGCCCCTGCCGCTGCGCCTGCGCCCGCCGCTGCCCCCGCTCCCGCCGGTTCCGGCGAGCAGATCACCGCGCCCATGCCCGGCACCATCCTGGATGTGAAGGTCGCCGCCGGTCAGGCGGTGAAGTCCGGCGACGTGCTGATGATCCTGGAGGCCATGAAGATGGAGAACGAGATCATGGCTCCCCATGACGGCACCGTCACCTCCGTGGCCGTTGCGAAGGGCGCTTCCGTTGAAAGCGGCGCACTCCTGTGCACGCTGGCTTAAGGCCCGGCCTGCTCTCAATCCACTGAAAAAAGGAGTGTAAGCCCTCATGGAAGCAATCAATAGGTTTCTGGAAAGCACGGGCTTTGCCTTCATCGCCCAGGACCCCCTGTGCCTGGTGATGATCGCCGTGTCCTGTCTGCTTTTGTACTTAGCCATCGTCAAGAAATTCGAGCCCCTGCTGCTGCTGCCCATCGCCTTCGGCATGCTGCTGACCAATCTGCCCGGCGCAGGAATGTACCACGCCGAGTACTTCGCCAACGGCGTGATCAACTGGGCGGAGCTGGGCACCGGCCACGGCGGCCTGCTGGACTACCTGTATCTGGGCGTCAAGCTGGGCATCTATCCCTGCCTGATCTTCGTGGGCGTGGGCGCCGGCACGGATTTCGCCCCCCTCATCGCCAACCCCAAGACCCTGCTGCTGGGTGCGGCCGCCCAGCTGGGCATCTTCATCACCTTCGTGGGTGCGCGGCTGCTGGGCTTCTCCGGCGCTGAGGCCGGTTCCATCGGCATCATCGGCGGTGCGGACGGCCCCACGGCCCTCTACACCACGGCAAAGCTGGCGGCCCATCTGCTGGGGCCCATCGCCGTTGCGGCCTATTCGTATATGGCGCTGGTGCCGGTGATCCAGCCGCCCATCATGAAAGCCCTCACCACCAAGGAGGAGCGCCGGATCAAGATGAAGCAGCTGCGGCCCGTCTCCAAGACCGAGAAGATTTTGTTCCCCATCATCGTCACCATCTTTGTTTCACTCATGGTGCCCTCCGCCGCCCCGCTGGTGGGCTGCCTGATGCTGGGCAATCTCATGCGTGAGACCGGCGTGGTGGAGCGCCTCAACAAGACCGTGCAGAACGAGCTGATGAACATCGTTACCATTTTCCTGGGCATCTCCGTGGGCGCTACCGCCACGGCGGAGAATTTCCTGAATTTCCAGACGCTGGCGATCCTCGCCATGGGCGTGGTGGCCTTTGGATTCGGCACCGCCGGCGGCGTGCTGCTGGCCAAGGTCATGAACGTGTTCTCCAAGGAGAAGGTCAATCCCCTGATCGGCTCCGCCGGTGTTTCCGCCGTGCCCATGGCGGCCCGGGTGTCCCAGGTGGTGGGGCAGAAGGAGGATCCCTCCAACTTCCTGCTGATGCACGCCATGGGGCCCAATGTGGCCGGCGTGATCGGCTCCGCCGTGGCGGCCGGCGTGCTGCTGTCGCTGTTCGGCTGATTTCCATAGGAGGAGTGAATTATGGCTAAAAATCCCTTAAAGATCACAGATACCATCCTGCGGGACGCCCACCAATCCCAGGCAGCCACCCGCATGAAGCTGGAAGACATGGTGCCCATCCTGCCCGTGCTGGATTCCATCGGCTACTGGTCGTTGGAATGCTGGGGCGGCGCGACCTTCGACGTGTGCATGCGCTTCCTGAACGAAGACCCCTGGGAGCGGCTGCGCACCCTGAAAAAGGGCCTGCCCAACACCAAGCTGCAAATGCTGCTGCGGGGCCAGAATCTGCTGGGCTACCGGCACTATGCGGACGACGTGGTGGAAGCCTTCTGCAAGAAATCCATCGAAAACGGCATCGACGTGGTGCGGGTGTTCGACGCGCTGAACGACCCCCGGAACATCGAAGCCCCCATGAAGTATATCAAGGAATATGGCGGCCTGGTGGAGGCGTGCATCAGCTACACCCAGAGCCCCGTGCACAACGAGGACTATTTCGTCAAGCTGGCCATGCAGCTGGAAAAGATGGGCGCGGATACCATCGCCATCAAGGATATGGCCAACCTGCTGCTGCCCTATGACGCCTATTCCCTGGTGAAGAAACTGAAGGAAAACGTGGGTGTGCCCATCCATCTGCATACCCACAACACCACCGGCACCGGCGACATGACCAACCTGATGGCCGCCCAGGCCGGGGTGGATATCGTGGACTGCGCCCTGTCCCCGCTGGCAAACGGCACCTCCCAGCCCGCCACGGAATCCATGGTGGCGACGTTGCAGGGCACCGAACGGGATACCGGGCTGGATCTGGAAAAGCTCTCCCAGGCCGCCGCACACTTCCGGGACGTGGCCGCCAAGCTGGATATCGACCCCAAGGTGCTGCGGGTGGACACCAACACCCTGCTGTATCAGGTGCCCGGCGGGATGCTTTCCAACCTGATCTCCCAGCTGAAGCAGGCCAACGCGTCGGACAAATACTACGACGTGCTCAAGGAGATCCCCAACGTCCGCAAGGATTTCGGGTATCCCCCGCTGGTGACGCCCACCAGCCAGATCGTGGGCTCCCAGGCCGTGCTGAACGTGCTGGCCGGTGAGCGCTATAAGATGGTGCCCAAGGAATCCAAGGGCCTGCTGCGGGGCGAATACGGCCAGCTGCCCGGCGAGGTCAACGAGGAAGTGCGCAGGAAGTGCATCGGCAACGACGAGGTGATCACCTGCCGTCCTGCCGATCTGCTGGAGCCGGAAATGGAGAAGCTCCGCGCCGAGTGCAAGGAAAAGCACCTGGGCCACTGCGAGGAGGACGTGCTGAGCTACGCCCTGTTCCCGGCCGTGGCCACCCCCTTCTTCGAGAAGCGGGACAATCCCCAGCCGAAGGAGCCTGCGGCTCCCGCGCCCGCCCCTGCGCCGGCGCCGGAGGACCCCAACAAGGTTCACGTGCTGGTGGTGGAAGACCTGACCGGCGGGAATTTCTAAGACCGCCGAATAGTATGCAAGAAAGCCCCGGTTACGCCGGGGCTTTTGGTTGGCGAAAAACTATTTCGCAATAGAAAAACATAAAGCTTTTTGTCAAACTTTTTCACGAAAAAGTTTGCGAGGCGTGGAGCGGCGCTCCACGACCTTCATCGTCAAGGAGCGCAGGAGGGGCGCCAAACAGTCCGGTGGACTGTTTGGCGGTGGGTCTCCGCTCCGCTTCGGTCGGTCCTGGACGCGTCCCACTGGGACGCAGGACCCCTCGCAGGGGGTTCCCCAAGGGCTTTCGTAGGATGTATGAAAAACCAAGCATCCCGCCCTTTGTTGACGCGGTGAAAGGCGAAAAATCAGTTTGCCGTTGCCTTTTTTCATTGGGTGTGGTATGATAGGGACGGTCTAAAGAAAAGAGGTGCCCGGATGTTTACCGCAAGAAAACTTGCCCCTGCCGAACAGTGGCGGTCCATGCTGAATATGGCCGTGGCCTTTGAGGGCGGCTTCGACTGGGACAAGGAGACCGCCAAGGCGGCGGAGGCCCGGGAAGATCCTAAGGAGGAGCACTGGGCGGCCTTTGCCGACGGGGAAGCGGCCCCGGCGGCCAGCCTGATCATGAATCTTTTCACCGCCCGGTTTGACGGCCATCGGGTGCCCATGGCCGGAGTGGGCGGCGTGGCAACGCTGCCGGCCTACCGCCGGGGCGGCGCTATTCGGGCGTGCATGGACGCTGCCCTCAACGACCTCTATGGGCGGGGCTTCGTGCTGTCCGCCCTGTACCCCTTCTCCTCTGGCTTTTACCGGCAGTTCGGCTATGAAAACGGTCAGGTGATGCACCTGCTGACCCTGCTGCTGGCCGATCTGAATAAATTCCCGGAGGCGGGCGGCAAGGTGCGGCAATTGCTCCCCGGAGATTCTCTGGAGCCGCTGCTCATGGTGTACGACCGCTTTTATGCGGACTGCAACCTGTCGGTGGTACGGACGGTGTACGATCCGAATCTGGACTTGAAAAAGGCGCTGGATGAAAAGCGGTATGTCTTCGTCTGGGAGGACGAAAACGGCGTGCCAGGGGCGTTTCTTATTGGCGGGCGGGACGGGGCGACCCTCAACTGTCGCACCGATTTCAGCGCACGCAACGGTTTGCTCTTCACCGATGCACGGTCTCTCTGCGGCCTGCTGCGGTTCGTGGGCACGGCCTTTATAGCGAACTTCGAGAAGCTCCGCTTTGCCGTGCCGGATTTTGTGCCCATCTTCAGCCTGATCCCCGAGGGCTCCGCCATGGGCTGCGAGACCTTCTATAACGGGATGCTCCGGGTGGTGAACGTGGAGGCCGCCCTGGGGATGTGCCGGTGCAGAGGCGAAGGCACGGTGACCCTCCGGGTGGAGGACCCGCTGCTGCCCCAAAACGACGGCACCTTCCGGGTGACCTTTGCCCCGGGCGCGGCCAACCGTGTGGAGCGCGTGGCGGGAGAAGCGGACGCGGCGCTGCCCATTGGGGAGCTTTCCACGCTGCTGCTGGGCGTTCGCGGGACGGAGGATATTCCCTTTATGCCTGGCATGCGGGTGGCAAATCCCGACGCGCCGCTGGACGGTATCTTCTACAAGAAGCCGTGCCATGTGCTGGATCTGTTCTGACGGAATGGGCCGGAGAGCGGGATCTCTCCAATTTCCGGCCATATATCCAATAAAAAAGCAAGGAAGGATGCGCTTTATGAAAAAACTGGTTTCGTTGATGCTGATGATCGCCCTGATGCTGTGCCTCGTGCCCACCGCCGGGGCGGCGTCCACCACTTTCCCCGACGTGAAGCCCGGCGCCTGGCACTATGCGGAGGTCACCGAGCTGGCCCAGGGCGGGTACATTCTGGGCTACCCCGACGGCACCTTCAAGCCCAACGGCTTGGTGACGGCGGCGGAATTTGTCACCATCGTCACCCGGCGGGCAGGCGTGGGCGAAGCCTCCAGCAGCCTGAGCCACTGGGCGGCGGGCCGGATGCAGGCCGCGCTGAATTTGGGGTGGTACGATTGGGACGAGTTCCCGCCGGTACCAAACAGCAATTACAATAAACCCATTACCCGACAGGTGGCGGTGAAGATCCTGATGAAAGCCTTTTTACCCAATGCCCAGGGCGATTACAACACGGCCTCCAAGCAGATCCGGGATTTCTCCCAGCTGGACGGCCGCTATTATGATGCGGTTTTCGCGGCCTATATGGTGGGCGTCGTCACAGGGTACCCCAACGGCGACTTTAAGCCCAAGGGGAGTTTGACCCGGGCCGAGGCCTGCGCCCTGGTGGTGAGAGCCACCCGGCTGGCGGGCACGCCGTCGCAGCCCGGCGGGACGACCACGCCCACCGCCACGCCTACGCCCACATCGAAGCCCATTGGGGGCGGCGTGACAGAGAACGGCAAATTGCAGGTGAGCGGCACCCAGCTGTGCAACAAGGACGGCAAGCCTGTGGTACTGCGGGGCATGAGCACCCACGGGATGCAGTGGTACGATCAGTACGCCAGTTCCAACGCCATCCGCAACACCGCCAAATATGGGGCCAATCTGTTCCGGGTGGCCATGTATACCGGCGAGAACGGGTACCTGTCCCAGCCGGAGGCCATCAAGAAGAAGGTGATCGCCGCGGTGGATGCGGCCATCGCCAACGATATGTATGTGATCATCGACTGGCATATCCTCTCTGACGGCAACCCCATGAGCCACCTGCCCGAGGCCAAGGCGTTCTTCGCCGAGATGGCCAAGAAATACAAGAACGAGCCTGCGGTGCTCTATGAGATCTGCAACGAGCCCAACGGCAACGTTTCCTGGTCGAAGGATGTGAAGCCCTATGCCACCCAGCTGGTCAAGACCATCCGGGACGCGGGCAGCGACGGGGTGATCCTGATCGGCAGCCCCACCTGGAGCCAGGACATCCATCTGGCGGCGGATGACCCGGTGCAGGGCAAGAATTTGATGTACACCCTGCATTTCTATGCGGGCACCCACGGCCAGTGGCTGCGGGACCGGATCGACCAGGCGCTGGGCAAGGGCCTGCCGGTGTTCGTCTCCGAATGGGGCACCAGCGCGGCCGACGGCAACGGCGGGGTGTATCTGAACGAATCCAAGACCTGGCTGGACTACCTGAACAAGAAGGGCATCAGTTGGGCCAACTGGTCCCTGTGCGATAAGGGAGAAAGCTCCGCGGCGCTGAAGGGCGGCACTTCACCCTCGGCCACCTGGAGCGACAAAGACCTGAGCGAATCCGGGAAATTCGTCTTCTCCCGGTTCAAAGGATAAGGAGGGAAAGCTATGATCCCGACACCGGAGCAGGCATGGGAACTGCTCACCGAATACAATGAAGGGGAATTCCACCGGAAGCACGCCCGCATCGTGGGCGATGTGCTGGAATGGTACGCAAAGGAGCTGGGCTACGGCGCGGAAAGCGATTTCTGGAAAGCCGTGGGCATCCTGCACGATCTGGATTTTGAACGGTACCCAGAGGAGCACTGTACAAAGGAGCAGGCGATTCTGCGGGAGCTGGACGTGGACGAGCGGCTGATCCACGCGGTGGTCAGCCACGGATACGGCCTGACGGTGGACGTGCAGCCGGAGCACCAGATGGAAAAGGTGCTCTTCGCGGTGGACGAGCTCACCGGGTTGATCGGCGCGGTGGCAGTGATGCGGCCCTCGAAAAGCGTGGACGATCTGGAGCTTGCCAGCGTGAAGAAGAAGTTTAAGGACAAGAAGTTTGCCGCCGGGTGTTCCCGGGACGTGATCCGCCAGGGCGCGGAGATGCTGGGCTGGGAGCTGGACGAGTTGATCTCCAAGACGATCCTCGCCATGCGGGCCAGCCCCGCCGTGGACTGACGGCAGAGGTACAGATATCAAACAGAAACCCGCCCGCTTTCCCCAGTGCAGGGAGAGCGGGCGGGTGGTTTGTTGTGGAGGAGATTATGGGCTTTCCCGGCCTTTTTGGACGTCCTGATACAGGAAGTTTGTCCGCCGATAATACTCTACCTGCTTAAACTGCGCAAGCGTTTCGTTGTATGTGTCGTCTGTGGATTGGAGCAGCTCGCCGTCCCTGGTGATACATCTCCCGCCTGTCTGGATTACCGGCAGTTGTTCACGCACCTGGTCGGTATACTGCATATACGCGTCGCCCTGCCAGCCGCACAGCTCGAACAGTTCGTTCATCAGGAAGTTCGGGGAGATGTCCGGCCCCTCGCCCACGAAGTCGTTCCCAAGGACCTTTTTGGCCGAGTCATTGGCCCAGATCAGGTAACGGGTGCCGTAATAATTCAGGAAGCCCGGCATTTGGGCGGTGTCCAAATCAATCCCAAGCTCGGTATAAACGCTGTTGCCATCGCCCAGCCAGGGATTGTGATCCCCGAAAACCACCAAGACGATGGGGTCTTCCAGGTCGCGGAAATGGTCCACAAAGGAAAGCAGCTCCTGCCCGGTGGACTTCACCGACCCAAAATAGTTGTTGAGGATGTTTTCCGTTTCCTGGGTGTACGTGCCTGGGCGGACATATTCTTCTTCCCACTGATTGCTGTCCGTGCTGTAGGGGCCATGGCCCTGATAGGTGACCGAGAAAGAGAAATACGGGTTGTCGCTCTGCGCCCTGTGCGCATCATACAGGCGGGCAAGCTCCGGGAGGAAGATATTGTCCCGGGCTATGCCGCCATCCGCAAGGGCGGCGTAGTGATCCTCATAGAACAGATAGCCCTGAAAACCCAGGTTGGGGTCGATGTTCAGACGATTGTAAAACCACTGGTAGCAGGGGTGGCTGCCGGTGACGGTGTAGTCCTGCTCCGCGAAATACCAGGCGTAGGAGTTGGTCAGCCGACGGAAGGAACTCAAATCGGACAGCCCGGTGACGAAAGACCGTTCCGTAGTCACGGTGCCGCCGGCGAAAATGCTGGTGATCAGGTTGCCGCGGATCGATTCCTTTTCCAGGGCGTGGTATTCTGCATAGACGTCCTGAGAAAAGGCGATCTGGTCATACTTGGAAAAATCGTTGTAGGCTTCCAGCATGATACCGAGCACATTGACCTTTTTGTCCTCGGGGATATCGGCGGAAGAGAGCTGGGCCAGCACCGCCTCCGTTTCGGTTTTGTTGTAATTTTCGGGGGCCTTGTCAAAAGCAGAAACCGTGCTGTGGAGGAACGGATAGAGAAAGCCCTTGGAGGTATAGACCTGGGTAGAGGACCAGCGGTTGATGATGTCGAAATTCTGTGTTTTATTGTTGCAGATGTTGTTGCTGGTATACAGCCCTGAAATCGGCAGGCAGAGGATCAGCACCGCCCCGGCCAACGCAAACCGCGGCCAGCATTTGGGCAGCCTGCCCCGAGCAAAGAAAAACAGAAAGACGCCGCCCAGGAGGAACAGGATCAGGGAGGCGGCCATGGGCTTGTTGATGAAAAGAGAATACCTGCCCAGCATATTGCCGGCTTCCTGCGCCAGAAACAGATCGCCAAACATCAGGGGATCGTCCCGGAAGGTGAGCTTGAAAAAGTTTGCCGCCGTAAGGACGAAGACCAGCAGGCCGGTCAGCCCATAGGCGACCACCGCCCGGTTTGTCAAAAACCAGAAGAAGAAGGTCAACAGGACCGGGGGCAGGAGATTGAGGAGCACCAGCAGGGGACGCCTAAAATAGGTATGCATCATTTCCCAGCGGCGGCTCGTCACCGTAAAACACAGGCTGATAAAGCCGATCCCCAGCGCGGCCAGTACCAGCAGAAGACAGGTCAGCCACCTTTTCTGGGACCATTTCATCAGGATGGGTTTCATAAAAAAGCCTCCGATTCTTCCTTATTTGAGCAATTACGAGCAATTACTTCATAAAAGTATACACCGTCCTTGCCGGAAATGCAAGTGGAAGCACCCGACGTTCCCGAAAAAGCGGACGGAGATTTCCCAAAAAAGTGTAAAAATAACTTGCGTTTTGGGAGAAATTATGGTAGAATATTACCCACTGAATCAGTGACAGATAGGGGTTGCTAGGTATGCTGAACAATTGGAACCGAACGGAACAGCCTGACAAGGAAGAAATGAAGGCCCGCATCAAGGCCGCCAGAGAGCGGCTGGGCGAGCAGCAGATGCTGTTGAAAGAAAAGAAACTGCCGGTGCTGGTGCTGGTGGAGGGCTGGGGCGCCGCCGGAAAGGGCAGCGCCATCGGGCAGATCATCCGCAACATCGACCCCCGCTTCTTCAAGGTCTACACCATCGCCGCCCCCACCGCGGAGGAACGCCGGAAACCCTTCCTGGCCCGGTATTTTGAGAAGATCCCCGAGGCGGGCAAGTTCACCCTGCTGGATTCCGGCTGGATGGAGGAGATCACCAATGAGAAGCTCCATGGGCAGCTCAGCGAAGAACAGTACGCCTCCCGGGTGGAGAGCGTGCGGCGGTTTGAGCGGGGCCTCACCGACAACGGCTATCTGCTGGTGAAATTCTTCTTCCACATCAGCCGCAAGGAGCAGAAGGCGCGGATCGACAGCCTGCTGGCCAGCAAGGACACCGCCTGGCGGGTGAGCGACGGCGACGTCTGGCAGAATCACCACTACAAGGAGTGCGAGGAGGTCTTCGACCGCTATCTGGAGGACACCAACACCCCCAGCGCGCCCTGGTATCTGGTGGATTCGGAAAACCGCAAGTATGCGGAGCTGCAGGTGCTGGAGACCCTGTGCACCGGCATCGACACGGCGCTGAAGAACGGCAGTCTGGCGGTGCCGCTGCTGCCCAATAATTTCCCGCTGAAGCAGATGCCCAAGCTGAAGGACGTGGATCTCACCAAGACCATCAGCGAGGAGGAATACAAGGAGCAGCTGAAGAAGCTGCAAAAGAAGCTGAGCGCCCTGCACTACCGGCTCTATCGCAAGCGGGTGCCGGTGATCATCGTCTATGAGGGCCAGGACGCCGCCGGCAAGGGCGGCAACATCAAGCGCCTCACCGGGGCGCTGGATCCCCGGGGCTTTGAGGTGATGCCCATCGCCAGCCCCCTGCCCCACGAAAAGCAGCGGCACTATCTGTGGCGCTTCTGGACCCGGCTGCCCAAGACCGGGCATATCCACATCTTCGACCGCAGCTGGTACGGCCGGGTGATGGTGGAGCGGCTGGAGGGCTTCTGCACCGAGAACGAGTGGCAGCGGGCCTATTACGAGATGAACGAATTCGAGCAGGAGCTGCACAACTGGGGCGCGGTGATCATCAAATTCTGGGTGCAGATCGACAAGGACACCCAGCTGGAGCGCTTCACCGACCGGCAGAACACGCCCTCTAAGCAGTGGAAGATCACCGACGAGGACTGGCGCAACCGGGAGAAGTGGGACCAGTACGAGATGGCCGTGGACGAGATGCTGCAAAAGACCAGCACCACCTTCGCGCCCTGGCACATCCTGGAATCGGTGGACAAGAAATATGCCCGCATCAAGGCGCTGAAGATCGTCATCGAGGCGCTGGAGAAGGCGTTGGATTGAGCACCACCCGGGCCCGGCGAGGAATCGCCGGGCTCTTTTTGCGTGTCCACAAGGGCAGGCCGCTGGGATTTTCGCACAGTGTGCAACTTTTTAAGCGTCCATTTTTTTGATATGATTTGGCGCCCTCTCCGAACTGGGAGAGGGCGCCGAAAGTTGGGGGGAGAAAAACTTGTACGCTGGGTTTATACGCGGAACATCAGATCCGCATAGGTGGGATAGGGCCAGTAATCGCCGGAGACATTTTCTTCCATCGCGTCCACTGTGGCCCGGAGGGCGTTCATGGCCGGGATCACCGTATCCCGATAATGGGTGGCCACCGTCAGGCTGTTGACGCTTTCGGCCCGGGCATCCCGCAGGGCGCAGGACAGGGCCTCGGTCTGGGCATAGGCGGTGTCCAGCAGGGCAGAGAGCTTCTCGATAAGGGCCGTCTCCGCGGTGCAGGGCAGATCGCTCAGCACCGCCCGCTTGGCAGCTACGCCGCCGGCCAGCTCCGCCGCATATCCGCTGACGGCAGGGAGGATATCCTGCTTGGCCATGCTCACCATGGTCAGGGCCTCGATGTTCAGGGTCTTGGAATACTCCTCCATGATCGTCTCGTACCGGGCCTCCATTTCGGCCTCGGTGTAGATCTTGTGGCTGGTGAACAGCCGGATGTTCTTCTCGTCCAGATAGCGCGGCAGCGCGTCGACAGTGGTCTTGAGATTCAGCAGGCCCCGCTTCTCAGCTTCCTTGACCCACTCCTCGGAGTAGCCGTCGCCGTTGAAGATGATCCGCTTGTGCGCCTCCACCACCTGCTTCACCAGGGCCAGCACGTCCGCCTGGATGTCTTGCGTGCCCTCCAGGGCGTCGGCGAACTGCTGCAGCTCCTCGGCCACGATGGTGTTCAGCATGATGTTGGGGCAGGCGATGGAGATGGCCGAGCCCAGGGAGCGGAACTCGAACTTGTTGCCGGTGAAGGCAAAGGGAGAGGTGCGGTTGCGGTCGGTGGTGTCCCGGCTGAGCTCCGGCAGCACATGGACGCCGGTGGCCAGCTTCTGGGGCTCTCCGCCGCCATAGGGCTTGCCGGCCTCCACGGCCTTGAGGATGGCGGTGAGCTCGTCACCCAGGAACATGCTGATAATGGCGGGCGGGGCCTCGTTGGCGCCCAGACGGTGATCGTTGCCCGCCGAGGCCACGGAGATGCGCAGCAGGTCCTGGTACTCGTCCACGCCCTTGATGACGGCGGCCAGGAACAGCAGGAACTGGAAATTCTCCGCAGGGCTCTTGCCGGGATCCAGCAGGTTTTTGCCGCTGTCGGTGGAGATGGACCAGTTGTTGTGCTTGCCGCTGCCGTTGACGCCGGCGAAGGGCTTTTCATGGAGCAGGCACACCAGCCCGTGGCGGGCGGCCACGTTCTTCATGGTCTCCATGGTCAGCTGATTGTGGTCGGTGGCGATGTTGGTGGTGGCGAAGATGGGCGCCAGCTCGTGCTGGGCCGGGGCCACCTCGTTGTGCTTGGTCTTGGCCAGGATGCCCAGCTTCCACAGCTCCTCGTCCAGCTCTTTCATAAAGGCTGCGATGCGGGGCTTGATGGCGCCGAAATAGTGATCTTCCAGCTCCTGGCCCTTGGGGGCCTTGGCGCCAAAGAGGGTGCGGCCGCAGAGGATCAGATCGGGGCGCTGGTCGTAGAGCGTTTTATCCACCAGGAAATATTCCTGCTCCGGGCCCACGGTGGTGACCACCCGCTTGGTGGCGGTGTCGCCGAACAGCCGCAGGATGCGGATGGCCTGCCGGGAAAGCTCCTCCATGGAGCGCAGCAGGGGCGTCTTCTTGTCCAGCACCTCGCCGCTGTAGGAGAGGAACGAGGTGGGGATGTACAGGGAATCACCCTTGACAAAGGCATAGGAGGTGGGGTCCCAGGCGGTGTAGCCTCTTGCCTCGAAAGTGGCCCGCAGGCCGCCGGAGGGGAAGGAGGAGGCGTCGGGCTCGCCCTTGATCAGCTCCTTGCCGGAGAACTGCATGATCACCCGGCCGTCGGAGGTGGGGGAGATGAAGCTGTCGTGCTTTTCGGCGGTGACGCCGTTGAGGGGCTGGAACCAGTGGGTGTAGTGGGTGGCGCCCTTTTCCACGGCCCAATCCTTCATGGCGCTGGCCACGGCGTTTGCCACGGTGAGGTCCAGATCCTTGCCCTCGTCGATGGTCTTGCGCAGGGAGCGGTACACATCCCGGGGCAGGCGTTCCTGCATCACGTCGTCGTTAAAGACCATGGTGCCGAAGAGCTCCGGTACGGCCTTGCGATTTTCCAAACTACCCATATCATCGTCTCCTTTATTCAGATCCCCAGCGGGGAAAGTCTGCTCCACATAGTATTCGGCGGGAGGGACTTTGTGCGATTCAAACAAAAGGGCGCCGGGTAAAAGCCCCAGCGCCCTTGCTGTTTACGAGGGTATTGTAGCCCCGCCGGCGGGATTTGTCAACGGGAAATTGCCACAAAATCCCGCAATTCTGCAAGCTGCACAGATTCTGATTTCAAGTTTGAAAGAAAATATAGGTTTTTCCACGGCTTTCAAAAAAGAAATGCAGTTGGGTGCGGTTTTGCTTTCGGAATCCGTTGACAAAGCGGCGCGGCGGCGGTATAATGCAGATAACGGACAAAGACGTCTGTGTTCCCTGGAACTTTGCGCCGGGGAGCACAGGCTTTTTCAGTTTTGGGGGAGAAGCCGCATGGAATATGAAAACCTGAACGTCTCGGAGTATATCCAGGACCACGACGTGAAATTCGTCAAGTTCGCCTTCTGCGACGTGTTCGGCCGGCAGAAGATCATCTCGGTATTGCCGTCCCTGCTGCCCAGGGCCTTCAGCGAGGGCATCGCGGTGGACGCTTCGCGGATCGACGGATTCTACCGGCCCGGGGACAGCGAGATCTTCCTCTTCCCGGATACCGGCACCCTTTCGGTGCTGCCCTGGCGGCCCTCCACCGGCCGGGTGGCCCGGTTCTACTGCGATATCCGGGGCGAGGACGGCGCCCCCTTTGCCCAGGACAGCCGGAAAATTCTGCGGGACGCGGTGGACTATGCCCGGGCGCGGCACATCTCCGTGCGCTTCGGCGCGGAGAATGATTTCTATCTGTTCCGCACCGACGGAGAGGGCGGCCCCACCGATATCCCCTTCGACAGCGCGGGCTACATGGACGAGGCCCCGGAGGACCGGGGCGAGGACGTGCGCAGGGATATCTGCCTGACGCTGGAGGACATGGGCATCGAGCCGCTGTCCTCCCACCACATCAGCGGGCCGGGACAGAACCGCATCGACTTCGAGCCGGGCCAGGCGCTGGCCTGCGCCGACAACGTGGTGACCTTCCGCTCGGTGGTGAAGATGATGGCCGTGCGCAACGGCCTGTGGGCCAGCTTCGCGCCCAAGCCCATCGCGGACCAGGCGGGCAACGGCTTCCGCATCGCCATGCGGCCCAGCAAGGATGGGGAAAGCTGCGCGGACGCTTTCCTGGCCGGGATATTCGCCCACGCCCGGGAGATGTCCGTGTTCTTCGGGCCGGGAGAGGAATCCTACGAGCGGCTGGGACAGTTCGGCGCGCCCCGTGACGTCTCTTGGGCGGACACGGGCCGGGCCTCGCTGCTGCGCAGGAAGAAAGAGGGGCGCATCGAGATCTCCTCGCCGGACGGCACGGCCAACCCCTATCTGGCCTTTGCGCTGCTGCTCTATGCCGGCGTGGAGGGCGTGGAACGGGCCCTGCCCCTGCCGCCCAACGGCCCCGGCGTGCTCCGCCAGCCCCTGCCGGGCAGCCTCCGGGAGGCAAGAGAACTGGCGAAGGACAGCGCCTTTTTGAAGGAGTTTCTGCCGAAGGAGGTCCTGCGCGCATATGCCGGCGGAACACAGGGGTGAGCGGAGGATCCCCCGCACCGTGGCGCGCACGGCCCTGATCGTCACCGCCACGGAGAAGGGGCGGGAGGTTTTCAAGGCGCTGCTGGCGGACACGGTCTTCCGGGCGGCGGCCTTTGCGGAAAACGGCGGCGAGGCCCGGCGGATGCTGGTGAGCCAGGTGTTTGACGCGGTGATCGTCAACGCGCCGCTGCCCGACGAATTCGGCGCGGAGCTGGCCCGGTTTGCCGCAGGGCAGGGCCTGGGCGTGCTACTGGCGGTGAAGGGAGAACACCTGGACGAGGTGAGCGCCCGGGTGGCCGGGGACGGCGTGCTCACGGTGGGGAAGCCCCTGTCGGCCACGCTTTTCCGGCAGGCGCTGGGGCTCTTGGACGCCGCAGGCAGCCGGGTGGAGCAGGCGGCCGCGGAGAATCAGCGGCTGCGGCAGAAGCTGGAGGAAGCCAAGGCTGTGGGCCGGGCAAAATGCCTGCTGGTGCAGTACCGTGGGCTGACGGAGGCGGAGGCCCACCGGTTCATCGAGAAAGAGGCCATGGACCGCCGGATCGGCCGGAAAGCGGTGGCGGCGGAGATCATACAGACCTATGGAGAGGATGACTATGGATAAATTACACGAGGAATGTGCGGTCTTCGGCGTGAGCATGCGGGAGGGCGGCGAGGCCGCCGGGATCTGCTACAACGCGCTGCTTTCCATGCAGCACCGGGGCCAGGAGGGCGCGGGCATCGCCGTGGCCAATGGCAGCACCCTCACCTGCGTGAAGGACGTGGGACTGGTGGGCGAGGTGTTCAATCCACGGGTGATGGAGCAATTCCCCAGAAGCGGCTGCGGGATCGGCCACGCCCGGTACTCCACCACCGGCTCCAACACCCTGAAGAACGTGCAGCCCTTCGTCACAGAATACCTCACCGGGCGGATCGCCACCGCCCACAACGGCAACGTGGTGAACGCCCGGGAGATCAAAGAGAAGCTCACGGCCTTCGGGCTGGATTTCTCCGCCAGCAGCGACAGCGAGGTGATCTCCTCCCTCATCGCCTATAAGACGCTCCGGGCGGACAACGACCTGCTCACCGGGGTGAAGGAGGCCGTCAAGCTGCTGGTGGGGGCCTATTCCCTGGTGGTGCTGGGCAGCGGCGGCAAGCTGGTGGCCGTGCGGGACCCCGGCGGGTACCGGCCGCTGTGCATCGGCCAAAACGACCACGGGGTGGCGGTGGCCTCGGAATCCTGCGCGCTGGACAGCTGCGGCTTTTCCTTTGTCCGGGACGTGCAGCCCGGCGAGGCGGTGCTCATCGAGGACGGCCGGGTGGTCCACAGCGAGATCTTCCTGAAAGCCCCCCGGCAGAGCATGTGCATTTTTGAATTTATCTACTTTGCCCGGCCCGATTCGGTGCTGGACGGGCTGAGCGTCTACGAGGCCCGGGTGAACATGGGCCGGGCGCTGGCCAGAGAGCATCCGGTGGAGGCGGACATGGTGTGCGGCGTGCCCGACAGCGGCCTGGACGCGGCCATCGGCTACGCCATGGAGAGCGGCATCCCGCTGGGGACGGGATTTGTGAAGAACCCCTACATCGGGCGGAGCTTTATCTTCCCCACCCAGGAGCAGCGGGAAAACGCCGTGAACATGAAGCTGGCGCCGTTAAGGGCCGCGGTGGAGGGCAAACGGGTGGTGCTGGTGGAAGATTCCATCGTGCGGGGCACCACCAGCCCCAGGACCATCGCCGCCATGCGCCGGGCAGGCGCAAAAGAGGTGCACATGCGGGTATCCGCCCCGCCGTTTCTGCACACCTGCTATTTCGGCACGGACATCGGCGACGAGCACACCCTGTTGGCCAACCGCATCGCCCTGGACGCCATCTGCCGGAAGATCGGCGCGGACACCCTGGGGTATATCAGCGTGGAAGGGCTGCTGGGCGCCTGCAAGGGTTGCCGGCTGGATTTCTGCACCGGCTGCTTCACGGGACACTATCAGACCCGGGTGGGGCAGGTCTCCAAGAACATCATGGAGGCGGGGAGCCAAAATCCACAAAAATAACGGGAAAACGGGGGAGAATTTCCCCTTGCGTAAAGCGGGGTTTTCCTGTATCATATAGGGTTGAATGGTAGAGAAAGGACGGCGTTAGCAGCATGGGCAGCAAAGCGTATCTGGTTTTGGAGAACGGCAAGCGTTTTCAGGGCGAACGGTTTGGCGCGCAGGGCGATGTGGTGGCCGAGGTGGTGTTCACCACCGGCATGACCGGGTATCTGGAAACACTCACCGACCCCAGCTATCACGGGCAGATCGTCGCGCAGACCTTCCCGCTCATCGGCAACTATGGGGTCATTCCCGCCGATTTTGAAAGCAGCGGGATCGGACCCAAAGCATATCTTGTGAAACAGTGGTGTCAGGAGCCTTCCAATTTCCGCTCGGAGGGCGATCTTGACACCTTTTTTAAGGCCCAGGGCGTGGTGGGCCTCTCCGGCATCGACACCCGGGCCCTGACCAAGACCATCCGGGAGAAGGGCGTGATGAACGGGATCATCACCGACGACCCGGAGAAAGTCGACCTGGAAGCGGTGCGGGCCTACCGGATCACCGGCGCGGTGGAGGCGGTCTCCACCAGGGAGCGGTACACCGTGGGGCCGGAAACGGCGGGACGGCACATCGTGCTGCTGGACTTCGGGCTGAAAAGGAACATCTGGCGGGAGCTGGTGGAGCGGGGCGCCCGGGTGACGGTGTGCCCCTGCCATACCACGGCCCGGGAGATCGCGGCGCTGCGGCCCGACGGGATCATGCTCTCCAACGGCCCCGGCGACCCGGCGGACAACACCGGGATCATCGGGAACCTCAAGGAGATCTGCGGGCTGGGGATCCCGATCTTCGGCATCTGCCTGGGGCACCAGCTGCTGGCCCTGGCCAACGGGGCCAGGACGGAAAAGCTCAAATACGGCCACCGGGGCGCGAACCAGCCGGTGAAAAACCTGGAGACGGGCCGGGTGTACATCACCAGCCAGAACCACGGCTACGCGGTGGTGGGAGAAAGCATCGACCCCAAACGGGCCCGGGAGCTTTTCGTGAACGTCAACGACGGCACCTGCGAGGGCGTGCGGTATCTGGATTTCCCGGCGTTCACCACCCAGTTCCATCCCGAAGCCTGCGGCGGGCCGCTGGACACCCGGGCGCTGTTTGATGAATTTTTCGCCATGATGGCGCAGAAAGGGGCGGAAGATCATGCCGCTGAATAAGGACATCAAAAAGGTGCTGGTGATCGGCTCCGGGCCCATCGTCATCGGGCAGGCGGCGGAATTCGACTACGCCGGCACCCAGGCCTGCCGGGCCCTGCGGGAGGACGGGATCGAGATCGTGCTGGTGAATTCCAACCCGGCCACCATCATGACCGACAAGGCCATGGCGGACAGAATCTATATCGAGCCCCTGACCCTCACCACCGTGAAGCGGATCATCGAGAAGGAGCGGCCCGACAGCATCCTCTCCGGCTTCGGCGGGCAGACGGGCCTCACCCTCTCCATGCAGCTGGCCAAGGAGGGCTTCCTCGACAAGATGGGCGTGCGACTGCTGGGCGCATCCCCGGAGACCATCGACAAGGCGGAGGACCGGCAGCTGTTCAAGGACGCCATGGAGCGCATCGGGCAGCCCTGTGTCCCCAGCAAGGTGGTGAACACCGTGGCGGATGCGGAAGCCTTTGCGGCGGAGATCGGCTATCCCGTCATCATCCGCCCGGCCTTCACCCTGGGCGGCACCGGCGGCGGCATCGTGGACGATGCCAATGCCCTGCGGGAGGTGGCCGCCAACGGCCTGGCCCTGTCGCCCATCACCCAGGTGCTGGTGGAAAAGAGCATCGCCGGGTGGAAGGAGATCGAATTCGAGGTGATGCGGGACCACATGGGGAACACCATCACCGTGTGCTCCATGGAGAACCTGGACCCTGTGGGCGTGCACACCGGGGATTCCATCGTCATCGCCCCCACCGTCACCCTCTCCGACAAGGAATATCAGATGCTGCGCTCGGCGGCGCTGAAGATCATCGACGAGCTGGGCGTGGAGGGCGGCTGCAACTGCCAGTTCGCGCTGCACCCCACCTCCTTTGAATACGCCGTGATCGAGGTCAATCCCCGGGTGAGCCGCTCCTCGGCGCTGGCCAGCAAGGCCACCGGGTACCCCATCGCCAAGGTGGCCACCAAGATCGCCATCGGCTACACCCTGGACGAGATCAAAAACGCCGTTACCGGCAAGACCTATGCGGCCTTTGAGCCGGCGCTGGACTACGTGGCGGTGAAGTTCCCCAAGTGGCCCTTTGATAAATTCGTCTACGCCAAGCGGGACCTGGGCACCCAGATGAAGGCCACCGGCGAGGTGATGAGCATCGCCGACAGCTTTGAAATGGCCCTGATGAAGGCGGTGCGGGGCGCGGAAATTTCCCTGGATACGCTGAATCTGCCCAAGTTCGCGGCGGAGAGCGCGGAGGCTCTCTGGCACATCGCGGTGCACGCCACGGACGAGCGGCTGTTCGCGGTGTATGAGCTCTTAAAGCGGGGCGTCTCCGTGCAGGAGATGCACGACAAGACCATGATCGACTGCTGGTTCCTGTCCAAACTGGAAAACCTGCTGGCCTACGAGCAGGAGCTCAGTAAGGGCGTGCTCACCGAGGAGCTGTACACCCGGGGCAAGAAACTGGGCTATCCGGACGCGGCCATTGCCCGGCTCTCCGGGTGCAAAATCCCCTATGCCCGAAAGACCACCTTCCGCATGGTGGACACCTGCGCGGGAGAATTCGCGGCCCACACCCCCTATTTCTACGCCACCTACGATACGGAGGAATCCGGCGGGGAAGATGAGGCGCTGGAATTCATCGGCGGCGACCGGCAGAAGCCCACGGTGATGGTGCTGGGCAGCGGGCCCATCCGCATCGGCCAGGGCATCGAATTCGACTACGCCAGCGTCCACTGCGTCATGTCCCTGCGGCAGCTGGGGTATGAGGTGGTGCTGGTGAACAACAACCCCGAGACGGTCTCCACCGACTTCGACACCGGCGACCGGCTGTACTTCGAGCCCCTGTCTCCCGAGGACGTGCTGGATATCATCCGGATCGAAAAGCCCATCGGGGTGGTGGTGGCTTTCGGCGGCCAGACGGCCATCAAGCTGACCAAGACTCTGGCGGCCAACAGCATCCCCATCCTGGGCTCCTCCGCCGACACCATCGACATGGCCGAGGACCGGGAGCGGTTCGACGCGCTGCTGGAGCGGACGGGGATCAAGCGGCCCCGGGGCTTCACGGTGATGACGGCGGACGAGGCCCTGACCGCCGCCCGAGAGCTGGGCTATCCGGTGCTGATGCGGCCCAGCTATGTGCTGGGCGGACAGAATATGATCATCGCCTACTGCGACGAGGATATCGAGGAATACATGGCCATCATCCTGACCCATCGGCAGGACAACCCGGTGCTCATCGACAAGTACCTTTCCGGCATGGAGATCGAGGTGGACGCCATCTGCGACGGGGAGAACATCCTGATCCCGGGCATCATGGAGCACGTGGAGCGCACGGGCATCCACTCCGGCGACAGCATCGCCGTGTACCCGGCAGGGGATATCGACGACGACATGGCGGACAAGATCGTCTCCACCACTGAGACGCTGTGCCGGGAGCTCCACGGCATCGGGCTCATCAATCTGCAATACATCCTCACCGGCGGCGAGATCTACGTGATCGAGGTAAATCCCCGGGCCTCCCGCACCGTGCCCTATATCAGCAAGGTCACCGGGGTGCCCATGTGCGACCTGGCCACCCGGGTGAGCCTGGGCGAAAAGCTCACCGACCTGGGCTACGGCACGGGGCTGTATCCGCCCTCGCCCTATGTGGCGGTGAAGGTGCCGGTGTTCTCCTTTGAAAAGCTGCAGGACGTGGACACCCACCTGGGGCCGGAGATGAAATCCACCGGCGAGGTGCTGGGCATCGGCAACAATCTGGAGGAGGCCCTGTATAAGGGATTGATCGCCTCCAACCACAAGATGACCCGGGAAGGCGGCGGGGTGTTCATCACCGTGCGGGACCAGGACAAGCACGAGATCGGGGAAGTGGCCAAGAAATTTGCCCGGATGGGCTTCACCCTCTACGCCACGGCCGGAACGGCGCTGGTGCTGGCCAAGGTGGGACTGGCGGTGAAGCTGGTGGACAAAATTCACGAAAGCTCCGTCAACACCCTGACCCTGCTGGAAAGCGGCCAGGTGGATTATGTGATCTCCACCTCCGCCAAGGGGCGCAATCCCGCCCGGGACAGCGTGAAGATCCGCCGGAAGGCCAGTCTGCTGGGGATCCCCTGCCTCACGGCGCTGGATACCGCCAACGCCCTGGCGGATTCCCTGATGAGCCGCTACACCCCGGAAAACACCGAGATCGTGGACATCAATCACTTGAAGGCCGAGAAGCAGCGGCTGCACTTCACCAAGATGACCGCCTGCTCCAACGACTATATCTACATCAACTGCTTCGACCCGGCCAACGCAGTGGCCTCGCCGGAATTCCTGTCCATCTACCTGTCCGACCGGCACAACGGCGTGGGCGGCGACGGGGTGATCTTGATCTGCCCTTCGGACACGGCCGACGCCCGGATGGTGATGTTCAATCTGGACGGCAGCGAGGGGCTGATGTGCGGCAACGGCATCCGCTGCGTGGCCAAGTACCTGTTTGATAACGGCATCGCAAAAGGCGAGCCGGTGGGCAAGGGCCGGTACCGGCTGAGGATCGACACCGCCAGCGGCGTGAAGGAATGTACCGTCATCACGAAAAACGGGCTGGTGTCCAAAGTCACCGTGGACATGGGCCGGGCAGAGCTTTCGCCCAGGCTGGTGCCGGTGAATCTGGAAGGGGACCGGGTGGTGAACAAGCCCGTCTCCATCGACGGCGAGGTGTTCCGCATCACCTGCTGCTCCATGGGCAATCCCCACGCCACGGTGTTCGTCCCCTCGGTGGACAAGCTGGACCTGGAGCGGCTGGGGCCAAAGTTCGAGCACGACCCCCTGTTCCCCGAACGGGTGAACGTGGGCTTTGTGGAGGTGATCGACGAGACCACCTTGAAAGCCCGCATCTGGGAGCGGGGCAGCGGCGAGACCATGGCCTGCGGCACGGGCACCTGCGCAGCGGTGGTGGCCGCCACGGTGAACGGCTATTGCCAGAAAGGGCAGGACGTGCGGGTGATCCTCAAAGGCGGCGAGCTGCGGATCAACTACACCGACGAGCGGGTGCTGATGACCGGACGGGCCGACAAGGTGTTTGACGGCACGGTGGAAGTTTGATAAAATGGAACCATAGACGCGGAAACACAGGCGAGGTGCGAACCATGGGAAAACTGGATTTTGTGAAGATGCACGGCGCGGGCAACGACTACATCTATTTTGACTGCTTTCGGCAGGAAGTAGAAGACCCGGAGGGACTGGCCATCCGGCTCTCCGACCGGCACAAGGGCATCGGCGGCGACGGGGTGATCCTGATCTGCCCGTCGGAAGTGGCCGACGGCCGGATGCGGATGTTCAACGCCGACGGCAGCGAAGGGAAGATGTGCGGCAACGGCATCCGCTGCGTGGCGAAATACCTGTACGACGCGGGCTATGCCCGGAAGGACGTGCTGCGCATCGAGACCCTCAGCGGGGTGAAGACCTGCACCGTCCACGCCGAAAACGGGGAGGCGAAGCGGATCACCGTGGACATGGGCCGGGCGGAGCTTCGGCCGGAGAAGATCCCCGTGGCCCTGCCCGGCGAACAGATCGTGGGGCAGCGGGTGGCGGTGGCCGGCAGCGAATATACCGTCACCTGCGTGAGCATGGGCAACCCCCACTGCGTGGTGTTCGGCGGCGACCCCGACGGGCTGGACCTGCCGGCCATCGGGCCGAAATTTGAAAACGATCCCCTGTTCCCCGACCGGGTGAACACGGAATTTGTGCAGGTGATCGACGGGCACACCCTCAAAATGCGGGTGTGGGAGCGGGGCAGCGGCGAGACCATGGCCTGCGGCACGGGCACCTGCGCCACGGTGGCGGCGGCGGTGCTGAACGGTATCTGCGCCGCGGGCGAGGATGTGACTGTCCGGCTGCGGGGCGGAGAGCTTACCGTCAACTACATGCCGGAAAGGATCCTCATGACCGGCGAGGCCGTGCGGGTGTTCGAGGGCTGGGTGGAGGCGTGAGGCCCCGCCCGGGAGAAACAAGGAGAGCGGAAAGGAAGCGTAAAATCACATGGCAAAATATATCTTTGTGACCGGCGGCGTGGTGTCTGGCCTGGGCAAGGGCATCACCGCGGCCAGCCTGGGCCGGCTCTTAAAGGCCCGGGGGCTCAAGGTGGCGGCCCAGAAGCTGGACCCCTATATCAACGTGGACCCGGGCACCATGAGCCCCTATCAGCACGGGGAGGTTTACGTCACCGAGGACGGGCTGGAGACCGACCTGGACCTGGGGCACTATGAGCGGTTCATCGACGAGAACCTGAACAAGTTTTCCAACCTCACCACCGGCCGGGTCTATTGGAACGTGCTGAACAAGGAGCGCCGGGGAGAATACCTGGGGGAGACGGTGCAGGTGATCCCCCACGTCACCAGCGAGATCACCAGCTTCATCTACAACGTGGGCAGCCATTCCAACGCGGATGTGGTCATCACGGAGATCGGCGGCACCGTGGGCGATATCGAGAGCCAGCCCTTCCTGGAGGCCATCCGGCAGGTGTCCCAGGAGGTGGGGCCGGAGAATTCCCTGTTCATCCACGTGACGCTGGTGCCCTATCTCAAGAGCAGCGGCGAGCACAAATCCAAGCCCACCCAGCACTCGGTGAAGGAACTGCAATCCATGGGCATCAAGCCCAACATCATCGTGCTGCGCACCGACGAGCCCATCACCGACCCGTCGATCTTCTCCAAGATCGCGCTGTTCTGCAACGTGCAGCCCGACTGCGTCATCGAGAACCTGACCATCCCGGTGCTGTATGAGGCGCCCATCATGCTGGAGAAGAACCACTTCTCGGACATCGTGTGCAGGGAATTGAAGCTGGACACCCCGGCGCCGGACATGACCGACTGGCTGGAGATGGTGGAGCGCATCCGCGGGCGGAAGAAGACGGTGAAGATCGCCCTGGTGGGCAAGTATGTGAAACTCCACGACGCCTATCTTTCGGTGATGGAGGCCCTGCGCCACGCGGGCTACGACCACAGCGCCAAGGTGGAGATCGACTGGGTGGATTCGGAGACGCTGGACGAGGAGAACACGGCGTCCCGGCTGGCGGGCTGCCACGGCATCCTGGTGCCCGGCGGATTCGGCCCCCGGGGCATCGAGGGGATGATCCTGGCGGTGCAGTACGCCCGGGAGAACCACGTGCCCTATCTGGGCATCTGCCTGGGGATGCAGGTGGCGGTGATCGAATTCTGCCGCCATGTGTGCGGCATCGCCGACGCCAATTCCGGGGAATTCGACGAATACGGCCTGAACAAGGTGATCGACTTCATGCCCGACCAGAACAAGGAGATCAACAAGGGCGGCACGCTGCGGCTGGGCAGCTATCCCTGCAAGATCAAAGAGAACACCCGGATGATGGAATGCTACGGCCGGGACCTGATCCTGGAGCGGCATCGGCACCGGTACGAATTCAACAACGAATACCGGGATGTGGTGGAGGCCAACGGCATGGCTATCAGCGGCACTTCGCCGGACGGGTTTATCGTGGAGACGGTGGAGCTGCCCGACCATCCCTTCTTTGTGGCGGGGCAGTTCCACCCGGAATTCAAGTCCCGGCCCAACCGCGCCCATCCGCTGTTTAAGGGCTTTATCGGCGCGGCGGTGGAGTACATGGAGCAGCAGGCGTGAGTGCGCTTGCGCAGGAGGCGGCCCGACAGGTGGAGGCGCTCGACGCCTTTTCGCCCAAGGAGGGGCACCTGAAAACCGGGGCGATCCGCAAGCTCTCGGCCCGGCTCTACCGCACGATCCCGGAGCGCAGCCTGCCGGCGGTCTTGGAGGAGTGCGAGGCGCTTTTGCAGCAGCGCAGCTGGCCGCTGGAGGTCATCGCCTTCGACTGGGCGTACCGGGTGAAAAGCCTCTATGACGAGACCACCTACGATGTTTTTTACCGCTGGCTGGAAACGTACGTTCGGGGCTGGGGCGACTGCGACGACTTCTGCACCCACGCCTTCGGGGAGCTGCTGCGCAGGCAAAAGGCGCTGTTTGCGCGGGTGATCGACTGGACGGAGCACCGGGATTTCTGGGTGCGCCGGGCCGCGGCGGTGGTGCTGATCCCCGCCATCCAGCAAGGAGATATGCAGGGCATCCAGCCGCTGCGCATCGCCGACCGGCTGCTCACCGATCCCCATGATCTGGTGCGCAAGGGGTACGGCTGGATGCTCAAATGCCTTTCCCAGCGGGAGCCGGAAACGGTGATCCGCTATCTGGAGGCGCACCACGGGGAAATGCCCCGGGTGGCCTATCGGTATGCGCTGGAAAAGCTGGACAAAGATACCCGCCGGCGGCTGATGGATCTGGAATAGGGCTTGCGCCGGGCGGGAAAAAGGCGTACAATACCACTGAGAAACCAAAAGGGGAGAATCGCATGAAACTCAACGGCAATTTTCAGAAGCTGGAGCAGAACTACCTGTTCGTCACCGTGGCGAAGAAGGTGGCGGCCTACACCGCTGCCCACCCGGAGAACCACATCATCCGCATGGGCATCGGCGACGTGACCCTGCCCCTGGCCCCGGTGGTGATCGAGGCCATGCACCGGGCCACGGACGAAATGGCGAAGAAGGAGACTTTCCGGGGCTATTCGCCGGATTCCAACGGCTATCCCTTCCTGCGGGAGGCCGTAGCGGGGTATTACAAATCCCTGGGGGTGGAGCTTGCCGCCGAGGAAGTGTTCATCGGCGACGGCGCCAAGAGCGACGTGGGCAACATCGTGGATCTGTTCGACGTGGACAACACCGTGCTGGTGCCCGACCCGGTGTACCCGGTCTATGTGGATACCAACATCCTGTCCGGCAGAAAGCTGATCTACGCCGACGGCACCGAGGAAAACGGCTTCCTGCCCCTGCCCGACGACGATGTCCAGGCGGATATCGTCTATCTGTGCTCGCCCAACAATCCCACCGGCGCGGCGTATGATCGGGCGCAGCTGCAGCAGTGGGTGGACTACGCCCTGTCGCATGGGGCCATCCTGCTGTATGACGCGGCCTATGAGAGCTTCGTCACCGGCGCGGGCCTGCCCCGGAGCATTTTTGAAATCCCCGGCGCGGAGAAATGCGCCATCGAGTTCTGTTCCCTCAGCAAGACGGCGGGCTTCACCGGGATGCGCTGCGGCTACACCGTCATCCGCAAGGAGCTGGTGGTGGACGGCGTGCAGGTTTCCAAGCTGTGGGAGCGCCGGCAGGGGTGCAAATTCAACGGCGTCAGCTACGTCACCCAGCGGGCCGCCGAGGCGGTGTTCACGCCCGAAGGGCAGAAGCAGATTCGGGAGACCCTGGCCTATTATCAGGAGAATGCCCGGGTGATGGCCGAGGCTTTCCGGAAGATGGGGGTCTGGTTCACCGGTGGGGAGAATTCCCCCTATATCTGGATGAAATGCCCCGACGGCATGGGCAGCTGGGAATATTTCGATTATCTGCTGGAAAAGGCGGAGATCGTGGGGACGCCCGGGGAAGGCTTCGGCAAAAACGGAGAAGGGTATTTCCGGCTGACGGCCTTCGGCGACGCGGCCCAGACGAAGGAAGCCATGGCGCGCCTGAAGGCGCTGGGAAAGTGAGGCGCCGAGCATGCTGGAAAATCTGAAAGCGGAAGTTTGCGCGGCCAATCTGCTGCTGCCCAAGCACGGGCTGGTGACCTTCACCTGGGGGAACGTCAGCGGGTACGATCCCGAAACGGGCCTTATGGCCATCAAGCCCAGCGGGGTGGAATACGATCGGCTCACCCCGGAGGATATGGTGCTGGTGGACGTGCGCACGGGCAAAAAGGCGGAGGGGAAGTGGAACCCTTCCTCCGATACGGACACCCACTGCGAACTGTACCGGGCGTTTCCGGGCATCGGCGGCGTGGTGCACACCCACAGCCGGTGGGCCACGGTGTTCAGTCAATTGGGCCGCCCAGTGCCGGCCCTGGGCACCACCCATGGGGATTATTTCTATGGGGAGATCCCCTGCACCAGGAAAATGACCGACGCCGAGATCGGCGGGGAATACGAGCTGGAGACGGGTAAGGTGATCGTGGAGACCTTCGCGGGCAAGAGCCCGGCGGACATTCCGGCGGTGCTGGTGCACAGCCACGGGCCGTTTACCTGGGGCACCGGCCCGGACAACGCCGTCCACAACGCCGTGGTGCTGGAGGAGCTGTGCTTTATGGCCTGGCACTGCCTCGCGCTGGACCCGGATCTGCCGCCCATGCAGCAGACGCTGCTGGACAAACACTATCTCCGCAAGCACGGCGCGAACGCCTACTACGGGCAGGCAACGGGCTGAGCCCGTGCGCACTTCGCGGGGCGCACGCTTTATGGCGTGCTGGCGCGATTTGGAAACGACTTGACAGGTCGCGGAACTTACTGCGTGCTGGACGCGAATGGGCTCCGCTTGCATACAATTGACATATTACATGGCCTCCCCGCCCGTAGGGCGGGGAGGCCATGCTTATAGGGCGGGAAGGCCCTTTATCTTAGTACGGTGGAGCCAAGTGCAGCAACGCTATTTGAGCGCAGCGAAAATTGCGTTTGGCCTCAGGCCGCCGTGCTGGATGATAGTGCGCTTCGCCTGTCCACGAACACATCGTGGGCGAAAATACACGAACACGGCCACCAGTCCAGCCTGTACACAATCGGTATATATTCGTATCCCCCGCCCTACGGGCGGGGGATACTTTTGTCAAAAAACGGGGAGGCACTACTCTCTCAGTTCGGTCAAGCCAAGTGCAGCAACGCTATTTGAGCGCAGCGAAAATTGCGTTTGGCCTCAGGCTGCCAAACTTTTTCTCGAAAAAGTTTGCGGCGTCAGGCCGTCAACCCACTTTCCTTACCCGGTGATCACGGGGATGGTCACGGAGGCGGACTGCTTGCCGTCGGAGACGGTGAGGGCGATCTCTCCATCGTCGCCTGCCAGCACCACGGCCATGGCCCGGCCATAATAGGTGGAGCAGGCCCCGGTGGTATACTGATCCTCCGTGCGGGGATTTGCGCTGCCAAAGCCCAGCAGCGTGCCGCCGGTGACCGTGGCCGTCAGGGCGCGGTCGCTGTTGCATTCCAGGATGCCGTTGCCGCCCACCAGCGTGACGGGCACATAGACGATCTCGCCGGGCCGGACGGAGTTCTCCTCCGGCGTGAGGCGGATGCGGGGCTTGCCCACGGAGGAGCGCAGCTCGCTGCGGCCCAGCTCCTTGCCGTCGGCGTCGAAAATCACCGCGGTGAGGATGCCCGGGGCATACTTGGTCTTAAAGGTGGCCACGCCCTGGCGCAGATTCTTTTTGCCGATGGATTTGCCGTTGAGAAGCAGTTGGGCGGTGGATCCGTCCCCATAGACTTCCACGGTGGCGGCGTTGCCCTCGCAATTCTGCCAACTCCAGGTGGGGATGGAATTGGTGCCCCGCCAGACGGCCTGGCTGGGGACTTCTCCCGGATGGTTCACCGGCCGGACGGAAATGGCCGGATCTTTCAACAGGCCCCAGGCCGCCTGGGCCAGGAACAGCTCGCCGGTGGGATCGCCCAGGATGTCCATGGCCCCGGCGTCGGCCAGGAGCCACGGGTAGGGCTTATCGAAGGCCCGGCCGTCGGGGGTGTAGCTCCACGCGCCGATGCCCGCCTCGCCCAGATAATCCCAGGCGGTCCACATGAAATCGCCGATGAGGTAGGGATATTCCTTCACCATCTGCCAGTTCTTCCAGATATCCTGGGGGAAGGTCTCACTGCCCACCACCACCCGGTGGGGATGAGCGGTCTTCTCCAGCGGGTACCGGCCGGAGGCGTAATTGTACCCCGCGATATCCAGCACATCCAGCACGGGAGAGGTGGCCCGGTCGGCGGCCTTGGAATTGGCGGCCTTGTTCATGCCGGTGCCCACCTTGGAGGTGACCATGTTGAACATGGTGCTGGTCATGTTCATGGTGGCGGAGCCGTTGGATTGCTGCTCGCTCTCCTCCGAGCGGCCGCCCTGGTCGGGATTCCAGATGAAATTGCCCTTGCTGGCCCCATAGACGATGGACAGATTCAGCCCAGCCGTGACGGGCCGGGTGTCGTCCAGCTCGTGGAGGCGGAACACCAGGTCCCGGGCCAGGCCCACGCCCCGGTCGTTGGCGGGCTCGCTGACCTCGTTGCCGATGGAATACATCAGCACCGCGGGGTGGTTGTAATCCCGGGCCACCATGGCTTCCAGGTCTTCCACGTAGTGCTCCATGAACTGGGAGGCGTAGTCGTGGGGGTTCTTGTGATTGTACCACATATCCCAGCCCTCGTCCATCAGGTACACGCCGTAGAAATCGCAGGCCCGCACCAGCGCGGTGGAGGCGGGATTGTGGGCGGAGCGCAGGGCGTTGAAGCCCGCTGCTTTCAGCATCCGCACCTTGCGGAATTCGCTCTTTTCAAAGGCTGCCGCGCCCAGCACGCCGTTATCGTGGTGGATGCATCCGCCCCGGAGCAAAGTCTCCCTGCCGTTGACGAACAGGCCCTTTTCGCTCCATTCGATCATGCGGATGCCGAAAGTTTCCTCCGCCACGTCCACGATCTGGCCCTCGGCGGTGAGGGTGACCCGGCAGGTGTAGAGGGCGGGGGATTCGTCGCTCCACAGCTTGGCGTCGGGCACGGCGATTTCCACCGCGCCGCCCTTGCCGGCGGCCACCACCGTCTCGCCGTCCAGGATCTCCACCGAAACCTCGCCGGCGGTGGCTTTCGTCTCCACCAAAATCCTGGCCGGGTCGATGGACAGGGTGGTGATCCGCACGCCTTGCCAGAGGATGTGGGTCTTGTCGGCGATGAGCAGGTGCACCGGCCGATAGATGCCCGAGCCCGAGTACCACCGGGAATTGGGCAGCTGGGAATTGTCCACCTCTACGGTGAGGGTGTTGGCCTCGCCATATTTCAGCAGCCCGTCGGCGCAGACGGTGAAGGGCGTGTAGCCGTAGGCGTGGTCGGCGGCCTCAACGCCGTTGAGCTTCACACGGGCGTTGCGGTATACGCCGTCAAAGGCGAAGCCGACGGTTTTTTCGGCCCAATCGGCGGGGACGTCGAAGGTCTTTTCGTAGGTGTAGAACCCGCCGGGGAAGAAGGCACCGCCGGTGCCGCCAGCGCCGCCGGGCACCCGGGTCTCGCCCAGCATGGCGTCGTGGGGCAGGGTGACGGGGACGGCCGCTTCCTCGCCCTTGCGGAAGACCCAGCCGGTATTAAACGGGACAGCTTTCATGGTACATACCTCTTTTTCTGTGAATTTAGGGAAAGTTTTCGGGCAGTCGCCCAGCTATTTCTGTATAGAGTATACCACGCCGCGCAGCGATCTGCAAGGCGGCGGCCCGGGAGTTCACAAAATATTTCCATTTTTGTCCGGGAATTTTGGCGGGCAGCCCGCGCAAGACTATACCAAACGGCAAAAAAGAGGGTTGGGACAGTGACCAAAAAGCAAAAATACGCGGTGACAGGGACGCTGGCGGGGCTGGCCAACGGCTTGTTCGGCTCGGGCGGCGGGCTTTTCCTGGTGCCCATGCTTACCCGCTGGACGGGACTGGAGGCCCGGAAGGCCCTGCCCACCTCGGTGGCGGTGATCTTCGTGCTGTCGGTGGTTTCCTGCGGGGTGTACTTTTTCAAGGGGGCGCTGGAACTTGCCGGGGCTTGGCCCTATCTCATCGGCGGGGCGCTGGGCGGGCTGATCTCCGGCCGGGTCTTTCAGAAAGTCCCTATGACCCTGCTCCGCAGGGCTTTTGGCCTGCTGCTGCTCTATGGCGGCGTGCGGGCGGTGCTGGCCCTGTGAGCGGCTTCTGGGCGGCGGCGGTGGGCATGGCCACCGGGGTGCTGTCGGGATTCGGCATCGGCGGCGGCACGCTGCTGATCCTGTGGCTGACGCTGGCGTGTGGGTACGACCAGCTGCGGGCGGGCGGCGTGAATCTGCTGTATTTCTGCGCCTGTGCTTTGCCTGCGCTGTGGGGGCATTTTAAGGAGCACCTCATCGAAAAGCCGGCGGCGCTGTGGTGCGGGGCGGCAGGCGTGCCGGCCTGCGTGGCGGGGGCGTTCGTGGCGGCGGCCCTGGACGTGACGCTATTGCGCAGGGGCTTCGGCGTGGTGCTGCTGGTGATCGGCGCGAAAGAATTGTTCGCGAAAAAGCGCGGGGGAGAATAATCCGGCACTGGCGGCGCAAACTAGCGGAAGAAGCAGACGAAAATCAAAAAAAGGAAGGATCATTATGCAAATTATGGATCGTATCGCGTTGACGCTGAGCATCATCGGCGGCGTCAACTGGGGACTGGTGGGCATCTTCAAGTTCGACCTGGTGGCGGCCATCTGCGGCGGGCAGACGGCGGTGCTGGCCCGGATCATCTACACGCTGGTGGGGATCGCGGCCCTCTGGTGCATCAGCCTGCTGTTCCGGGACAACCGCGAATCCCAGTGAACCGACGCTTGAAGGGGCCCCGCGGGGCCCTTTTATTTATGATTGGAGAGGAGACAACCAATGAAAAAAAGGACATACATCACCTTTGCGCTGCTGATGACTTTCCTGCTGGCGGCGTGCAATTCCATTCTGGGGGCCTCGGGCAGCGCGGAATACGTGGCCGCGGCGGCAGGGCAGAGCGTGTACAAGCTGGACGTGGCCCACACCCGGGGCGTGATCTACGACTGCGAACTCCGGCCGCTGGTGGGCGGGCGGCGCACCTGGGTGGCGGCGGTGGCGCCCACGCTGGAGGCCATCGGCGCGCTGGAGCAGGCCACCGGCGGCAAATATCGGGAGCGGCTGGCCCAGGCGCTGGAGGACGGCAAGCCCTTCCTGCTGGCGCTGGATCGGGAGGCCAAGAGCCCCTATCTGGACGTGTTCCTGATCCCTCAGCGGTATTCGGAGGATCAGCTGGCGGCCCACGTGGTGGGGTATCTGGACAGCCTGGGCGGCGGGGCAAGCGGCATCGAGCTGGGGATGGACGACGTGCTGGCGTCCTACGGCGGCGAAACGGCGGTGTACTATCGGATGGACGCTCTGGGGCGGGTGCTGGTGGGCGGCGACCGGCAGGTGGAAAACGGGCTGGCCCGATCCCGGGGCGGCGTGCAGCTGACGCTGGACAGCGACCTGCAGGCCCTGGCGGAGCAGGCAGGGGAGAAGCTGGGCCGTGGGGCGGTGGTGATCACCGAGGCGCCGGAATGCGCCATCCGGGCCTGCGCCAGCTTTCCCGATTTTTCGCCCCTGGCGCTGGGCGAAGCCTCTCAGCGGACGGACAGCCCCTTGATCAACCGGGCCTTCTGCGCCTACGCGCCGGGTTCGGTGTTCAAATTGATCCCTGCCGCCGTGCTGCTGGAGAACAGCCCCGACCGGGCAGGGGACGCGTTCAACTGTTTGGGCTCCATCAACGCCGGGGGGATGCTGTTTTCCTGCGCAGGCGGCGCGGCCCATGGAGAAGTGGACCTGCGGCGGGCGCTGGAAAGATCCTGCAACTGCTACTTCATCAGCCTGGCCCGGTCTTTGGGCGGGCAGGACGTGCTGAACATGGCCTATAATCTGGGGCTGGGCAGCGCACAGGAATTCGGCCGGGGGCTTATCACCCAGAGCGGCAACCTGCCCGACGGCGAGGCGCTGGAAAACGTGCGGGCGCTGGCCAATTTCGCCTTCGGGCAGGGAGAGACCACCGTGACGCCGGTGCAGCTTTGCGGGATGATGAACGCCATCGCGTCGGACGGGGTGTACACCACGCCCCGGCTCATCGAGGCCACGGTGAACGAGGCCATGGAGACCACACCCGCCCGGGCGGTGACGGACAAATCCCTGCGGGTGTTTTCGGCGTCCACCGCCCAGACCCTTCAGTCGATCTTGCAGGGCGCGGCGGCGGAGGGCACCGGGGCGGCCGGCGCGCCGGAGGGCGTGACGGTGGGGATCAAGACCGGCACGGCCCAGACCGGCATCTATGACGACCGGGGCCGGGAGCTCAACCACTACTGGTACTGCGGGTTCGTGTGCGACGAAACGGGGCCCCGCTACTGCGTGACGGTGTTCCGGGAGAGCGTGGCCGAGGACGGCGGTATCACGGCGGAGGTGTTCCGGGAGATCGCCGGGGCGCTGGGCGGCGGGACATCCTGAATCAAAACGAAAAACCTCTTTTCTTTCTGGCCGCACAGTGGTATAATAGGCGGGTGGCCCCAGGGCCTGAAAAGCGCTGGGCCAGGTTTTGAGGAAAAGGAAGGATTCAGAGAAATGGGTACGAGAGAAGACCTGCGGAATGTGGCAATCATCGCCCACGTGGACCACGGCAAGACGACGCTGGTGGATCAGCTGCTGCGGCAGAGCGGGATCTTCCGCCAGAACGAGGCGGTGGCCGAGCGGGTGATGGATTCCGGCGATCTGGAGCGGGAGCGGGGCATCACCATCCTGTCGAAGAACACCGCAGTTCAATACGGCGACACGATGATCAATATTGTAGACACGCCCGGCCACGCGGATTTTGGCGGCGAGGTGGAGCGCGTGATGATGATGGTGGACGGCGTGCTGCTGCTGGTAGACGCCTTTGAGGGCTGTATGCCCCAGACCCGGTTCGTGCTGAAGAAGGCGCTGGCCCTGGGCAAGAAGGCGCTGGTGGTGGTGAACAAGATCGACCGGCCGGGCGCCCGCCCCATGGAAGTGGTGGACGAGGTGCTGGACCTGTTCATCGAGCTGGGGGCAAACGACGAGCAGCTGGATTTCCCGGTGGTGTATGCCTCCGCCCGGGACGGCTACGCCACGGAGGACCCCAACACGCCGGGCACGGACATGAAGCCCCTGTTCGAGATGATCCTGCGGGAAGTGCCCGCGCCGGTGGGCGATTTGGACGGCCCCACCCAGGTGCTGTTTTCCAATATCGATTACGACGACTATGTGGGCCGCATCGGCATCGGCCGGGTGGAGCGGGGCGAGCTCCACGTGGGCGAGACGGTGACCATCTGCGGCGGCGAGGAAGAGCCCCGCAGTGCGAAAATTTCCCGGCTGTACCAGTTTGAGGGGCTCAAGCGGGTGGAGACCCAGACCGCCCGGCTGGGCGACATCGTGGCGGTGTCGGGCATTGCCGACTTGAACATCGGACAGACGGCCTGCGACCCGGAGTGCGTGGAGCCCCTGCCCTTCGTGAAGATCGACGAGCCCACGGTGTCCATGATGTTTTTGGTGAACAATTCGCCCTTTGCCGGGCGGGAGGGCAAGTATGTGACCTCCAGGAACCTGCGGGACAGGCTGTTCAAGGAGATCGAGACCAACGTGGCCATGCGGGTGGAGGAGACGGACTCCACCGATACCTTCCGGGTATCGGGCCGGGGCGAGCTGCACCTGTCCATTTTGATCGAGCAGATGCGCCGGCAGGGGTATGAATTTCAGGTGTCGCCGCCCACGGTGATCTTCAAGGAAAAGGACGGCAAGCGGCTGGAGCCCATCGAGCTGCTGATGATCGAGGTGCCCGACAGCTATGTGGGCGCGGTGATCGAAAAGCTGGGCAGCCGCCGGGCGGAGCTGCAAAACATGGGCAGCCGGGAAAGCGGCACCACCCATCTGGAATTTAAGATTCCCGCCCGGGGCCTGATGGGCTACCGCTCGGAGTTCCTCACCGACACCAACGGCAACGGCATCATGAACCACGTTTTCGACGGCTACGAGCCCTATAAGGGAGAAATTCAGCAGCGGGTGCAGGGCAGCATCATCGCCCACGAGACCGGGGAATCCACCGCCTACGGGCTGTTCTATGCCCAGGAGCGCGGCCGTATGTTTATAGGGCCCGGGGTGGAGGTCTACGAGGGGATGATCGTGGGGGCCAATCCAAAGACGGAGGATATCGTGGTGAACGTGTGCAAGAAGAAGCACGCCACCAACACCCGCTCCTCCGGCTCCGACGAGGCGCTGAAGCTGGTGCCGCCTTCGGCCATGAGCCTGGAGCAGTGCCTGGAATTCATCAACGATGACGAGCTGGTGGAGATCACGCCCAAATCCGTGCGGATGCGCAAGACCATTTTGGACAAGGAACAGCGCATGAAGCACCAGAGCCGGAAGAAATAATGGGCGCCAAAGGAGGCTGAAAAGTGGATATAGTCATTTTGGACCTGGAGTGGAACGCCGCTTTCAGCCGCAAGACCAAAAGCTACTTAAACGAGATCATCGAATTCGGCGCGGTGAAGTGCGGGCCCGATCTCCGCAGGAAATCCACCTTTTCCTGCCTGGTGCGGCCAAAGGTGGGGAAACACCTGAACGCCGCGGTGCAGAGCCTCACCAGCATCACCGAGGAGAGCCTGGAGGATGGGCTGTCCTTCATGAGCGCGGTGAGCAAATTCCGCCGGTGGGCAGGGGAGTGCGTCGTCGTCACCTGGGGCCCGTCGGACGTGCTGGCGCTGATCGAGAACTGCAGGTATTTCAGCGGCGACGAGCAGGTGCCCTTCCTCACCCGTTTTTGCGATCTACAGCGGTACGCCCAGGCCCGGATGGGCTGGGGCACGAAGGAGCAGGTGGGGCTGGAGCGGGCGGCGGAGCTGCTGGGGCTGGACGTCTCCAAGCTGGAGTACCACCGGGCGCTGGACGACAGCCTTTCGGCGCTGGAGATCTTGCGGAAGGTCTACGACCCGGCGCTGTTTGGGCGGTACACCGACCGGTGCGATGGGGAATTCTACCGCCGGATGACCTTCAAGACCACCTATGTGCGGGATATCGACAGCCCGCTGGTGACGGCGGAGCACAAGCGGTTTGCCTGCCCGGGGTGCGGCGCGGCGGTGGAGACCCACGCCCGGTGGACGCCGAGAAACCGGGGCTTCTGGGCGGAGTTCCACTGCGCGCACTGCGGCCGCAGATTCATGGGGCGGCTGATCCTCAAGCAGAAATACGAGGGATTGATCGTGAACAAGAAAACCTTTCCCATTGCCGAGATCGAACCGCCCAGGGCCGCCGAGCCGGGCCGGGTGGGCGCCATGGAGCTGGAGATCGAAGCCGGCGTGGGGGTGCTGCGCTTTGCCGACTGGGCGCATCTGCCCGGGGTGAACCACGCCTTTTCCACCCGAATCGGCGGCGTGAGCGCAGGGGAATTCGCGGCCATGAATCTGGGTTTTGGCCGTGGGGATGCCCAGGAGAACGTGGAGGAAAATTACCGGCGATTCTGCTGCGCCGCCGGGTTTGACCCGGAAAGCCTCGTCACCGGGGCCCAGGTGCACCAGACCGTGGTCCGCCGGGTGGGCGCGGCCCAGAAGGGCATGGGCGTCTGGCGGGAAAAGGACATGGACGGCATCGACGGGCTGTGCACCGACGAGCCCGGCGTGACGCTGGTGATCTACTGCGCCGACTGCGTGCCGCTGTACTTCGTGGACGAAAAGCATCGGGCAATCGGGCTGGCCCACGCGGGCTGGCGCGGGACGGCGGCGGGCATGGCCCGGGCCATGGTGGAGAAGCTGGCGGAGGAATTCGGCAGCGACCCCGCCGACCTCAAGGTGGCCATTGGGCCCTCCATCTGCAAGGACTGCTTCGAGGTGGACGGGCCGGTGGCGGAGGAATTCAAGGCGCTGCCCAACGCCCGGCTTTTTGTGAGCGACGGGCCGGGAGAGAAATTCCACGTGGACCTGTGGGAATGCAACCGGCAGTTCCTGCTGGCGGCAGGCGTGCCGGCGGAGAACATCATCGTGGGCGGGGTGTGCACCATGGAGGAAAGCGACCTGGTCTTTTCCCACCGCAAGACCCGGGGCCACCGGGGCTCCAACTGCGCCCTGCTGGCGTTAGAGCCGTGACGGGCATCGCAGCCTGCACCCTTTGCCCACGGCGCTGCGGAGTACATAGGGGCGAGACCGGCGCGGGCGTATGCAAAAGCGGCGCGGCGGCCCACATCGCCCGGGCGGCGCTGCACCGCTGGGAGGAGCCGCCCATCTCCGGCGAACGGGGCGCGGGCGCGGTGTTTTTCACCGGGTGCCCGCTGGGATGCGTCTACTGCCAGAATCGGGAGATCAGCCGGGGAGAAAACCCCGGCAGGGCGGTGACGCCGGAGGAACTGAGCGCAATCTTTGCCGACCTGGAAGCCCAGGGCGCGGAGACTCTCGACCTGGTGACGCCCACCCAGTTCGTGCCCCAGATCGTCCGGGCGCTGGAGATTCGCAGACCGGGCATCCCGGTGGTGTACAACACCTCGGGCTATGAAGCGGTGGAGACGCTGCGGATGCTGGAAGGGCTGGTGGATGTGTACCTGCCGGACTTCAAATATATGGAGCCCGGGCTGGCCAAGGCCCTTTCCCACGCAGAGGACTACCCGGCAGTGTGCCTCGATGCCCTGCGGGAGATGGTGCGCCAGACCGGCCCGGCCCGCTATAACGGGCGGGGGATCATGACCCGGGGCGTGCTGATCCGCCACCTGATCCTGCCCGGGCACACCCGCAACTCCATCGCGGTGCTGGAGAAGCTGGGGGAGGAATTCCCCGCCGTGCCGGTGAGCCTGATGGCCCAGTACACCCCGCCGGAAACTTTCCCCGAGGGCGCGCGGTTCCCGGAGCTGACCCGAAGGGTCACGAAAAGGGAGCTGGACAAGGTATCGGACAGGCTGTACGCCTTGGGACTGGAGGGGTTTGTGCAATCCCGCAGCGCGGCCACCGACCGGTATCTGCCGGATTTTCACCAATTCGATCCGTGACGGATGCTTGCAATCAGGAGGTGTATATGGAAACGATCCAAATGCGATTGCTGTCGCCGCTGGAAAAAATCTTCCCCGACCGGCCCGCAGAGGCCCCGGCCTATCCCCGGGCCAGCGCCCTGTGGGGCGAGGAGACGGCCTTTCAGGCGGTGCTTTGGCGTGCGGGCGGCTGGGGCCCGGCGGACTACGCCTGGCGGGTGGATTCGCCGCTGGGAGCGGCCGTGGAAGTCTTCCGGGTGGAGACGGTGCCCTGCGATCTCGCGGCCTATCCCGAGGAGAGCGGCCACGACGACGACTACATAACCCTGCAGGCGGGGCTTTTTCCCGATCTGCTGCGGCCCCTTGCGGGCAAGGAACTGATCCTCAGCTCCCACCGCAGCGTGACCTTGTGGGTGAATATCCGGGTGCCGGAAGGCACGCCGGGAGGCGATTATCCCATCACCCTCACCGTGGAGGGGCAGGGCGCCCGGGCGGAGGCCGTCTTCACCCTGCGGGTGGTGCCCGTTGCGCTGCCCAAGCAGAAGCTGCTGTTCACCCAGTGGTTCCATGTGGACTGCCTGGCGGAATATTACGGGGCGCCGGTGTATTCCGAGGCGCACTGGCGGATCATCGGAAATTACCTGCGGTGCGCCGCCAAGCATGGGATCAACACGATCCTGACGCCGCTGCTCACGCCGCCGCTGGATACGGAGGTGGGCGGCGAGCGGCTGTGCACCCAGCTGGCCGCCGTGGAGAAGCGCGGGGAGGCGTATACCTTCGACCTCACCCGGCTGGAGCGGTTCATCCGGCTGGCGCAGGAAAGCGGGATCACCCACTTCGAGGTGTGCCAGCTGTTCAGCCAGTGGGGGGCAAAATCTGCGCCCAATGTCTACGCCACGGTGGACGGGGAATACCGGAGGCTCTTCGGCTGGGAGACCCCCGCCGACGCGCCGGAATACCGGGACTTCCTGCGGCAGCTGCTGCCCCGGGCCAAGGCGGTCTTTGAAAAGCTGGGCCTTCAAGACCGGGTGCTCTGGCACATCTCCGACGAGCCCCACGGCAGCCATCTGGAGACCTACCGGCAGGGCAGGGAATTCCTGCGGTCCGTGCTGGGCGACGTGCCGGTGATCGACGCGGTGTCCGACCCGGTGTTCTACGACCAGGGATTGGTGAAATCCCCGGTGGCCGCCACCGACTGCATCGAGCCGTTTTTGCAGCGGCAGGTGCCCGACCTCTGGGCGTACTATTGCTGCGGCCAGACCCGGGCGGTGGGCAACCGCTTTTTGGCCATGCCCTCCTATCGGAACCGGGTGCTGGGGTTGCAGCTGTACAAGTTCAAGATCCAGGGCTTCTTGCACTGGGGCTTCAATTTCTGGCATTCCTGGCACTCCCGGCGGGTGATCGACCCCTATCGGGTGACGGACGCGGACGGGGCCTTCCCCGGCGGAGACGCGTTTTCTGTGTATCCCGGCGAGGACGGCCAGCCCCTGTGCTCCCTGCGGCTGAAGGTGTTTCTCCACGCCTTGCAGGATCTGCGGGCGATGGAGCTGCTGGAGCAGAAGATCGGCCGCCCGGCGGTGGAGAAGCTCATCGACGGCTTTGCGGACATCCGCTTTGGGGAGTACCCCCGGAACGCCGCGTATTATTTGGCGGCGCGGGAGAAGATCAACGAGCAGCTGGGCAAGGGCTGAGGAAAGGGCTTGAACGCACTGGCCAAGAGCGGTGTAAAGTTTTTCGCCCAGCCTTTTTTCAAAAAGGCTGGCGAGGTGTGGAGCAGCGCTCCACGGCATTACGCCTCCGGGACGCAGGAGGGGAGTGCAAACAGTCCAGTGGACTGTTTGCACCGGGGGACCCGAATGAGGGGTCCCCCGGGAAAATGACGGGCGGTTCGTGTGCTGAAAACAAATTGGCTTCGCACATACCAGCCGTGAGCAAAGTAATGTTTTTTCCTCCTTGTATTATAGAGTAGTAGTTTTTAGTGACCCTCTCCAAGGTCATGTGCTACAATGTAAGGGATGCTGTG
>CANRMX010000017.1 GCA_947631855.1 uncultured Clostridia bacterium | reverse complement strand
ATACTGTTGGGGATGGTGAACACGTCTGCCAACACTTGACCTTCCGAGGACAGGATAAAACAGTCATGCTTGTCCTTCGAGACATCGATACCAATACAAACCATACACGAACCTCCAGATGATAGATTTGATGCTGTATCCACAGAACACCCTGCCTTGTAACCTTGTTCTACATCAACCGTCTGGCGGTATCTAACTGATCAACAAAACTGCAAGGGGCTGTGGTCGGAGCCTTTTTTGAACCGTCTTGCGGTAGGAGGCAAGAACCAATCCACAGCATCCCTTACATTGTAGCACATGACCTTGGAGAGGGTCATCAAAAACTACTACTCTATAATACAAGGAGGGAGGCTTTTGGAGAGCTTTGAAGCGCTGCTGCGGGCGTACCGATCGGCGGCGGAGCGGTATGTCAAATTCAAGATCCCCTCGCTGCCCGACGCCGAGGACGTCCTGCAGGAGGTGTACCTGACCGCCTTCGAGAAGTTCCCCCAGCTCAAGCGCGAAGATTCTTTCCGCCCATGGCTCATCGGGATCGCCCGCAGCAAGTGCGCCGACTGGTTTCGCGCCCGGGCCCGGAAGTGGGAGATCCCGCTGGAGGCGCTGACCGAGCGGGAGCTGGTGGACACCCGGTTTGGGCCCAGCGAATCCACCGTATTGGGCGACGCCGTGGAGCGGCTGGCCAGCCGGGAGCAGCAGATCCTGTTCCTCTACTACTGGAAGGGGCTGCCCCAGCGGGACATCGCCGCCCGGCTGGGCATCCCGCTGGGCACCGTAAAAAGCCGCCTGTTCACCGCGAAAGAGAACCTGCGGCGGCAGCTTTCGCCGGGATCCGCCCCCATGAAAGGAGAAACGACTATGCACGATTTACCGAAGATTCTGCCCCCATACACCATCACCCCGATGGCCGACGCCCCATTCCCCGTCCGTTGGGAGGAGCTGGACAGTTGGATGCTTGTCCCCAGGCTGGGCGAGCACATCCGCTGGGGGCTCTATGACCGGCCCACGGGTGAGCGCACGGAATTGACCGAAATGCGCGTGACGGGCCGGGCCGAGATCCACGGGATCGAGGGCGTGGAGATCGAAGTGACCCAGCACGACACCCAGGATTATTTCCGCACCGGCCGGGAGGAAGTGATCCACCGCAGCTTCGTGGCCCAGCTCACCGACACCCATTGCCGATTCCTGGCGGAGTGCCACCAGGAAAACGGCGTGAAGAAGCTGTTCACGTTCCTGGACGGCGATGCGTTCCTGGGCAACTGGGGCTACGGCGAGGACAACTGCGGCCACGAGGTGGAAATCGCCCCCAAGGGGCTGATCCGCCGGGCGGGCAGCGTCGTCACCGGCCCCGCGCAGAAGGACACCATCGACATTGTGGACCGCTGCACGGTGGAGATCGGCGGCAAGACCTATGACACCGTGCGGGTGATGAACCTGCTCACCTTCGACGACGCCATCGCCACCGAGGCCTATCTGGACCGCAGCGGACGCACGGTGCTGTGGAGGCGCTTCAACCGGGACGATTGGGCCTTCGCCCGCTACGGGAAGAAGTGGAGCGAGCAGCTCCCCCATAGCGAACGGATCACCGTCAACGGGGAGACCTACGTCCACTGGTACGACTGTATCTCGGACTACATCTCCCTCCCGTAAGCAGCCAAAAAAATCCCCGTCCTGTTCGTCAGGGCGGGGATTTTTTGCTGTAAAGTAAAGCTGTATAACTTTACGCTTCGCGGATACGGTACCGCACAAAGGCAAACTTTTTGCTGTCCGGGGACCAGGAATTGACATTGATGGTGCCCTGCCCGCCGAACAGCTCCACAATGGTGCGGGTGGGCCCGCCCTCGCCGGGCATCAGCTTCAGGCAGACGTTCTTGTGGGGCACGTGCTCATGGGGCTGCACGTCGCCCTTTTTGTAGCCCAGGGCGACCACCCATTTGCCGTTGGGAGAGATGTGGGGGAACCACATGTTCCACGCCTCCTCGAAGGTCATCTGGGTCTGCTCGCTGCCGTCGGCCCGCATCCGGAACGCCTGCATCAGGCCGGCGCGGACGGAATTGAACCAGATATAGGTGCCGGTGCTGTCGTATTCGGGGCCGTCGTTGAGGCCGGGGGCGTCGGTGAGCCGGGTCTCCACGCCGCCCTCCGCCGGGATGGTGTAGATATCGAATTCCCCGTTCCGCTCCGCGCAGTAGGCCAGGGTCTTGCCGTCGGGGGACCAGCCGTGGAGATAGCTGGGGGCCAGGGGGGTGATCAGCCGGGGCACGCCGCCGGAAAGGGGCACGGTGTACACCCGGGATTGGCCGTCCTCACGGGTCTGGTGGCTGATGGCCGCAGAGCGCCCATCGGCGGAGAGCACATGGTCGTTGTTGCACGCGCCCGCAAAATCCGTGGGGATCACGGTACTTTCCTTGGAGGCCAGATCGAATTTGTACAGGCGGCCTTTGCTGTTGTAGACCAGGAAAGCGCCGTCACGGCTCCAGTTGGGGGCCTCGATCACATAGGGGAACTCGGCCAGGGTCTCGATCTCGCCGGTTTCCACGTCGTAGGTCTGGAGGATGGATTCATCCCGGGAGCGGTCCCAGAGGTTGCGGATCTCCTCGGGGATCGAGGTGAAGTCGGGGGTGTTGGGCATACGGACAGCTCCTTTCGGTGTTTTTGGACTTCTTGCAATCCGATTGTATCACAGATTTTTGGAAAAGTCTACCGGCAGGGCGGGGAAAAATTTCAGCAAAGTGTGACGGAACCTTCACATCTCTTTCACACAGCGGGGGGAAAATAGAGACATCAAAAGCCAAAGAAGACTTTATATATACTCTTGAAAGGAGAAACGAACCATGAACAATCCCTTTGACAGCCAATTCAATCACAATCAGGACACTTCCCGCCAGACGAATCCGGCCCAGCCCCAGCAGTCCTATCCGGGGCAGTCTGCCAATTACGGGGCCAATCCGCCCTATACCCCTGCCCAGCCTCAGCAGCCGGCCCAGACCGCCTACACCTGGTCGCCCCGGCAGTCCGTGCCCTATTATTCCCAGCCGCCCGTGCCGCCCAAAAAGCCCAAAAAGCACAAGGGCAGATTTGCCCTGAAGCTGCTGGCGGCGGTGCTGGCCTGCGCCGTGGTCTCCCTGGGATCGGTGGGCGTCTTCGCCGCGCTGATCGTCAACGGCGTTGTGTCGGTGGAATCCCCCTCCGGCGTGTCGGATACCGCGGCCATCACCCTCTATAAGAAAGATACGGACAGCTCCGCAGGCGGCGCGGCCTCCACGGTGACCATCGACGAGGAAACGCCCCAGGAGATCGCCAAGGCGCTGATCCCCTCGGTGGTGTGCGTGCAGAACTATCAGGTGAGCCAATCCTACGGCTTCTTCTTCGGCTACGGGAACGACGCTTCCGACGGTGAGCTCTCTCCCGCAGGCGAGGGCTCCGGCATCATCATTTCCGATGACGGCTATATCGTGACCAACCAGCACGTGGTGGACGGCGCCACCAGCCTGAAAGTGGTCACCTCCGAGGGCCTGACCTACGAGGCGGAGCTGGTGGGCGAGGACACCCAGACCGACCTGGCGGTGATCAAGATCGACACCGAGGACGAGCTGAGCCCGGCGGAATTCGGTTCCTCCTCCGACCTGCAGGTGCTGGATGAGGTGATGGCCATCGGCAACCCGGGCGGCCTGCAGCTCAATTCCAGCGTGACCTTCGGGCATATTTCCGCCCTCAACCGGGAAGTGACCAACTCCGAGACCGGGTATTCCATCAACTGCATCCAGACCGACGCGGCCATCAATCCCGGCAACTCCGGCGGTGCGCTGGTGAACATGGACGGCTTCGTGGTGGGCATCAATTCCTCCAAGATCGTGGCCACCGGCTACGAGGGATTGGGATTTGCCATCCCCTCCGACCTGGTGCAGCCCATCGTTTCGGACCTGATCCAGTACGGCTATGTGAAAGACCGGGCGGCGCTGGGCTTCAGCGGCCAGTATATCGACCGCCTCACCGCCGGCTTCTACGGCATGAACGCCGGGTACTATGTCACCCGGGTCAACAGCGCAGAGGCCCAGCAGGCGGGCCTGCAGCGTGGGGATATGATCACCGCCATTGACGGCACGCAGATCGTCTCCTCCTCCACCCTCAACACGTATCTGGCCGGCAAAAAGCCCGGGGACACCGTGACGCTGACGGTGGACCGCACCGCCTATGGCGGCCAGACCACCCAGCTGGAGCTGGTGCTGTCGGAGAACACGGGCATTTCCGATTAGACGGCCTGAGGCCGCGTGCAATCTGCCCCAAGCAAAAGAGAGCCTCCCACTACCCTAGGCGGTGGGAGGCCCTCTTGCGTTTGCGGCAGATTGCCCGCCGTTATCGATTTAAATTGTAGATATGCCCCAGACCCTTGGCCAATAAGGCTGGCTCGTGGACATGGGGGTGCTCGCACAGGGGCTCGGCGTAGGGGCAGAGGCCGCCGGTGAGGAGCAGCGTCACGGGACTGCCCAGCTCCTTTTCGATCCGGGCGGTCATCCCGTCGATCATGGCGGCCGCGCCCACCAGCACGCCGGAACGCATACACGCCACGGTGTCCCGGCCGATCACCTGCTCCGGCTGGGCCAGCGTGATCTCCGGCAATTGGGCGGTGCGGGCGGTGAGCGCCCCCAGCCCGGTGGCGATGCCCGGCGCGATGGCGCCCCCCAGGAACACCCCGCCCCGGTCGATGACGTTGAAGGTGGTGGCGGTGCCCATGTCCACCGTCACGGCGGGCAGGGGATAGTGGGCGGCGGCCCAGGCGGCGTCGGCCAATCGGTCCAGCCCCAGGTATTCCGGCTGGGGGATGGCCAGCGTCAGCCCCGTGCGGCTGGTGTGCAGCACCACCAGCGGTGCTTTCCCCAGGAGCCGGGCAAGGCACTCCGCCACGGAGTCGGTCAGGGCGGGCACCACGCTGCACAGCACCGCGCCCTCCAGCGCCTCGGGCTCCACCCCGGCGTCTCCCAGGGCGTGGCGAATGGCGGCCAGGGAATCCGCCCCGGGCATGCCCTGGGCCGTGTCCAGCCGAAATGCGCAGCGGACGTGGAAGTCTCCGCCGGGGGCGGGCGCCAATCCGCAGAAACTGATGGTGGTGTTGCCGATGTCTACGGTCAGGATCATAGCCTTTCCTCCTCGTTCTTCTCCCGCCGCCGCTGGATCTCGTCCAGCAGCCGGGCGGCCACTGCATCCTTGCCCATCAGCGGCAATTCTTCCGCGCCCTCGGCGGTGATCAGGGTGACCACGTTGGTCTCCACCCCAAAGCCCGCCCCGGGCGTGCGGAGATCGTTGGCCACGATCATGTCCAGCTCTTTTTCGATCCGCTTGGCCCGGGAATTTTCCAGCAAGTCCCGGGTCTCCATGGAAAAGCCGCAGACGAACAACCCAGGGTGGCGGTTTTGCGCGACCCAGCCCAGGATATCCTCGGTGCGCTCCAGCGGCAGATCGATCCCGCCCGCCTGCTTTTTGAGCTTGTGTTCGGCCACGGCAGTGGGGCGGTAATCCGCCACGGCTGCGGCCTTGATGAGGATATCCGTCCGGGGCAGGGCGGTCTGCACCGCGTGGAGCATCTCCTCCGCCGTGACCACCGGGACGGTGTCCACAAAGGGCACGGGGGAGAGGGCCACCGGGCCGGAGATCAGCGTCACCTCCGCGCCCCGGAGCATTGCCTCCCGGGCGATGGCGTAGCCCATCCTGCCGGAGCTGTGGTTGGTGAGGTACCGCACCGGGTCCAGGGATTCCTGCGTCGGCCCGGCGGTGACGGTGACTTTCACGCCGGCCAGGGTCTTCTCCCTGGCCAGGGCGCGGGCGATGTGATCCAGCAGCACCTCGGGTTCCGGGAGCTTGCCGCTGCCGGTGTCGCCGCAGGCCAGCCTGCCGCTGGCAGGGGAGATGATCCCGAATCCATATTTTTCCAGCACGCGGAGATTGTCCTGGGTCACGAGATTTTCCAGCATGGCGGTGTTCATGGCCGGGGCCACCAGCTTTGGGCAGCGGGCGGCCAGCACCACGGTGGTGAGCATATCGTCGGCGATGCCGTGGGCCATCTTGGCGATGACGTTGGCCGTGGCCGGCGCGACGAGGATCAGATCGGCGGCCTTGGCCAGCGAGATGTGGGCCACGTCGTACTGGAAATCCCGGGCAAAGGTGTCGGTGACGCAGCGGTTATTGGTCAAGGTCTCGAAGGTCAGGGGCGTGATGAATTGGGTGGCGTTCTCCGTCATCACCACATGGACGTCCGCCCCGGCCTTCTTGAGGCCGCTGGCCACGTTGGCCATCTTGTAGGCGGCGATGCCGCCGGTGATTCCCAGCAGAACACATTTTCCTTGCAGATTTTCCATGGCGATGCCTCCAAATGGGGTGGATTTGTTTACAGACAAAAGGACGGGGAGAGCCCCGTCCTTCTGGGTTCATACGTTATCGGGCGTGACGGCCCTTCCTGCCGAACAGGCTCCACAGATACGCGCCGCCCAGGGCCAGGACGGACCCGCCCATCAGGACGATCCACAGCAGGAAGCTGTTTTCGCCAGTCTGCGGGCTGGTGGGTTCCGCCGAGGGTGCAGCCGTGCTGCTGGTTGCAGGCGTGCCGGTGGGTGCTGTGCTGGGCTGCGCAGAAGGCGCAGGCGAAGCGGTGGGCACTTCCGAGGGCGCGGGGGAGGGTGAAGGCGTAGGCTGCTCGGTGGGAGCAGGGGACGTCGAGGGCTCCTTCGACGGCTCGAGCGTGGTGGGTGCAGGTGTCGGTGTGGGTGTCGGGGACGGGCTGGTGGAGGGCGCAGGCGAAGCGGTGGTATCGCTGTATGCGATAGCGTAGGTGGAGAACAGGTTCGTCTCGATGGTGATGGTCTCAGCCTTGTTGTCCTTGTCCTCCAGCACGGTGGCCGCGCCGTCGTGCACCCGGATGACCCGGAAAGTGCGGCCAGTCTTTTGCAGCTCGGTTGGCACTTCGATCACCAGCGTGATAGGCTTCTCAATACTGGGAATCGCCTCGGGATCGTGCTCGCCCACGGTCTTGAAGATGGAGATGTCGAGATACTGCCCCACTGCATAGCCGGGACAATGGGCCTCCAGGCAGGTCTCCACCGTGTCCTGATCGGCCTCGGTCGCGGTTTGGTCCGCATCCTTCACGGTCAGCTGGACATGAACTTCCACGCCCTGCGCCATCTGCGCCTTATCGTCGTCGTTGACGCACGCATCCTTAAGGGCATCTTGATCCTCTTTGGAGACCTCCACGGCGGGCGTATCACCGTCCTGCTCCACTTCCACCGTCACATCCGAAGGTGTGGGGGTAGGCGTGGGTGTGGCGGTCGGATCATCTGTAGGTGCCGTGGTTGGATCATCCGTAGGCTCCGTGCCCGGATCGTCCGTAGGTTTCGTGGTTGGATCGTCCGTAGGTGCCGTGGTCGGATCATCTGTAGGCTCCGTGGTCGGAGTATCCGTGGGTTCTGTAGTCGGAGTATCCGTAGGCTCTGTAGTCGGAGTATCCGTAGGCTCCGTAGTCGGAGTATCCGTGGGTTCTGTAGTCGGAGTATCCGTGGGCTCCGTGGTCGGAGTATCCGTGGGTTCCGTAGTCGGAGTATCCGTAGGCTCCGTAGTCGGAGTATCTGTAGGCTCCGTAGTCGGAGTATCCGTGGGTTCTGTAGTCGGAGTATCCGTAGGCTCTGTAGTCGGAGTATCCGTAGGCTCCGTAGTCGGAGTATCCGTGGGTTCTGTAGTCGGAGTATCCGTGGGCTCCGTGGTCGGAGTATCCGTGGGTTCCGTAGTCGGAGTATCCGTGGGCTCCGTGGTCGGAGCATCCGTGGGCTCCGTGGTCGGAGCATCCGTGGGCTCCGTGGTCGGAGTATCCGTAGGCTCCGTGGTCGGAGTATCCGTAGGATTCGTGGTCGGAGAGGGCGAAGGCTCCGGCTCCGTCTTCTTTTCATTCGTAAAGGCGGCGGTGACGGTCGCATCCTTTTTGATGCTCCCCTGCGCGCCCTTGCTGGTGGTGGTGTAGCCGTCCTGATTGGCTTCCTTCTCCGTGACCGTGTAGCTGGTGCCTGCGGGCAGTTTGCTGGCGGTCTTGGTTTCGCCGTGCTTCAACGTGAAGGTGGCCACGCCGTTCGCAAAAGTCATCTCACCGTACGTACCGTTCAGGGTCGTGTCATCCAGCTTCACGGTAAAGTTCCACGCTTTGTCCTTGTTGCCATCGCCGGTGACGGTCTTGGTCACGGTCAGCGCGCCAACCGGGTCGCTGTAAACAACCGCATAGGTTCCGAACAGGCCGGTCGTAATCGTGATGGTCTCAGCCTTGTTGTCCTCGTCCTCCAGCACGGTGGCTTTGCCGTTGATCACCTGGATGACCTGGAACGTGCGGTCGGCCTTTTGCAGCTCGGCCGGCACTTCGATCACCAGCGTGATAGGCTGCTTGATGCTCGGGATCGCCTCGGGATCGTTCTCGCCCACGGTCTTGGTGAGGGCGATCTCCAGATACTGTCCCACTGCATAGCCTTCTGCCAGGGAATTCTCCACCGCCGTCTTGTCGGCAGTGGAAACCGTGTCCGCATTGTCCACGGTCAGCTGGAGGTGCACGTCCAGTCCCTTGTCCATTTCCGCCTTATCGTCGTCGTTGATACAGGTTTCCTTGAGCGCGTCCTGATCGGCCTGGGAGACTTCCACAGTGGGCGCCCCTTCGCCGGACGCCACCGCCAGGGTGACTTCGCCGAACTCACCCGTCACGTTCACATGGATGGTGGTGGAAAGGGTGATGGTCTCATCCGGGTGGTTGGCCGCATCGGGATGGGCAAAGACCAGCTCCGCCACCACATGGACGTGGCCGATGCGTTCATCGTTATTTTCGAGGGTGGCCGTCAGGCTGTTGTCATTGTGCGTCAAGGTGACGAGCCCGCCCTGGTCGTCCGTCACTGTATAGGTGACTTTTTCCGGCGTGTAGCCATCGATCACTTCCGCGGTCAGATCGGCCGTGCCGCCCATGGGGAGCTCCACCGTTGTGGGAACCGCAAAGCTCACCTCGGGGCCGTATTCAAGCGCATTGGCCGTGTGCTTCTGGCTGCTGGTGATTTTGGCGTAGATCACGCCGTCGTTGTCGTCCAACGCGTCCTCGTCCAGCTCCACGATGAGGGTATCGCCCTCGCCCACGGTGACGGTGGCGCTCTCCGCGTTGATGCACTTCTCCGTGGTGTAGAAGGTGACGGTGTCCCCGGGGTTGAGTTTGCTCGCTTTCACGTCGATCACGGCGTAATCGGTATAGCCCAGCGCGTCGGGCAGGTTGTACACCGTGCCGGTGAGGACGCGCTTATCCTCCGCCAGATGGACGGTGGTGTGGCCCGTGGCCAGATTGTAGTTGTCGCTTTCGGGGGTGAACACCCACTGATAGACCTCGCCGTCGCTGGTGATCGGCGCCCCGGCGTTCTCCCAGGCGAAGGTGCCGCTGAGGGGTTCGCCGTCCACGCCGGTGGGCGGTGTGAGCTCGTCGCCGGTGAGCATAGTACCCTCACCCACGGTGATTTCCGCCTCCACCTCTGCGGTGTCCGGGTCGGCCCGGTCGATGGTCAGGGTGGCGGTGAGCACATTGTCGGCCCGGTTGTAGGGGGCGGCTTCGTACTCGCCCGCGTCCACTGTCACCCGCACCTCGTAGATGCCCGCGTCCGTGGGGGCGTCGGTGGTCCAGGTATCCCAGGAGGCGAACAGGGCGATGGCCCGGGCCTTTTTGGCCAGCTCCTGATGGTGCCGGTACTCCACCAGCACGGCCAGATTCTCGGGGTCGATCTTCTTATTATTATCGGTGTCGGTGTCGTCGGTGATCTGGATATCCGCGCCAACTGTAAAGCTATGCGGCTTTCCATCATAAGTGTCATTCCGGTCGGAGACAGTAAACGCGATGGGCAGCTTTTCCAGCAGAGTGATCTCCACCGGCTGGGTGGCGGTGGGCAAATCATAGTTGTCCGTGTCGGCGGGAGTGAATTTCCACGCCGAGGTGGTGAATTTGCCGGTCTTGTTGGGGTCGGTCATCACCGTCTCGGGCTCGGTCCAGTCGAAAGTGCCCGGCACGGTCAGGTCGTGGTTGTTGGGATTGACGAACACGCCGTTGAGCTGTACGGTGCTCAGGGGATTGCCCGTGTGGCCGTAGCTGGCGTTGAGGGTGTCGGTCAGGAGAACCGGGGTGACTTTGGTCACTTCCAGCTGCCCCACGATGTTTTTAAGGCTCTCGGCCAGCACGTAGTTGCCCTCGTGAAGCTCCAGATAGATGGGATAGGAACCCACCACCGCGGCGGCCTCGGTACCGGTGCAGAAGAACTCGGGATTCAGCACGCTGGGGCCTTCGCCGTTCACCAGCCCTGTAAAGCTAAACTGGTTTACATCCAGCGAGGCGGTGGCCCCATAGCCCTTGGTGATAGCCGCCTTGGGCTTCACCGCCGTAATGGTGGCGGGGGTGATGGTGCCCGTGGCATGGAATCTGCTGCCGTGCAGCTTGTAGTTGCCCGCCTGCGCGCCTTCGAGGGTGCAGGTGTATTCGATGAGCTTGCCTTGCCCCACGTCCGGGGTCTGGAAAGCCGCATGGGCCACCACGGTCACCTGGTCGTTGCCAATGGTGCCGGAGGTGCCCGTTCGCACCACGGCGTCGGTGGTGCCGTCATACACCTTGTTTTGGCCATAGCCGCTGAAGGAAAGCTCCCGGGGCTCGATGGTCATTTCAAATTGCGCGGTGGCGGCGGCATATCTTTGGGATTCCGCCACACTGACCCGCACGTCGTAGATCCCGGCATTGCGGGGGCGGTCGGTGGTGTAGGCAGATTCATCCGCGTCTTTCAGCTTATATTCCACCGTGATCTCGCCCTGCTCGGTGGGCGGCCGGTCAGTTGTAAAGCTCATATACTTTGCAGATGCCCCGTAGGTGAACTCGTTCCCGGAAGTGGCGGAGATCGCCGTGGGCAGCTTCGGGCTGACGCTCACCGTGGCCGTGCCGTGGACAACGGTGTAGTTACTGTCGCTGGGGGTGAACGTCCACTTAAAGGAGTGCTCGCCCTCGGTCAGATTGGTGGTAGATTCTTCCTGCTCCTCGTCCCATTTCAGCTCGCCGGCCACATCGGCCCAGTCGTGGTGCAGGGCATGGTGGAACTTTCCGGTGAGGGTGGATTCGGAGAGATCGTGCCCGGCACGTACGCCGCTGGCGTTGACCGTATCGGCCCCAGCGGGCTCTACCGGCGTGACCGTGATCTTGTTGTCGTTGCTGCCACTTGCCCAGCCCACCTTGTAGCTGCCGGTGGTGCGGGCGATGGAGATGCTGTAAGCGCCGCCGTTGGTGTTGGCGTTGGCGTTGGCCTCAAAGGCCGGGCTGTAAAATTCCACGCCCAGGTCTTTAAAGGGGACGTTGCCGGAGACGATCTCCACATCCTCTGCGGTGATGTTTTTAGAAGTCCAGGTCTCGCCGTAGGGCTTGGTGAGGCCGCCAGCCTTGAGTTTGATCGTCACATCCACCTCGCTCACAGTGAAGGTGATGTTGATCTGCCGGATGCCGCCCTCCCGGAACACGATGGTATCCTGATAGCTGCCCGCGGCCAGATTCGCCTTGGGGGTGATCGTTACGGAGACTTCCTTCCCCACAGGTAGTTTGCCATCCGCAACCAGCGCACGATCCTCGTCACTGATGGTGAAGGTGCAGTTCTGGGCGCTGATGGGGAAAGCGAAGGACGCGGGCTGATTGCCCACGTTCTTGGCCACGATGGTGACGGAGGGCCGAACCTCTGCGCCGTAGGTGTAGGCGCCCAGAGACAGAGAAGCCCCGGTGAACGGCAGAGGATCGGAAGTGGAAGAATCCTTATACAACTCATACTTGGCCACGTACTTGATGCCGTAGGCGGCGTAGAGCGTCGCATTTTCACTTTTCAATTCGCTGAGCTTGCTTTTGAACAGGCTGTTATAATTGCTAACGCCCGATTCTTTCGACCAGCCGATGAAGCCGGAGAATTCCCCGGATTCGTCCACGGTGACCTCGGGCACGTTGAGGCTGGAGAGGGTCACGTTGTCCGTGCCGTAGCTGAAGTGGGATTCTTTCCCATCCGCAAACGTTCCGCCCGTGCCAACATTAAAGGTGACTTTGACCATCTTGCATGACAAGTTGAATTCCTTGTCAGGATGATTGGCGTCCTTCATGGTGATCTTGTATTCACCGGGGCCATGTTCGGCGATGGTGTCGCCCATGTTGGCCCAGTAGACCTTCGGGAAGGTGTAGCCCACCTGTGCCTTTGGTAGTTGAATTTTCTCGTCCTTAGGGCCGGTAAGGGAAAAAGTGTATCTTGTTCCACTTTCTACAGCACTTTTTAAATCCTTATAAACCAGCCCAGGTGCGGTGCTGCTAAAGCTGAGCATCAGCACGTCGGTGCTGCCGCTTGCGACCCACGGCGCGCCTTGCTCGTAGTAGCTCAGGCTGCTGCCGTTGACCCACTGCGAGATGTCCACGCTGTCGCCAGCGGCAATGGGCATGATCCCGCTGTCGGCCTGCGCTTCCGTTTCGGAGGGCGTGCCCTCCGGGAACGTGTCTTCGCCGTAGACGGTGCCCGCCAGCATCCCGAACATCAGGGCCAGCGTCAGCAGCAGCGCCGCGATTCTCTGCGTCCACTTCTTCATAAAAACGCTCCTTTTCTCTCCTCCTCCTCCGTGCAGAAAATGCACTCAAAATCGGCGGGGGGGGGGGAGAACAAGATTTGTCTACTGGGGATTTTCCTGTGCGCAACTCACACTTCTCCAGTTTGGATTCAGTATACTATACCGCCCCGGGAAAAGTCAAGCATTCCGGCGCGAAAGCGTCAAAAAATCCCCATGAAAAACCCATCTTTGCAAAAGAAAAGGACAGGATAAAATCCCGCCCTTTTCAGACTGAAAAAATACTATTTTATACTGGAAAAAAACGTAAAGTTTTTCGCCCAGCCTTTTTTCAAAAAGGCTGGTGGGTGGTAGGGGCGCTAGTCGCCGGTGGCGACTGGCCAGCGCAGACCGAGTCGGCAGACGAGAATGAAGCCCTACGACCTTTACTCCGCAAAAAGCGCAGGAGGGGCGAAAAACAGTCCAGTGGACTGTTTTTCGGTGGGTCTCCGCTCCGCTTCGGTCCGTCCTGGACGCGTCCCACTGGGACGCAGGACCCCTCGCAGGGGGTTCCCCAAAGTTCTGTCGGTACACCTTGGTAAGTATCCCGCGCTTTTTACATATCAAACCTTATTCGTATTCCACCACGTTGAGCCAGTGCTCCAGCAGCTCCTTCTCCTCCGGGTGGCCCTTGCCCAGCCGGCTGGCGGCGGTGACAGGCAGCCAGCGCTGGACATACTGCCGGGCGGTGTCGCTCATGTCGCAGTAAGTTTCCATATAGAGCTCCGCCAGCTTCTGATCTTTCAGCGCGAACAGCAGGTAGGTGGTGGCGGCGTCGGCGGCGGCGTTGCCCTGGGTGGCGTGGGACCAGTCCAGGATGTGATACTGCCCCTGGGGATCCACAATGATGTTGCTGGGATTGAAATCCCCATGCAGCAGCTTGGTGTGCTTGGGCATGCTGGAGAGCCGGGTGCGCAGCTCATAGCGCACGGTGGCGCTCAGCACCTTGGAGGCGGCGATCTTGCCGTCCCACTTGTCTTTCAGCTTTTCCAGCTGGGGGCAGGTCTTGCTGTGGACTTCCATCTGCAGGGCCACGAAATCCCGCATATAATTTTCCAGGTTCTCCGGGTGTTCCGCCATCAGCTGCTCCAGCGTGACGCCCTCGATGTAATCCAGCACGATGCACCAGCTGCCGTCCTCGGTGACGGTGACCGCGTGGACCTTGGAGACCGGCAGGCCGGTGGTCTCCACCCGGGCCTGATTCAGGGCCTCGTGGAGCACGTCTGTCTTGGGGAAATTCCTGTCGAACCGCTTGACGACGGTATCGCCCTCCCGGCAGATGGATTTATGGGCCCGCTGGGCCAGAACGATTTTGTTTTCCATGTTGCTTGCCTCCCTTTATTCTGCGTCGCCGCCGTAGTAGGCTTTGAGGTACATGCTCTTGATCTCGGCGATCAGCGGGTACCGGGGATTGGCCCCGGTGCACTGGTCGTCGAAGGCGTTTTCGCACATCTCGTCCAGCGTGGCCAGGAAGTCCTCCTCCTTCACGCCGTAGTCCGCGATGGTCTTCTTGATGCCCACCGCCGATTTCAGGGCCTCGATCTTCTCGATGAGCTTCTCCACCGCTGCTTCGTCGCTTTCGGCGCTGATCCCGCAGAAACGGGCGGCCTCGGCGTACCGTGCCCGGGCATTGGGGTATTGGTACTGGGAGAAGGTGCCCATCTTGGCGGGGGCTTCGGCGGCGTTGTATGCGATGACCAACGAGATCAGCAGGGCGTTGGCGATGCCGTGGGGGATGTGGTGATAGGCCCCCAGCTTGTGGGCCATGGAATGGCACACGCCCAGGAAAGCGTTGGCAAAGGCCATGCCTGCGAGACAGGACGCGTCCGCCATCTTCTGCCGGGCCTCCACATTGGTGCCGTCCTCATAGCAGGCGGGGAGATAATCGAACACGTTCTTCATGGCCTTGAGGGCCAGCCCGTCGGTATAGTCGCTGGCCATCACCGAGACGTAGGCTTCCAGCGCGTGGGTCAGCACATCCACGCCCGAAGCGCTGGTCAGGCTGCGGGGCTGGCTCATCATGTTGTCGGTGTCCACGATGGCCATATCGGGCAGCAGCTCGTAATCCGCCAGAGGATACTTGATGCCGGTCTTCTCGTCGGTGATCACCGCGAAGGGGGTCACCTCGCTGCCGGTGCCGGAGGAGGTGGGGATGGCCACGAAATACGCCTTTTCGCCCATTTTGGGGAAGGTATACACCCGCTTGCGGATGTCGATGAACCGCATGGCCATGTCGGCGAAATCCACCTCGGGATGCTCATAGAGCACCCACATGATCTTGGCAGCGTCCATGGCCGAGCCGCCGCCGAAGGCGATGATCACGTCCGGCGCAAAGGCGGTCATCTCCTTGGCGCCGGCCATTGCGTTGGCCAAAGTGGGATCGGGCTGCACGTCGGAGAAGCACTGGTAGGCGATGCCCATCTCGTGCAGCTTGTCGGTGACGGGAGCCAGATACCCGTTCTGGAAAAGGAAGCTGTCGGTGACCACGAAGGCCCGCTTCTTGCCCAGCACCGTGCCCAGCTCGTCCAGGGCCACGGGCATGCAGCCTTTCTTAAAGTATACCTTTTCGGGGGTGCGCAGCCACAGCATATTTTCCCTTCTTTCCGCCACGGTTTTGATGTTCAGCAAATGCTTGGGCCCCACGTTCTCGCTCACGGAGTTGCCGCCCCAGGAGCCGCAGCCCAGGGTGAGGGACGGGGCCAGCTTGAAGTTGTACAGGTCGCCGATGCCGCCGTGGGAGGAGGGCGTGTTGATGAGGATGCGGCAGGTCTTCATGGCGGCGGCGTGGCGGGCCAGCTTGTCGGTCTCCCGCACGTCGATATACAGGGAGGAGGTGTGGCCGTAGCCGCCGTCGGCCACCAGGCGCTGGGCCTTCTGCAGGGCCTCGTCGAAGGATTCCGCCTGATACATGGCCAGCACGGGAGAGAGCTTTTCGTGGGCGAATTCTTCCCGCAGATCCACGGACTCCACCTCGCCGATGAGGATCTTGGTGGTGATGGGCACCTCCACCCCGGCCATCTGGGCGATCTTATAGGCGCTCTGGCCCACGATGCGGGCGTTCACCGCGCCGTTGATGAGAATGGTCTTCCGCACCTTCTCGATCTCATCGGGCTTTAAGAAGTAGCAGCCCCGATAGGCGAATTCTTTTTTTACCGCCTCATAGATGGGGGCCAGCACCGTCACCGACTGCTCGGAGGCGCAGATCATGCCGTTGTCGAAGGTCTTGGAGTGGACGATGGAGCTGACCGCGTTCTTGATGTCGGCGGTCTCATCGATGATCACGGGGGTATTGCCCGCACCCACGCCCAAGGCCGGCTTGCCGGAGGAATAGGCCGCGGTGACCATGCCCGGGCCGCCGGTGGCCAGGATCAGATCGGAGCCCTTCATCACGTCCTGGGTGAGCTCCAGCGCCGGGGTGTCGATCCACCCGATGATCCCTTCGGGCGCGCCCGCCGCCACCGCCGCCTCCAGCACGATCTTCGCGGCGGCAATGGTGCAGTTTTTGGCCCGGGGATGGGGCGAAATGATAATGGCGTTGCGGGTCTTGAGGGCCAGCAGCGTCTTGAAGATGGCGGTGGAAGTGGGGTTGGTGGTGGGGATCACCGCCGCGATGAGCCCCACGGGCTCGGCGATGCGCTTGATGCCGAAGGCCGGGTCCTCCTCGATGACGCCGCAGGTCTTGGTGTGCTTATAGGCGTTGTAGATGTACTCGGCGGCGTAGTTGTTCTTGATGACCTTGTCCTCCACCACGCCCATGCCGGTCTCCTCCACCGCCATTTTGGCCAGAGGGATCCGCTGCTGATTGGCGGCCTTGGCGGCGGCGTAGAAGATGGCGTCCACCTGCTCCTGGGTGTAGGTGGCGTATTTCTGCTGGGCAGCCCGCATGGCGGCCATTTTGGCGGCCAGCGCTTCCGGGCTGTCGATGATCTCCGGCACGGCCGGGACCTTCTTTTTCGGTTTTGCTGCTGTTGCCATAGTTTGGTTCTCCTTTTTCCGCAGGGTGCGGAAGGTTTGGGCTGTTGCCCATGCACCCAGTATAGCACGATTGTGCACAAGACGCAAGAGCGCGGTGCGTTTCTCCGGCAAAGAAGCGGTTGACAAAAGCGCCCTTTGCGCGTATACTAAGGAGACAACGGAGAACAAAGGCGTTCCACCCCAAGGGGTCGGAGCGCCTTTTTTGCGGGCTTTTGCCCGGTCAAACAGATTGGATACATTGGAGAAGGTGAGCCTATGCGGCAAAATCAGGAGACATTGCGGGGCACGCTGTACGATCCCCGCTTTGAGCACGACGCCTGCGGGATCGGCGCGGTGGTGGACATCCGGGGGAGAAAATCCCACGAAACGGTGGACAACGCCCTGAAGATCGTGGAGAAGCTGGAGCACCGGGCCGGCCGGGACGCCGAAGGGAAGACCGGCGATGGCGTGGGCATCCTGCTGCAAATTTCCCACAAGTTCTTCCGGAAAGCGGCAGAGGAATGCGGCTTTTCGCTGGGGGAGGAGCGGGATTACGGCGTGGGGATGTTCTTCTTTCCCCAGGAGACCCTGCGGCGCAGCCAGGCCATGAAGATGTTCGAGCTGATCACCGCCAAGGAGGGGCTGGAATTCATCGGGTGGCGGCAGGTGCCCGTGTGCCCGGAGGTGCTGGGCAGCAAGGCCCTGCAGAAGATGCCCTGTATCCTCCAGGCGTTTATCCGCCGGCCGGCAGGCGTCCCGCGCGGCCTGCCCTTCGACCGGCGGCTGTACATCGTCCGCCGGGAATTCGAGCAGTCCAACGACAACACCTATGTGCCCTCCCTGTCCAGCCGCACCATCGTCTATAAGGGGATGTTCCTGGTGGGGCAGCTGCGGAAATTCTACCGGGACCTCCAGAGCCCGGACTACGAATCCGCCATCGCCCTGGTCCATTCCAGATTCTCCACCAACACCAATCCCTCCTGGGAGCGGGCCCATCCCAACCGCTTTATCCTCCACAACGGGGAGATCAACACCATCCGGGGCAACGCCGACCGGATGCTGGCCCGGGAGGAGACCATGCACAATCCCCTGTGGGACGAGGATATCGACAAGGTGTTCCCGGTGGTGGATGAAAACGGCTCCGACTCCGCCATGCTGGACAACACCCTGGAATTCCTGGTGATGAGCGGCATGGAGCTGCCCCTGGCGGTGATGATCTGCATCCCCGAGCCCTGGATGAACAACGAGAACATCTCCCGTGCCAAGCGGGACCTGTACCAATATTACGCCGTGATGATGGAGCCCTGGGACGGCCCGGCGTCCATCCTGTTTTCCGATGGCGACCAGGTGGGCGCGGTGCTGGACCGCAACGGCCTGCGCCCCTCCCGGTACTATGTCACCGACAGCGGCCAGCTGATCCTCTCCTCCGAGGTGGGCGTGCTGGACATCGACCCCGCCCACATCGTGCGGAAATCCCGGCTGGAGCCGGGCAGGATGCTGCTGGTGGACACGGTGCAGGGGCGGATCATCAGTGACGACGAGATCAAGGAATCCTACGCCGCCCGCCAGCCCTACGGCGAGTGGCTGGACCGGAACCTGGTGCGGCTGGATGACCTGCCCATCCCCAACAAGCGGGTGGAGCGGTACACGGTGGAGCGCCGGGCCCAGGTGCAGAAGGCCTTCGGCTACACCTATGAGGACGTGAAGAACACCATCCTGCCCATGGCCCGCACCGGCGCGGAGGACACCGCCGCCATGGGTGCGGACATCCCGCTGGCGGTGCTTTCCGACCACGACCAGCCCCTGTTCAATTATTTCAAGCAGCTTTTCGCCCAGGTGACCAATCCGCCCATCGACGCCATCCGGGAGGAAGTGGTGACCGACACCACGGTGTACGTGGGGGACGACGGCAACCTGCTGGAGGAGAAGCCGGGCAACTGCCGGGTGCTGCAGATCAAAAACCCCATCCTCACCTCGCTGGAGCTGCTCAAGATCAAGACCATGGAAGTCCCCGGCTTCCGGGTGCGGACGGTCTCCCTGCTGTACTTCAAGAACACGCCTCTCAAGCGGGCGCTGGATCAGCTGAAGATCGCCGCCGACCGGGCCTATCGCCAGGGGGCCAATATCCTGATCCTCTCCGACCGGGGCGTGGACGAGAACCATGTGGCCATTCCCTCTTTGCTGGCAGTCTCCGCGCTGGAGCAGCACCTGGTGCGCACCAAAAAGCGCACGGCGGTCTCGGTGATTTTGGAATCCGCCGAGCCCCGGGACGTGCACCACTTTGCCGCCCTGCTGGGCTATGGGGCCCGGGCCATCAATCCCTATCTGGCCCAGGAGACCATCGGGCAGCTCATCGACGAGGGCCTGCTGGATAAGGAATTCAGCGCCGCCGTCAGCGACTACAACAACGCGATCCTGCAGGGGATCGTGAAGATCGCCTCCAAGATGGGCATCTCCACCGTCCAGTCCTACCAGTCCGCCCAGATCTTCGAGGCCATCGGCATCTCCAAAGAGGTGATCGACGAGTATTTCACCAACACGGTCTCCCGGGTGGGCGGCATCGGCCTCAAGGAGATCGAGGAGCTGGTGGACCGCAACCACACCCGGGCCTTCGATCCCCTGGGGCTGGGCTGCGATGCCACGCTGGATTCCCGGGGCGCCCACAAGGCCCGGGCCGGGCAGGAAGACCACATGTACAATCCCCAGACCATCCATCTGCTCCAGGAATCCACCCGCACCGGCAGCTATGAGCTGTTCAAGCAGTACACCGCGCTGGTGGATGACGAGACCAAGCCCCACACCCTCCGCGGCCTGATGGAGATGCGCTTCGCGGAAGAACCCATCCCCCTGGAAGAAGTGGAGAGCGTGGAGTCCATCGTGAAGCGCTTCAAGACCGGGGCCATGTCCTACGGCTCCATCTCCCAGGAGGCCCACGAGTGCATGGCGGAAGCCATGAACCGGCTGGGGGGCAAGTCCAATTCCGGCGAGGGCGGCGAGCGGCCAGAGCGGCTGCGCTCCGATAAATGCTCCGCCATCAAGCAGGTGGCCTCGGGCCGATTCGGCGTCACCAGCGAATATCTGGTATCCGCCAAGGAAATTCAAATCAAAATGGCCCAGGGCGCGAAGCCCGGGGAGGGCGGCCATCTGCCGGGAAAGAAGGTGTATCCCTGGATCGCCAGGACCCGCTATTCCACGCCCGGCGTGGCGCTGATCTCCCCGCCGCCCCACCACGACATCTATTCCATCGAGGACCTGGCCCAGCTGATCTACGACCTGAAGAACGCCAACCGGCAGGCCCGCATTTCCGTGAAGCTGGTCAGCGAGGCGGGGGTGGGCACCGTGGCGGCGGGCGTGGCCAAGGCCGGGGCCCAGGTGATCCTGATCTCCGGCTACGACGGCGGCACCGGCGCGGCGCCCCGCACCTCCATCCACAACGCCGGACTGCCCTGGGAGCTGGGCCTGGCGGAGACCCATCAGACCCTGATCCAAAACGAGCTGCGTTCCCGGGTGGTGGTGGAGACCGACGGCAAGCTGATGACCGGCCGGGATGTGGCCATTGCCTGTATGCTGGGGGCGGAGGAATTCGGCTTTGCCACCGCGCCGCTGGTCACCATGGGCTGCGTGATGATGCGGGTGTGCAATCTGGACACCTGCCCGGTGGGCGTGGCCACCCAGAATCCCGAACTGCGCAGGCGCTTCCGGGGCAAGCCGGAATACGTGATGAATTTCATGCGCTTCGTGGCCCAGGAGCTGCGGGAATATATGGCCCGGCTGGGGGTGCGCACCGTGGAGGAGCTGGTGGGCCGCACCGACCTGCTCAAGGCCCGGGAAAAGGCGGTGAACCACCGGGCCGCCACCGTAGACCTTTCGGCTATTCTGGGCAATCCCTACATCGGGCCGGATTACAAGACCCACTTCGATCCCAAAGACGTGTACGATTTCCATCTGGAAAAGACGCTGGACATGGCGGTGCTGCTGGCCCGGCTGGGGGCCGACCTGAAAAAGGGGAAGAAGCGGGAAGTCAGCCTCACGGTCAGCTCCACCGACCGCACCGTGGGGACGATCTTCGGCTCCGACATCACCCGCCTCCACGGGGAGAAGCTGGCGGAGGACACCTTCACCGTCCGCTGCAAGGGCGGCGGCGGCCAATCCTTCGGCGCGTTTATCCCCAAGGGCCTGACGCTGGTGCTGGAGGGCGATTCCAACGACTACTTCGGCAAGGGCCTTTCCGGCGGCAAGCTCATCGTGTATCCGCCGGAGACTGCCCGCTATCAGGCGGACGAGAACATCATCGTGGGCAACGTGGCCCTCTATGGCGCCACCTCCGGCAAGGCGTTCATCGCCGGGGTGGCGGGAGAGCGCTTTGCCGTGCGCAACTCCGGCGCCGTGGCGGTGGTGGAGGGCGTGGGCGACCACGGCTGCGAATACATGACCGGCGGCCGGGTGGTGGTGCTGGGCGATACCGGCAAGAACTTTGCCGCCGGGATGTCCGGCGGAATCGCCTATGTGTGGGACCCCAAGCGGGACCTGTACCTGCGGGCCAACAAGGATCTGGTGTCCATCGAGCCCTTGAGCCAGCGCCACGACATCGAGGAGCTGCGGGCCTTGATCGCCGAGCACGTGGCGGCCACCGGCTCGAAAAAGGGCCGGGCGATTTTGGAGGATTTTGAAAACGCCATCGCCAGCTTCAAGAAGATTCTGCCCCGGGACTACGACCGGATTTTGAAGGCCATCGCCCAGTTTGAGGAGCGGGGCCTGGGGCACGACGAGGCGGAAGTGGAGGCGTTCTACGCGGTGACGGGAGGTGTGCGCTGATGGGAAAGCCCACAGGTTTTTTGGAATTTGACCGCCGGAACAATCCGGGGGAAACGCCCTTGGAGCGGATACGCCACTGGAACGAGTTCCATCCCATGCTCTCCCAGGAGGAAAGGCGCAGGCAGGGCGCCCGGTGCATGGAGTGCGGCGTGCCGTTCTGCCAGTCCGGCGTGGAGCTGGCCGGCATGGTGACCGGCTGCCCGCTGCACAATCTGGTGCCGGAGTGGAACGATCTGATCTACGCCGGCAGCATGGAGCACGCCCTGCGCCGATTGATGAAGACCAATAATTTCCCGGAATTCACCGGCCGGGTTTGCCCGGCCCTGTGCGAGGCCGCCTGCACCTGCGGCTTAAACGGCGACCCGGTGACCGTGAAGGAGAACGAGCTGGCCGTGGCGGAGGCAGGCTTTGCCGCCGGGACGATCCGGCCCAGCCCGCCCCGGGTGCACACCGGCAAGCGGGTGGCGGTGGTGGGCAGCGGCCCGGCAGGGCTGGCTGCCGCCGATCAGCTCAACCGCCGTGGGCACCTGGTGACGGTGTTCGAGCGGGACGAGGAACCCGGCGGGCTGCTGATGTACGGCATCCCCAACATGAAGCTGGAAAAGGCGGTCGTCCGCCGGCGCATCGCTTTGATGCAGGCCGAGGGCGTGGAATTCCGCACCGGCTGCGACGTGGGCCGGGACGTCTCTGCCGAGGAGCTGCTGGTCCGGTACGACGCGGTGATCCTCTGCTGCGGCGCGAAAAAGCCCCGGGATTTACAAATACCAGGCCGGGAGGCCCAGGGCATCTGCTTTGCGGTGGACTACCTTTCCGCCGCCACCCGTGCGCTCACGTCCGGCGAGGCGAGCCCGCTCTCCGCGGCGGGCAAGGACGTGGTGATCGTGGGCGGCGGCGACACCGGCAACGACTGCGTGGGCACGGCCATCCGGCAGGGGTGCCGGTCGGTGGTGCAGCTGGAGATGCTGCCCAAGGCCCCAAACGTCCGTGGGGAAGACAATCCCTGGCCCCAGTGGCCGAAAATCGCCAAGACCGATTACGGCCAGGAGGAGGCCATCGCCCTGTTCGGCGCGGACCCGCGGCGGTACTGCACCACGGTGAAAGCCTGCGCCGCCGACGATGAGGGCAGGCTGATTTCCGTCACCACCGTCCGATTGGAATCCGTCCAATCGGAGGGCAGGACGGTCCGGCGGGAGATTCCCGGCTCCGAGGAGGAGCTGCCCTGCGGGCTGCTGTTGATTGCGGCGGGCTTCCTGGGCCCGGAGGACTATGTGCCGGAAGCCTTCGGCGTGGCGCGGGACGGCCGCTCCAACGTGGCCACCTCCGACGGCCGCTACGCCACCGGGGTGGAAAAAGTGTTTGCCGCAGGCGATATGCGCCGGGGACAGTCCCTGGTGGTGTGGGGGATCGCCGAGGGCCGTGGCGCGGCCCGGGAAGTGGACGAATACCTGATGGGGTACACCAATCTGGTATAAGCGTGAGCAAGTGGCCTCCGGCTTTGCTGGGGGCCTCATTTTTTTGCCGGACATCTTGACCGCGGGGCGGAAAGCGGGTATGATGGACACAGACAAAACGGAAAGGGGCGTGCTATGAAGTATTACCTTGCCATCGACATCGGCGCGTCCTCGGGCCGGCACATTGTGGGCTGGGAAGAGGACGGCGCGCTGCATACCCGGGAGGTCTACCGTTTCCCCAATGGCGTCACGGAGCGGGACGGCCACCTGACCTGGGACATGGAGGGGCTTTTGGCCCACGTGCGGCAGGGCATCGACCTTGCCCTGGAAAGCTGCGAATTGGAGAGCTTTTCCATCGATACCTGGGCGGTGGACTATGTGCTGCTGGACGGCAGTCAGGAGATCTGGCCCTGCTACGCCTACCGGGATTCCCGCACGGAGGCGGCCATCCCCCAGGTGCATGAGAAGATTCCCTTCTCCCGGCTGTACCGCAAAACGGGTATCCAGTTCCAGCCCTTCAACACCATCTACCAGCTCTATGCGGACAAGCTGGCCGGGCGGCTGGACAGGGCCTGCGGCTTCCTCCTGATCCCGGAATACCTGCTGTATAAGCTCACCGGCGTGAAGAGCCACGAATACACCAACGCCACCACCGGGGGCATGGTCAGTGCGGAAAGCGGCCAGTATGACGAAGAAATCCTCCATGCCCTGGGCTTCCCGAAGCGCTTCTTCAAGTCCCTGCAGCAGCCCGGCACGGTGATCGGGCGCTACAAGGGCGTCAAGGCCGTGCTGTGCGCCACCCACGATACCGCCTCGGCGGTGGAGGGCATCCCCATGGAAAACAACGCCCCCTACATCTCCTCGGGCACCTGGTCGCTGCTGGGGGTCAAAACCGCAAAGCCCCTGACGGACGAAGCCAGCGAGCAGGCCAATTATTCCAACGAGGGCGGCGTGGGGTACAACCGCTACCAGAAGAACATCATGGGGATGTGGCTGGTGAACCGCCTGAAGGACGAGCTGGCCCCGGCGCTCTCCTTTGGGGAATTGGATTCCGCCGTAGCTGCCAGTCATTATGACGGGCTGGTGGATGCCAACGACCCGGCGTTCCTGGCCCCCAAGAGCATGCGGACCGCCTTTGACGCCGCGCTGGAAAAAACGCCCGAAACGGTGGGGGATTATTTCCGCTGCGCGTACCGCAGCCTGGCCGCCAGCTACAAGACGGCGCTGGAGGAGCTGGAGCGGAACACCGGCGCCGCCTATGACCGGCTGTACATCGTGGGCGGCGGCGCGAAGAATCAGTTCGTCAACGAGGAGACCCGGCGGATCACCGGCAAGCAGGTGATCGCCCTGCCCATCGAGGCCACGGCCCTGGGCAATCTGAAAATTCAAATTCAAATGAAAACCGCAAAGGAGGATGCGTAGTGTTAGTTGAAACAAAAGCCAGGGTCGGCGTGTTCGCCATCGCCCTGGGGGCCTATCTGCCCCAATTCCCGTCCCTGGTGCCGGAATTCGAGGCCCAGTACGCCGCGTTCAAAAAGACCCTGCCCGATTCCGTGGCGCTCATCGACGGCGGGATCGTCACCACCAAGGAGCTGGCCATGGCAGCCGGGGACAAGTTCCGGGCGGCAGATGTGGATCTGGTGATCCTCCAGCTGCTGACCTACGCCACCAGCTACAATATGCTGCCGGCCGTGCGGGACCTGGACGTGCCGGTGGTGCTGGTGAACGTGCAAAAGAAACTTGCGCCCGATTATGCGCACACCGACACCGCCACCTGGCTGGGCGAGCTCTATGCCTGCGGCGCGGTGGGCGAGATGGTGGCCGATCTGGAGCGGGCCGGCAAGCGACACGCGGTGATCACCGGCGTGGTGGAGGGCGGCGACCCGCAGGTGCAGGCGGAGCTGGAGGACTGGTGCCGCGCCGCCCAGGTGCGCAGGCGCTTCCGGGATACCAATCTGGCGCAGATCGGCCGGCCCTATCCCGGCATGATGGACCTCTACATCGACGAGACCAATCTCTACCACCGGATGGGGCTCTACACCAAGCAGTTCGACTGGGAGAAGCTGTGGGCCATCGCCGACGACGTCACCGACGAGGCCGCCATCCGCGCCAAGGCCCAGGAGATTTTGGACACCTTCGAGATCGAGGGCGGCGGCACGGTGGAGAAAGTCTGGGAAATGGCCCGGTATGTGGTGGCCTTCGAGCAGTGGGTGCGGGACGAGCAGATCGCCCTGATCGCCTCCCACTACGACGGCTTTGCCCAGGGCAAGGCCGGGGTGCTGGATTCCATGCTGATCCCCGCGTTCTCCATGCTCATCAAGCAGGGCGTGGCCTGCGCCGTGGAGGGCGATATCAAGGTGGCCATGGCCATGAGCATCCTCAAGACCATTGCGGGCATGGGCCAGCTCTCCGAAATGTATTCCATCGATTTCAAGGAAGACATCTGCATCATTGGGCATTCCGGTTCCGGCGATGCGGATATTTCCGCCAAAAAGCCCACCATGAAGATCGTCCCGGTGTTCCACGGCAAGACCGGCGGCGGGTACCTGACCCAGTTCTATCCTCACTTGGGCCCGGTGACGTATCTGGCCATCACCCAGGACCGGGACGGGCATTTCAAGTTCGTGGCGGCGGAGGGCGTCAACGAGGATGGGCCCATCTTCACCTTCGGCGACACCAATATGCGCACCCGGTTTGCCTGCGGCGCCCGGGAATTCTGCAACCGCTGGAGCGAGGCCGGGCCGACGCACCACATGGCGGCGGCTTCTGGGAAACATATCGACACCATCCTAAAAGTGGCAAAAATCTTCAACGTCCCGGTGGAGGTTATCACCCGGTAAAGCGTTCTCTTAGATTTTTATTCCCCGCCCTACGGGCGGGGAATATGGAGCGGGCGGCAGCTTCTGGGCGGCATATCGACACCATTCTGAAAGTCGCGAAGATCTTCAACGTCCCGGTGGAGGTCGTCACTCGGTAAAGTATTCTCTTAGATTTTTATCCCGCTGCCAAAAACCATTTTGCGATAGCAAAATAACGTAAAGTTTTCGCCCGCCTTTTTCAAAAGGCGGCGGGGGTATGGGGGCAGCGCCCCCATAGAATTCGCAAAAAGCGCAGGAGGGGCGAAAAACAGTCCAGTGGACTGTTTGGTGGTGGGTCTCCGCTCCGCTTCGGTCGGTCCTGGACGCGTCCCACTGGGACGCAGGACCCCTCGCAGGGGGTTCCCCAAGGATTTATGCGCGATGTGCAAATAACCAAGCGACCCACACAAACCGTGCAAAGAAAGGAAATCACACCATGAAAAACATTTTGGAAGCGCCCTTTTTGATCGAGATGGTGCGCACCGCCAGCAATATGTATGCCCACGGCTGGGACGAGCGCAACGGCGGCAACATCAGCCTGCTGCTGGAGGAGCAGGACGCCGCGGAGTATCTCACTGGCCGGCCCGTCCTGCGGGCGATCCCCACGGGCTTCTCCGCGCCGGAGCTCACCGGGAAATATTTCCTCGTCACCGGCACGGGCAAGTATTTCAAAAACGTGGAGCACGACCCCGAGGCGAATCTGGGGATCGTGCGGCTCACCGACGGCGGACAGACCGCCCAGCTGCTGTGGGGATATTCCGACGGCGGGCAGTTCACCTCCGAATTCCCCGCCCACATGATGAGCCACGTGGCCCGGCTGAAAGTCGATCCCGCCAACCGGGTGGTGATGCACTGCCATCCCGGCAATCTCCTGGCCATGACCTACGTCCACGACCTGGACGAAAAGGCCTTCACCCGCACCCTGTGGCAGATGTGCACCGAGTGCATCGTGGTATTCCCCGACGGGGTGAACGTGCTGCCCTGGATGCTTTGCGGCACCAACGAGATCGGCGAGGCCACCGCCGGGAAAATGGCCACCGCCCGGCTGGTGGTCTGGAGCCAGCACGGCATCTACGGCGCGGGGAAGGATCTGGACGAGACCTTCGGGCTCATCGAGACCGCCGAAAAGGCCGCCGAGATCTACATGAAGATCGCCCACCTGCCCCGGGTGAACACCATCACCGATGCGCAGCTCCACCTGCTGGAGGGCCGGTTCAACGTCAAAGCCCGGGAGGGGTATCTCCAATAACACAGCTTTTGTTGATTATCCGGGAGCATCCGCCTTGTGCGGGTGCTTTTCGCTTTTTCGGGGCGTTCAAATTGACAACCGTGCCGGGGCGTGCTATAATAAGCGGCGCGCAAGACCGCTTTCCGCCTGGGCCAGGCGGATTTTTTTGGAGAAGCCCATGCAAGGAGGACGTGCCATGACCCTGCAGCAGCTGCACTATGTGATCGTCATATCCGAGACCGGGTCGCTGAGCAAGGCGGCCGAGGTGCTGTATGTTTCCCAGCCGTCCCTCACCGGCGCGGTGCGGGAGCTGGAAAAGGAGCTGGGCTTTCCCATCTTCCACCGCACGGGCCGGGGCATGTCGCCCACGGGGGATGGGGAGGAATTCATCACCTACGCCCGGCAGGTGTATGCCCAGTACGAGATGCTGCTGGACCAATACGGCAAAGGGGAAAAGCGGAAGAAGAAATTCGGCGTCTCCACCCAGCACTACTCCTTTGCGGTGAAGAGCTTCGTGGAGATGGTGAAGCACTTCAACACTGCGGAATATGAATTCGCCATCCGGGAGACCAAGACCCGGGAGGTGATCGAGGACGTGGACACCCTGAAAAGCGAGATCGGCATCATCTATCTCAGCAATTTCAACCGCAAGGCCATCACCAACCTGCTGAAGGCCCACGATCTGGAATTCCACAAGCTCATCGACTGCGACGCCTATGTCTATATCTGGCGGGGCCACCCGCTGGCGGGGTGCAAGTCCATCCGCTTCGAGCAGCTGGCGGATTACCCCTGCCTGTCCTTTGAGCAGGGCAGCGAGGGCTCGTTCTACTTCGCCGAGGAGATTTTGAGCACCAACGCCTATCCCCGCACCATCAAGACCAACGACCGGGCCACCATGCTCAACCTGATGGTGGGCCTCAACGGCTACACCCTGTGCTCCGGGATCATCTGCGAGGAGCTCAACGGCACGGATTATATCGCCATCCCCTATGAGGCGGATGCGGACAACCCCAACAGCAAGATGGAGATCGGGTACATCACCAAGCGGAATTTCAGCATGACCCGTACCGGAGAGCTGTACATCGAGGAAATGAAGCAGTATCTTGCGGGGCAGGAGAAGAAAGGGGAGGACAGAGATGCCCATCAGGCTTAAAGATACCATGCCGGTGGTGGATCGGCTGGAGCAGGAGAATATTTTCGTGATGACCCGGGAGCGGGCCATCCATCAGGACATCCGGGAATTGAAGATCGGCATCGTGAACCTGATGCCCAACAAGGAGACCACCGAGCTGCAGCTGCTGCGCATGCTGTCCAATTCCCCGTTGCAGCTGGAGATCACCTTCATCCAGATGGCCACCCATCGCTACAAATATACGGCGGCCTCCTATCTGGACGCCTATTACCGCCGCTTCGACGAGGTGGAGCAGGAGCGCTTCGACGGTCTCATCATCACCGGCGCCCCGGTGGAGCAGCTGGAATTTGAACAGGTGGATTACTGGCGCGAGCTGTGCGCAATCATGGACTGGAGCCGCACCCACGTCACCTCCTCTCTGCACATCTGCTGGGCGGCCCAGGCGGGACTGTACTACCACTACGGGGTGGGGAAGTACCCGCTGGAAAAGAAGCTGTCCGGGGTGTACCTGCACCGGCTGGAGGCCCCATCCCACACGCTGGTGCGGGGCTTCGACGACGAATTCTACGCGCCCCACTCCCGGTATACGGGAGTCTGCACTCCGGCGCTGGAAGCCCAGGATTCCCTGCGGGTGCTGGCCCGGTCGGAGGCGGCGGGGCCCTATCTCATCAGCAGCCGGGACGGCAGCCAGGTGTTCGTTTTGGGCCACCCGGAATACGACGCGGAGACCCTGGGGCAGGAGTACCAGAGAGATCTGGGGCTGCACCGGGAGCCCGCCCTGCCGGAAAACTACTTTGAGGGGGACGATCCCCAAGGCCGGCCTCGGATGCGCTGGCGCAGCCACGGGAACCTGCTGTTTTCCAATTGGCTCAACTACTTCGTCTATCAGGTCACGCCCTATGACCTGGAACACCTATAGCTTTTCCTTATAGGAAGGTATAGGGAACCGGGATTAGACGGCAAGCCCTTTTTCTGGTATAATGGCCGCAAACGGCGCGGCTGTTATACCTTTTTTGTGTTTTGCCCGCGCCGGCGCTCTGCAAGAATCTGTAATCTGTAAGGAGACTCAACCATGGCAAACGACCAATGGAGATTTGAAACCAAACAGCTGCACGTGGGGCAGGAGCAGGCCGATCCTGCCACCGACGCCCGGGCGGTGCCCATTTACGCCACTTCTTCCTATGTGTTCCACAACTCCCAGCACGCCTCCGACCGCTTCGCCCTGAAAGACCCGGGCAACATCTACAGCCGGCTCACCAATCCCACGCTGGATGTGTTCGAGCAGCGCATCGCGGCGCTGGAGGGCGGCTCTGCGGCGCTGTCCGTGGCCTCAGGTGCCGCGGCGGTCAGCTATACGCTGCAGGCGCTGGCGGTGGCGGGGGAGCACATCGTGGCCTCCAAGACCATCTACGGCGGCACCTACAACCTGCTGGCCCACACCCTGCCCGCCTACGGCATCACCGCCACCTTTGTGGATCCCGACGAGCCGGGCGCTTTCGAGGCCGCCATTCAGGAGAACACCAAGGCCGTCTTTATCGAGAGCCTGGGCAACCCCAATTCCAATGTCATCGACATCGAGGCGGTGGCCAAAATCGCCCATGCCCACGGCATCCCGCTGGTGATCGACAACACCTTCGCCACGCCCTACCTGCTGCGGCCGGTGGAGTACGGCGCGGACATCATCGTCCACAGCGCCACCAAGTTTATCGGCGGCCACGGCACGGCCATCGGCGGCGTGATCGTGGACGGCGGAACCTTTGATTGGAAAGCCTCCGGCAAATACCCGTGGATCTCCGAACCCAATCCCTCCTACCACGGCGTCAGCTTCACGGAAGCTGCAGGCCCGGCGGCTTTTGTCACCTATGTGCGGGCCATCCTGCTGCGGGATACCGGCGCCACCCTGTCGCCCTTCCACGCGTTCCTGTTCCTGCAAGGGCTGGAGACCCTGTCCCTGCGGGTGGAGCGCCATGTGGAGAATGCCTTGAAGATCGTGGACTATCTCGATCGCCATCCCCAGGTGGAGGCGGTGCACCATCCCAGCCTGCCCAGCGAGCCCAGCCATCCGCTCTACAAAAAGTATTTCCCCAAAGAGGGCGGCTCCATCTTCACTTTTGAGATCAAGGGCACGGAGGCGGATGCGAAAAACTTCATCGACCATCTGGAGATCTTCTCCCTGCTGGCCAATGTGGCGGACGTGAAGTCCCTGGTGATCCACCCGGCCTCCACCACCCATTCCCAGCTGGAGCCCGAGGAGCTGCTGGAGCAGGGCATCAAGCCCACCACCATCCGGCTGTCCATCGGCATCGAGAACATCGACGACCTGATCGAGGCGCTGGATAAGGCATTCCAGGCGATCTGATAATTCGCCGAAGCGGCACATGAAAACGGGGGTAGAGAGGTATGAAGATCGGATTGCTTGGCCTTGGGGTCGTGGGCGGCGGCGTGTATGAGATCGCCCGTGGGCTTCAGGATGTGGAGATCAAAAAGGTGCTGGAGGCCCGCTTCACTGCGGACTACATCACCCAGGATATCGATGAGATCGTGAACGACCCGGAGATCGAGCTGGTGGTGGAGGTGCTGGGCGGCCTGCACCCCACCTATGAATACGCCCGCAAGGCGCTGGAGGCGGGCAAGCATCTGGTCAGCTCCAACAAGCTGCTGGTCAGCGCCTATGGCCCGGAGCTGACGGCGCTGGCCCGGCAGAAGGGGCTGGCGTTCCTGTACAGCGCGGCCTGTGGGGGCAGCATCCCCTATCTGGAGAATCTGTCCATGGCCCGCCGGGTGGATCAGATCGTCGCCCTGGGCGGCATCTTGAACGGCACCACCAATTTCATTCTGGACGCCATGGGGAGCCGTGGGATGAACTACGACGACGCCCTGGCCGAGGCCCAGGCATTGGGCTATGCGGAGCGGGATCCTTCCAGCGACGTGGACGGGCTGGACGCCCAGCAGAAATTGATCCTCACCAGCGCGGTGGGATTCGACGTGTACTTCAAGCCGGAGGACATCCCCACCCGGGGCATCGCCGGGGTGCTGCCGGTGGATATCGACTACGCCGGGAAAAGCGGCCGGGCCCTCAAGCTCTGCGTCCGGGCGGAGCGCGCCCCCGACGGCACGGTGAGCGCCTATGTGGAGCCCACCCTGGTGGGGGAGAACACCCTGGAGGCCATGATCCGGGCCAACCTCAACTGCATCTGGTATGAGGGCGAAAACAGCGGCGTGATGCGCTATATGGGCCAGGGCGCGGGCAAATTGCCCACCGCCACCAACGTGCTGCGGGATATCCGGGGCGTGGCCGCCGGCCGCCGCTACATGACCGGGGTGGCCTGTGCCCCCGCCGTGCCCGGCAAGGCCAGCGCCCGCCACGGGTATTATCTCCGGGTGAAAGCCGGCGTCCCGGTGCCGGAGGGCTGGGCCGCAAAGCAGCGGGCAGCCGTGGGGGACTGGGCGCTCTATGAGACCGCGCCGGTGGCCGTGGAGGCCATGCACGCCTTTGCCGCGGGCGATCCCGCCGTGTTCTTCGCGGGCATCCAAGCGGAATAGCGAAAACACAAAGAAAAACCCGCCTGCTTGCACCGATCCTTCGGTGTGCGGGCGGGCTTTTTGCGGTTTTGTTTCAGCGGACAGGGCAGCTCAGATCAGCTCCAGATACTCCGCGCCCATGGGCATATCGGCCATGTTCTGGGCCCGGTGCTCCTTAAGCAGATTCATTTCACTGTCGATAATGAAGTACCCGGGCAGCTGGAACTCGTTGCCCTCATATTCGCCGTGGGCGAGCCCGGCTTCTTTGGCCCGGGCCATCTTGGCGGCGAATTTCTCCCCGGCCTCAGCGGTCATGCCGCCGCGCATCCCCTCATAGCCCTCGGCGGCGGGGACGTTATACAGCCCATAGAGCTTCTGTTCCGGGTCGCTGATCAAGGGGAAGGAGATCCCCTGGGCGTCGATGCCCTGCCTCAAAATCTCCGGCTTGCTCTGCAGCACCACCAGCACCTGGGCGTCTTTTTCGCGGAACTGCTCATACGCCCGGGACAGGTCCATCAGGTCCACCTGGCAGCTGGTGCAGCCGTAATAGCGCAGGAAGATCAGGAACGTGGTCCGGGCCTTCTGCACTTCTTCCGACAGCAGCAGGCCGGTCTCACTGGCGGTATCGAAGCGGAAATCCACAGCTTTTTTCATGGGAAACATCCTTTCAGAATAAAATCACACAATTCAATATAGCATAGACGCCGGAGAAAAGCAAGGCAAAAGATTCTGCTCCGCCGCTTGCAACTGCGGGACGCATCCACTATAATAGAGACATCGTCATTCAGAGATTGGAGGAGACCCTATGCAGCCCATTTGCGGACTGACTTTTGCGCCCTTTGCCCGGCGGGGCCGCTTTGCCACACCGGCGGCCAAGGAGAGCCTGCGCCGGATGCGGGAACGCACCGCCGCGAACTTTGTGATCTTCGTCCCCGGCGGCCGCCAGCAGACGCCCCAGTCGGAGGCCATCGCCTTTGCCGACGAGGTGGCCATGGCCGACGAGGAATTGATCGAGATGATCCGCTACGCCAAGAGCCTGGGTCTGCGGGTGGCGGTGAAGCCCACCGTCAACTGTATGAACGGCACCTGGCGGGCGCACATCAGCTTCTTCGAGGAGGACGTGCCCTGCGAGCCCAAGTGGGGCAACTGGTTCCGCTCCTATACGGATTTTCAGCTGCACTATGCCAAAATCGCCCAGGCGGAGGGCGTGGAGATGTTCATCGCCGGGTGCGAGATGGTGATGAGCGAGCACCGGGAGCAGGAGTGGCGCAGGCTCATCGGGGATATCCGCCGGGTCTATGCCGGCCCCGTGACATACAATACCGACAAATATCAGGAGCACAACGTGCGCTGGTGGGACTGCGTGGATTGGATCTGTTCCAACGGCTACTATCCCACCGGCGATTGGGAACGCCAGCTGGACCGCATCCAGCAGGTGGTGGAGCGGTACCAAAAGCCCTTCTTCTTCGCCGAGACCGGCTGTATGTCCGTGGCGGGGTCGCCCCAGGTGCCCAACGACTGGACGGTGCGGGGCCCGGTGGATCTGGACTGCCAGACCGCATGGCTTGAGGAGATGCTCACCGCCTGCGAAAAGCGGGACTGGGTGCGGGGCATGTGCTTCTGGTCCTGGCGGGCGGATTTGTACCCCGAGGCGGAAGCCGCCCAAAACGGCGATTACGAGATGTACGCCAAGCCTGTGGAAGCCGTGATCCGCAGGCACTATCAAAAGATGCAGGAGGGAACCCGATGAAGATCAGTTTGCTGGAGCCCCTGGGGATCAGCCGGGAGCGGATCGAAGCCCTGGCGGGAGAGCTCACCACCCTGGGGCACACCTTCACCTATTATGACACCAAAACCACCGACCCCGATGAGCTCATCGCCCGCAGCGCCGGGCAGGACGTGGTGATGATCGCCAACAATCCCTATCCCGACGCGGTCGTCCGGGCGGCGGATGCGCTCAAATTCCTGGCGGTGGCCTTCACGGGCATCGACCACGTGGGGCTTGCGGCCTGCAAGGAAAAGGGCGTACAGGTGGCCAATTGCGCCGGGTATTCCGATACCTGCGTGGCGGAGCAGGTGCTGGGCATGGCCGTCAGCCTGCTGCGCGGCTTCTCCGCAGGGGATGCGGCGGTGCGCGGCGGCGGCACCTCGGCGGGGCTCACCGGCAGCGAGATCGCCGGCAAGACCGTGGGCATCATCGGCTGCGGGAAGATCGGCTTCAAGACCGCCCGGCTGTTTCAGGCGTTCGATGCCAGGGTGATCGCCTATGCCCGCCATCCCCGGCCGGAGGTGGAGGCCGCAGGCATCCGCTATGTGCCCATGGACACCCTGCTCCAGGAGAGCGACATCGTGAGCCTCCACACCCCCAACAACCCCTCCACCCGTGGGATGCTGGGCCGGGAGCAGTTCGCCCGGATGAAGCCCACGGCGATCTTCATCAACTGCGCCCGTGGCCCCATCGTGGACAACGCCGCCCTGGCCGATGCGCTGAATGCCGGGCAGCTCGCCGGCGCGGCCGTGGACGTGTACGACATGGAGCCGCCCATCCCGGCGGACTACCCGCTGCTCCACGCGAAGAACACCCTGCTCACGCCCCACGTGGCCTTCCTGACGCACGAGGCCATGGAGCGCCGGGCGGAGATCGAATTCGCCAACGTGGCCGCTTTCCTCAAGGGCGCGCCCCAAAATCTCTGTGATTTTTAAGCCTCCATACACCAGCCGCGCCCCTCGGGATTCCCGAGGGGCGCGGTCAACGTATATGGCAATATCAGCCCTCGCCCAGCAGTTTGCGCACCGCCAGCACCAGGAACATATAGTGGGAGGAGCCGCCGCCCAGCACATACTCGGTCTGCTGCCAGAGATAGGGGAATTCCAGCAGTTCCGGGAAATCCGGGCGGATCAGCGCCGTGCCGGAGATCACCCCGCCGGGGATGTAGGACCAGTCCGCCCGGTTGAGCCCATAGGCCACCGTGGCCGATTCCGCCCCCACGCCCGAGGCAAAGGAGGCCCGGTTTGCGCCGGGGTGCCGCCCCAGGATGAATTCCAGGGCGTTCAGCAGCAGGCGGCCGTCGAAAACATCGGGGAAGGCCCGGCAGAGGAAATAATACTCAAAGCCCAGCCGCTGGATATCCCAGCCCGCGCCCCAGATATGGGGCCGGTAGGGGATGCCATAAGGGGTCTCGGCGCTGAGGGCATCCAGCTCCTTTTTCAGATCCCGGCAGGCTTCCCGCAGCGCGGCGGTGAAGCCTGCATCTCCCAGCGCTTCCACCGCCCGGCAGGCGATCCACCCGGCCCGCCGGATATTTGCGCAGATGTATTCGCTTTCCGCCAGTATCTGCGCCCGATACGCCTCCTCGCCGGTGGACAGGAACAGCTCCACCGCGGCGTGGAGCCGGGGCAGCCGGGTGTCCTCCGTGGCCCGGGTGCGGGCATACAATTCCTTGGCGACGGAAAGCGCCTGGGCGCTCAGTTCGCCGTTTAAGGATTTCACCGCCCGGGCCGCAGCGGCCAATTGGGCGGCGGTGGTCAGTTCCCTTGGCGGGTTGTCCTCGGTGAAGACCCAGCGGTCGTCCGCACTGGGAAGGCCGTCGGTCATGGCGGCGCTGTCGCCCAAAAGCACATACTGCCTGAGACTCCCTGCGATGATCCCCCGGTACAGCCGGCCCAGCGCCCGGTACCCGCCCACGATGGACAGCACGCCGTGCTCGATCTGCTGGAGCAGGTCGTTTTTGCCGTCGGGCTGGTGGATCTCCACCACCTTCCGCGCCTGATCCACGGTGGTGGCGTCGTAGTCCACCCCGAAGGCTTCATAGGCCAGCGCCAGAATGTACGCCTCGCCCGCCTGAGATTCGATCCGCAGGTCGAAATCCCCCGCGTCGTGCCAGCCGCCCACGTTCAGCCCGGGCACCGGGTCGCCGCTGGCGTAATCGGTCAGGGTGGAGGGCCCCTGCACATACCCGTCGATGTGATTATAATTCACCGGGGCCATCCGGGCGTCGTCGTTGTGGCACAGCCCGTGCCACACCCGGTATTTTTCCTGCACCCGCATGTGGCACATCTGCACCGGCAGGAAGTATTCCAGCACCGGCTGCCACACGCCCCGGTCGTATACGTCCCTGGCCACGGGGAACACCGGGGTGGCGCTTTCGCCGTAGCGGATGCGGTACAGCCCCTCCGCCCGCAGGTGGGAGAAATCCACCAGCAGATAGTCGTACCGCAGGAAGCGGCCCCACTCCTTGAGGGAAAGCGTCTCCACTACCTCCTCGCCCTCGGGGGTGATTTGCCAGAGCGTCGCCGTTTCCCGGCGGCTGTCCCGCGGGTCCAGCTCCACCACGGCCACCTTGGGCTGGTCGGGGTGGTACCCCACCTGGGAGATCTGCACCACCGGGGGAGAGCGCCAATCCGCCACCGCGTTGGGGGTGATCATCCACCGGATCGCGCCCCTTGCCGCGCCGGCTGGGACGGGGCTGCTCAGCACGAACCACCCGTTGTTGTGATTCATCCGGCCGTCATAGAGTTCGAGAGGCCCGGTGCAGCTCTCCACCGTCAGCCGGTGGAAGGGGTCCTCGGGGCAGGCGGTGAAGCGGCGGCCCGTGGCGTAGGGCTCGGCCACCAGGTCGTCGGCGATGATGGGATTATACCCCTGCCCGTCGCCGGAAAGCCGCTTGCGGTCGGCGCCGCCCGCAGTCTCCGGCAAATGCCCCGTGAGGGGATAGACCGATTCCCGGGCGCGCACCGGGCCGTTGGGCTGCCGGGGAAAAAGCCCCTGTTTGCCGTCCATGATCCACGGCCGGCCGAACAGCCGCCCGGGGAACAGCTCCAGATTGAACCGCAGCTTGCCCACGTATTCCGCCGGGATGGGCTTATCCAGATCGACTGTCACCACCACCGACGGGCCCTGCCCTGTCACCGTGACGGTGTACTCAAATTCGTAGTCCGGGTAGATCATGGGATTGAACCCCCGGAGGTGCCCAGCGAGATCGGGATACCCCAGCCGGGTGGCGATGGCGTTGGCCGCCCCATCCAGCGTGCGATCCAGCTGTTTGGGCACCGGCTGCCACTGACCGGGGGTGGGCTCAAAGCGCAGATCGCCGTTGGTGGCCACCCGGTCCCCGTGCATCAGGATGCTCACCCCGGACTGGTGCCCGGCGGGATAAAAATCGTCGAAGGCCATCACGTCCACGCCGTGCAGGCGGAAGTAGCCCGCCGCCGCGTCCAGCCGGAAGCCCGCCGGACCGGTTTCTGTTTTTGCCATGATGCTGACCGCCCTTTCTGTGAGAAGATCATAAAAACGCGCCGGCCCGCCGCAAGACAGGCCGGTACGCCGGGAATCACTTTTTCTGCATGGCCAGCCATTCCAGCAGGCTGACTTCCTTTCCGTCCACGGTGACGGGGCTGCCGTCGTAATCCAGGCGGCAGTCGTCGTTGAGCAGGGGGATCCACGCGAAGTGGCCGATGTACTCAAAGGGCTCGCCCTGCGCGTCCTTGAAGCCCTCGTGGATGTCCTTGATGTTGTCCCAGAAGGTGAAGTGCACGTTGGGATTGCCCGCGGCCACCAGCCGCTGATAGGTGGGCACCACGGTGCTTTCCGGCTTCACCACGGGATCGTTCTTGGCGTGGGTGAACCAGATGGGCAGGTGGGCGATCTTCTGCAGCGCCCCATCGGAGATGGTGTCGTCGTAGAGGGCCTCGCACACCGGGAACGCCGCCGCGAAGAAATCGGGATAGTCCAGCACCATGCGCATGGTCATGAAGCCGCCGTTGCTGTCGCCGCCGATGTAGATGCGGTTTTCGTCAATGGCGGGATTCTTCGCCACGAATTCGTCGATGCAGGCTTTCAGGGCTTCCACATACATGCTCTTGCCGCTGTTGCCGTATTGCCCGCTGCCGTCGTTCATCCAGAAGGTGGGGGTCTGCGGGGCCAGCACATAGGCGCCGCCAAAGAGGGCCTGCACCTTGGGGGAGGACAGGGCCACCACCTTGTTGCCGGTGTAGGCCACGGTGGGATCGACCCCGCCTTCGCCCGCGCCGTGGAGCCAGATGATCAGCGGGTGCATCTCCGCACCGGCCGTCTGGGGCACGTAGTAGCCATAGCCCAAAGGCTGGGGCGCATAGGAGGAAACGGCGTTGATCCACCCGGCGGAATCGGGGGTATAGGTGCCCAGCGGGTAGTCGTAGACCAGGCCGGAGACAGCGTCCTTTTCGGTTTCCAGCGCCGCCGTCTGGGTGACGGTGTAGCGCATCTTCACATAGACGTTGAGCCCTGCCGGCGCGGAGATGCAGCTGGAAAGCTGGGCCAGCGGGCCGTAGGCCATGTCCAGGGCCACGCAGCAGCCCGCCGCATCGGGATTGCCCTCCCGATCGGACGGGTACGCTTTTACCACCTGCACATACCCCTTGCTCTCCTCCTTGTCGTCCAGCGCCATCCAGCTTTTGGGCAGCAGCAGGGGCTCGCCCAATTCGTCCAGCCGCTCCACGAACACCGAGAAGGTCCTGGGGGTGAGGCTTTCGGCTTTCACCGGGCTGCCCATAGGCAGGATCACCTGGGTGACGTAGGGGCCGTAATCGGTGATGCGGACGTGGGTATAGTATCCTTTGCTCATACGAATTCCTCCAGTTTTTTCGGATTTTTCCCCACCGGCCGCGCCTGCCCTTTCGATCGGTGCGCGCAGACGGCCCATGGGGGAGCTTCTGTTGTGATTATACCAAATCCCGGCAGAAACGGCAACCGAAATCGAAAAAAGTTGAGAATTTTTGTCCGCTGTGCTATACTGGCGGTACAGACCACAGGAAAGGAAGATGACAATGCTCTATACGATCTCCAACGGCAGTTTGACCGCCCAGGTGGATTCACTGGGCGCACAGCTGGTCTCCCTGAAAGGCGCCAACGGCGCGGAGCTGATCTGGATCGGCGACCCCAATTACTGGAAAGGACAGGCCCCGGTGCTGTTCCCCATGGTGGGTGCCCTGCGGGCAGGGAAGACCCTGATCGGCGGCCAGTGGTACGAGATGGGCCAGCACGGCTTCGCCCGCCACATGGAATTCGCCTCCGTCCAGGTGGGCGCGGACAGCCTCAGCCTGACCCTCACTTCCAATGCGGAGACGAAAAAGATGTACCCCTTCGATTTCGCTTTCACCGTCACCTATGCCCTCACCGAATCCGGCTACACCACCACATTCACCGTGGAGAATACCGGCACGGAGACCATGCCCTTTGCCGTGGGCGGCCATCCGGGGTTCAACATCCCGGTGGGGGAGGACGCCGCCTTCGAGGACTATACCATCGTCTTCGAGAAGCCCGAGACCCAGCGGTGCCCGGCCATCGTCATGGGCCAGGGACTTATCGACCCCACCGGCTGCGTCTTCACGCTGGAAAATCAGCGGGAGATCCCCCTCAAGCACAGCCTGTTTTATCAGGACGCGCTGGTGTTTGAGCAGCTGGATTCCCATTGGGTGCAGGTGCGCAACAAAAAGACCGGCCGGGGCGTGACCATGGATTTCACCGGCTTCCCCATGTTCGGCATCTGGTCGGCCCAGAACGATGGCCCCTATGTCTGCCTGGAGCCCTGGACGGGCTGCGCCACCCGCACCACGGAGGGGGACGACTTCGCCGAAAAGCACGGCATGACCCTGCTCCCGCCGGGAGAGACCTCCACCCACACCTTCGCCGTGACGATCCTGTAAAGGACAGCCCCTTTACGAAGCCAGCATGGCGACCTTCTCCATGTTGGCGCGCTTGAGATCCATGGAGGTGTGGACATAGCGGTCCAGCGTGATCTTGGTGCTGGAATGGCCCATCACCTCACTGAGGCTCTTGATCTCGAACCCCGCCTCCACGCAGCGGGTGGCAAAGGTGTGCCGCAGGGTGTGGAAGTGGACGCCCTCCAGCCCGCAGGCCACCGTGAACCGTTTCAGCCGATACTGAAGGGTCCGGGGCTCCATGGGCTCCTGGGTGCCGGTCAGCACATAGGCGGAGCCGTCCTGCAGCCGCATGGCGGCGCAGAGCGCCAGCGCCTCTGCCGAGAGGGGAATGACCCGCTGGGAAGATTCGCTTTTGGGGGTGCCGGTCAAAAGCCGGGTCTTGCCGGTGGCGTCTTCATCCAGATCCCGCAGCCTTTGCAGGGAGGCGTCCACCCGGATGGTCCGCTCGGCCAGGGAGACGTTTTCCCACTTGAGGGCGCAGAGCTCGCCCAGGCGCATCCCGGTGAGCAGGGCGAGCAAGATCCCATACCGGCACAGCTCCGCCTCGCCCAGCAGGAAGCGCACCAGCCGGGTCTGCTCCTCCTCGGAGAGCACCCGGGGCGTGCTGCCGCTGACTTTGGGGTAGCGAATCTCCACCCGGTCCAGATTCCCCGGGAACCGTTTTGCGCCGTAGCCGAGGATGGCCCGCAGGACGATAAGGATGGTCTTGACGGTGTTGGGGGACAGCTTTTTCTTCTCCAGCAGGGAGCGCTTGAATTCCTCCACCGTTTCCGTCGTGAGCTTCTGCAAAGGGCGATTCCCCAATCCCGGCAGGATGTGCTCCCGGACGATCTGTTCGTACTTCACGCAGGTGGATTGCTTCACCTCCGACTGCCGCAGAACGAGCCAGTCCTCGCAGAGCTGGGAAAATTTCAGCTGCCCCTGGGGGAAAGCGCCGCCGTTTTGGGGCGGCTGTCCGGAGCGTATGCCCGCGACTTTTTCCTTTGCCTCCCGGTAGGTCTTCCCGTAGCAGTAGCCATAGAGGGCCTTTCCACCCTCGTCCCGGCCGCGGATGTACCGCGCCTCCCAACGGCCGTCCTGCCTTTTGAAAATGTTTTCGCCTTTTCTGGACATGAATGATCCCTCCCAATAAATTGTGTGCTTTCATTATATATCGGGAGTTTTTGACGGCGCGGGAAGGTGATTTGCGGCAGCAATCCCTGTTTTTGGCCCGAAAACGGCGGCATTCGGAAACAAAAAGTGAAAAATGTAGGTTTGTCAAACATATTGGACAGTAGGAGCAGGAGGAGGAGAGAAGAAAGAGAGAAGTTTTTGACGGG
>CANRMX010000016.1 GCA_947631855.1 uncultured Clostridia bacterium | reverse complement strand
AATAAGGGCTTCGGCCTCCTCTTCGAGATGGGCTGCGGAAAGACCCTGACGGCCATAGCGATCACCGGCGCAGCCTACCAGATGGGCAAGATCAAGCGGGTGCTGATCGTGGCCCCCACCTCGGTCTGCGCGGTTTGGCCGAAAGAGTTTCAAGACTATGCCGCCTTCCCCTACACCATCAAGACGATGCTGGGCGACAAGAAAAAGCGCCTCAAGGAACTGGATGACCTGATCAAGTTTCCCTACCCGCACCTCAAGGTGGCCGTTATCAACTACGAATCCACCTGGCGGGACGGCTTATACGAGGCGCTGGAGGATTACGATGCGGACCTGATCATCGCGGATGAGAGCCAGCGAATAAAGACCCATGACAGCGAACAGAGCAAGGCCATGCACCGGCTGGGCGACAAAGCCCGGTACAAGATGATCCTCTCCGGCACCCCGGTCCAGAATGAGGCGGTGGACATCTTCAGTCAATACCGTTTCCTCGACCCTACGATCTTCGGCCAGAACTTCTACGTTTTCCGCAACCGATACGCGGTGATGGGAGGCTTCAACCGAAAGCAGATCGTAGCCTATCAAGATTGTGAGATCTGGCTCTAAGGGCTCTCTGAAAACTACCTATCAGTATTTCCCTAAGGATCCTACTGATATGGAGGTACCTGAGGCTCAGAATTTGGTAGGCTCTCTCATTCTGGATCTTAACAAAGAGGATCAGATCAAGGCTATTGAGGGGCGGCTCCAGCTCAGCAAGGGCAATAATGCAGAGGATGAGGGCTCTGGTAAGCCTAGCGGCGGTAGAGCGGCGGCTAACAGGGTTTTCTAAAAGGATCTTATGGGGGAGGCTGTAGAGGGTTATAGCAAGCCCTCTCTGAGAATGTTTCTCCAGATGGTTAATCTGGATGAGAAAGATAAGGATAAACAGGTACAGCTCTGGGAGCGTGGGCTTACCGATATTAAACAGATGATCGGGCTTACCTCTGAATATGGTGATCTTACTAAGCGTAATACACGAATGCCGGGCAGAAACCAAAAGAGATAGCCGAAACCCTCGGCGTTCACATCTCCACCATTTACCGGGAACTGCAGCGGGGGCAGTACGAGCATCTCAACTCGGACTACACCACCGAGATGCGCTACAGCCCGGACATCGCACATGAGCGGTACCGGGAGAACCTCCGGGCAAAGGGGCCGCAGCTGAAGATCGGCAAAGACCACGCCCTCGCCACGCACATCGAAAAGAAGATCGCGGATGAGAAGTACAGCCCCGCCGCCGTCCTCGGAGAGATCGCCACCCAGGGCCTCCAGTTTGAGACTACCATATCCACCACCACCCTCTACAGCTACATCGACAAAGAGGTGTTCCTGCGGATCACCAACAAAGACCTCCCGGTAAAATCCACCCGCAAGCGGGGATACCATAAGGTGAAAGAGGCTGCCCGGCCCTCCAAGGGGGAGAGCATCGAAAAGCGCCCGGAGGATGTCGACAGCCGGGAAACCTTCGGCAACTGGGAGATGGACACGGTGGTGTCGGCCCGGCCCAGCAAAAAGGCCCTCCTGGTCCTCACGGAACGGAAAGCCCGAAAAGAAGTCGTGCGAAAGCTGGAGGACAAAACCGCCGCCAGCGTGAACCGGGCGCTGGATGACCTGGAGCGCCGGTACGGCGAACTGTTCCCGCTGATCTTCAGAACGATCACCTGTGACAACGGCCCGGAGTTTGCAGACACCGATGGAATCGAGCGCAGCTGCCTCCAGGGCGGCAAGCGGACCAAGCTGTACTACTGCCACCCATATAGCGCCTACGAGAGGGGGAGCAATGAGAACGCGAACAAACTGATCCGGCGTTTCCTTCCGAAAGGGACGAGCTTCGAGGATCTCACCGACGAGCGGGTGGCCCAGATCGAGGACTGGCTGAACAACTACCCCCGGAAGATCCTCGGCTATCTCAGCGCCGAAACCGTGTTCGAGGCATCGGTGGAAACGGCCCTATCGACCCTCTAAAAAAATTTTTTGAATTTTTTCGCATTTACCTCTTGACTTTTCCCGCTTTCCGCCGCTTTCCGCGGGGGCTGTCACCAGTGCGTGATGGGGGTTTTGTAATCGAACACCACCAGCCCGCAGTCCTTGCAGATGTACCCGTGAAAATCCGCACCGGAGAGCACCCGCTGGGAGAGGATCACGCTGTCCGGGTCCTCCCCATGGAAGATGCGGAATTTGTACCGTTTTTTATTGAAGGCCATGATCTGCTGGGCCTGCAAAAAGCCCGGCTCCATCGGGCGGCCGCATTTGGGACAACACAGCGCGGGACGATCCTCCCCGCCGGTTTTCGGGTTTTCCTGTTGATTCATGATTCATCCTCCTATCATAACATTGAATTTGACAATACAAGAATGCGGAGCGCGTGCTGGAAACAAGCGCCCCTATCGCGGAATTCACCGGGTACTGGTCGATGGCGGGGGATCATTTATTTGATGTATTTCTGATAAATCTTCCCGAAGCGCACTAGCAGCAAGATCAACCCCGGGATGCACGTCACCGCCGCCAGGATGCCCGCCACCAGAGGACGCCGGGAAACCCTCTGCCGATCCCCCGCCGCAGGCGGGCACGGCGAGCCGCCGTTCTCACTTCGCGGAGCGCGCGCTGAGGGCGCACTGGTGGGCGCTGAAAACAAGCGCTCCTATCGCGGAATTCACTGGGTACTGATCGATGGCGTGGGATTTTCTATTTGATGTATTTCTGGTAAATCTTCCCGAAGCGCACTAGCAGCAAGATCAACCCCGGGATGCACGTCACCGCCGCCAGGATGCCCGCCACCAGAGGACGCCAGAAAAAGCACACCGCCGCCAGGAAAAACGGGATGGAATAGAGCTTCAACTGCCGGCCCATGGCGCGGTTGTACGCGTCCACATCGGTGAAATCGGTGCGCTTGGGGGCTTTGCCCTTGGCCCACGGCCCGGCGGGCTCCCGCCCCTTGCTCCATTTGATCCCCATGCCGAGGCACACGCCTCCCACAAACAACAGGCAGAACAGCCAGATCAGGGTCCCAATCAATCCTCCGGGCACGGTCAACACTCCCTCTTTTTTCTTGTAGTATACCAGAGGCCGGCGGGTTTTTCAAGAGTCCGGCCCGCAAAGGGCGATTTTGCCCCGCTGGATGCGCGCCAGCATCTCTCTGGCGAATCGCACCCGTTCCGCCGGGTCCGATTCCATCTCGCCCTCGCCGCCGTAGCTTTCCAGCGCCGAGACGATCAGGGGCCCGTATTCCCCGGGCAATTCCCGCAGCCCCCATTCCCCGCCGGATTTTTTCGACAGCACTGCGCCGTCCTGCAGAAAGGCCAGCACCCGGCACAGGTTCAGCGTGACGTACACCGGGTCTTCCAGAATATCCTGCTGGGCGTTTTGCACGTCGTACCACAGGCTGTCCAGATAGGCGGCGGGCGGCACCGGGCCAAAGACCTCTTGCACCGGCGGGCCGTACAGGGCGATGCCATAGTGATTGATCACGGTACAGTGCGCCGCCAGGTCTTTATCGGTGCCCTGCATGTTGTCCACATAGTCCTGCGGGTCCTTTTCCGCCCAGGCGCGGTGGCCGTTGGAAAAGTGGAATTCGTAGGGCGTGGGATACACAAAGGGGCTGCACACCGCCCGGCGGACTACGCTCAGCTCCAGTCCCTTGGCAGGAGCCTGGGCGTTGGCGCGAAGCGTCACCCCCAAGAACGCCAGCTTCTCCTCCCGCGTGGGCGGGCGCTCCACCACCAGGAGCAGATCAAGATCGCTTTTCTTTGGGTTAAAGCAGCCCATCGCTGCGGAGCCGTGGAGATAAACCCCCACCAGGTTCTCTCCAAAGACCGCCCGGCTCTTGGCGCAGAAATCCCGGAGCAATTCTTCATAGGGCATGGCGCTCCCCTCCTTCACAGATAGTGTACTCCCTTTTTTCTCGCCGCACAACCCCGGTTTGGGCTTGTTTTTTTCCCGCGACTATGGTAGAATGAAATCGGAAAAAACATCTGCATGACAGGAGGCCAATTTCATGGCGGACTACATCCACGACGACTATCTGCTGCAAGGGGACGCGGCCCGGCGGCTCTACCACGAATTTGCCCAGTCCCAGCCGATCTTCGACTTCCACTGCCACCTATCCCCCAAGGAGATCTACGAGGACAAGTCCTTCCCCCACATCACCGACGTGTGGCTTTCCGGCGACCACTACAAGTGGCGGCTGATGCGGGCCTGCGGCGTGCCGGAGAAATTTGTCACCGGCGATGGCGACCCCTATGAGAAGTTCCTCTACTGGGCCGGGACGGTGGAAAAGAGTGTGGGCAATCCCCTCTATGCCTGGACCCATCTGGAATTGAAGCGGTATTTCGGGGTCTCCCAGCTGCTCAATACCGCCTCCGCGCCGGCGATTTGGGAACAGTGCAACCGGGTGCTGGCCCAGCCGGGCTTCTCCGCCCGGGGGCTCATCCTGCGCAGCGGCGTGAAGGCCCTGTGCACCACCGACGACCCTGCGGACGATCTGCGGTACCATCAGCTCCTCCGGGAGGATGAGAGTTTCCCCGTGCGGGTGCTGCCCGCTTTCCGCCCGGAAAACGCCCTGCACCCGGAGACCGCCGCCTTCCTCCCGTGGATCGACCGCATGGAAGCTGTCACCGGGCGGAGCATCGACACCCTGGCGGCGCTGGAAAGCGCCCTGCTGGAGCGGGCAGAATTCTTCAAAGAAAACGGCTGCCTGATCGCCGACCAGAGTTTGCAGGCCCCCGATTTCGCCCGGGGCACCCGGGAAGAAGCCGAGGCCGCTTTCCGCAGGGCCCGGGCGGGCGAGGCCCTTTCGCCAGACGCGCTGAATGCGTACCAGTCCCAGCTGATGCGCTCACTGGGCAAGATCTACCGGAAGATGGGCTTTGTCATGCAGCTGCACTTCGGCGTGCTGCGCAACGTAAACAGTCGGATGTACTCCATCGCCGGCGCCGACGCCGGGTTCGATTCGGTGGGCGACGGCATCTCCGCTGCCTCTGTGGCCGCCCTCTTTGACGCGCTGGATCGGACCGATGAATTACCCAAAACCGTTGTCTACTCCCTCAACGGCGGCGACGACGACAAGCTGGCCGCCGTCCTGGGGTGCTTCCAGGAGGGATGCTTCCCCCAGAAGATGCAGCTGGGCACGCCATGGTGGTTCTCCGACCACAGAGACGGCATGGAAAAGATGCTGAAAGCTCTGGCCAACACCGGGCTGCTCAGCGGGTTTATCGGGATGCTCACCGACTCCCGGAGCTTCCTCTCCTACGCCAGACACGAGTATTTCCGGCGGGTACTCTGCAATCTGCTGGGCGGGTGGATGGAACGGGGAGAAATTCCCGGAGACTTTGCGCTGGTGGGCAGCATGGTGAAAGACATCTGCTTCGGAAACGCGGCCAGGTATTTTGGATTATAGAGCCGTTTTCCGCCGATGGCGGAAAAGCCCGGAACGAGAACGGCGGGTGCTGTGCAACCTGCTGGGCGGGCGGATGGAACGGGGAGAGATTCCCGGGGACTTTGCGCTGGTGGGCGGCATGGTGGAAGACATCTGTTTCGGGAACGCGGCCAAGTATTTTGGATTATAAAGGCGAGGTGCTTTCGATGGAACTGAGGAAGAGCTTTGACGAAGATGCGGTGAACTACGACCGATACCGGCCCGGCTACCCGGAGGCGCTGTTTGCCGACGTGCGGGCCTATGCGGGCCTGACGGCGGACAGCCGGCTGCTGGAGATCGGCGTGGGCACCGGGCAGGCCACGCTGCCCTTCCTGCTGGCGGGGTGCAAAATCACCGGGATCGAACTGGGCGAAAACCTCAGCGCGTACGCTGCTGAGAAATTCCGCGCGTACCCCGGCTTTTCGGCGGTCAATCAGGATTTTATGGCCTACCCGCTGGAGGCGGAAAGCTGCGACCTCGTCTATTCCGCCACGGCGTTTCACTGGCTGCCCAAGGAGGCGGCCTACCCGAAGATCATGCGGGGGCTGAAGCCGGGCGGCTGCATCGCGCTGTTTTGGAATCACCCCTTCCCCAACCGCATGGACGACCCCAGCAACGTGGCCAGCCGCCGGGTGTACGACGCCTTGCGGCCCTCGGGCAGGGAGCCGAAGGAATTCGGCCCGGAGGACTGTCTGCCCATGGTTCGGGAGCTGGAGGCCCAGGGGTTTGCGCACGTCACCTGTCGGCTTTACAAGCGGGTGCGGCGGCTGGGCACGGAGGACTACATCCATCTCCTCAACACCTATTCGGACCACCGGGCGCTGCCGCCCCAGCAAAAGGACGCCTTTGAGACGGCCATGCGGGATGCCATTGACGGGGTGGGCGGCGGGATCAACATCTACGACACCATCGATCTCTATCTGGGGCGAAAGCCGTGAGCCCGGCCTGCCGCGAACAGCCGCGGGGCCTTGGGCCGCGCGCACGCGGAACGCGGGCGGCCGCCGGAGGCGGCGCTGTTCGCGGCGGGGTGGGTTACACTGCCATCGGAGGTGATTTGCCATGCAGTTCATGACAGCCGATTTGCTCCTGCGGCCCCCCACGGAGAACGATCTGCCAGAGGTAGCCAGAATGTGGGCATACCCGGAGCGCACCTCCCTTGAGGACGCCCGGGCGGCTCTGCAAAGGATGGAGAAGGCCCGAAGACTCAACCGGCCCGGTGCGATCCGACACCTGTGCCTTTCTGTTTTTGAGCGAAAGGATTCTCGGCGGATCATTGGCTGGTGCGGGCTGGACGGCGAGGCCGAGCCCGGAAAGACCGTGCTTTTTTACATCATCGACGAAGCGTTTCGCGGCTGCGGCTACGCCACCCAATGTGCCGCCGAGCTGCTGCGGTACGCCTTTGAAGAAATGGGGTACGATAAAATCTACGGCGGCTGCGCGAAAGAAAACCGAGCCTCATTCCGGGTGATGGAAAAAATCGGCATGCGACAGGACGGGTTTTACGAAAATGGAGACCCTGCCTTCTCCATTGACCGCAGCGCTTTTCGCGCAAACAGTATGACTTTCCCCCAACGGGTGTACGGGCTGGTGGCCCAAATCCCCAAAGGAAAAGTGTCCACCTACGGGCAGCTGGCCCTGCTGCTGGGCAGTCCCCGGGCCTCCCGCATCGTGGGGGCGGCCATGGCACGGGCGCCGGGAAATCTACCCTGCCACCGGGTGGTGTACGGCGACGGCCGGATGAGCTTTCCCGGCTCGCTGGAAAAGGAAGATCAGCGTCGGCTGCTGCTGGAAGAAGGCGTGGAGTTTCTCCCCGACGGGCGAGCCGATCTCAAGCGGTGCCTGTGGGATGGTGCGAATGAAATAGATTAAGAAATTTACGACAATCATTAAAAAACAGTTGACAAACATCAATTTTTCCGCTACAATAAGGCCATCAAATCCTAGGAGGAACAACCTTATGGAAAAACTGATGAAAATCTCCCGAGTACTGGACACGGTGGTACGGGTGCTCACTGGCATCTTTTTCGGTCTTGGGTGCGCTTCAACCCTGCTCATGGCCGCCGCACTGTGTCTGCCTGCCTCTCGCTATGAAAGCTTGGTGGGCAAATGGTTGAATCTGGAGTTTGGAAGCATTACCCTGACACTGAAAGAACCGCTGAGTGCGCCGGAAAACCTCAAACCCTCCATCTGCGTCCTGCTTCTCACCGCCCTCGCTGCCCTTTTCTTCATGGCATGGGTCGGCCGTGAAATTCATCGCCTGCTGCTCCCTATGAAAGAGGGAAGGCCTTTTGACTGTTCTGTTCCCGCCACCCTGAATAGGTTGGGCTGGATGACAATTATTGAGAGCGCGGTGTTCTTCCTGCTGCGCGGAATCAGCCTTTTTCTGGCAGCGCACCTCTACGCTCTTTCCGGCTTTTTTGGGGACAATGTCAACGGCTACACCATCAATCTTCAGTACGATTTGGGCTGGCTGCTGATGGCGGGGATGTTGTTTCTGCTGGCCCATATCTTTAAATATGGTGAAGAGCTCCAGCGGCTGAGCGACGAAACCCTGTGAGGTGAATTTATGGCGATCATTCTTCGACTGGACCGGGTCATGGCTGATCGGAAAATGTCTTTAAAAGAGCTGGCGGAGCAGGTTGGCATCGCCAATGTAAACCTCTCCAAAATCAAGACCGGCAAGGTCAGCGCCATCCGTTTCTCCACGCTGGAGGCGATCTGCAAGGCGCTGAACTGCCAACCCGGCGACCTGCTGGAATACGCCCCGGAGGAAGAAAAAAACGTATAACAAAACGAAAACAGACCCAGCCGCGAGGCCGGGTCCTTATTTTGCATAATTACAGGGTGATAATCCCCCGCTCCAGCATCTCCTGGGCGGCCAGCAGCACGCCGATCTGCCCGCTGGGGTAATTGAGCCCGCCCTGCATCCACACGGCGAAGGGCTCTCGCAGGGGCGCATCCGCAGACAGTTCGATGGACGAGCCCAGGGTGAAGGTGCCCGCCGCCATGATCACCGGGCTGTCGTAGCCGGGCATGGGGCTGGGCTCCGGCGAAACGTAAGCATCCACCGGCGCGCCCTTTTGGATCCCCTTGCAGAAAGCGACCAGCGCCTCGGAGGTTTTCAGCTGGATGGACTGGATGATATCCGCCCGCGCTTCCTCCGGCCCGGGCGAGACCGCATACCCCAGCTCATTGAACAGGGCGGCGGCAAAGGCGGCGGTCTTGAGGGCCTCGCCGGTGACGAAGGGCGCGTGGAATGCCCCCAGGAACATCTCACGGCTGACGCCCAGGGTGCAGCCCAATTCCCGGCCGGTGCCCGGCGTGGTGAGCCGGTAGGCGCAGAGCTCCACCAGCTCCTTCCGTCCGGCGATATAGCCTCCCGTGGGTGCGATGCCGCCCCCGGGATTTTTGATCATGGAGCCGGCGATGATGTCCGCGCCGTAGGCCAGGGGCTCCTCCCGCTGGACGAATTCGCCGTAGCAGTTGTCCACCATGACGATGCACCCCGGCGCCTTGCGCTTGACGATCTCCGCAATGCGGCCGATCTCCTCCACAAACAGAGAGGGCCGCAGGGTATAGCCCCGGGAGCGCTGGATATACACCATGCGGTACCGATCGCTGACCGTGGCCTCGATGGCTTTCAGGTCGGGCGTGCCGTCGGGCAGCAGATCGATCTGCTCGTAGCCGATGCCGAACTCTTTGAGACTGCCCGGCTCCTCCCGGCCCGGCAGGCCGATCACCCCTTGAATGGTGTCGTAGGGCGTGCCGGTGACGCAGAGCATCCGGTCGCCCGGGCGAAGCATCCCGAAAAGCGCCACCGTGAGAGTGTGGGTACCGCTGACGAAATTCCACCGGGCCAGCGCGTCCTCCGCGCCAAACGCCAGGGCGTACACCCGATCCAGCACCTCTCTCCCCCGGTCGTCATAGCCGTAGCCCGTGGAGCCGGCAAAATGGCTCTCGCTGACGCCCGCCTGCTGGAACGCCGCAAGCATCTTCTGCTGATTGTACCGCTGCGTCCCTTCGATCCGTGCAAAAGTATCGTGGATCCACGCCTCCGCCGCTGCCGCCAGCGTCAGCAGTCTCCCGTCGATCTGAAAAAATGGGATCATACTTTCCTCCGTGATCATCCGCGCAGGGCCGTGGTCGTCCAGGTGTCGCACCAGTCGTAGCCCAGCCCGCGGTAAAATTGGACGTGGGCGCCCCGCTCTCTGAATATGTACATCGTCTTGCCGGGCAGAGCCTGTTCCGCTCGGCACACCAGGGCGCTGCCCAGTCCCTGCCGCCTGTATTCCTCCTGCACCGCCACCGCCGACAGGATCGCGCCCGCCCCGCTGATGGCGGACACCACCGCGCATCCCGCCAGGGCATCGTCCCGGCGCTGGGTGAAGACCAGCGCGGAATCGTGGCGCAGCCGGTGGGAAAGGTCCAGATAGAAGGGTTCAAATTCGCCGACGGCCATGCCGCTGCCGGACAGCAGCCCGTACAGCTCCCGGATATTCACTTCCCGGTAGGACTGGGGCGAGTGCTCTCCATCGGGCAGGGCTTTTCTCAGCACATCCCCCGTCCCGTCGGGTCGCAGTCCCAGGGCCTCCGCCGTGCGCAGGGGACAGAACACCCGGTCCGCGCCCACCGCCCGCAGGAATTCTCCCGCCTCCGCGGGATCGCCTACGGAGCCTGAGATCACCATCACCCCGTCGCTGAGGGCGTAGGCCGCCCGGCTTTCGGAATCCACCCAGAAGCAGGAAAAACCCTTGTCAAAGCCATAGGCGTGGGCCAGGGCATAGATCTTGCAGCCGAATGCGTTCCGCTCGCAGCGGGACAGCAGCCGCTCCTTTTCCTCCTCTGTTTCCACCTGTATGATCATCCGATCCCCTCCGCAGGCAAAAATCAACCGGGCAGGAGAATGACCTGCCCGGCAGTTCATTGCGTGATCTTCTTCCCGGCCGGCGTCGCCGATCAGGTCAAAAAGTACATCAGGATATTGGCCAGGATCACCAGCACAAAGAAAGCGATAGCGATAAACTTTGTCCAGCGGGCCAGAAAAGCATCCACGCTGCGGGCCTTGTTCTTGGAGAGGAAAGTCTCCGCGCCGCCGGTGATGGTCCCCAGATTCTTCTGGCTGCCTTCCTGCAGCAGCACCACCACGATGATCGCCAGCGAGAACAACAGCAAAATAATTCCGAAAATGATCTCAAGAGCACCCATATACAGATTCCTCCAATAAAAACTACACCATGCAGTATAGCATACCCGCCCCGAATTTGCAAGGGGGTATGTCCCCGATTTGAGATTTTTTTCATTCCCCGCATAATTTTCCGCCCGCGGGCCACACTAGGACTACGCAGCCGGGCGGCGTTTGCTTGCCCAGAAAAAGCGAAACCTTCAGGGCCCGGAAAAGGCAGCGCTCTTTTCAGAAGGACCTGTGAATGATTTGCCTTTCCGGGCCCCGACTGCTTGCCCTTTGGCGGGATCTCTGGAGGATCTCAGCCAAAGGGCTTGTTTATTCCACGGGGCCGTGGGGGCCAAGTCGCGCGTGGAAACAAGCCAGAATCTAAAGCGTGCGGCACGCGCTGTGCTTTGCACGATAATCTATCTCGGCTTGGCCGTGGGGCCAAGTCGCGCGTGGAAATGCGCAGTAAACCCAATCAGGCGGCCCAAGCGGAACTTGGCGGGATAAATTGGCTACCTCCGCTCCCGATCTACGGGAACTACTTCTTCTCCGGCCACAGAGGCGAGGGATAGCGCCCGGCGGCGGTGAGCTCCTGCAGGGCGGTCTTCACCGATTGCTTATCCTCCTGATAGGTGACCCCATACCACTTGTCGGTGGAGGTGAGCACCAGCACCTCGGCCTGGTCCCCCTGCAGCAGGCCGTCCACCACAAAGGGCAGGTACAGCTCTGCCTTTTCCGGATTCTTTGGCACGTCCTCCCGGAAGAAGCGGACGAAGTCCCGCTCCAGCGCCCGGGTGAAAGTGGGCGGGAATCCCCAGAAATTCATGGAAACCGTGGCGTTTTCGGGCAACGGCACCCAGGTTTCCCCGTCCTCGGTATAGGCGATGCCGTCCTCCCGCTTCTCGATGCGGGTGCGCTCGGTGATGCTCTTGAGCTGGCCCGCCCGCATCTGGCACACGCCCCGGGACACCGACCCATGCTCGGTGACGGTGTTTTGCAGCTGGTAGCCCACCATCGCGCAGCTGATCTTCTCCGTCTGCGCGGGCAGGGTCTTGAGGAAGGTATAAATTTTCTGATAGGCCTCCCGGCCGTAGAAATCGTCGGCGTTGATGACGCAGAAGGGCGCGTCCCCCAGCGTCCGTGCGGCGGTGAGGGCCGCATGGCCCGTGCCCCAGGGCTTCACCCGGTTTTCTGGGATCACCACGCCCGCGGGCACGTCGTCCATCCGCTGGAACACCGTTTCGATCTCCATATAGGGCCGCACGCGCTTGAATACGGATTCCTCGAATTCCTCCGCCAGCTCCTCCTTGATGATGAACACCGCCCGCTTGAAGCCCGCGCGCAAAGCGTCAAACAGGGAGTAATCGATGATCTTCTCCCCATACGCCCCCACCGGGTCGATCTGCTTGAGGCCGCCGTAACGGCTCCCCATGCCTGCTGCCAGAATCACCAGTACCGGTTCTTCCATGGTCGTTCTCCTCGCTTTCCTTTATTCGGTATACCCTTCGTCGTAAGCTATATCCTCTGGGCCATAGCTTTCGTCGTTACCTGCGTCATACCCGTCATCATAGCCCTGGTCGCTGTTTTCGTCGTAGCCCGGGTCGTAACTTTCGTCATACCCCTGGTCAGTATTTTCGTCGTAACTCGGATCGTAGCCTTCGTCGGTATTCTCGTCATAATTGCCCGCCAGCGCGCCGGCCACCACATCGGTGACGTCGCTGCCCAGCGTCACGGCCACGGCGTCCTCCTCGTAGATGAACTGGCCCAGCCGGTTGGCCGCCGCTTCCAGATCGTACACATACACCCAGCTGCCCTGACTGTTGAAGCCGAAATCCGCTTCCTCCTCGTTGGGGATGGACAGGGTCTCGAAGGTGAAATCCGTCAGCACGATGGGCGACATATCCATAATATCCCCAAAATCCAGAGAAGTCTCGCAAAGGGGCATCAGGGTGTGGATCAGGTCCGGGTACTCCAGCTTGCTCTTGTTCTTGAGGCCGTCCAGCAGGGCCTTGAGCACCTTCTGCTGCCGACCGGCCCGGGCATCGTCCCCATCGATGTGCCGGATGCGAGCGTATGCCACCGCCTGATTGCCGTTCAGCCGGTACACCCCGCCGGTAAAGACCGAGGGGTCCTCTTCCTCCGCCTCGCCGTAGGCGTTCCGGAAGTAGTCGCTGTCGGCGATCTTGGCGTACTCGATCTGCCCATAGACGCCGTTTTCGGCGTCCTCCATCTTTTCCAGTTCGATCTCCCACCAGAGGTCCCGCAGATTCTTGTTGATCTCCACGATCTCCTCGGGGCTGATCTCCATATCCACCCCGCCCAGGGCGTCCACGATCTTGGCCATCTGGGCGAAATTCACCGTCACATAGTCCTCGATGTCCAGATTGAAGTTCCGGTTGAGGGTGTTGATGGCGGTTTCCGGCCCGCCGTAGGCATAGGCGTGGGTGATCTTGTCATCCATATAATAGATGCTTCCGTCCTCATCTGTGCGCCGGATGGAAACATTGCTGTCCCGGAGGATGGAAGTCAGCTTGATCTTGTCGTGCTTGTTGTCCACCGTCAGCACCATCAGCGCATCGGAGCGGCCCACCCCGTCATCCTCCCGGGAATCCAGCCCGAACAGGGCGATATTTTTGATGCTGCTGTCGGAGAGCACCGCGGAATTGATCCCCAATAGGCTGTGGTCATGGGTGATGTTCCGCAGGGTCAGCCCGCCCAGCATATAGAAAAACACGTAGTACACGCCGCCCGCCACCAGCACCAGCAGCAGGATCAGGCAGACCGCAAGCCGGCCCCTTCCCCGCTTCTTCCTGCGGCGGGCGTCCTCCTGCCGCGCCCGGGGTTCGTACTCCCGGCGGTGCTCTGCATACCGGCTGCCGCGCCGGGGCTCCTCATAGGTGTACCGATCCCGCAGCGGACGCCGGGGCGGCGCGTCAGTGGGCTCCAGCTCCCCGGTATCCCAGTAGGATTCTTCTTCCAAAAGCGCCCGTTCCCGGTCGGCCCGTCGGGCCTCCCGTCTTCTGCGCACTTCGCGCGCGTGACGGCTTTCCTGTCTGCTGCCCAGGCTGCCTCACCTCTTTCCCGCCTCGCTGTTCCCGTCGGCCGGATCACTCAGCCGCCGAAACGCCCGTATCGTATCCGTACTCGTCCCAGTAAGGGGAAATATCCTCATAAATGAAGCAGTTGATCCGGTGGGACGCCTGCTCCACGTCATAGACCAGATTGTAGGTGGCGGAATCGTGGAGATCCAGCTCGTATTGATAATCGGGCACGCTGATGGTCTCCACCGTGAAGCCCACGGTCACAATGGGCGCCATACCCAGCACGTCGTCCAGCTCCAGCGAAGTCTCGCAAAGGGGCATCAGCTGCCGGAGGATATTGGGATACTCCACCACGCTGATATCCGCGATCTTTTCCATCATCTTGCGCAGCACCTTCTGCTGGCGCTGCACCCGCTCGAAATCGTCGCCGATGCGCCGGATGCGCCCATAGGCCACGGCCTGGTCGCCGGTGAGATGGTACACGCCGTCCGCATAGATGTTGTCGTAAAAGCTGATCTCCCCATCGTCCCGGTAGACGAAATCGCCCCAGTCGATGTCGGCGTACTCGTGCACCGAGTTGTCCCCGTTTTCCTCATCCAGCTCGGTCTGCTCCTCCACCTCGCGCATCAGGTCGAACAGGTTCTGGTTGATCTGCACCACTTCCTCGCCGGTCACTTCCAAATCCACCCCGCCGAAGGCATCGATCAGGGCGGCCAGCTTGGCGAAATTCAGGGTGACGTAATCGGTGATATCCAGCCCGAAGTTCTGGTTGAGGGTGCGGATGGCCAGCTGCGGCCCGCCCAACATATAGGAGGCGTTGATCTTGCTGTACCAGTCCACATAGCCGCTGTAGCTCTGGCCCTCGATGTGCACCTCCGAATCCCGCATGATGGAGGTGAGCTTCACCTTGTCGTGGCGGTTGTCCACCGTCAGGATCATGGTCACGTCGCTGAGGCCCTCGAAGACATCAGTGCGGGAATCCAGCCCGAACAGGGCGATATTCTTGATGCTGTCGTCCTGCACCAGCGTGCCGGCCATGGTATTGATGCCCAGCGCCTCGGGGTCCTTGGTGATGCTAGTGGTGGACAGCTTGGAAACATAGGTGGTGGAGATGTGGATCAGCACCGCGCCCACGATCCCCAGCAGCAGGAAGATCGCCACCCCCACGGCCAGGATCACCTTGCGCACCCGGCCCCGGCGGCGGTGCTTTCGATATTCTTTTGAGGAGGAGTAGCTGGAAAGCTCCTCAAATTCTCGCTTTTTGCCGGTCCTGCGGGCCATGCGACCACCTCTTTCAGCTGATAGAAAACGATTTATTATACCCCATTTTGGCGGATTCGTCAATCCTTGACCGCTTTTTCCCGGCCCCTGAAAACAAAAACCTTACTCAAAACGTAGTTGACGATGACGATCACCACGTTGGACAGGAGCTTCATCAGGTCGTCGTTAAAGTGGAGCAGGTCCACCCCCACGTACATGCAGCCCATATCCAGGACGAAAGACACCAGCCGGGCGGAGAAAAACCGCCCCATCTCCAGCAGGATGCCCTTGAGGCCCTTTGCCCTGCTCTGGAACACCCAGGTGCGGTTGGTGATATAGGCGGTGAGGATCGCCAGCACCTGGGCAATGGCCGTGGCCCACAAATAGGGCACCCGGAACACATCCGCAAAAAGGGCGTATGCGCCCCAGTTGACCAGCGTGGTCACCCCGCCGAAAAAGACATACAGGATCAGCTCCCGATATCGGTGCCACAACGCCTTCATGGAATTCCCCGCCTTTCCGCCGCTTTTTTCAGATTCGTGGATTAGTATACCAAATTTTTTCCGATCCTGCAAGGGAAAAGGGCGGTTTCGGCTTTTTCGCCCAGCCCACTGGACGAAGCCGCGCAGATTCTGTAAAATAATCTGTAGGCAGGCTGTAAGATGCGCCGCAAAAAGTTGTCATTAGAGATAAAGACCCACAGGAGGTGAAACAGCCCATGGAAGACAGCAGGATCGTGCAGCTATACTGGGACAGGGACCCCAGGGCCATCGACGCCAGCGCGGAGAAATACGGCCTCTACTGCGCCGCCATCGCGCGGAACATTCTGGGCAGTGATGAGGACGCGGAGGAGTGCGTGAACGATACGTGGCTCCACGCCTGGGGCTCCATGCCGCCCCAGCGGCCCCGCGTGCTCTCCGCTTTTCTGGGGAGGATCACCCGGAATCTCTCCCTGAACCGCTACAAGGGGCGCGCCGCCCAAAAGCGGGGCGGCGGAGAATTGCCCGCCGTGCTGGAGGAACTGGCGGAGTGCGTCTCGGGCGAAGAGGACGTGGAACAGGCCGTGGATCGGCAGGAGCTGGCAAAAGCCCTCCACGGGTTCCTGGCCGCGCTCCCTCGGGAGAAAAGGGAGCTGTTCATCTGCCGGTACTGGTATACCGAAAGCATTCCCGAGCTGGCCCGGCGATTCGGTATGAAGGAGAACGCCGTCTCCGTGGCACTGAATCGCCTGCGGAAAAAGCTCCGGGCATATTTGACGGAAAGGGGTTTTGAACTGTGACGACCACGACCTTTTATGAGATTTTGGGCGACATCGACGACCGCTACATCGAGCAGGCCCGGCAGGCCCGGCGCAGGAAGCCTTTGAGGATTTTGTGGGCCGCCGCGGCTGCGTGCTTTGTGCTGGCCGTGGCAGCGGCGGCAGGAATGGTGCTGCTCCACGGCGAAAGCGGTGGATTCCTTCCCGTACAGACGGAGAACACTTCCCGGCCCGCCGGTTCTGGCACAGCAGGCAGCGATCCCGGCCCCTCCGCCGGAGACGACAACTTGATTGGCAGCCGCCCGGGGAAGGTGATCAATTCTTTCAACGCCGGGGCCACCGCAAGCTATGCCTTCCCCAAGCCGGGCCAGTGCGGGTTTGCCACGGAGGTGCGGGCCGCTATGGAGGAATACGCCGGGCAGGACGCGGCTTTCCAGGTGGCCATCGACATCTTCAAGGCGAAGGGCGTGTCCCTCACCGACAAGGAAATGGCCGCCGAGTATCAGCGGCTGAACGATCTGGGCTGCCCGCTGTACCTGGCCCACAGCTGGATGTATGTCTTGAACAACGAAACAGACCCCCATGCCCAAATCGAAGAAAGCCCCTACACCCGGGTCGTCGGGATCTTTACAGCAGAGGAACTGAAGGATTTCCCGGTGGAGCAGGAATACGGATACTTCTTCTTCTTCCTGACCGACGGGGACAATCGGCCGGTGAGCGTGGCGGAAGCGGATCGGGTCACGGATTTTTCGGGGTATCCTTTCCCGGCAGAATAGCCGAAACCGGGCTGGGAAAAATAGGTCCGTCCCCTTGCGCGGGCGCCGCGCAATCACGCGCAGAATAAAGCCAAAGCATCTGACAAAACTTGACGATGAAAAAGCCTTGACATTTTCCGCGCCAGACAGTAGAATGGGGATAGACAGTATTCCGCGCCCTGCGCTGCGATTCAGAAAGGATCTTACCCCATGGACAACGAATTTGAAGCCGATCTGATCACCCTCATCGACGACGAGGGGCACGAGCACGAATTTGAGATCATCGACGAGCTGGAAAATGACCTGGGGCATTTCATGGCCCTGGTCCCTACCCAGCAGGACCCCAACGATCTCACCGACGCCGAAACGTATTATATCTTTGAAGTCATCGAGGAGGACGGCGAGGAACAGCTTCAGGAAGTGGACGACGACGAGCTGCTCAACACCCTAGCCGAGATCTTCGAGACCCGGTTCAACGAGGAATATTTCGAGGACGGCGAGGAAGAATAATCGTCGGCGGTTTTCGGCCGCATCCCGAAACATTCGGAAACTTTCTGCCCGATTCGCGGACTGTGCACAAATAACCCTACACTCATAACTCAGGGAGCCCGCCTCCGGGCGCGGACTGCAGACCTCCCGGCGCCGGCCAGACCGGCGTTGGACGAAGGGAGCGAGAACCGCCTGGGAGGGCACCCACCTGCTTCACACGTAGCAGGTTATTGAGACGCTCATTACGGTCGGGCGGAAGTACGATAAAAGAAAGAGGTCACGGATCACCCGCGGCCTCTTTTCTTGCGCTTCGTGATAGACTAAAAGTGATACTCCTCCAGCCCGCAGTTGTCCAGCGCGTAGTGGAAGAACTCGTCGTTGGTCATGTCCACAAAGTAGGTGCGCAGCACCCGGCACACGCCGCCGTGGCTGACGATCAGCACGGTCTTGCCGGCGTAGCGCTCTTTGATCTCGTCCAGCAGCGGATACACCCGGGCCGCCACCTGCATCATGGATTCCCCGCCGGGATATCTAAAGGCAAAGCACCGCTTGTTGCCGAGGAATCCCGGGTCTTTAAAGCTCTTGCCCTCGTAGACGCCGTAGTTCTGCTCGATCAGCCGAGCCTCCGTCACGATGGGCACTCCCAGGTGCTGGGCGATGATGCCCGCCGTGGTCTGGGTGCGCTTCATGGGCGACGCCAGGATCAGCTCGATCCCCTTGCCCGCCGCCTGCTGCGCCACGGCGTGGGCCTGGGCGACGCCGGTCTCGTCCAGCTCCAGATCGGTCAGGCCGCAGACCAGCCCTTTTGCGTTCCACTCGGTTTCCCCGTGACGGGTCACATATAAAGTCATGGGAATCCCCTCCTTTGTGATTTTGCTTCTGCGCGTTTGACGCTCAGCTTTTTCCGTTGATTGCCCTCATAAGGGGTGAATAGCAAAAATCTTCTTCGCTGCCAGTCGGGCCTCAAATCCCCAGCAGCGGCTTCTTCCCGTTATTTGCCCCCTTAGGGGGTGAATAAAAAATCTTCTTCGTTGTCAATTGGATTTCAAATCCCCAGCAACGGCTTCTTCCCGTTGTTCGCCCCCGCAGGGGGCGAACAACAAAAAATCTTCTTCGTTGCCAGTTAGATTTCCAATCCCCAGCAGTAGCTTCGTCCCGTTATTCACCCCCCTTAGGGGGTGAATAACAAAAACTCCTTCGTTGTCAATTGGATTTCAAATACCCAAAAGTAACTTCGCAATATTGAAGTAGAGCATCAGGGCGACTGCATCTCATCTATCCGTTGTTCGCCCCCGTAGGGGGGCGAACAACAAAATATCTGCCCCGCTGCCAGATGAGCTTTAAATCCCCGCAGCTGCTCTTTTCCCTTTGGTGGGCTTTAAATCCCCAAAAGCAGCTTCGCAATATTGAAGTAGAGCATCAGGGCCACGGCATCCACGATGGTCGTGATGAAGGGGCTGGCCATGACGGTGGGGTCAAACCCCAGGCGCTTGGCCAGCATAGGCAGCGTGGCGCCCACGATGTTTGCCACCAGCACCACCACCGCCAGGGTCACGCTGACCACCAGGGCCACCGGGATGGTCACACGGTCAATGAGCATCAGCTTGATGAAAGCCCCCACCGCCAGCGTGCCGCCGCATAGCAGGGCCACCGCGCACTCTTTGAGGAGGATCCGGGGCACATCGGCGAAGCGGATCTCGCCCAAAGACAGGCTGCGGATGATGGTGATGGACGACTGGCTGCCGGAATTGCCGCCGGTATCCATGAGCATGGGAATGAAATTCGTCAGCACCACGCTGGCCGCCAGGGCGCTCTCATAGCTGCCGATGATGGCGCTGGTGAAGGTGGCGGACACCATCAGGATCAACAGCCAGGGCACCCGCTTCTTCCAGGTGGCAAACACGCCCGTCTTCATGTAGGGCTTATCCGAAGGCGAAATAGCCGCCATCTTTTCGATGTCCTCCGTGGCCTCCTCCTGCAGAACGTCGATGGCGTCGTCCACCGTGACGATGCCCACCAGCCGCTCCTCGGCGTCCACCACGGGCATGGCCAGGAAGTCGTAGTGGCTGAGCATGGAGGCTGTTTCCTCCTGGTCGGTATAGGTGTACACAAATTTGATGTTGGTCTCCATGATGTTGCGGATGATCTCGTCCTTGGGGGCCAGCAGCAGGTCCTTCACCGTGACGATGCCCTCCAGCTTCCGCTGGGAATCGGTGACATAGCAGGTGTAGATGGTCTCCTTCTCCACACCCGTGGCCCGGATTCGCTCAAAAGCCTGCTCCACCGTCATGCCGGCCTTGAGGTCCACATATTCGATGGTCATGATGCTGCCGGCGCTGTCCTCCGGGTAGTTGAGCACCTGATTGATCATCGTCCGGGTGTCCGCATCCACGTGGCGCAGGATGCGCTTGACCACATTGGCGGGCATTTCCTCGATCATGTCCACCGCGTCGTCCAGGTACAGCTGCTCCATCACTTCGCCCAGCTCCCGGTCGCTGAACGCCTGGATCAGCGTCTCCTGGGCCTCGGACTCCATGTAGGCGAAGACTTCGCTGGCCATCTCCTTGGGCAGCAGCCGGAACAGGATGGGCACCTTCGTCGCTTCCAATTCGCCCAGCAAAACCGCCGCGTCCGCGGGATTCATCTCTTTGACCCGGGCGGCGGCTTCCGAATATTTCTTTTCTTCCAACAACATTTCGATCGATTCGGCCATGGGTTTCCCTCCTCTTAAGTAAAGTGGTGCACATTGGAGAGACAGCACAAAGCCCAAAGGAACCGGCGGCCCGGTGCGAAAGCGCAGGCCGCTGTATCGTTATGCGGCGGAGCAGGTTCCGCGCTCCGCCTGTTTTTGACCACATGGTCGTCCTTCGGGCCCTACGCCGTCGGTACTTCGCGGAACGCTCACGCTGCTCACCTCACTGTTTCATAAAAGAATGGCGGCCGCTGGGATACACACCCAAACGTCCACCATAAGAGTACACTTTTTGCGGCCTTTTGTCAAGACGATTTGCCCTGCATCCGGCGGGTCTCCAGAAAGGCGTCCAGGATCACCGTAGCGGCCACCGCGTCCACCACCGCCTTGCGCTTTTTGCCCCGGACGTTGGTCTCGTTCAGATAGCCGTGGGCGGTCACCGTGGTGCGGCGCTCGTCGATCAACGCCACGGGTAGGCCGGTGAGGGTCTCCAGCCGGGCGGCCATCTGCCGGGCGTTTTGGGCGCTCTCTCCTTCGGTGCCGTCCATGTTGCGGGGCAGCCCCACCACAAGCTGCCCGGCCCCGCGCTCCTTGGCCGCCTGGGCGATCTGCTGCGCCAGCCGCTCCGGGTCTGCTTCGTGCAGCACCGTGAGCGGAGAGGCCAGCACTTCGCCCGGGTCGCAGACGGCAAGGCCGGTGCGGGCCTTGCCCAAATCAACCGCTAAAATGATCATATTGCCTCCGTCTCGAAACTGAAAATGGTGGGCTTGCGCCGCAGGCTCTCCGGCAGATGCGCCAGATCGTTGACCTGGGCAAACCGGAGTTTGCCGTCCTCCGCCAGCAGGATGTTGACCCCGGTGTTGCCGAAGACGGTGCCGTCCCGCAGGCCCAGGATGCTGCCGTGAGCCACCCGGGCGTAGATGTTGCGGATCACGCCGCCGTGGGTGGCGATAAACACCCGGCGGCCGGGATTCTCCGCGATGATCTCGTCCAGCTCCCGGTTCACCCGGGCATAGACCTGCTCCATGGTCTCGCCGTGAGGGAATTCGCAGCGGTCGGGGGCGTGGTTCCAGTGGTCGGTGAGCTCTGGGTAGCGCCGTGCCACCTCCGTCACCAGCATGTTCTCGATGTCTCCCGCGCTGATCTCCAGCAAGCCCTCCCGCTGCCGGATGGGCAGATGGTGGTATTCGTTCACCGCCCGGGCGGTCTCCATGGCCCGGGTCAGCGGGCTGGAATAGAGCGCATCCAGCGGCTCGTTGCGAAACCGCAGGGCCAGCAGCGCCAGCTGTTTGCGGCCTTCCTCCCCCACCGGCGCGTCGAATCGGCCCTGAAACCGGCCCTCCGTGTTGCCGGTGGACTGACAGTGCCGCACCAGATAGGCCGTGGTCACCACGGGCGCACACCTCCCGTCAGGTCGGCGATATGGGCCACGCCGTTTTTTTCCATGTATTCACTGAGGCCCTGGGCGATCTTCACCGGGGCGTAGGGGTCGGTGAACAGCACCGTGCCCAGCTGCAGGGCCGTGGCGCCGCAGAGGAGCATCTCCACCGCGTCCTGCCAGGTGGAAATGCCGCCCAGCCCCACGATGGGAATCTTCACCTTCTGATACGCCTGCCACACCATGCGCAGCGCCACGGGCAGCACCGCCGGGCCCGACAGGCCGCCGGTGTTGTTGTGGATGATGGGCCGCCGAGTGTGGATATCCACCCGCATGCCGGTGAGAGTGTTGATCATGGATACCGCGTCCGCGCCGCCGTGCTCAGCGGCCACGGACATTTCGGAGATGTCGGTGACGTTGGGGGACAGCTTCACCATCAGGGGCTTTTTGCACACGTCCCGCACGGCTTTCGTGATGGCATACACGCTCTGGGCGCTGGTGCCGAACTGCACCCCACCCTCCTTCACGTTGGGGCAGGAGATGTTGAGCTCCACCATGTCCACGCAGGTGGGATTCAGCTTCTCCACGGTCTGGCAGTAGTCCTCCACGGCGCTGCCCGCGATATTGGCCACGATACGGGTGCCCTGCCCGGACAGCCAGGGCAGCTCCTCACGGATAAACGCATCCACCCCGGGATTTTGCAGCCCCACGGCGTTGAGCATCCCCGCAGGGGTCTCGGTGACTCTGGGCGGCGGATTGCCCGGCCTGGGATGCAGCGTGGTGCCCTTGGTGCTGATCCCGCCGAAAACGGACAGCGGGTAGAATTCGGCGTATTCCCGGCCAAAGCCGAAGGTGCCGGAGGCGGCGATCAGCGGGTTGTGGAAGTCCACCCCAGCCACCTTTACAGATAAATCAGCCATGACGTTTTCTCCTTATAAAAGTACTTGCCGGCTGTCGAACACCGGGCCGTCCTTGCAGACATGGCCGTAATATTCCCGGCCGTCGCCGCCCACCAGCGCCACCGCGCACCCCAGGCATGCGCCGATGCCGCAGGCCATGCGCTCCTCCAGCGAGAGGAAACAGGGAACGCTGCGGGTCGCGGCCAAAGCCTGCGCCGCCCGAAGCATGGGTGCAGGGCCGCAGGCCAGCACGGCGGAGAAGTCCTTTTCCGCCGCCAGCTCGGTGACCAGCCCGTGGTGGCCGTAGGTGCCGTCGTCGGTGGCGATCAAGGTCTCGGCCCCGGCGGATTGGAAGTCCTCCTCCAGAATGACAGCCTCTCGGGTGCGGAAACCCAGGGCGGCGATGGCGTTTTTCCCGTAGTGGGCGGCGCAGCCCAGGAGCGGCGGCGTGCCGATGCCACCGCCCAGCAGCAGCACCTTGCCGGAGAGATCCAGCGAGAAGCCGTTGCCCAGCGGGGCCATAATTTCCAGCGCGTCCCCGGCCCGAAAACCGGCCAGCTCCGCCGTGCCCTGCCCCCGCACCTGAAAGACGAACCGCAGCGTCCCGGCGGCACGGTCGATGCCGCAGATGGAGATGGGTCTGCGCAGCGCGTGGCCCGGCAGGCGAATCTGCGCGAACTGCCCGGGCTGGGCCAGAACCGCCAGCGCCGGTGCCTCCAGCGTGAAGTCGTACACGTCGGCGGTGAGCTGTTCGGCCCGTGTAATTTTACATAATATCGAATCGTATTTTCCCATACGCACCTCTTTCTCGGTGATTTCTCCCAGGGCCCGCCGCCCGGAGAAATCGCCTTATATTTACATAACTCTTAATATAAGTTCCGCAATTCTAGGGAATTACTAAAACCAGGAAACAAATTGCCAATCTGATAATTTACATAATTTCTATATCTCTGCACACGAGATGCCGCGTGTTTATAAATCAGATGATGGTGCTGCCCATGCTGATTGGTTTACCATAATCAATCGGGCAAAACGATCTTCCCGATCCGCGCGGTGATCTCGTCCCGCATCCGTATTGCCTCCCGCCGGGCCGCCTGAGCGTACTCCTCGCCGGGGCAGTTCTCCTTCTGCCAGGCGCAGAGGATCCCCCGGGAGGAATTCACCACCGCCCCCAGACCGTTTTCGTCAAAGGCAGGGGCTACGTCTTCCGCGCCGCCGCCCTGGGCCCCATACCCCGGCACCAGGAAGAAGGTGTGGGGCAGCGCCCTGCGCAATTCCGCCAGCTGTGCCGGATAGGTCGCCCCCACCACAGCGCCAACCCCGGAGTAGCCGTACTGCCCCGGCAGCGCCCGGCCCCATTCCTCGCACCGCTGCCCCATGGCGCGGTACACTGTCTCGCCGGAGGCGAGGGCCTGATCCTGCAGCTCGCCGGAGGAGGGATTGGAGGTCTTGGCCAGCACGAAGATGCCCTTGTCCCGCGCCGCGCACACCTGGACGAGGGGCGCGATGCCGTCGGTGCCCAGATAGCCGTTCACTGTCAGGGCGTCCGCGCCGAAAGCCTCCAAGGTCTCCCCTTCCACGTCGGTGACGCCCAGATGGGCCGCGGCGTATGCCTCCATGGTCGCGCCGATGTCGTTGCGCTTGCCGTCGGTGATGACGTACATCCCACGGCTTTTGGCATAGGCGATGGTCTCCGCCAGGGCGCGCACGCCGGGCCAGCCGTACAGCTCATAGTAGGCCGCCTGGGGCTTGACGGCGGGGGTCACGTCCCAGAGGGCGTCGATCAGCCCCCGGTTGAAGGTGAGCAGCGCGTCGGCCGCGCCTTCCAGAGTCTTGCCGTATTTTTCATAGCTTTGCGCCCGGATGTGCGCGGGAATATAGCTGAGCTTGGGATCCAGCCCAGCCACCGTGGGGTTTTGCAGTGCGGCGATCTTTTGGATCAACTTGTCCATGGACATTGTATCAAACCTTTCTGTGATGGATTGCAGACGTGCTTATTCCGCCAGCCCGTAGACCTTGCGGCCCCGGAAATAGGTGGCCGTCACCCGCCCGGTGAGGGTCATGCCCTTGAAGGGGGTGTTGCGGCTCTTGCCGTGGAGGCGGTCGGGGTCCACCTTCCACCGGCGGGCGGGATCGAACAGGCCCACGTCGGCCCACGCGCCTTCCCGCAGCGTACCGCCGGGGATGCCCAAAATCTTGGCGGGAGCCGTGCTCATCTTCTCTATGATTTGGGACAGCGACAGCGTGCCCGCCAGCGCCGTGTGCACCGCCGCCAGCGAGGTCTCCATGCCGATGGAGCCGTTGGGGGCCTTTTCAAAATCCGCCTTTTCTTCCGGCGCGTGGGGCGCGTGATCGGTGGAAATAGCGTCGATGGTGCCGTCCAGCAGCCCCTCTTTCAGCGCCTCCACGTCCGCCCGGGTGCGCAGAGGCGGATTCATCCGGTAATCCGCGTCCCGGGCAGAAAGGGCCTCGTCGGTGAGCAGCAGGTAATGGGGGCAGGTCTCCGCCGTCACTGGAACGCCCCGGCGCTTGGCGTCCCGGATCAGCGCCACGCTGCCCCGGGTGCTCACATGGCAGATATGGATGGGTGCACCGATGGAGGCCGCTGCCGCGATCTCCCGGGCGGTGCCGCAATCCTCGGCGGCGTTAGGGATCCCCTGCACGCCCAGCCTGCGGGCGGTCTCCCCTTCGTTCATCAGCCCGCCTGCCGCCAGGTCCAGATCCTCGCAGTGGGCCGTGACCACCATCCCCAGCTGTCGCGCGGCTTTCAGCGCTGCCAGCAGACAGGCGGTGTTCCCCACCGGCTTGCCGTCGTCGGAAAGGGCGATGGCACCCGCAGCCCTCAACGCCGGCAGATCGGTCAGTTCCTGCCCCTTGAGGACCTTGGTGATGCACGCCGCCGTGTACACCGCCGCATCGGCAGATCGGCTCTTTTCCAGCAGCTTCTGCACCGCTTCCGGAGAATCCATGGGCGGGACGGTGTTGGGCATGGCCAGCAGGCTGGTCACTCCGCCGGCGGCAGCCGCCCGGCAGGCGGAAAACACATCCTCCTTGTAGGTCTGGCCCGGGTCCCGCAGGTGGACGTGCATATCCACCAGGCCGGGCGCCGCGATCAGTCCGGCGCAATCCACGGTCTCATCCGCCGGGACGTTCAAACCCTCGCCCAGCTGGGCGATCTTTCCGTCCACGATAAGAATATCGCAAACCCGATCCAATCCCTGGCTTGGATCGATCACCCGTGGATTTTTCAGCAGCGTGGTCATAGGGTCGCTCCTTTCGGTTTATGGGGTAAACAGCTGCTCCAGCTGCCATTTGGTCAGGCTCAGCAGTTCCCGCCCGTAATAGGACGGGAGCAGCAGGGGGTCCGTCTCGGCGGCCAACCCGAAGGGCGTCAGCCCCGCGCTTTTGGCCAGTCGGATGGAGCGGTACAGATGGTACCCCTGGGTCACGATGACGAACTCCTCCCCCAGCCCCTTTTCCTTAGCCAGCTGTGCGGCAAATTCCATGTTTTGTCGGGTATTGCGGGCTTCCGTTTCCAAATAGATTCGCTCCGCTCCCACGCCCCGAGCAATCAGTGCCTCGGCCATGGCCTCCGCTTCGGTGCGGGGCTCGTCGTCGCCCTGCCCGCCGGTGACGATACACGGTGTGCCGGGATTGTCCAGCAGATAGTCCGCCGCCGCGTCGATCCGGCAGGTCAGGCTGGCCGTGGGCTGACCGTTGGGCCTGATCTGCGCACCCAGCACGATCACGGGCAGGTCGCGGGGCGGGGCTTCCAATTGGACGGACAGCATCCGCCCGGTGAGCACGCCGGCCCAGAGCAGCCCCAGCAGATAGCACACCGTCAGCGCCCGGAACGCGATTTTCTGCCACCGGCCTTTTTGTGCAAAGCCCGGGCCGAGCCCGATCAGCCCTGCCCCCAGCATACACACCGCCACGCCGAACACCGTGCCCACGGTAAAGGCCATCCGCAGCAAAGGCAGGCAGAACCACACTGCGCCCAGCAGGCACAGGAAAAGGCCCGCCCACTTGACGAGGTTTTTTCGTTTCATGGCCGTGCCTCCTTTGCAGTCAACTGCACCTATTATAGCGGAAAGCGTCGGAAATTACAACCCATTAAAGCGTGCTTATCATGGCGATCGCCGCCGCCAGGACGATCACCAGCACCACCACGCGGGAGATCACATAGAGCACGATGTATTTCCGCAGGGCCATGCGCTTGTACCGGGGCTTGGAGAAGATGCCGCAGACCACGTAGCCCACCATCCCCAGCAAGCCGATAAAGCGCATATAAGGCAATTGGGTAAACGCCGCGCCCAGGGTCGCGAGGAACGTGATCCCCAGGCACACCATGGCCCACCGGAAGAATACCCGGCTCTTGCGCTGCTCCAGCAGGTTGTGATTTATCACATCCTCGTCGGCGATCAGCTGGTCGATGGAGATGCCGAACAGGTTGGACAGCTGCTTGAGGCTGTCGATGTTGGGGTATCCCCGGCCGGTCTCCCACTTGGACACCGCCGCCCGGGTGACGTACAGCCGCTCCGCCAGCTGGTCCTGGGTCAGATTGTTTTCGGTCCTCAGTCTTTTCAATTTGTCTCCAAACATTTTGGATACACCTCCTGCCCCTCACTCTAGCAGACTGCCCCGGAAAAGTCACGCTACTCTCCGTTTCGCAGCGTGACGCTGCACCGGCGACGTGCTGGCGCGTGCTGGAAAAAACTGCCCGGTCGCGGGATTGACTATGTACTGACCGCAGACAACCCAAGGCCGCACGCAATCAGCCTCAAGCCACGGGAAGCTCTTTTTGCCCACTTTTTCTCCGAAAGAAAAAGTGGGTCGCGGAATAAACTGTGTGCTAACCACAGACATCCCAAGGCCGCACGCAATCTGCCCCAAGCCATGCAGAGTTCTTTTTGCCTACTTTTTCTCCGAAAAAAAAGTAGGGCCGTGCCAAAAGGCACGGCCCCGGTGAAACTGAGAATTTGCTTAGTTGAGGAAGGTGACCTCGTTCTCTTTGTCGAACAGGTGCATCTTCTGCAGATCGAAAGCGATCTTGCAGGTGTCGCCGGCCTTGGCGGTGGAGGTGGGCTCCACGCGGGCGGTAACAGCCTTGCCTTCGCAGGTGAGGTACAGATAGGTCTCAGCGCCCATCAATTCGGTGACTTCCACTTCGCAGGTGACGTGAGCGCCGCCGACCTTCTCGATGAAGTCGGGCTCGTCGTGCACATCCTCGGGACGGATGCCGAAGACGACTTCCTTGCCCACATAGTTGGCGATGTTGGTGCCCTCAGCCTTGTTGGCGGGAACGGTCAGCTTGCACTTGCCGAAGGTGATCGTGTAGTCGTTGCCTTCCTTGCCCAGCAGGACGTCGATGAAGTTCATCTGAGGAGAGCCCATGAAGCCGGCCACGAACTCGTTGACGGGATACTCATACAGGTTCTGAGGCGTATCGACCTGCTGTACGAAGCCGTCCTTCATAACCACGATGCGGTCGCCCATGGTCATAGCTTCGGTCTGGTCGTGGGTAACATAGATAAAGGTGGTGCCCAGTCTCTGGTGCAGCTTGGCGATCTCGGTTCTCATCTGTGCACGCAGCTTAGCGTCCAGGTTGGACAGCGGCTCGTCCAGCAGGAAGACCTTGGGATCACGGACGATAGCACGGCCCAGAGCAACACGCTGACGCTGGCCGCCGGAAAGAGCTCTCGGCTTACGGTCAAGCAGGTGGGCGATGTCCAGGATCTTGGCAGCCTCTTCCACGCGCTGCTTGATGACATCCTTGGGAGTCTTGCGGAGCTTCAGGCCGAAGGCCATGTTGTCGTACACGGTCATGTGGGGATACAGAGCGTAGTTCTGGAACACCATGGCGATGTCACGATCCTTGGGGGATACATCGTTGACCAGCGTGTCGCCGATGTACAGCTCGCCCTTGCTGATCTCTTCCAGACCGGCGATCATACGCAGGGTGGTGGACTTGCCGCAGCCGGAGGGGCCTACCAGAATGATAAACTCCTTGTCCTTGATTTCCAGGTTGAAATCGGAAACCGCAGTGACGCCGCCAGCATAGACCTTGTAGATATGCTGCAGGGATAAACTTGCCATAGAAATGACCTCCTGTTGATAGAGTTGCGCCGCTCTTTCGGCGCACACCGTTTTGGTATGGCATAAGTATAGCAGATATCTCAGATTTATGGTAGTCTTTATTTGACCAAACTTTTTTCCCTCCGTTTATGGGATTTCTATAAAATCCAAAACCCCATGGTTGTTTTTGTGCAAATTTCTACAGAAACACCCGGGCAGCCTCATTTTGCTCCAATACCCGCACCTGTCCCGGCGCCAGATCCTCCGGCAGCGCCAGCCCGCCGATCTGCACCCGGGTGAGTTGCAGGACCCGATTGCCGGTGGCCTCGAACATCCGCTTCACCTGGTGATATTTGCCCTCCGTCACTTCTACAAAGGCCAGCCCATCCTCCTCCCCTGCCCACAGCCGCGCCGGAGCAAAGCGGTCGCCGCCCGACTGCACGCCCGCTGCGAAAGCCGCTATGTCCTCATCGGTGATGGACCGCTGGGTGCGGGCCGCGTAGCGCTTCACCACATGGGCTCTGGGCGAAAGCATCCGATGGGCAAAATCCCCGTCGTCCGTGATGATCAGCAGCCCCGTGGTGTCCTTGTCCAGCCGTCCCGCCGGAAACAGCCCGCGGCGGTTCAGTTCCTCCGGCAGCAGATCCAGCACCGTCCTCTGACGGCTGTCCTCCGTGGCGGAAAGCACCCCTGCGGGCTTGTTCATCAGGATGTAGAGATATTTGCGGAAGATCAGCCGCTGGCCGTCCACCGCGATCACGCAGCCGTCGGGATCGGCCTTCAAGGCGGCATCCCGCACCACTTGGCCGTCCACCGTCACCCGGCCCTCCCGGAGCATCCGGGCCGCCTCTTTGCGGCTGCCCAGCCCCTGGGACGCCAGGATTTTATCCAGGCGCTCGTTCATGGCACGCCCTCCTGTTTTACACGTCCTGATCGTTTCAATCCGTGGGGTACGCGTCCTCCGGGAGCACGTCCCCGGCGGTGGATTCCACACCCTCCGCCTGGGCAGCGGCACTGTCCACACCACTCTCCACGGCGCTGGCCGGGCTGCTCTCAGCGGGCAGTGAGGATGTATCCGCCCCGGCGCTCTCCGGCGCGCTTTCCGCTGTTTCGCCGCCGGAGCCCGTTTCGCCGTAGTAGGCGCTGCCCTTGGCGAAGCCGTGCATGAAGCCGTCCAGCTCCGCGCTGGCCACGTCGCCGCCGATGATCTTGTCGCCATACACCAGCAGCGTGGCGTAGACCTCAGGCTCGTTGTCGTAATTGTTGATCTTGTACCGATACTGGGTGCAGACCTCGCCGGCGTAGGGCTTCAGCTCAAATCCCTGGGCCTGCTGCATCACGTTGTACGCCGTGTACACGTCGTTGAATTCCGCCGGGATCATCACTTCCCGGGTCTCCGTGGGCTCCGTGTTGACCTCCCAGCCGAAGCCCTGCAGGAACTGCACCCGTTCCTCGTTTGTCCCGCCCGGATACGCCTGGAGCTCCTGGGGCTCCTCGCCGCCTCCCCGCAGGAAAAGGCAGGCCCCTACCACCACGGCCGCCAGGATCAAAAAGGCGATGATTCTCTTTCGGTTTGCTTTCAGCGATACGACCATTTTTCCACCGTTCCTCCCTATTGGGCATCACCGGGGAATCTCGCCGGCCCGCCCGAACCTATCAATAGATATGAGCGGGGTCGGGCAGGTATGCAGGATCGATCGTATGAATTTGTCCGGGAAGGGGCTCCTCCCCACAGGCGGCGGTGATAAAGCCCTCCGCGGGCTCGAACAGCGCGGCATAAACGCCGGGAATATGACAGCGGGGATGCCCGTCCCGATCAAACGAAAAGGCCGCGTTTTGAAACCCGTAGGCCATGCCCCGGCCGGTGAGCTTCATCAGGCTCTCCTTGAGGCACCACAGGGCCATCAGCATTTTGTCAGGACGCTTCGCGGACAGCACCGCCGCCCGTTCTTCTTCGGTGCAGATGCGCTCCGCCAGCCGCCCGTCATAGGACCGGATGCGTTCCGCGTCCACGCCGATCTCCTGGTCGGAAAGGGCACAGCAGGCCAGCCCTCGGGTGTGGGCAAGGCTGAATTTCGCCGGGTGCTCCCGAAAGGCCGGCTTTCCCCAGGGGCCGAGGACGATCTCCGGAAGGGCCGTGAGCCCATATTCCTCCCCCATGGCGTAGAGCAGCAGCCGCCGGGCCATTTGGTGTTCCGTCCGCGCCCGCTCCTGCGGCGCGCCCGAGGCGGGCACTTCAAACCGAGTGAGGTACAGCACTTATTTCTTCGGCTCCTGCCGCTTTTTGGCCACATGGCGGAACAGCAGGTACAGCGCGGCCTCCAGCAGCAGGAGCAGCGCCGTCAGCACCGCGTTCGCCATGATTTGCGTGTACCACGGCGCGGAATTCATCTCATACAGGCCCGGGTGGTTTCGGTGATCCATCCAGCGCTCCACGGCGCTGCCGATAAACACCCCCACCGTGCAGGGCATGAGGATGGAACAGATCCATGTCTTGAGCTTGTTGACCATGGGAACGCTTCCTTTCCAGGCGACTCTCTTTCTATATTTATTATAGGAATCCGCCGGGGAGATGTCAAGGCGGTGCCGCAGAATTCTGGCGATTCCCGGACATACGAAAAGGGCCCCGATCGCTCGAGGCCCTCTTCGTTCGGAAGGAGTTCTTATGAAAAATCGAACTTGTACTTAAAGCTTACGCGCGCGGATTCTTGATCGCGGCCTGGGCAGCAGCCAGACGGGCGATCGGCACGCGGAAGGGAGAGCAGGACACGTAGGTCAGGCCCACGTTGTGGCAGAACTCGATGGTGGTCGGGTCGCCGCCATGCTCGCCGCAGATGCCCAGCACGATGTCGGGACGGACGGACTTGCCCTTTTCGGCAGCCATCTTCACCAGCTGGCCCACGCCCTCCTGATCCAGACGGGCGAAGGGATCGTTCTCGTAGATCTTCTCCTCGTAGTAGGAGCCCAGGAACTTGCCGGCGTCGTCGCGGGAGAAGCCGAAGGTCATCTGGGTCAGATCGTTGGTGCCGAAGCTGAAGAACTCGGCCTCCTCGGCGATCTTGTCGGCGGTGAGGGCCGCACGGGGGATCTCGATCATGGTGCCCACCTTGTACTTCAGATCCACACCGGCCTCGGCGATGATCTTATCCGCAGTGGCGACCACGGTCTTCTTGACGAACTTGAGTTCCTTCAGCTCGCCCACCAGCGGGATCATGATCTCGGGCACGATGTGCCAATCGGGATGCGCCTTGTTCACGTTGATGGCGGCCTTGATGACGGCCTCGGTCTGCATCTCGGCGATCTCGGGATAGGTGACGGCCAGACGGCAGCCACGGTGGCCCATCATGGGGTTGAACTCATGCAGGCTGGAGATGATGGCTTTGATGTCTTCCACGGTCTTGCCCTGGGCCTCGGCCAGCAGCTCGATGTCCTTCTCCTCGGTGGGAACGAACTCGTGCAGGGGCGGATCCAGGAAGCGGATGTTCACGTGCTTGCCCTCGAGGGCCTCATACAGCTGCTCGAAGTCACCCTGCTGCATGGGCTCCAGCTTGGCCAGGGCGGTCTTGCGCTGCTCCACGGTGTCGGAGCAGATCATCTCGCGGATAGCCGCGATACGGTCGGGATCGAAGAACATGTGCTCGGTACGGCACAGGCCAATGCCCTCGGCGCCGAAGGCCACAGCCTGCTTGGCGTCACGGGGCGTGTCGGCGTTGGTGCGCACCTGGAGCTGCCGATACTTGTCGGAGAGCTCCATGATCCGGCCAAAGTAGCCGCCGGTGGTGGAGGCGGGCACGGTGGGGATAGCCTCGCCATAGATGTTGCCGGTGGTGCCGTCCAGGGAGATGTAATCGCCCTCGTGATAGGTGCGGCCGTTCAGCTCAAACTTCTTGTTGGCCTCGTCCATCTTGATGGCGCCGCAGCCGGAAACGCAGCAGGTGCCCATGCCACGGGCCACCACCGCCGCGTGGCTGGTCATGCCGCCGCGCACGGTGAGGATGCCCTGGGCATAGTTCATGCCTTCGATGTCCTCGGGAGAGGTCTCGAGACGCACCAGGACCACCTTTTCGCCGGCCTTGCCCTGCTCCACAGCGTCCTCAGCGGTGAAGACGATCTTGCCGCAGGCAGCGCCGGGAGAAGCGGCCAGAGCGGTGGCGACAGGCGTGGCAGCCTTCAGCGCAGCCTGATCGAACTGGGGATGCAGCAGAGCATCCAGCTGCTTGGGATCGATCATCAGCAGGGCCTCTTCCTCGGTCTTCATGCCCTCGTCGATCAGATCGCAGGCGATCTTGATGGCGGCGGTGGCGGTGCGCTTGCCGTTACGGGTCTGGAGCATGTACAGCTTGCCGTGCTCGACGGTAAACTCCATGTCCTGCATATCCTTGTAGTGGTCTTCCAGGGTCTTGCAGACGTTCTGGAACTGGGCGAAAGCCTCGGGGAATTTCTCGGCCATCTGGGCAATGGGCATGGGCGTACGCACGCCGGCCACCACATCTTCGCCCTGGGCGTTGGTCAGGAACTCGCCCATCAGCTTCTTCTCGCCGGTGGCGGGGTCGCGGGTAAAGGCCACGCCGGTGCCGCAGTCATCGCCCATGTTGCCGAAGGCCATCATCTGCACGTTGACAGCGGTGCCCCAGGAATAGGGGATCTCGTTCATTCTGCGGTAGACGTTGGCGCGGGGGTTGTCCCAGGAACGGAACACAGCCTTCACGGCACCCATCAGCTGCTCCACGGGATCGGTGGGGAAGTCTTCGCCGATCTTGGCCTTGTACTCGGCCTTGAACTGCTCGGCCAGCTCCTTGAGATCGTCGGCGGTCAGCTCGGTATCCTGGGTGACGCCGCGCTTCTCCTTCATCTCGTCGATGAGCTGCTCGAAATACTTCTTGCCCACTTCCATGACGACGTCGGAATACATCTGGATGAATCTGCGATAGCAGTCATAGGCCCAACGGGCGTTGCCGGACTGCTTGGCCATGACCTCCACAACTTCCTCGTTGAGGCCCAGGTTCAGGATGGTGTCCATCATGCCGGGCATGGAAGCGCGGGCGCCGGAGCGCACGGAGACCAGCAGGGGATTCTCTTTATCGCCGAACTTCTTGCCGGTGATCTCTTCCATCTTGCCCACATACTCCATGATCTGCGCCTGGATCTCAGGGTTGATCTGGCGGCCGTCCTCATAATACTGGGTGCAGGCCTCGGTGGAGATGGTGAAGCCCTGGGGTACAGGCAGGCCGATCTTGGTCATTTCGGCCAAGTTGGCGCCTTTACCACCAAGAAGCTCCCGCATGTTCGCATCGCCTTCGCTGAACAGGTAGACATACTTGTGGCTCATTGGAATTACCTCCTACAAAATATTGCCGATTCTTTCGGACTCTCCCCTTTTCCATGACAAGGAGACCGTCCCGGGGCTCGGCCCCGCGCCGGTACGGTTTGTCCTGTGCAAATTATACCAAACTCTTTGGAAAAAAGCTATACCCAAATCGAAGAAAATGGAATTATTTTTCGGAAATCATCTCCTGCGGCGGAGAATACCACCCGATCCGTCAGAAAAATCTCTTGAAATCCGCCGGGAAAGCTGGCATAATAGAGGGGCAGAACGCACCGGCGGACGGGGAGCTCTTCCCTGCCCGCCCTTAGCCGTGCGTGCGCATAATCTTTCGATAGGGACAGAAGGGAGCGTTCCCATGCTGCGGCTGTTCTCCTCCCGGCCTGTGGGGCCGGTGGATTTTCTCATCGTGGGGCTGGGCAATCCCGGCAAGCAATACGAAAACACCCGGCACAACGCCGGGTTCATGGCGCTGGATATCCTGGCGGAAAAGGCGGGCTGCGCCATCAAGAAAGTGAAATTCAAGGGCCTCACCGGCGAAGGGACGCTGGCGGGCAAGCGGGTGCTGCTCTTAAAACCCGGCACCTTTATGAATCTCAGCGGCCAGTCAGTGAAAGAGGCCATGGGCTTCTATCACCTGCCGCCGGAACGCACCCTCATTCTCTTTGACGACATCAACCTGCCGCCGGGCAAGCTGCGCATTCGGCGCAAGGGCAGCGACGGCGGCCACAACGGTATGAAGAACATCATCTATCTCGCCGGTTCCGATCAGTTCCCGCGGGTGAAGATCGGCGTGGGCCAGAAGCCCCATCCCGATTACAATTTGGCGGACTGGGTGCTGTCCCGGTTCAGCGACTGGGAACTGAAAGACCTGCGGCCCGCTCTGGAAAATGCCGCCCAGGCGGCGGAGATCATCGTGGGCGGGGACATCGGCCAGGCCATGGGCCTGTTCAATTAGGAGGCGCTCATGAAGTTTATCCGTCCCGCGCTGGAGCGCTCGCCGGAATACGCCGCCCTGAGCCGGGCCGTGGAAAAGCAGGAGCTGCCCGCGGCCGCCGCAGGGCTTTCCGGCGTACACAAATGCGCGGTGATCGCCTCGCTGCTGGAGGGCTCCGGCAGAAAGGCCCTGATCCTGGCCGCCGACGAGGCCGAGGCCCAGCGCTTCACCGAGGACCTCACCGCCCTGGGGCTGCGTCCCGCTTTCTACCCGGTGCGGGATTTTGGCTTCCGGGACACGGCGGGCGTCTCCCACGAATACGAACGGCTGCGGCTGGAGGCGCTGGCCCGGCTGCTTTCCGGCGGGTGCGACTGCATCGTGGCCTGCATCGACGCGGCGCTGCAATTCACCATGGGCCCCGGGGCGCTTTCCGACCGGCTGTTGGAGCTGACAAGCGGCATGGCCCTCAAGATGGACGACCTGCTGCGGGCGCTGGTGCGCTGCGGCTATACCCGGGAGGAGCAGATCGAAGGGCCGGGGCAGTTCGGCGCCCGGGGCGGTATCGTGGACTTTTTCTCGCCCGGTTCCGAAAATCCCGTGCGGGTGGAGTTCTGGGGGGACGAGATCGACTCCATCTCCTATTTTGATCCCGCCACCCAGCGCCGGGTAGAGTCGGTGGATTCCGTTTCCCTTGCGCCCTGCGTGGAGGTGATCCCGGAGGACGGCGCGGTGCTGGCCAAAAAGATCGAAAAGCTGGCGGCCGGGCTGCGGGGCAAGACCGCGCCCAAGGCGAAGGAAGTGCTGCTGGCCGAGGCCGATAAACTGAAAAACGGCCTGACGATCCGCTCCATCGACAAATTCATCACCCTGGTCTATCCGGAAATTTCCACCCTGTTCGATTATTTCCCCGCCTCAGAGAGCCTGCTGTTCTTTTCCGAGGGCAACCGGCTCAGGGATCGGATGCGCACCGCGCTGGTGCAGTGGGGCGAGGATCTGCCTGGGCTTTTCAGCGAGGGCGTGCTCTGCAAGGGGCTGGATGCTTTCAGCGAGGATTGGGCCTACGCCCTTTCCCGGGCCGAAAAAGCCCCCACGGTCTTTATGGACGTGTTCGCCCGGGGCTCCTATGAAATCCCCTTAAAGACGCTGGTCAATTTCACCGTGCGCCAGCTGCCGGTATGGGGCGGCGGCGTGCAGCTGCTGGCGGAAGACCTGTCCCCCCTGCTCTCCGCCCACCGGGCCTGCGTAGTGCTGGCGGGCTCCGCAAAGGCCGGGGCCGCTTTGGCCCGGGAATTGCAGGACGCGGGATTCCCCGCCGCTTTCATCGAAAACCCGTCCTCCGTGATGCAGGGGACGGTCACCGTGGCCTGCGGCGCGCTCTCTGCCGGGTTCGACATCCCCGGTGGGGATTTTGCCCTCATCACCCACGGCCGCACCGCCGCGGCCCGTACCCGCAAGGCGAAGCGGGACAAGAACAGTCAGGAAATCTCCTCCCTGGCGGAGCTCTCTCCCGGGGATTATGTGGTGCATTCCGCCCACGGCATCGGCGTGTTCGAGGGCATCCACAATCTGGAGATGAACGGCGTGGTCAAGGACTACATCAAAGTCCGCTATGCCCGCAGCGACACCCTCTATGTGCCCGTCACCCAGCTGGACATGGTCTCCAAATATATCGGCCCCAGAGAGGACGCAAACCTCCGTCTGAGCAGGCTGGGGGGCGCCGAGTGGCAGCGGCAGAAGGCCAAAGTGCGCACGGCGGTGAAGGACATCGCCAAGGAGCTGATCCAGCTCTACGCCCAGCGCTCCCAGCAGAAGGGCTATGCTTTCCCGGCCGACGGCGAGTGGCAGCGGGATTTCGAGGCCCGGTTCGAGTTCGAGGAGACCGAGGATCAGCTGCGGTGCGCCAGGGAGATCAAGGACGACATGGAAAGCGCGGTGCCCATGGATCGGCTGCTGTGCGGCGACGTGGGCTTCGGCAAAACGGAAGTGGCCCTGCGGGCGGCCTTCAAGTGCGTCACCGCCGGGAAGCAGTGCGCGATCCTGGTGCCCACCACCATCCTGGCCTTCCAGCACTACCAGACCATCCTGCGGCGGATGGAGGGCTTCCCCGTGGACGTGGAACTGCTCTCCCGGTTCCGCTCCCCGGGCCAGCAGGCGGAGATCCTCAAGAAGGTCAAGCGGGGCAGCATCGATATTATCGTGGGCACTCACCGGCTGGTGTCCAAGGATGTGGAATTCCACGACCTGGGGCTGGTCATCATCGACGAGGAACAGCGCTTCGGCGTGGCCCAGAAGGAGAAGCTCAAGTCCATCGCCCAGGGCTGCGACGTGCTGACCCTGTCGGCCACCCCCATCCCCCGGACGCTGAACATGGCGCTGTCGGGCATCCGGGATATGTCGGTGATCGAGGAGGCCCCGCAGGATCGCCACCCGGTGCAGACCTATGTGATGGAATACGACGCCGGGGTGATCCGGGACGCCATCCGGCGGGAGCTGCGCCGGGGCGGGCAGGTGTATGTGCTGCACAACGATGTGGCCTCCATCACCCGGGCCGCCGCGCGCATCCAGCAGGGCGTGCCCGAGGCACGCATTGGCGTCGGCCACGGGCAGATGCCCGAGGAGGAGCTCAGCGAGGTATGGCGGCGGCTTCTGGATCACGAGATCGACGTGCTGGTGTGCACCACCATTCTGGAGACCGGCGTGGACGTGCCCAACGTGAACACCCTGATCATCGAGAACGCGGAACGGCTGGGGCTTTCCCAATTGCACCAGATTCGCGGCCGGGTGGGCCGCAGCACCCGCCGGGCCTACGCCTACCTCACCTATCCCGGCGGCCGGGCCCTGACAGAAATTTCCCAGAAGCGGCTCTCCGCCATCCGGGAATTCACCGAATTCGGCTCCGGCTTCAAGATCGCCATGCGGGACCTGGAGATTCGTGGGGCCGGAAATCTGCTGGGCGGCGAGCAGCACGGGCACATGGAATCGGTGGGATACGACCTGTACGTGCGGCTTTTGAGCGAGGCTGTGGCCGAGATGAAGGGCGAGGAAGTGGCGCGCCCGGTGGACGAGGACTGTCTGGTGGACGTGCAGATTCAGGCCCACATCCCCGAAAGCTATATCGATTCCACCCGGCTGCGGCTGGAGATGTACCGCCGCATCGCCGACGTGCGCAGTCAGGAGGACGCCATGGACGTGACCGACGAGCTGATCGACCGCTTCGGCGAGCCGCCGGCCTCGGTGCGCGGGCTGCTGGAGGTGGCGCTGCTGCGCAACACCGCGGCAGGACTGGGGATCACGGAGATCAAGCAGCAGGGCGACGCGCTGCTCCTGTTCAAGAGATCCTTCGACATGGGCCAGACCGCCGGGCTGATCCGCGCCATGAACGGCCGGGTGATGCTCTCCGCCGGGAGCCGGCCCTATATCAGCGTGCGGCTGCTGGGCCAGCCCCCGCTGGAGGCCCTTTCCCAGGTGCTGTCGGTCATGGGCGATTCCGAAGCCGGCGCGGCGGCAAAGTGAAGTTTTGGTGAATTTCCGCGAATACCGGTAGACAAATCCCGGAAAAAGGAGTATAATATTTGCCGTACGTTTGAATCCACTAGAATTGGAAAGGCATGATCGAACATGAAAAAGTATCTCAAATCCGCACTGGCCCTGCTGCTGGCCGCAGCCCTCTGCCTCGGCTTCGCGGGCTGCTACAGCGAAAACAATACCTGGTCCGCCAAGTACGGCAACGAGACCATCTCCATCGGCACCTACATCTATTTCCTCAACACCGCCTATGCCCGGGCCGCCTCCATGGTGAACAGCGACCAGGAGGTGCTCAAATCCACCATCGAGGGCAAGCCCGCCGAGGAGTGGATTCGGGAGCAGGCCAAGCAGTCCATCCAGACCTATTGCTATTATCAGGAGCAGCTGAACGCCCTGGGGATCACGCTGAGCGAGGAAGACGAGGCCAACGTGAACGATCTCACCGAATACGCCTGGAGCATCTACCGCACCATGTTTGAAGAGATCGGCGTTTCCGAAGATTCCTTAAAGACCTCCTACGCCCGCAATGCAGTGCTGGGCGACAAGCTGATGCAGGCCCTCTATGGCGAGGGCGGCGCGCAGGCCCTGGCGGAGGGCGAATTGGAGGATTACTTCACCGAGAACTATTCCCGCTACGAATATTTCTACGCGGTGATGACCCGCACCGACGAGGAAGGCGCTACCGTTGATTTAGGCGAAAACGACAAGCAGATGCGGGTGGATCAGCTGGAGCAGTATGCCAAGCAGATCAATGCAGGCGTCCTCACCACCGAGGAAGCCGCCCAGCGCTACGCCAATCTCTTCTCCGAGGAGGAGGAGCCGGAAAGCACCTACGTTTCTCCCGTGACGATCCTGACCGACAACATGGGCACCGTCTTCTCCGACGCTCTGGCCGACGCCGATGAGAACGAAGCCGTGGTGGCCGACAGCTCCGAAAACTACTATTATGTGATCCGCAAGCTGCCCGTGCGGGAATACTACGACGAGTATGTGGCCGACGAGGATCAGGCGTTCGATCTGCTGTACGGGTACAAGGGCAAGGATTTTGAAGCCTACGTCAAGGAGCAGAGCGCGTCTGTGTCCGGCATCGAATGGAACGAGAAGGCCATGAACCGGATCAAGATCTCCAAGCTGGTGGACGACGGCAACCGCAACGGCACGGTCTCCTCCGCCGCTGAGGACACCTCCAGCACCTCCAGCACCGCCAGCACGGTCAGCTCCGAGTCCGGCAACGAGTGATCGCCCGGCGGGACATCCCGTTACCGCTAAACAACAGAACAGCAGAAAGCCCCCCGTTTTTTGGGGGCTTTTCTTAAACCTTCCTTACGATTCCGCCGCCCGCCTTGATTTCTCCACGGCCGCGCACTATAATCGAGAAAAAGGAGGGATCGTATGGCCGCGATCGTTGCAAACGCGCTGGACTTTCTGCACGATAACCCGCTGCTTGGCGGGCTTTTGGCGCTGACCTTGCCGGTCTATGGGGCGGTGCGGTGGCTGCTCATCAAAAGGAAAAGGCTCCGCTGGACCGGCCTGCTGCGGGAGGCGCTGCTGCTGTGCTTTGCGCTGTACTGCGCCGCGCTGCTTGCCGTGACCTTCTCCCCCTTTGAGCTCACCCTGTCTGCCCCGGATTTTTCGTTCCGCTCCCGCCTGCTGGAAATGCTGCTGGGCACGTACACCACCGGCTCCTGGGGCTGGACCATGTGGCTCTCCAATCTGACGCTGTTTTTCCCCTTCGGCCTGCTGACCCTGCTTCTCTGGGCGCGCAAGCCCTGGCAGGCCCTGCTGCTGGCCCTGGGCGTGATCCTCTGCGTGGAGGTGCTTCAGCCTTTCGCGGGGCGCAGCTTCGATGTGGACGATCTTTTCCTCAATTTCCTGGGCGCTGCCATAGGCGTGGGGATCGGGACGGCCCTCCGGGCGCTGGTCCCAAAGATCGGGCAAAGGCTCCGTCCATAGCGCGGGCTGACAGAAAAAAGCATTCCGCCCAACCGGGAGGAATGCTTTTTTTGAATGTCATTAGACTGGCGCAGGGGTATTCACCGCGCCGGGCCGGTGCGCCTCTTTCCGTTTTTATCGAATGTCCGCCGCAGCGCCCGCTCGGTAGCGAACATCGGCAGAAGCAAGGGGATGAGCTGCACCATCACAACGGCCAGCCCCACATAGGCCACGGTCTCCACGTCCCTGCCCAGCGCCCACAGCATGGGGAGCACAGACAGCGGCGCGGTCACCCAGCCGCCGATCCGCCACAGCCTGCCAAAATACCGGTGGGCGAATGCCCAAGTCTCCCGGTTTTGCATAGAGCGCTTGGTGCGGTAGCCGTAGAGGCTGTTGATCTGCTTGGGCCCGCCCTTCGCAAACACACGGCCAAAGCCGATCATGGTGCACGGCATCAGCAGCGCCACCAACAGCATAAAGACCCAAAAGCCCATGGTTTCCTCTCTTTCCAAAGCGCCTTCCGGCGGGAATACGCTGGTTACGGCAATTGATTCCCTGCCGACAGGTTCAGCGCATACCAATCCGCCCGGGAAAGCGCGATATCCGCGCCGGCGATATCCCTCAAAGCCGCTCCCTCCCCAACGGGGAGGGAGCAAAAAAAGATAATGCTTACGGCAGCTGATTTCCTGCCGACAGGTACAGCGCGTACCAATCCGCACGGGAAAGCTGGATATCCGCACCGACGGCAATATCGCCCAGCCTCTGGGCATTGGTCGTCCCGGCGATCACCTGCATCTTCGCCGGGTGGCGCAGGATCCACGCGGCCGCAATGCCGGACTTGGTCACCCCGTATTTCTCGGCCATCTGCGCCAGGCAGGCGTTGAGCTCGGGGAAGTTTTCATTGTCGATAAAGGGCCCCTCAAAGAAGCCGTACTGGAACGGCGACCAGGTCTGCAGGGTGATCCCCTCCAGCCGGCAGTAATCCAGCACCTCGCCGTCCCGGTCGGCGGCGTGGGGGAATTCCGTGTTGGCGCTGAGGGCGTGGTCGATCATGCCGGTGCACTTGAGCCCGAACTGCATCTGGTTGACGCACAGCTTCTGCCGCACGCCGGACTGGAGCAGCCGCAGCTGCCGGGTGCTGAAATTGCTCACGCCGAAATGCAGCACCTTTCCGGCGGCCTCCAAAGCGTCGAAAGCCTCGCCCACCTCCTCCGGCTCCATCAGGGCGTCCGGGCGGTGGAGCAGCAGGAAATCCAGATGATCGGTGTGCAGGCGGCGCAGGATGCCGTCCACGCTCTCCAAAATGTGCTCCTTGGAGAAGTCGTACATCCCCTTGCCGATGCCGCACTTGCTCTGCAGCACCAGCTTCTCCCGCAGGCCGGGCTCGGCAGCCAGCACCTGCCCGAAGATCGTCTCGCTCATGCCACCGCCGTAGATGTCGGCGTGGTCAAAGAAATTGACGCCGTATTCCAGCGCGGTGTGGATATACCGGGAAAGATTCTCCGCGCCCATCCCGGCGATGCGCATACACCCCACTGCCACGGCCGAGCCATATACGCCTGTGCCGCCGATATTGATGGTTTTCATGCTTTTCTCATCCTTTCTATGGATTCTTCTCCCCTACCCCTTCAAACGCACACTAAGCCCGCGGCAGTTTCCCGCCGCAGGCGAATGGCCAAATCCGAACGCACCGGGCACGCGGCCCGCCTTACTGGATGGAGCAGTCCAGATATTCCTCCAGTTCCTCGTCGGATTTCTTTTTATCCAGATACAGCAGCAGGGCCGTCACAGAAGCCGCCACCGCCACGATGGCCAGGGCGATTCCGATCAAAACAGCCAGCTTGCTTCCTTTTTTCATGAGAAACACCTCCGCAGGTTTCTGCCTGATTGCTACGACTATCATACCCAATTTTGGCGGAAAAGTCAACAAAAAGATGCCGCCGAATTTTGGGTACAAAAACGAGGAGGGCAGCCGCCCTCCTGATTTTCATAGGGTCATTTTACGCGTTGGCGTTGAGCTTCCGGCCCAGAGCGGCCTTCTTCCGCGCGGCAGTATTCCGATGCAGGATCCCCTTGGCGGCGGCCTGGTCGATCTTCTTGACAGCCGTGCGCACAGCCTGCTCCTTGTTTTCGCTGTTGGATTCGATGGCAGCGACCGCCTTCTTGATCTCCGTCTTCAACGCGGAATTGGCGGCCTTATTCTGCAGGGTCTTGGTAGCGATGACCTTCACACGCTTTTTGGCAGATTTGATGTTCGGCATGAGTACACCTCCTTGCCTTTTATTCAGCGAGAAATATGATAGCATAAATCCCGGAAAATTGCAAGTACTTTTTCTCTTTTTAAAGTTGACAAAATCCCGTTTGTGCGGTACAATACAGAAGCGGCGGATTCCTTTTGGCGATTGGCCCGCCCCGCCCCCGGATCCCCGGTTTTCCATGCCCCCGTAGCTCAGTTGTATAGAGCGTTCGCCTCCTAAGCGAAAGGCCACCAGTTAGAGTCTGGTCGGGGGTGCCATAAAAGCGCGTCTGATTTCTGGGCGCGCTTTTCTTTTGCGTTCATACTTATGAGGTTTTTTTATCCTCCCCCGCTTCG
>CANRMX010000015.1 GCA_947631855.1 uncultured Clostridia bacterium | reverse complement strand
TGGCGGAGAGGATGCGACTCGAACGCACAATGCCTTGCGGCACACCACATTTCCAATGTGGCTCCTTACCATTAGAATACCTCTCCAATTCTCGTGGCTTCAATATTATAGCCAAGATCGGAGGAAAAATCAACCCCTTTTTCAAAAAAATTTCTTCTGCAAAAAAAGTTTGAAAAATGGGGCGGTTTTTCCAAAAGACTGTTTGATTCTTGCGGCCGGATTTGGTATAATACATCTATACCATTTTTTTGCTGCCGTGGAGGGATATTTTTGAACAAGAAGAACGCCGCCAATACCATGGCCGTCATCGAGATCAGCACGGATTCGGTGCGGATGCAGGTCTCCCAATTGAGCAAGGGGAACGTCTCCACGCTGGACCGTTTGGAATACCCGCTGGCCCTGGATCACGATGTGTTCGAGACGGGCTCCATCAGCTTTGAGAGCCTGCGGAAGCTGTCCGGGGCGCTGGATCGGTTTTCATCTGCGCTGCTGTCCTATAACATCACCGAGCCCTATGCGGTCTCCTCCCCCGCCATGAACGAGGCCGGGAACCGTTCGCTGGTGCTGGATCAGCTGCGGGTGCGCAACGGGCTGGAGATCACCGCGCTGGAGAACGGCCAGGAGAAAGCCTATCTCTATGCGGAGATCCTCACCCGGCTGGATCAAGCCGGTCTGCTCAAGGAAGGCCCTTCCGTGATCGCCTTCGTGGGCTCCGGAAGCATCGGGGTGGCCGTGTTCGACGGCCAGAAGATCGTCTATTTCCAGAACATCTCCATGGGCGCTTTGAAGCTCTACGATGTGCTGCGTGGGCTGCGCAGCACCTCCGAGGATGTGCACACCGTGGTGGAAGAATATCTGGACACGGTGCTGAGCCGGGTGGCCATGTCGGAATTCCCCATTCAAAATCTCATCCTCACCGGCTCCAACATCCGGCTGGTCGCCAAGCTGTGCGGCGCCAAGGAGACCGATGGCATCTTCCAGATCGACACCGCCAGCATCGCCGATCTCTACGCGTCCCTGCGGTCGGTGACGGCGGAAAATATCGGCCTGCGCTATGGCATCACCGAGGGCGAGGCCGCAGTGCTCTACACCGCCCTGGCCATCTACCGTTCCCTGCTGCGGTTCTGCCCCAAGGCCAAGACCGCCTATTCCCCCGCTGTGAGCATCACCGAGGCCATCGCCCGGTGCGGGCTGAGCGCCAAGGCCGCGGAGGCCCACGCCGAGCTCTGCCGGAAAAGCGCCGTGGCCTGCGCGGAAAACACGGCCAGGCATTTCCGCTGCGACTTGCGGCACGCCCAATCCATCCGGGAGCTTTCCTGCCGCATCTTCGACAAGCTCAAGCGCGTCCACGGGCTGGACCCCTCCAAGCGGCTCATTCTGGAGCTGGCGGCGCTCCTCCACAGCTGCGGCAGCTTTGTCAGCATCCGGCAGCACAACCGCTGCACCTTCGATCTGATCCGGGGCATGGATCTGTTCGGGCTCAGCGAAGCCGAGACCCTGGAGACCGCCTTTGTGGCCGGGAGCGGATCGGAGAATCTGGCCGAGGAAGGGAATCCCGATTTTGACCGGCTGCACGTGCAGGAAAAGCTGACGGTCTCCAAGCTGTCCGCGATCTTCCAATTGGCCAACGCGTTGGATAAATCCCACAAAGACAAGCTGAAGAATCTGAAGATCAGCGTGGAGGGCGACCGGGTGATCTTCAAGGCCTCCGCCAGCGGCGACACGCTGCTGGAACGGTGGGCCTTTGACGAGGCGGCCCAGTTCTTCAAAACCGTCTTTGGGATGTCGCCGGAGCTTTCCGTCAAGTTCTCCATGTAGCCCTGCTGCTGTCACAATAGAAAAAGAGGTGTTTACTGTGCCCGATAAAAAATTTCCCTACTATAACCGCGAACTGAGCTGGATGGAATTCAACGGCCGGGTGCTGGAGGAGGCCAATAAAAAGGAAAACCCCCTCATGGAACGGCTGCGGTTTTTGGCCATTACCGGCTCCAATCTGGACGAATTCTTCATGGTGCGGGTCGCCGGGGTGAAGGCCCAGGTCAATTCCGGCTATCACGCCAAGGACAGCTTTGATCTCGCCCCCGACGAGCTGCTGGCCCAGCTGGAGGAAAAGACCCATCGCTTTATGGATCGCCAGTATTACTGCTTCCACCGCTCCATCCTGCCGGCCCTCAACCAGGAGGGGATCAATTTCCTGACGGCCCAGCAGATGAACGAGGAACAGCTCAATTACTTATCCGAGTATTTTAAACGGGTGCTCTTCCCCGTGCTCACGCCCCTGGCCGTGGACAGCAGCCGCCCCTTCCCGCTGCTGGCGAACAAATCCCTCAACATCGCGGTCTGCCTCAAGAGCAAGGAATCCAAGGACGGCGAGAAGGTCTTTGCCATCGTGCAGGTGCCGGGCATCCTGCCCCGGTTTTTGGAGCTGCCCTGCGAAAACGGCCGGGCCTTCACCCTGCTGGAGGAAGTCATCATCTATAAGCTGGACGAACTCTTTGAACTGCACACCATCAAGGCCGCCTGCCCATTCAGGATCACCCGGGACTCCGATCTGGAGATCGACGAAGAAGCCGAGGACTTCATGAGCGAGGTGAAGAAGTCCATCAAGCGGCGGAAACGGGGCCGTCCCGTGCGGCTGGAGCTGCTGCAAAACTGCGACAAGAGCATCCGTTCCTTCCTCATCGACCAGCTCAAAATCAAGAAGCGGGAGATCTACACCCTGCCCGGGCCGCTGGATCTGACCTTCCTCTCCAAGTTTGCCGGCGTGGAGGGCTTTGAATCCATGTGCTTCAAGCCCATCGTACCGGTGTTCCCGGTGGATTTCTGGGGCTACGACGATATTTTCCAGGCCATCCGGGAGAAGGATCGGCTGGTGCACCATCCCTATGAGAGCTTCGACTGTGTGGTGAAATTCATCGAGCGCGCGGCGGAGGACGAAAACGTGCTGGCTATCAAGCAGACTTTATACCGGGTCAGCGGCCACTCGCCCATCATCGCGGCGCTGATCCGCGCGGCGGAGAACGGCAAGCAGGTCACGGTGCTGGTGGAGCTGAAAGCCCGATTCGACGAGGAAAACAACATCAACTGGGCCACCCAGCTGGAAAAGGCCGGGTGCCATGTGATCTACGGCCTGCAGGGGCTCAAGACCCACTGCAAGATCGCGTTGGTGGTGCGGCAGGAGGAGGATGGCATCCGCCGGTACCTGCACCTGGGCACGGGCAACTACAACGATTCCACAGCGAAGATCTATACCGATCTGGGGCTTTTCACCTGCAACAGCCAGTACGGCGCGGACGCCTCCTCCCTGTTCAATGTGATCACCGGGTATTCCCGGCCGCCGGAGTACGGCCACTTCGCGGTGGCGCCCCATGGGCTGCGGAATTTCTTCACCCAGATGATCCGCGCGGAGACCGCCAACGCCCGACAGGGGCTGCCCAGCGGGATCACCGCCAAGGTCAATTCCCTGGTGGACCCGGAGATCATCCGCCTGCTGTATGAAGCCTCCCAGGCCGGCGTGAAGATCCGCCTGATCGTGCGGGGCATCTGCTGCCTGATCCCCGGACTGGAAGGGATCAGCGAGAATATCACCGTGATCAGCATCGTGGGGCAGCTGCTGGAGCACAGCCGCATTTTCCGCTTTGAGAACGCCGGTTCCCCCAAGGTGTACCTGGGCAGCGCCGACTGGATGCAGCGGAATCTGGACCACCGGGTGGAGCTGGTGTTCCCGGTGAGCGACCCCGATCTCAAGCAGCGGGTGTTCGAGATTTTGGACATCTTCCTCAGCGACAACACCAACGCCCGGGTGATGCTCCCCGATACCACCTACCAGCACGTCAACCGGCGCAACAAGCCCGCTTTCAGCGCCCAGCTCACCTTCTACAAAAACGCCCAGGAGCGCCTGAAGCAGGTGCAGGAGATCGGCGCGGACAGCCCGCTGATCCCCATCCATTCGGCGGAGGAATCGGTCTCGCGGTAGCGCGGGCCGCTCATATAACAATCATATTTGAAAGGAGTCCTCAAACTTGAAACGTGTAGGTATTTTGACCAGCGGCGGCGACTGCCAGGGCCTGAACGCGGCCATCCGGGGCGTTGCCAAGGGACTGTACGAGGAATTCGGCAGCGATGTGGAGATCTACGGCATCCGGGACGGCTATAAGGGGCTGATCTTCGGCGAGTACAAGCTGATGAAGCCCTCCGACTTTTCCGGCATCCTGACCCTCGGCGGCACGCTGCTGGGCACCTCCCGCCAGCCCTTCAAGCTCATGCGCGTCATCGACGAAAACAGCGTTGACAAAGTGAAAGCCATGAAGGACAACTACAAAAAGATGAAGCTGGACTGCCTGGCGATTTTGGGCGGCAACGGCACCCAGAAGACCGCCAACCTCCTGCGGGAGGAGGGCCTCAACGTGGTGCATCTGCCCAAGACCATCGACAACGACGTGTGGGGCACCGACGTGACCTTCGGCTATCACAGCGCAGTGGAGGTGGCCACCGACGTCATCGACCGGCTCCACAGCACCGCCACCTCCCACGGGCGCATCTTCATCGTGGAGGTCATGGGCCACAAGGTGGGCTGGCTCACCCTGTCCGCCGGTATCGCCGGCGGCGCAGATGTGATCCTCCTGCCCGAGATCCCCTATGACATCAACAAGGTGGCCCGCACCCTCAAAAACCGCATCAAGAACGGCAAGCAGTTCTCCATCCTGGCCGTGGCCGAGGGCGCGCTCTCCAAGGAGGAGGCCGCCATGAGCAAGAAGGAATTTAAGAAGGCCCGCGCCAATCTGGGATACCCCTCCATCGTCTACCGCATCGCCAACGAGCTGCAGGAAAAGGTGGATAACGAAATTCGCGTCTGCGTGCCCGGGCATTTCCAGCGCGGCGGCAGCCCCTGCGCATACGACCGGGTGCTGTGCACCCAGCTGGGCGCTACCGCTGCCCGGTTCATCAAGGAAAAGAAATTCGGCGTGATGGTCGGTATGGTCAACGGCCAGACCGTTCCCGTCCCGCTGGAGGAAGTGGCCGGCAAGCTCAAGACCGTTCCCGTGGATTGCCCGGAAATTCGGGCGGCCCGGCAGATCGGCATCAGCTTCGGCGACTGACCGTACATAAACCCAAAGACAACCTGAAAGGAGCCAAACTATATGCAATTCTCCGTCAGCCTTTACAGCTTTTTCAGCGCCCTGATGAAGAAGACCCTCACCCCTGCCCAGTGCATCGCCAAGGCAAAAGAACTGGGCTTTGACGCGGTGGAACTGGTGGATTTCGTGAACTTCCGTGGCACCCCCGAAGAAAGGGCCCAAACCGCCGCTGAGATCAAGGCCCAGTGCGACGAGCTGGGGCTGGAGATCTCCTCGCTGGCGATTGGGGCGGATTTCCTCAACGGCAGCGACGGCGACACCGCCGCCGAGATCGCCCGGGTCAAGAGCTGGGTGGACATCGCCGCAGCGGTGGGCGCGCCCCGTATGCGCCACGACATCACCGCGGGCTATGCCCGGAATTCCGGCAAATACCGCAGCTATGAGAGCCTGATCCCCACCCTTTCCCAGGCAGTGCGGGAAGTGACCGAATACGCCGCCGAAAAGGGCGTGGTCACCATGACCGAGAACCACGGCTTTTTCTCCCAGGATTCCGACCGGGTGGAGAAGCTGTACACGGCGGTGAATCGCCCCAACTTTGGGCTACTGTGCGACATCGGCAACTTCCTGTGCGCCGATGAGGATCCTGCCCTGGCGGTGGCCCGGGTGGCCCCCTACACCCGCTATGTCCACGCCAAGGATTTCGTCCGCAAGAGCTTCTACGACGCCGACCCCGGCGAGGGCGCTTTCCGCAGCCGGGCCGGGAATTTCCTGCGGGGCACCGTGATCGGCCACGGCAACGTGCCGGTGAAGCAGTGCCTGTCCATCCTCAAGACCGCCGGGTACGACGGCACCATCGCCATCGAATTCGAGGGCATGGAGGATCCCGTGGACGCGGTGCGCATCGGGCTGGACAATCTGAAGCGGTATTGGAGCGAAGTGTAAAATGCTGAAATTTGCGACCGTCGGCTCCGGGTGGATCTGCGAGGAATATATCCGCGGCGCACTGGACAGCGGCTTATGGGAGCTATGCGCCGTCTATTCCCGCACCCGGGAACGGGGCGAGGCCTTCGCCGCCCAGTTCGGGGTGGAGCGGGTCTTTACCGACCTCACGGAAATGGCCCGCTGCCCGGAGATCGACGCGGTGTATGTGGCCAGCCCCAATGCCCTGCATTATGAGCAGTGCCGCGTCCTGCTGGAAAACGGCAAGCACGTCATCTGCGAAAAGCCTCTGTGTGCCCAAAGCGGCAAGGTACGGGCGCTACAGGCCCTGGCGGCGGAGCGCGGCGTGATCTATCTGGAAGCCATCATGTATCAGCACCTGCCCCAGCGCAAGCTGCTGGAGGAGGCCCTGGGCAAGATCGGGCAGATCACCCTAGCGCGGCTGGATTTCTGCCAGCGCTCCTCCAAGCTGGACGATTATCTGGCGGGCGGGCTACCCAATATCTTCAATCCGCAGATGGAGACCGGCGCGCTGATGGATCTGGGGGTGTACTGCGTTTATCCCGCCGTCGCGCTGTTCGGCAAGCCAGAGAGCTTCTCCGTGGAGCCCTTCATGCTGAAAAGCGGCGTGGATGGCTGCGACACCGTCACCCTGCGCTACCCGGACAAACTAGTGCTGCTCACCTGCTCCAAGCTGGGGCAGGCGGGCGCCAATTCGGATTTCCAGGGCACCGAGGGCACCGTGGCGGTGGATTCCATCTCCCGACTGGGCGGGATGCGCCTGTGGCGGAAGGACGGCACGGTGGAGGAATTCTACGGCGGCGACGAGAAATATATCCTCATGGGCTGGGAGGCCAAGGACTTTTACCGGTTCATCACCCAGCCTGCCGAAACGGCGGAGGAATACCAGCGCTGCGGAGAGCTTTCTCTCGCGGTGGCGGAGCTTTTGGAGGCCATCCGCCGCAAGGCGGGCATCCGTTTCCCCAGCGACGATTGAGCATATCACAACAAAAAGACCCGGGCCGCAAAACCCGGGTCTTTTCCTGTGCAAATCAATCGATATAGACGTACGGTTCCAGCTTCTCGAAGATCTTTTCGCCGATGCCGTCAACTTGGGTCAGCTCCTCCAGGGCGGTAAATCCGCCGTGCTCGCTGCGGTAGTCCACGATCCGCTGGGCAAGCTCCGGGCCGATCCCCGGCAGACAGTCCAGCTCCGAGAGGAAAGCCGTGTTCAGCGCGATGCTTTTCTCCATCAGCACTTCCTGCGGGCCGGATTCCGTATCCTCCTCCGACCAGGGGACTTCATCCCCGCCCAGCTCTCCGCTCTCCTCCTCCGCTACCGGCACTTCGTTGCCCACTGCAGGCGAGTTTTCTTCTTCAACCGGCACGCTGGGTGCGCTGGAAGGCGCGGCGGTCACCTGATACAGGATCACCGGGCGGATGGAATAGTAGTGGACCAGAAACAGGGCAATCAGCGAGATCGCGGTCAAAATAATCGTCCAGCGCAGGGGACCGGATCAAACAGGTTGTCCCGATCGTCGTTTTTCATGCAAGCCACCGCCTTTTCTGCGTCAATCGTTCGTTATATCTCCGTGAGGGTGTTGAGGAAATCCGTAAAATACGGGGGGAGCGCAGCGGAAAATTCCATATATTCGCCGGTGCGCGGATGGACAAATCCCAAAAGGCCCGCGTGGAGGCACTGCCCTTTTAGGGAAGCAATCACCTTTTTGGGGCCGTATACCGGGTCGCCCGCCACCGGGTGGCCGATATACGCCATGTGTACGCGAATCTGATGGGTCCTGCCCGTCTCCAAACGAAGGGCTACTTGCGTAAAGCCCCGGTAGCGCCGGATCACCTGAAAACAGGTCACCGCGCTGCGGACCGTCCCACGGTGTGGGTCCACCAGCACCGCCATTTTTTTGCGCTCCGTGGGGTGCCGGCCAATGGGCAGATCGATGCGCCCGCTGTCCTCCCGCAGATTCCCATACACCACCGCCCGGTATTCCCGGGTCACGCTGTGGGCCTTGATCTGCTCGGCCAGCCGCACATGGGCAAAATCGTTTTTCGCCACCACCAGCAGCCCGCTGGTATCCTTGTCGATTCGATGGACGATGCCGGGGCGCATCACGCCGTTGATGCCGGAAAGGGAATCCCCGCAGTGCCACAGCAGCGCGTTCACCAACGTACCCGTTTCGTTCCCCGCTGCCGGGTGCACCACCATGCCCTTGGGCTTCTCCACCACCAGCAGGTCGCCGTCTTCAAAGACCACATTGAGGGGGATCGGCTCCGCCGCCACCGCCAGGGCCTTGGGCTCCGGCAGGTCGATCACGATCTGCTCCCCGGGAGAAAGTTTTGCGCTCTTGGCAAGGGGCTGGCCGTTTGCAGTGACTCTCCCCTCTTCGATCAGCTTCTGGATCCCGGAACGGGTCTTGTCGGGCAGATGCTCCGCCAGCCACTTGTCCAGCCGTTGACCGGCCTCCTGCACGGTCAGCACAAGCTGGCCGCTCATTGGGGGATGTCCTCGGGATCGGCCGGCTTCTCCTTCTTAGAAGGCATCAGCATATGGATGGCAAACAGCACCACGCCCACCGTGATGCAGCAATCCGCGAAGTTGAAAATGTACGGGAAGAACAGCACATGGATATAGTCCACCACGAAGCCAAACCGCAGCCGGTCGATCATATTGCCCACGCCGCCCGCCAGCAGCAGAGCCGACGCCGCGTAGCTGAAAAAGCTGTGCATGCGGTAGCGGAAAAACAGCACCAAGATCACTGCGGAAGCGATGGCCGCCAGCAGGGACACCACCCACATGCGGTTCTGGAACATCCCGAAAGCCGCCCCCGTATTTTCCACATAGGAGAACTCCAGTAACCCCGGGATCACCGTAAAGTCGCCATGGAACTTCAGGCGAAGGATCACAAAATGTTTTGAAATCTGATCCGCCGCAAGAAGCGCTGCGGCCGTGGCCAGTGCCGCGATGCGCGCCATCACGCCCCGCGGCTGCTTGTTGAATTTCAAAGGCGGCTCTCCTCTTTATCTCTTTCTACGGCGCTTGCCCAAATCCACATCGTCGCCGAACTCCAGATCGCTGAAATGATTCTGCTTCTCCCGCCGCAGGCTCTCGGGAATGTTGTCATAGGCGTGGATGTTGATGCCCACCTCGGAAAGATCGTCCTCCGGCGGGAAGTCCTCCGGCGCAGGGGCGACGGGGCGGGTCTGCCCGCGATAATCCACCCGATCCTGCAAAGTGGGGATGACGATCTCCTGGGACTCCTGATAGACAGGGCGGTTCATCCGGGGCTGGGGCACCGAAGCTACCGGCACGGAAGCAGGCGCGGGCTCCGGCTGGGGCACGGGCTCGGGCTCAGACTTGGGCGGTTCCGCCGCCTGGGGTTCCTCGAGCTGGGGCGCCGCTTCGGGCTCCTGGGGCTTTTCCTCGGCCTGGGGCTTTTCGGCAGTATCCGGCGCAGGCTCTTCCGGCTTCGGCTCCTCCGGCTGAGCGGGACGCTCCTTGACTTTGAAGTTCGGGATGTGGTCGATGCACTCCAAATGCTTTTTGTACATCTCCATCAGGGAGGCACGGAAGGCGGAGACCTGCCGCTTCATTTCCTCCAGCTCTTCCCGCTTTTCCTCGGTCTGGGCGGCGTACGCCTCGATGGTCTTGTGGTTGTCCTCCTTGGCGTTCTCCACGATCTTCTGCGCCTCGTCCTGGGCTTCTTTCAGAATTTGCGCCGCCTTGTCCTGGGCCTCCTTGACGGAATCCCGAGCCAGCCGCTGGGCGCTGATCAGCACCTCTTTGATGCTGTCCTCATTCTCCCGGTAGGTGTCGATCTCCTTGGCCAGAATGGACAGCTTTTTCTGGATCTCCGCGTTTTTCGCAGACAGCGCGGCGTTCTGAGAGGAGACCTCCTGCAGGCGGCGCTGGGCCTCGTCCCGCTGATTCTCCAGCTCTTTGAACGACTCCGCTACCTCGTCGATAAACTTGTCCACGTCTTCCGGCTTGTAGCCGGAAAAACCGGCCTTGCCGAAACTGATCTCATTGATTTCCTTGATCGTCAACATTGATGGATCCCCCTTATAGATATTTCCTACAGCTTACAGATAACCGGCCCTTTGCCGTGGGCGGGCCGAGCCGATCTATGATAAACCTTCCTTTCCGCCGCACGGAGAGCAGATGGCCCTCGTTCAGCCGCTGCGAAACGGAAAGCGTCTCCCGGTGATTGTGCAGCACCATGCCTGCCTGGATCAGTTCCGCGGCCTTTTCCCGGCTGACCCTGCAAAGGAAAGCCACCAGACAGTCCAGCCGCTGGGAAGCCACCACCCCGGTCATCACCTGGAATTCCCGTTCCAGTGGCAGAGGCTCCTCTGCGCCGGGCGATACCCGGACGCCTGCCCGGCCGATCTTCCCGATAGTCTGGCAGAAGTAGCATTCCAGTTCCCTGCGCACAAAGGCCACACAGCGGCCCTCGCCCACCAGAATATCCCCGATGGCGTCCCGCTCCACCCCCAGCGCCATAAAGCTGCCCAGAAAGTCCCGATGGGACAGGCTGTCCCGGTAGGTGAAGGTGAGGGGCGACAGGGGAAAATCCTCAGGAGCGGGCTCCAGATAGTCCGGGAACATACCCAAGATCTGGCGCTCCGCGCCCTCGTATCCGCCCCAAAAGAGGTACCGACCCTCCGGCTCTTTGCGGAGCAGATCGCCGCAGACTGCCGCCTGCGCCTCATCCAGAAATCCCAAAAAAGCGGGCCTCCGCCGGGACTGGGCAATCAGGTCATTGAGGCGGGCGGCAAGCAGTTCGTCTTCGTGCTTCGGCATAGTCAGAAGTACAGCGTGCCGGTGGAATCCAGCTCGCTCATCACGTCTTCCATCGCCAGGTCCACGTTGTGGGGCGTGACGATAAACATCCCGTTGGCCACCTTTTTCAGATTGCCCCGGTTGGCATAGGCCACGCCGCTGAGGAAGTCCACGATGCGCCGGGCGGTCTCCTTCTCGGTGCGCTCCAAGATCAGCACCACCGTGTGATGCTGGATCAGCGCGTCCGCGATATCCCGGGTCTCCTCGCCAAAGGAAACGGGCCGGAACACCGACACCTTGTTCTGATTTCTGGCCGCGTTGAGGCTGACCACCCGATTGTCCCGGTCGGAGGAACGGCTGAGCCCGGAAAAAGCAATGGGCTTGCGGGGCTGTTCGTCGGCCTCGTCGTCATAGCGGTCGTCCTGTTCGTCGTCCTCATCGTACACATCCTCATACTCGTCATCCGGCGGACGGATCAGCCTTTGAAGTTTGTCACGAAATCCTGCCATCGGTTTACCTCCCTGCTTGCGGATTACGCGCCCCGAACAGTGCGGAGCCTATGCGTACCATATTTGAACCACATTCCACTGCCAGCTCAAAATCGGCCGACATTCCCATGGAAAGAAATTCCATAGATACATTATCCATTTTTTTGGCCGTTATGTCAACATAATATTGGTGCATCGCGGAAAAATACTTTGCCAATTCCCGCTCGCTCGCCTCCGCCGGTGGGATCGCCATGAGCCCGCGCACGGAAATATGCTCCAATTCCCGCACCTGGTCGATGAATTCCGCCAGCGCTTCCGGCAACACGCCGCCCTTGCTCTCCTCCCGGCCAATGTTGACTTCCACCAGGATATGGGCGGTTTCTCCCCGAGCGCCGAATTGCCGGGAAATCTCCCGGGCCAGGCGCAGACTGTCCACCGACTGGATGCAGCTCACCCTGCCCGGCAGGAATTTCACCTTGTTGGTTTGCAGCCGCCCGATCAACTGCACGTCGCACTTCGTCCGGTCCAGCCCGTCGGATTTTTCCAGCAGCTCCTGCACCCGGTTCTCCCCTACGCAGCGTATCCCTTTCTCGATAGCGTACTGCACCACCGGCAGGGGCACCGTCTTGGTGGCGGCCAGCAGCGTGATCTGCGATGCGTTTTTCCCGGCCCGTGCCGCAGCCTTTTCCAGGCGTTGGAGGATGCGGGGATAATTTTCGTCAAAGGCGGCGATGCGGGGATCAAACAGGTTTTCCGTCATAAAGGTCCGTCCCTTCCGTTACCACGTTGTCATAGAGGCGAATGGTGTTTTCCGTCACCAGAGAAGCCTGCTCCGTGTCCGATAGCTCCGTCTTGCAGATGGCGTAGCCGTTGACCGTCCGCTCGGTGAACACCTGCACGAATTCCAACTGACGGCCGTTCAGCACATACACGCCCCGGACGTTTTCGGCGACTTTCTCCACTTCGTTGCCGTTCTCGTCGGTTTCCGTGTAGGCGATGTCCCGAAAGCGCAGGGCGCTCTCCCGCACCAGCACGCCGGAATAGGTGTGCACGCTGATGGCGATATCTTCGTTGCGCGCCGAGGCAAGGCCGGCGTCCATATAGGAGCATTCCAAAATCATGGCCACCTCGCCGGTTTCGGCGTCCCGGTTTTCCGCGACGATCTTCCCGGGGATCACCGCAGAACTGGCGGCGGGGATGGTGAATTCCACGTCCTCTACGCCCTCAAAGTGCCACATATCCGCATCGGGAATGACACAGGCGATATACCAGTTGAAGCCGGAGCAGATTTTGCCCACCCCGGCGGATGCCGAAGGCTCCAGCGCCAGCAGCGCCTTCACCTGTTCGGCGGTGAGGTGGGCGGCTTCTTCAGAAACTGCGGCGCTTTCCAGTCCATCCACCGTGCTGACGAAATAGCCCGCCTTGGGCGCGGTGACGCTGCCAATGGCGTTCCCGGCAGAGGACGCCAGGGCGTTGCGCTGCTGGGTCAGCTCCACGATCCGCTGGGAATACTCCCCCGCCATTTCATCGCCCATCAACATCTGCCGGCGGTTGAGGGCGGACAGGAGATCCTTTTTTAGCTCCTCAAACCGGGAAAAATCGTTGTCCCGCACTTGAGCAAGCAGCTGATTCATGGTCATATTGATCTGGGTGCCGGCCATGGCGGGCGTCACCGAAAACAGATCGGTGGGCCGGGAAAGCTCCTCCATGATGTCGATCTCCCGGTCCAGCTGGGCGATCTGATTCTGCACGGAGGCGTCCCGCTCGCTGGAAAACACGTCGGCGATCACGCCGTCCTTGGCAACACGGGTGCCGTCCGCCACCCGGTAGCTCAGCACGCCGGAATAGGATGCATCCACCACGCTCTCCTCGCGGATCAGATAGCCCCGGGCTTGCACCGTGTCGGACACTGTCCCGTACATGGCCAGCTCGGTGACGATCCCTCGATGATTGGCAAGGTAGATTTGATACCCCACGTAGCACAGCAGCAAAACCGTCAGCAGCACCGCGGCGATCCGCTGAATCTTTCTTCCGTTCACCGGCGATCCTCCTCTGCCAGAAATGCTTCCACCATGCTTGCGCACTCGGCGGCAAGCGCCTCAAAATCTTCCGCTTCATCCCCGTAGACGAACCGGGCGTCGGGCTCCCGGGAAAACCAGGTGATCTGCCGCTTTGCATACCGACGGCTTTCCCGTTTCACGTTTTCCACCGCATCGCCGAAAGTCGCCAGGCCGTCAAAATACGGAAAGAACTCCTTGTAGCCGATGGCCTGGGCGGCGGTGGGCGGCTTTGTTTCCCTATCCCTGCAAAGGCCGTAGAGCATCCGGGCCTCGTCCAGCAGCCCCGCCTCCAGCATCCGGTCCACCCGGGCGTCGATCCGCCGGTACAGCTTCTCCCGATCCCGGTAGGTCAGGCACAGCATCAGCGACCGATAGGGGCTTTCCGCCTGCTTCGACCGCTCCGCCTGGGCGGAAAAGGGCTCGCCGGAGAGGATGCAGTATTCCAGCGCCCGGATCACCCGCTTCGTATTGTGTGGATGGATCGCCTCGGCGGCGGCTGGGTCCAATCGGCGCAGCTCGTCGTGGAGGGACTGCGTGCCGTCCGTCTCCGCCCGGGCGAAAAGCTCCCGCCGGAGGGATTCGTCCCGCACGTCCTCCCGGAAGGCGAATCCTCGCAGGAATGATCGGACATATAGGCCCGTGCCGCCCACCAGAATGGGCAGCCGCCCACGGCTGTGAATCTCGGAAACAGTCTGCCCGGCCAGCGCCACGTAGTCGGAAACGCTGAATTCCTCCAAGGGGTCCAGACAGGCCACCAGATGATAGGCCGTGCCGTCCAGCTCTTCCGAAGTGGGCTGGGCCGTGCCCACAGGCAGCCCGCGATAGACCTGCATGGAATCGCAGGAGACGATCTCCCCGTGGAACCGCCGGGCAAGGGCAAGGCCCAGGGCGGTCTTCCCAGTGGCTGTGGGGCCGACCACGGCCACCACCGGTTGTTTCTCCGCCATAGCCGCCTCCTACACGCGCCCGAATTGGCGCTCGATCTCCCGGCGCTTTAAGAGGATATAGATGGGCCGTCCGTGGGGACAGTAGCGCACCTGGGGATTGCGCTCCAGCTCCTCCGCTAGAGAGATCAGTTCCTCTTTCTTCGTCACGTCCCCGCCCTTGATGGCGGCGCGACAGGCCACGTTGTGGTAGACCCAATCCAAATGCTCGGGGGTGATGTCCTTTTTCAGCTCCGCCAGATACCCGGCGATCTCCATCACCGCGCCTGCGGCGTCGCCGCCATCCAGCAGCAGTGGGATGGCCCGCACCAGCAAGGTGCCCGCGCCGAAATCCTCCACCTCGAAGCCGGCCTTGCGCAGAGTCTCCGCGCCCGCCAGCACGGCGGAATATTCGTCCTTGTCCAAGGTCACGGCCACCGGCTCCAAAAGGGTCTGGGCGGCTCCGTCTCCCCCGGCGGCCTTCAGCCGCTCATACAGCAGCCGCTCGTGGGCCGCGTGCTTGTCGATGAGCATCAGGGTATCTTCGCTGTATTCCACGATCATGTACGTTCCAAAGGCTTCGCCGATGATGCGGGAATGGAATTCCCCGGTCAAAGAGACTGCGGGCGTTGCAGGCTGCTCGACTGCCCCGGACACAGGCTGAGCGGCCCGTTCTAAGTCTGCGTTTTCCTGCACGGCAGGGGCATTGGGTTTGGGCACAGAAGGAATCTCCGGCGCGGAAACGGCCTCGTCATCCGCCTCCAGCACGCGGGCGGCAAAACTCTGGAACCCGGTTTCCCGCCGGTTGCCGCTGTCCTTGAGGGGCACCTCGCGCCAAAAATCCGCCCGGGGTTTTGGGGGTGCAGCTTTTTGGGGCTCCAGCCGGATCTGCTCGTGCTTTTCCGGCGCCGGCGCATAGGGCTGGATGGGCGGCCGCTTGAGCTCCATCACCTTGGGCCTGTCGCCTACGCTCAGGGCGGAACGGGCCGCATGATACACCGCATCGAAGATGGGCCGCTCGTTGACGAAACGCACCTCCAGCTTGGCGGGATGGACGTTTACATCCACCGCGCCGAAGGCCAGGCTGAGGTGCAGCACACAGGCCGGGAATTTGCCCGCCATGATGGAGCCCTTAAAGGCTTCTTCCAGAGCGGCCATGGCGGTGCGGCTGCGGACGTACCGACCGTTGATGAAGAAATTCTGCATGGAGCGGTTGGGCCGACTGCCCGCCGGGGTGCTGACAAACCCGGTGATCTTGATGTGCTCGTATTCGTAGTCCGCCGGGATCAGCGTGGACAAAAATTCCCGGCCGTAGACACTGTATATGGCGGAAGACAACTGGTTATCCCCGGGAGTGCGCAGCTGCTCTTTGCCATCGCGGATGAAGCGGAAAGATATCTCCGGGTGGGACAGGGCGATCTTGTCCAGAATGCCCGCCACCGCGTTGCCCTCGGTGACGTCCTTCTTCAAGAATTTCATGCGGGCGGGGGTGTTATAAAACAGTTCTCGGATGATGATGGTGGTGCCCACGGGACACCCCACCTCCTCCAGCACAGGCTCCTCCCCGCCGCCGCACAGATACCGCACGCCGGAAACCGCCCCCGCCGTGCGGGTGAGCAGCTCCACGTGGGAGACGGCGGAAATAGAGGCCAGCGCCTCGCCGCGAAAGCCCAGGGTGGCGATGGAATCCAGATCGTCCTGGACGCCGATCTTGCTGGTGGCGTGGCGCAAAAACGCCGTGGGTACATCCTCCGGCGCGATGCCGCAGCCGTTGTCGGTGACCCGCATGAAGGCCGCGCCGCCCCGGCGAATCTCCACGGTGATCACGCTGGCGCCCGCATCCACCGCGTTTTCCACCAGCTCTTTGATCACCGAGGAGGGCCTCTCCACCACCTCGCCGGCGGCGATCAGCTCCGCGACCTGTTTATCCAGCACATGGATCTTTGGCATGCTTTCGTCTCCTTTCCACGATCCTCCGGCCTGTCCGCTATTTGAGCAGATTGCGCAGCTCAAACAGCGCGTTCATACATTCGATGGGCGTCAGGGTGTTCACGTCGATGCTGCGCAGCTTCTGGAGCACCGCGCTGTCGGTGGAATCCATCACCAGCTGCACCGGCTCCTCCAATGCCCCGGCGGGCACCGGCGCGCCCGTGGGTTCCTGGCTTTCCAGCTCGTCCAGAATTTGCCTGGCCCGGCGGATCACTTTCTCCGGCACGCCCGCCAGCTTGGCCACCTCCACGCCGAAGCTGTCATCCGCGCCGCCCCGCACGATCCTGCGCAGGAAGGTGATGTCGTCCCCCCGCTTCTTCACGGCGATGTTGAAATTCTTCACACCCGGCAGCACGTCCTCCAGGGCGGTGAGCTCGTGGTAGTGGGTGGCGAAAAGCGTCTTCGCGCCGCAGAGCTTTTTGTCCTGCACGTATTCCAGCACGGCCCGGGCGATGCTCATCCCGTCAAAAGTGGAGGTGCCCCGGCCGATCTCGTCGAAGATCAGCAGGCTGTTCTTCGTGGCGTTCTTGAGGATATCCGCCACCTCGGTCATCTCGATCATGAAGGTGGACTGCCCGGCGGCCAAATCGTCCGACGCGCCCACCCGGGTGAAGATGTGATCCACCACGCCCAACTCCGCCTGGGCGGCGGGCACAAAGCACCCGACCTGGGCCATGACGCAGATGATGGCGATCTGCCGCATATAGGTGGATTTGCCCGCCATGTTGGGGCCGGTGATGATGGCCACCCGGTTGTCGTTCATGTCCATGTCCACATCGTTGGGAACGAAGGGCGCGTTTTTCAGCAGCGCCTCCACCACCGGGTGGCGGCTGTCTTTGAGGTACAGCCGGCCACTCATGTTGATCACCGGGCGGGTGTAATCGTTTTTGGCGGAGACCCAGGCGAAAGAGGCCAGCACGTCCAGGGCGGCGACCGCTTTCGCGGCGGCCTGCACCCGATCCAGCTGGTCGGCGACCCGCTTGCGGATCTCCTCAAACAGGCGGCTCTCGATGAAAATGGCCCGGTCGTGGGCGCTGAGGATGCGGTTCTCCAGGTCTTTCAATTCCTGGGTGATGTACCGTTCGCCGTTTGCAAGAGTCTGCTTGCGGATGTAATCCTCCGGCACCTGATCCTTATAGCTGTTGCTGACTTCGATATAATACCCGAACACCCGGTTGTAGCCGGTGCGCAGCTTGGGGATCCCCGTGCGCTCCCGCTCTCTTGCCTCGATGGCGGCCACCTGCTCGGTACCGCCGTTCATGTCCCGCTTCACTTCGTCCAGCTGCTTGCTGAAGCCTTCCCGGATGATCCCGCCTTCCCGGATGGTGAAGGGCGGCTCGTCCACGATGGCGGCCTCGATCAGCCCGGACACGTCCTCCAGCGGGTCGATCTGCCGGTTGATGCGCTTAAGTAAGGTGGATTCCAGCCCATCCAGCAGCTTTTTCAGGCCCGGCAGCCGCGCAAGGGCCCCGCACAGCGACCGGAGCTCCCGCCCGTTGGCGGTGCCGTAGACGATCCGGGTCATGATCCGCTCCAGATCGTGGATGCCGGTGAGCTGCTCCTCCACTTCGTCCAACAGGGGCAGATTTTGGGTGAATTCCTCCACCGCGTTCTGCCGCAGGGTGATCTGCGCCGGGCTCAGCAGGGGCTGTTCGATCCATGTCTTGATCAGCCGCTTTCCCATGGGCGTGCGGGTGTGATCCAGCACCCACAGCAGAGAGCCACGCTTTTCCTTGGTGCGCAACGTCTCGGTCAGCTCCAGGTTCCGCCGGGCGTTGAGATCCAGCCCCATGGCCACCCGGTCTTCTCCCACGGAGAGGTCGTTCAACCGCTCCAGCCCGTTGATCTGGGTGCGCAGCAGGTAGCTGAGCAAAGCGTTCAGGGACAAGACGGCCAGGGGCTTATCCCCCAGCGCAAGGGAGTCCAGCGTCCGCCCCGGGAACTGCCTCAGCACCGCATCCCGGGCCTTGTCGCGGTCGGCGTAGAGCTCCCCATCCTGGGTCTCGGCGGCGCAGCCCAGCCGCTCCACGATAAAGCTCATTAGCGGGTCGATGGATGCCGCCTCGGGATTCAAGATCACCTCGCTGGGCATATACCGCGCCAGCCGGTCGGTGAGCCGATAGGAGAGCTCCATCAGGTCGGCGCACTTGAGCTCATCGGCGTACAGCTCGCCGGTGGAGACATCCGCGAAACAAATTCCCGCCGCGTTCTCCGTGCAGGCCAGGGAACAGATATAGTTGTTCTTCGTCTCGTCCAGCATGCTGCTTTCCACCACGGTGCCGGGGGTGATCACCCGGATCACGTCCCGTTTCACCAGCCCTTTGACCAGCTTTGGGTCTTCCAGCTGCTCGCAGATGGCCACCTTGTAGCCCTTGGCCACCAGCCGGGCGATGTAGGTCTCCGCGCTGTGGAAGGGCACGCCGCACATGGGCGCGCGCTCATCCTGGCCGCATTCCCGGCCGGTCAGGGTCAGGTCCAATTCCTGGGAGACGTTTTTGGCGTCGTCGAAGAACATTTCATAAAAATCCCCAAGGCGAAAGAAAAGGATCGTGTTGGGATACTTTTCCTTCAGGGAAAAATACTGCTGCATCATCGGGGAATAATCCGCCATGGCGTTACCCGTCCCTTTCTGCTTTTTCGGAACTCAGTGGCACCCCGCGCAGGAAGCGCAGTTCCCGCCGCAGTTCTCCGGCACCTCCACGGTCTCCGGGTCCTCGCCGTCGGCGATCAAGGAGAGCATGCCGGTGACTTTCTGGATGATCTGGTCGAATTCCGCCTTGGCGTTGGTGTAGGCGATCATGTGCTCGTTTTTCATGATCTGCTCGTAGGCCGCCCGCAGTTCCTCGTTGAGCCGCTTGATGGTCTCCTCATTGCGGTCGTCCTTGGTGGCCTCGTTGTTGATGGCCATACGCTTGAGGTTGAATTCCCCAATGGCGTCCTGCAGGGCCCGGTCGTCGTCGCTCTGCTGCCGGGCCACCTGCACGCTGATAAACCGGGGGTCCGCCTGGATGGCCTTGCCCAGCTCTCTGGTCAGTTCGATGATGTCCATATTGATTTTCCTTTCTTTCCATCGGCTACGCGCCGCGATTTTATTGATCTATATTTGCCTGCCCCAAAGCTGCAGGCCCCGGGCCTCCAAAATCTCCGTCTGGGCAAACTGCCCTATCCATTCGTCCCCGCCCGCAAACAGCACCACCAGCCCGCCGCCGGTGCGCCCGGAAAGCAGCCCGGTTTTGGGGTCGCGGCCTTCCACCAGCACCCGCTCCTGGGCGCCGACCATGCCCTGCCCGCGGCGGGCGGCGATCTCCTCCTGCACCCGGAGCAGTTCCGCAAACCACCGGGTCTTCTCCTCGTGGGTGACGGGGTCTTCCATTCCGGCGGCCACGGTGCCCTCTCTGGGAGAATAGATGAAGGTGAAAAGGTTGGTGAAATCCACCGCCTGGATCAGGGTCAGGGTATCCTGGAATTCCTCATAGGTCTCTCCCGGGAAGCCCACGATCACGTCAGAAGTGAAGCTCACGTCGGGCATGACGCTCCGGGCGTAGCAGATCAGCTCCAGATATTGGGCCCGGTCATACTTGCGGTTCATGGCCCGCAGCACCCGGTCGTTGCCAGACTGGAAAGGCAGGTGGATATTGTGGGGGATGTGCCGGCTTGCCGCCATGGTGTCGAAAAGCTCAGGGGTGGCGTCCTTGGGATGGGATGTCATGAAGCGCAGCCTGAAATCCCCCTCCAAGGCGTCGATGCTGCGCAGCAGCTGGGAGAAATTGACCGGCTCCGCCAGCCCCTTGCCGTAGGAATTGACGTTCTGCCCCAGCAGGGTGATCTCCCGGTACCCGGCGTTTACCAGCTCCCGGCACTCCCGCAGGATGTCCTCCGGGCGGCGGCTTTTCTCCCGGCCCCGGACATAGGGCACGATGCAATAGGAACAAAAGTTGTCGCACCCGGCCATGACGGGCACCCAGGCGCGAAAGGCGCTGTCCCTGCGGATGGGCAGCCCCTCGGAGAAGGGACGATCCCCCTGCCCGCTGAGAAAGACCCGGCGGGATTCGCTCAAAACGGAAAACAGCATCTCGGGCAGGCGGTGGATCGCCCGGGTGCCGAACACGATATCCACAAAGGGAAAGCTCTTTTTGATTTTTTCCGCCACCTGCTGCTGCTCCGTCATGCAGCCGCACACGGCGATCAGCAGGGAGGGCTTGCGGCGCTTGACGTTTTTCAGCGCGCCCAGGTTGCCGTATACCCGATCCTCGGCGTGCTCCCGCACGGCGCAGGTATTGAAGAGGATGAAATCGGCCTGCTCAGGGTCATCGGTAAACGCGAAACCCATCTGGGCCAGGATGCCCTTGACGGTCTCGCCGTCGGCCACGTTTTGCTGGCAGCCGTAGGTGCGCACCAGCGCCACCGGGGGTTTCCCGCCGGTGCGTTCGGCCATCAGCCCGGCGGCCTCCTGCAGAAAGGGCAGCGCGGGCGTTGCGATCTTCTCCAAAAGAGAACACTCCTCCATTACAGGTTGACGTACTCAATAATTTTATCACAAGTTCGACAAAACTGCAAGAAAAACAAAGAGAAACAACGGCTTTCCCAAACAAAATCCGCACAGGCGCAGAGAACTCCCGAACACCTTCTCCGGCGTTCGGGAGCCTGCAAACTGCGTCGGTGGGACACGGGAGCGATCAGATGGCGAAATCTCCGTCCCGGAAGATGTCCACCTCCCGGCCGTCCTCGGTGGTGCCCACGATGTGCATATCTGGGGTGCCGATCATAAAGTCCACATGGATGGTGGAATCGTTGAACAGGTGCTCCGATCCCTTGGGCCCGGAACCCAGGCCGCGTCCCAGCGCCAGATGGCAGCTGGCGTTTTCGTCGATCAGGGTGGTGTAGTACACCATCCCGCTCATGCTGATGGGCGAATGGTACTCCACCAGGGCCGCCTCGCCCAGATAGCCTGCGTTCTCGTCGGTGGCGATCAGGGCCTCCAGCATCTCCTTGCCCTCGTCGGCCAGCACCTCTACCACCTTGCCGTTCTCAAAGCGGAAACCGAAATTCTCGATCTTCTTGCCGCCCAGCACCAGCGGCCGGGAGGCGTAGACCACGCCGTTGGTCTCAAACTTGTTGGGAGTGGTGCAGATCTCCTCGCTGGGGATGTTGGCGTGGAAACGGATAAAATCCTTGGGCAGGGGACGATCCCCGTGGCCAAACCGGGACCAGGGCGTCAGGCCCACAGTGAGGTCGGTGCCGTTGCCGGCGGTGTAGTGGAGCTTGGTGAGCTTCAGGGCGTCCACCGCGTTGCCCTTCACGGCGTTCCGCTTGCCTTTTTCCTCCCAGGCGGCCACCACGTCGTTGTCCTCGGTGATGTAGCACAGCTTGAGCAAAATCTCCCACAATTCGGCCTCGGCCTCCTTGCCGGTCTTCCCCTCCAGAATGTACTCCGCCCACTGCACCGTGGGCACCATGGCGATCAGCCACTGGCAGTGCTTTTCCCGGCTGGCCTTGCGCATGATGTTCCGCACCGCGTCCACATGGGCGAAAATGGCGTTGGAGTTCTTCTCGCTCACGTCCTCCATCAGCTTGGGATTGACCCCCTCCAGCCGGACGTAGCACGCGCCGTCGTCCAGATAGGGCTGGTGCATGGCAACTTCCCAATCCTCCACCTTGCGCACGTCCTCGTCGCTGCGATACCGGGCGGCGATCTTCATATTGGGCAGATCCAGATAGTGCACCACCACGTTGCCGGCGCCCAGCTTATAGCATTCCTCGGCGAAGATGCTGGTAAACTCCCAGCCCTCGATGGCGGCCTCCACCAGCACCGTCTGGCCCTTTTGGACGTTCAGCCCCACTCGCGCCAGCGTATAGGCGTATTTGCGTTTCATTTGTTCCAGATCCATTTGCGGTTCCTCCTTTATCCTCCGGGGTGTCCGTCTGCGGCCCCGGGCTTCATGGCTTTTATTGTAGCACGATTCCGCGCCCCTGTAAACACCGGGACGGCCGGATCTCCGGCAAAACGATCCCCCGCGGCTTGCGGAGGATCGAAAGCGGATCAAATCAGAAAAGCACCTCGGTGCCGCCCGCCTGCCGGACGGAAAGCACATGGCAGCTGCCCGGGCCGAAGACCTTCTCCATCTCCGCACGGTAGTGCTCCAGCATCTCCAGGGGCACGAAAGCCTGGATGGTCCCCGCGAATCCACCGCCATGCACCCGGAAAGCGCCCCGGTCGCCCAGCACGCGCTCCGTGAGGGCCAGGGCCAGGGTGACGCCCTGCTCCTCGGGAGAAACCACGGCGAATACATTTTGCAGCCGCTGGAAGGACGAGCGCCCGGATTCCCGGATCATCTGCCGGAAGGCCTCGAAATCCCCGGCGCGCAGGGCTTTCGCTTCCTCGGCGGCCAGGCGGTCGTCGGAAAAGAAGTGCATGGCCCGCAGCACCGCCCGGTCGCCGGCCGCCTTGCGGATGGCCGGAAGATTCGCGTAGAAATCTTCCTCGCGCACGTCCCGCAGGAATTCCTTTCCGAAGAACGCTGCCACCCGCTTCATCTCGGCGGGGATGGCCGCGTATTCATCGGTGAGATTGGCGTGGCTGCCGCCGGTATCCACCACGCACAGGGCGTGGCCGCAGCCGGCGAAATCGAAATCTACCTTTTCGATGACCGGCTGGGTGGGTGTCTTAAAATCAATGGCGGTGAATCCGGCCACGGAGCTTGCCATCTGATCCAGCAGGCCGGAGGGCTTGCCGAAATAAACATTCTCCGCATACTGGGAAACGATGGCCGCCGTCACCGGGTCGATGCCGTCGTCGTTGTAGAGGTGGCTCAAAACCGTCACCACCAGGATCTCAAAGGCCGCCGAGCTGGACAGCCCGGAACCCTTCATCACCCGGTTGGTGGTGTAGCAGTCAAACCCACCTACGGCGTAGCCCAGTTCTTTCAGGCGGGCGCAGATGCCCCGGATCAGCGAGGGCGAACCGTTCTCGTTTGCCTGCACGGCCAGATCGCCGGTGTCCACCGTGTCCGTGCGGTTATACTCCGCGGAACGCAGGCGGATGATCCCGGTATCGGTCTTTTTGGCCAGCCCGGCGATGTCCAGATTCACCGCGGCGGTGAGCACCCGCCCGTGATTGTGGTCGGTGTGATTGCCGCCGATCTCCGTGCGGCCCGGCGCGCTGAACCAGCGGGCCCCTGCCGCATCCCCGAAAGTCTCCTCAAACCCCTTGCGGATCACCGCATACCGCGCCTGCTGCCCCTCAGCTTCAGGGCCGTACAGCGCTGTAAACGTCGTTTTCATGCCGTCTCCTCTCCTTTGCTCAATAGACTTAAAAGCTCCTCCTCACTGAGCACCGGGATGCCCAGCGTGCGGGCCTTTTCCAGTTTGCTGCCGGCCTCCTCGCCGGCCACCACATAGGTGGTCTTTTTCGATACGGAGCCGCTGACCTTGCCGCCGTTTTTCTCGATCAACGCGGTGGCCTGCTGGCGGCTCATGGTGGGCAGGGTGCCGGTGAGCACGAAAGTGCTGCCGATAAGAGCCGTGCCCTTTGCCTCCTGCTTCGACTGCATATTGAGCCCCAGGGCCTTGAACCGCTCCACCAGCTCCCGCACCGAGGGCCGGGAGAAGAATTCGCACACCGATTGGGCCATGATGCTGCCGAAGCCCTCGATCCCGGCGATGTCTTCCTCCTTGACCGCGAACAGCGCGTCCATGGTGGGGAAGGCTTCGCACAGAAGCTGGGCCGCCTTGACCCCGATATGGGGAATGCCCAGCGCAAACACCAGCCGGTACAGGTCGTTCTGCCGGGACTTGTCCACCGCCGCCACCAGATTTTCCGCGCTCTTTTTGCCGAAGCGATCCAATTGCTCCAGCTGCTCCGCAGTGAGCGCGTAGAGATCGGCGGGTGAGCGGACAAGCTCCGCCTGCAAAAGCTGCTCCAGATTGGCGGGCCCCAGGCCGTCGATATCCATGGCGTCCCGGGAGGAGAAGTGGATCAGATGCCGCAGCAGCTGGGCCGGGCATTGGGGATTCGTGCACCGCACCGCCGCTTCTCCCGGCAGGCGCACGGCGGGCTCGCCGCAGGCGGGACAGAATTTGGGCAGCTCATAGGGCACGGAATCCGCAGGGCTGCTCACCACCGACACCACTTCCGGGATGATCTCCCCGGCCTTGCGCAAAATCACCCGGGAGCCCACCCGGATGTCCTTTTCCCGGATGAAATCCTGATTGTGCAGCGTGGCCCGGCTGACCGTGGTCCCTGCCAGAGTCACCGGCTCGAACCGGCCCGTGGGGGTCAGCACGCCGGTGCGGCCCACGTTGATCTCGATCTCCAGCACCGTGGTCTCCTTTTCCTCCGGCGGGTATTTATACGCCTCCGCCCACCGTGGGAATTTTGCCGTGGAGCCCAGCTCCGCCCGCTGGGCGAAATCGTTGACCTTCACCACCGCGCCATCGATGGGGTACCCCAGCGCCCCGCGCCTTTCCCCCAGCCGGCGGATAAACCCAAAAATCTCCTCCATGTCGCTGGAAACCGTGTAGTCCTGCGGCACGGTAAAGCCCAGCTCTTGCAGGCGCTTCAGCGACTGGTCGTGGCGGGTGAGGGTCTCCCCTTCCACCATCTGGACATTGAACACGAAGATGTCCAGCCCCCGCTGGGCAGTGATCTTCGGGTCCTTCTGCCGGAGGGACCCGGCCGCCGCGTTGCGGGGATTTTTGAAGGGCTTTTCCTCCAAAAGCTCCTGCCGCTCGCACAGCAGGCGGAAGCTCTCCCCCGACATATACACCTCGCCCCGCACCACCAGATGGGGCACGGGCTCGCTCAATACCTTCGGTACGGTGTGGATGGTGCGGATATTTTCCGTCACGTCCTCGCCGGTGAGGCCGTCCCCACGGGTGGCGCCCCGCACGAACACCCCATCCCGGTATTCCAGCGCCACGGAGAGGCCGTCAAATTTGGGCTCCACCACATACTCCGGCGAAGGAAAGCGCTCCCGCACCCGCCGGTCAAATTCCAGCATCTCCTCCTCGGAGAAGGAATCGTGGAGGCTTTCCAGAGGCACCGGATGGGTCACGGGCGCAAAGGTGTTGTAGCGTTCGCCGCCCACCTGCCGGGTCGGCGAATCCTCCGTGACCAGGTCCGGAAACGCCGCCTCCAGATTTTCCAGCTGGCGGTAAAGCATATCGTATTCGTAGTCGCTGATCTCCGGCGCGTCCTCGGTATAATATTTCCGGTTGTGGTAGCGGATCTCCTCCCGGAGCCTTTCGATCTGCAGCGCAGCGCTTTTTTTGTCCATAGGTTTTCTTCGTCCTTCTCCTTAAGATAGCCCGCCCAGCAGGGCCGCGTGGGGCACCGCGCCCACCACTACCGTCTCGGACAGCACCGTGACGGTCTCCGCCCGGGCCTCCGTCTCGAAGCGCACCGATTGAGAATAGGCGTGGGCCGTGACGGTCATGGTCACCCGGTGGCAGCTTTGATTGACCCCGGCGGAGGTGAACGCCGTATCGAAGGCCACATCCGCGCTGCCCTGCAGATTGAACCGCAGGGGCACCTTGGGCCCTCGGCCGTTGAGGACGCCCCAGCCCGTGAGGCTCCCCATGGGCACGCCCGCCTTTGCCCGGCGGTTCAAGGTCTTCTCCAGCCGGGACAGCACGCCGGTCTTCAAATCGTTGAGGGCCCGGGCGTCCGCCGTGACGTATGTAATCTGGCCGTCTCCGCCTTCCCCCAGCGTGGAGAAATCCCCCTCGCAGTCCGCCAGTTCTTCCCGCACCGCCTCGTTGATCTGCTCCCGCAGATAATCTTCCAGCGCAGCATGGGCCAATTCACCGGTGACAGCCCGGCTCAGCAGCTCGCAGATCGCGCCCCACACCAGCAGCAACACGCCGCAGAGGATCAGCAACCTGCGCAGTGCATGGGTTTTTCCGTTTGGCCCGCGGTACCGGGCTGGGAATCTCCTTCTTCGTCTACACCGCATAACACCACCCCACCCTCCACAATACGCGGAGCGTGGGATTTGGTGCAGGTTACCCCAGCATTTTTCTCAGGCGGCGGAGGGTTTCGGCCACGGGCAGGCCCACCACGTTGGCGTAATCGCCCCGGATGGATTCCACCAGGATCACGCCGATGCCCTCGATGCCATAGGAGCCCGCCCGGCCGCGGGATTCCCCGCTGGCCACATAGTCGCGAATCTCCCCGTCTTCCAGCGGATAGAAGGTGACCTCCGTGCTCTGGTGGAACACCTGGGCCTTGCCGTTTACCAGCAGGCACACCCCGGTGACCACCTGATGGGTGCGGCCCGAAAGCCGGTGCAGCATGGCCACGGCGGCTTCGTCATCCGCGGGCTTGCCCAGGATCAGCCCGTCGATGCAGACCACCGAATCCGACCCGATGATGGCGCAGTCGGGCCGCAGGGGCAGCACCGCCTCGGCCTTGCGCCGGGCAAGGCATTCCACCGTCTGGCCGGGGGTCAAGCCCGCCGGGACCGTCTCGTCCACGCCGGTCACCACCACTTCAAAGGGCACGCCCGCCCGCTCCAGCAGCATTTTGCGGCTGGGCGACTGGGACGCCAGCACCAGTTTTGTGTTATTCTTCAAAACCATTGGGATTCTTCCTCTGCCAATTCAGCGCGTCCCGGCACATATCGTCCAGGGTCTTCTCGGCTTTCCAGCCCAGCTCAGCATACGCCTTGGAAGCATCCGCGTAGCTTTCCGGCAGATCGCCCGCCCGGCGGCCGTCGATCACATAGGGCACCGGCTTGCCCGCCGCCCTGGAGAAGGCGTCCACCACTTCCAGCACGGAATATCCCCGGCCCGTGCCCAGGTTGTAGATCTTCAAGCCGCAGCCGCCCGCTTCAAAGAGCCGGATCGCCGCCACATGGCCCGCCGCCAGGTCCTGCACGTGGATGTAATCCCGGATGCAGGTACCGTCGGGCGTGGGATAATCGTTTCCGAAGACGTGGAGCTTGTCGCGCTTGCCCACCAGCGTCTGGGTGATGTACGGCGCCAGATTGTTGGGGATCCCGTTGGGGTCTTCGCCGATGCGGCCGCTCTCGTGGGCGCCCACGGGGTTGAAGTACCGCAGCAGCACGGCGTTGAAATCGGGATGGGCATGGCAGTAATCTTTGAGAATCTGCTCGATCATGATCTTGGTAAAGCCGTAGGGATTGGTGGCCGACATGGGCAGGGGCATATCCTCCTTGAGGGGCGGGGTGGATTTGTCCCCATACACCGTGGCGGAGGAACTGAACACGATGCTCATGACGCCGTAATCCTGCATCACCCGGAGCAGAGTCAGGGTGGAGGACAGGTTGTTGTCATAGTATTTCAGCGGATAGACCGGGGATTCCCCCACCGCCTTGAGCCCGGCGAAGTGGATCACCGCGTCGATCTTCTCTTTTTCAAAGACCGCCCGCAGCGCAGGCTCGTCCCGGAGATCGCATTCATAGAACGTGGGCTTTCTGCCGCCCAACTCCTCGATGCGGTCCACCACCACGCGCTTGCTGTTGCAGAGGTTGTCCACGATCACCACGTCATACCCGCGCTCCAAAAGCACCACGCTGGTATGGCTGCCGATATACCCGGCGCCGCCGGTCACTAAAATTTTCATCACGATCCCATCCTTTCGTCAGTACGGGACGCAGGGGCCGCTGATAGCTTGCCCCAGCTTTCCCATGTACACACATTATAGAAGATAATTCGCAAAATTACAAGCGGTTGGGCCCAGAAAGAAAAAATGTCCTGCCAGAGTAAAGCCCGGCGAAATTGGAAATACTAGTCAAACGCAAAACGGAAAGGGGTGATTCATTTGGGACGGGAAGGATTTATCTTCTTGACCGGCAGCTGCGCGTACCCCACGCTGGAAATGATCTGGCGCGGGCGGACGCATTATTCCATGGCCATTGCGGGCGGCATCTGCCTGTACCTCATCGACCGGGTGTGCTGTGAGCGAATGGCGGACTTCCCGCTATTTTTCCGCTGCGTGGCGGCATCCGGCATCATCACGGCGGTGGAATTGACCGTGGGCATGGTCTTCAACAATTGGATGGGCCTGCACGTCTGGGATTATTCCGGGATGCCCCTCAACCTCATGGGCCAGGTGTGCCTGCCCTATTCCCTGCTGTGGTGCGTGCTGGCGATCCCGGCCATGGCCCTGTGCCGGATGTGCGCCCGATCGGAATTGCTCAACGAATAAAAAAAGCGAAAAAGGGTTGACATACAAGGGGATTCTGTGGTAAGATTGGAAACACGCCGGATATGGAGAGGTGTCCGAGTGGTTTAAGGAGCTAGTCTTGAAAACTAGTGATCCCGCAAGGGACCAAGAGTTCGAATCTCTTCCTCTCCGCCATAGAGAATCAGCTGGTTTACAGCTTCACCTTGGAGAAGTACCCAAGTGGTGAAGGGGCTCCCCTGCTAAGGGAGTAGGTCGGGAAACCGGCGCAAGGGTTCGAATCCCTTCTTCTCCGCCAAAAGAAAACGAACACCCTTATCGGGTGTTCGTTTTCTTTTTTACGAAAAAGGATTCGAGCCCAACGGATCCGAGCGTTAAGAAAATGTCCCGGTGGGACATTTTTAGCGAGGAGCGGCGAAGCCGGTACCGCGGCGCAAAGCGCCGGGGTGGATGAGCCGATAGCGTGCGCAGCACGCGGTCGAATCCTTTCGTCTGCAACACACTCCGAGTCGGGAAGGGCGCTGTCCATCGCCGGTCTACGCTCCGCTTCGGTCGATCCTGGGCGCGTCCCACCGGGACGCAGGACCCGAGCCTGCAGGCGAGAACTGAGCGTTAAAGCGAGGAGCGGCGAAGCCGGTACCGCGACGCAAAGCGCCGGGGTGGATGAGCCGATAGCGTGCGCAGCACGCGGTCGAATCCCTTCTTCTCTCCTTCGTTGCGAGATTCCACATCCCCCACGCGAAAAAGCCCCGGTTTTCAGGGCTTTTCATGTTTCTCTCTGCGAAGCGATATTGCCCTGAATTTCAACGCCGCTTTTTCAACAGTGAAATCCCATTGATCAAGATCGACAAAAGGACGCAGACCCACAGGGCCGTGGACATGGTGGGCATGATATCCATCAGCCCGCCCCAGTCCTCATGCAGGACTCTTTGTGCGCCGTCCTGATAAAAGGCGCACACCGTCAGCGCTGTCAGCGATAAACTGGCAAACCGAAATCCGCTGGCGTCCTTGTCCCGAAAGGCCCAGACAAGATTCAAAACCGCCGACAGGATCGCGCCCACGCCCAGCAGCATCCACATACGTTTCCGCTCCTTTACTTCCGGATGGACTCCATCAGCCCGCCGGCCTCGATGATCTTTTTGATAAACTCCGGGAAGGGATGGGCCTGATAGGTCTTGCCGGTGGCCTCATCGGTGATGATCCCGGAATCGAAATCCACGCTGACCCTGTCCCCTGCCGCGATGCCTTCGGCGGCCTCGGGGCACTCCAGGATCGGAAGGCCGATGTTGATGGCGTTGCGGTAGAAGATGCGGGCAAAGGTGGCGGCGATGACGCAGGACACACCGCTGGCCTTGATGGCGATGGGCGCGTGCTCCCGAGAGGAGCCGCAGCCGAAATTCTTGCCCGCCACGATGATGTCCCCGGGCCGGACGCGGTGGATAAATTCCCGGTCGATATCCTCCATGCAGTGGGCAGCCAGCTCCTGATGGTAGGCGGTATTCAGATACCGGGCGGGGATGATGACGTCGGTGTTCACATCGTCGCCGTACTTATGGACAGTTCCCTGTGCGTTCATGTTTCTGCTCCTTTCGGTTTAGAGGGTGGCGGGGTCGGTGAGACGGCCGGTGATCGCGCTGGCGGCGGCCACCGCCGGAGAAGCCAGCACCACTTCGGATTCGGGATGGCCCATGCGGCCGACAAAATTGCGGTTGGTGGTGGATACAGCCCGCTCACCCTCGGCAAGGATCCCCATATAGCCGCCGAGGCACGGCCCGCAGGTGGGCGTGCTGAACACGGCCCCAGCCTCGATGAAGATCTCGGCCAGCCCCTCCCGGATGCACTGGAGATACACCGCCTGGGTGGCGGGGATCACGATGCAGCGGACGTTCTTCGCAACCTTTCTCCCCTTGAGGATGGCCGCCGCCACGCGCATATCGGAAATGCGGCCGTTGGTGCAGGAGCCGATGACGCTCTGGTCGATGGTCACGTCCGCAACTTCCTTGATGTTTCGGGTGTTTTCGGGCAGGTGGGGCATGGACACCGTGGGCCGCAGGGCCGCAAGGTCGATCTCCACCGTGCGGGTATATTCCGCATCGGGGTCGGCCTCGAAGATCTCGATCTCCCCGTTGTACCGGCCCTTGCAGTATTCCAGCGTCGTCTCGTCCACTGGGAAGATGCCGTTTTTCGCGCCCGCCTCGATGGCCATGTTGGCGATGGTAAACCGGTCGTCCATGGAGAGTGCGGCCACGCCGTCGCCGGTGAATTCCAGCGACTGATACAGTGCACCGTCCACACCGATCTCGCCGATGAGATGCAGGATCATGTCCTTGCCGCTGACAAACCCGGTGGGCTGATTCTTCAGCACCACCCGGATGGCCGAGGGCACCTTGAACCACGCCTTACCGGTGATCATCCCGGCGGCCATGTCGGTGGAGCCCACGCCGGTGGAGAAGGCCCCCAGTGCGCCGTAGGTGCAGGTGTGGGAATCCGCGCCGATCACGCAATCGCCGGGGCCCACCAGCCCTTTTTCGGGCAGGAGAGCGTGCTCGATGCCCATAGTCCCCACGTCGAAGAAATTGAGGATATCGTATTTGTTGGCAAACTGCCGGGTCTGCTTGCTCTGCTGGGCGGCCTTGATGTCTTTATTGGGCACGAAGTGATCCAGCACCAGCGTGATCTTGGTGTTGTCGAACACCGCGTCGGCGCCCGCCTTTTCAAATTCGTTGATGGCCACCGGCGAGGTGATGTCGTTCCCCAGCACCAGATCCAGCTTCGTTTCGATCAGCTGCCCGGCCTCCACCTTTTCCAGTCCGGCCTTGGCGGCCAAAATCTTTTGTGTCATTGTCATGGACATAGTTTTTTCTCCTCTCCCTGTTCCCTTTCGCTCAATCCTGTTCCTCCGGCAGCGTGCCGGTAAGCAGCCGCTGATACAGCGCCATGCTGTCCGCGTGGTAGGCCATGGCCTCCTCGCTCCGGGCAACGGAGCTGCCCTCCTGGGCGGAACGCACCGATACCCGCAGATTCTCGAAGGCCGTCTTGTAGGCGGAGCTGGGCACTTCCTCCTCGTCCTCACTCATGGGCACGAAGGCGCGGAAGGCCGCAAAATCCGACCAGGGCCGCATGACGTTTTCGTAATCCACCGCGCCGCCGGGCTGGGGCGTGCCGTCGTTATATTGGAACACCCCGCTGACGTCATCGCCCATGGCGTCGAAAGATTCCGCCTCGTGGAGGAAGATCATGCTGTCGTTGCTGGAAAAATCCACCATGAACTGGGCCAGGCTGGCCTGCTGCTTCTGCATCTGCTCGTAGTTGGTGGGATCCGTCTGCCCCACGGTGTAGGGATTCACCTGCACCACCACTTTCCCGTCCCCGTTGCGGTCGTCCGCATAGGGCGTGATGCACCGCTCCAGCTCGTCCGCGCCGTGGGGCGGCATTTCGTAGGAGGTCATCAGGCCGATGGTGTAATCCGGCTCCACCTTGGAAAAGATCGAAAACAACAGGCTGAACAGCATCACCGCGAAGATCGCCCCAGCGATCACCTTGCCGTTGTTGTAGTACCACCAGTTCTTGCGCTTTTCCTCCTTAGTGAGCACCTTTTCTTCTCGGGGCCGCAGCTCGCTCTCGTCCACGTCACGCAGCAAAAAACCTCTTGGCATCGCGCTTCCTCCTTTGAATTTTATGTTTACCTATCCCATCCTCAATGCCCCAGTATTTCCCAATAAGCTCTCAAAATTATGTAGACTGATGGCGCTCCTTCAAAAGGGCCCGCATCGCCACCGCACCCAGGCCGTTGGCGACGGACACCAGCACCAGGAACACCAGCATCTGCGCGCCCTCCCGCAGGCTGCTGACCGCAAACACACAGTAGCACATATCGGCCACGCTGTGCTCGAATCCGCAGAGGATAAACCCGGAAACGCACAGGAACAGCCCCGCCACCTTGCCGAAATCGTTGGGGCTGGCCCGGAAATTTTCCACCGCCAGATACATGAGGATCCCACACATGAAGCCCAGGATCAGCACCGCGTACCAGTGCATGGCCAGCTTGCTTTTCACCATGGCCGCCGCCGTCTCGTGGAGGGCGGGTTTGGCCAGGCGGATCAGCCCGCAGGCTACGATGGCGCCCAGCAGGTTTCCTGCCCAGATCCACAGGCAGTTGGGGTCGTTACGGTTCTCCAGCACATAGCCGATCTTCCCGGTGAAAAGATTCATCCCAAAGGCGCAGATACAGAACAGGCCCACGGTGAATAGCAGCGCCCCCGCCACCTTGTTCTCCACCGACAGATACAACGTCGCGCCCACGGAGATCATCACGCCGGCCGCAACGGCCTTGGGCAGCACCTTCATAGTTCCATCCTCCTCGCTTAACTTGTCCATTATTTTACCACCCTGCATTTCAAAAGTCAACGGCCATCGGAAGCGCCGCTCCCGACAGCCGTTCTTCTTTTTAGGTCGTACTCGCATCGGCTCCGCTTTATCGGGCCGGATACGCGTCCAGCGCCGCTTTCAGCCCGTGCAGCCCGTCCGTCAGGACAGCCCTGGGGCAGGCCGCGTTGAGCCGCAAAAACCGGTTCCCGTTGCCATGGTACTGGCTGCCAGCCGCCAGATACAGACCCGTTTCCGCCCGGATGAACGCCGCCAGGGCGTCGGTATCCTCTGTGTACTGCGAGCAGTCCAGCCACAGCAGATAGGTGGCGTGCTGGGGCACGCAGTGGACATCCGGCAGCTCTTTTTGGAGGAAATCATAGACCGCGGCCTTGTTGTCCGCCAGATAGGCCCGCAGAGCGTCCAGCCAGGGGCCGTCCCGGGTGAAGGCCGCCACGGCGGCATCGATGGCAAAGGCGTTGGGCTCGGCCACTTCGTCAGTGTTGAGAGCGCGGTTCATCTTGAATCGCAAAGCCTCGTTGGGCACGCAGACAGCGGCCGTCTGCAGGCCCGCGATGTTAAACGCCTTGGTGGGCGCCATGCAGGTCACGCTGATCTCCCGGCAGATATCGGAAGCCGAGGCAAAGGGCACATAGGCAAAGCCGGGATCGGTGAGATCGCAGTGGATCTCGTCGGAAAGCACCGTCACGTGGTGTTTCTTGCACAACGTCCCAATGGCCGCCAGGGTCTCCCGATCCCAGATGGCGCCCACGGGATTGTGGGGATTGCAGAGGATCATCAGGGTGGTTTGGGGATCGGCCAGCTTCTCCTCCAGATCGGCAAAGTCGATGGCGTACTTTTCGCCGTCGTAGGTCAGCCGGTTCTCCAGGGGCACCCGGCCATTGTTGAGAATGGAATTGAAAAAGATGTTGTACACCGGCGTCTGCACCACGATTTTTTCCGCCGGGGTGGTGAGCTTGCGCACCGCTGTGGAGATGGCGGGGATCACGCCGGTGGTGAAGATCAGCCATTCCGGCTGCATCTCAAAGCCGTGGCGTTCCTTCCACCAGCCGATGTAGGCTTCCACCCAGCTGTCTGGGATATCCGAATAGCCGAACACGCCGTGGGCCACCCGGGCGGACAGCGCCTCCCGCACGGCAGGGGCGGTCTCAAAATCCATATCGGCCACCCACATGGGCAGCTCCTTCTCCCCCACGTTCCACTTCATGGAGTTGCTGCCCCGGCGGTCCACGATCCTGTCAAAATCAAAAGCCATACCGTTCTCTCCCATTCAGCACGCGCACTTCACCGGCTGCTCCGGCTTCTCCCGGCAGACGATGCGCACCTTGTCCACGTCCACCTTGTCCCGCTCCAGGATCAGCTCGCCGATGGAATCCGCCGTGATGCTGCCCGCGCTGGGGTTGATCACGCTGTCCACCGACCCGGTGATGTCGGCCTCCACGGTGGAATATTCAAAAGCCAAGGTGGTGTTGATCAATTTGCAGTTCACCAGCTTGAGATTTTCGATGTAGCACATCCCCTGCAGGCTCTCGATGGTGCAGTTCACCAGGGTCAGGTTTTTGGCGTTCCAGCCCAGATACTCGCCGGAAATGAAGGAATCGTACACCGTCACGTTTTCGCTGTTCCAGAAAGCGTCCTTGGAAAGCAGCCGGGAATTGCGGATGGTGACGTTTTTCACGCCGTCAAAGGAATAGTTGCCGTACAGGGTGAGACCGTCCACCTCCATCCCGGTGCTGTTCATGGCGAAGTAATCGCCCTGGGCGGTGATGTTCTTCAAAGTCACGTCCTCACAGCTCCACAATGTCTCGGCGGCGTTGGGGAAGGAAACATTCTCCAGCGCGAGGCGGGTGCACCGGCGGAAATTCTTGGGCGCGGCAATGGGCGTGTCCTTCACCGAGACGTTTTTGGAATACCACACGCCCGCCCGGGCGGTGTCAAACCAGGTGCAGTTTTCGGCGGTGACGTCCTGGGCATACCACAGGGGATACTTCCATTTGAACATACAGCCGTGCAGCTCGATGTTGCGGCTCTCTTTCAGCGGGGATTCGCCGTCGTCGAAGATGGTGTCGTAGACGGTCAGGTCGCGCTCGGCAAAGAGGGCGCATTCGCCGGTGAGAAATTGACGGCGGATTTCACGGTTCATGGATGCAGACTTCCTTTCAGTTGATCTATCTAAATTCAATCTAGTGCGTCGATTTTGCGCCGCTGCGCATATTTTCCATCATTATAGCACGCCCGGGGGCAAATCGCAAATACTCATCCCGCATACTGCACCATGCCTGGCGGGCATAATATCGCCGCCTCCGGCAAATCGGCACAGCAAAAGAGCGGCCATCCGATGCGGCTGCTCTTTTTGGACGCTGGACGATGCGCTTATGCCTCCACGATCACCTTGATGGATTCCGAACTCATCTGCATGGCAATGGCCTCGGGCAGCTGGTCGAGGGCGAAACGGTGGGTGATGATGGGCCCGAAATCCAGCAGCCCGGCGTTGAGGAGGGCCACCGCCCGGGCGTGGGTATCGGGATTGACAAAGGAGCCCTTGATGGTCAGCTCCTTCTTGTACACATCAAAGAGCGGCACCGGGAATTGGGCGTCCACCTTGGGCACACTGAACAGCACCAGCGTCGCGCCCTTTTTGGCATAGCCGAAAGCGCTTTTCACCGCCTGGTTATTGCCCGCGCACTCGATCACCACATCCGCGCCGGTGCCGGCAAAGGCGGCAAACTGCTCCGGCGCGTCCGGTGCCGTGGGGTCCAGGGCGAGATCGGCGCCCAGCTTCAGGCCGGCCTCCCGGCGCAGGGCGTTGGGCTCGCTCAAAATCAGCTTGGCGGCCCCTGATAGTTTGGCCAGCTGCACCATGATGAGCCCAATGGCGCCGCCGCCAACGATGCACACCGTATCGCCGGGATCGATCTGTGCCCGGTCGATGCCGTGGATACAGCAGGCAACCGGCTCGGCCATGGCGCCGAATTCCAGCGGCAGCCGGGGCTCCAGCAGAAAAGCCTGGGATGCAGGCACCAGGCTGTATTCGGCAAAGCCGCCGTCCCGGGTCACGCCGATGGCCTCCATGTGTTCGCACAGCTGCTTCTTCCCGTTCCGGCAGTATTCGCACTGGCCGCAGTAGATGTTGGGGTCCACCGTCACGTGGTCCCCGGGCTTGAGGGCGGACACGCCCTCCCCCACGGCCTCCACTATGCCGGAATATTCATGCCCCAGCACCACCGGCGGGTGGACTTCGGCAGAGCCGGGCTCTCCGTGAAAGATATGCACGTCCGTGCCGCACACGCCGCAGAAAGCGTTGCGGATCAACACCACGCCCGGGCCGGGCGTGGGGATGGGAACTTCGCGGACCTCAAAGGTGTGGTCGCCAAGAAATGTGGATGCGCGCATGGTTTCCCTCTTTTCTAAAACAAAATGGACGCAATTTTCTGCATTTATTATCGCACCGGATCGCCTTTTTGTCAACATGGTATTCCCGCGCTTGGGGGCATGAAAAAGCCCGGAAATCTTGACAGGTTTTCGCAGAAATGGTATGCTGGTTTTATAAAATCCAATGGGTGCTTGTGGCGGGCGTATCACCCAAGGCGGATCGCCGCGGCTGCCGTAGGCGAATCGAACGGAACAAAAAAACTGAGGAAAGAAGGCTGACAGGATGGAACTGATCGACGAAAGAAAATTTCCCCAGGCCATGAAGGAGGAAGTGGAGCCGTTTCTGGCCCAGTACCGGGAGACCGGCAAATTCCTGAATGCGCTCTATTACGAGACCTATTTCCTGCCCCGGAGCAGAGCCACCGTGGTCATCAGCCACGGGTTTACCGAGTCCTCGGTGAAGTTCCGGGAATTCATGTACTATCTGTTAAAAGCCGGCTTTTCCTGCGCCGTGATGGATCACCGGGGACACGGGTACTCCGCCCGGATGGTGGACGATCCCCAGCTGGTGCATATCGACGAATTTGAGCGGTATGTGCGGGAATTCCACGGCTTTACGGAGCAGGTGGTGAAGCCCAAAACCGCAGGGCCGCTGTATCTCTTTGGCCATTCCATGGGCGGATGCGTAGCCGCCCGGGTGCTGGAGGAATATCCAAACGACTTCTCCCGGGCGATTTTGAACGCCCCCATGCTGGGGCTGATTTCCGGGAACATCCCGCCCTGGGCCGGCGCGCTGTTCTGCCGCGGCAAGATCCTGCTGGGCAAGGGCGACCAGCGGCTGTTCTTCCACAAGGGCTTCGAGGCGGAGCCGGTGTTCGAGGAGGATTGCGCCACCTCCAGGGCGCGGTTCGATCATTATCAGGCACTGCGCCGGAAGGAGCCCGCCCTGCAGACCGCCGCCGCCAGCTACCGCTGGACGAAGGAGGGCATCTCGGCGGGCAATCGCGCCATACGCCATGCTGAAAAAATCCGGGTGCCGGTGCTGCTCCTGCAGGCGGAGACCGACACGCTGGTGTCGGCCAAGGCCCAGCAGAAATTTATCGCGAAAGTGCCCAAAGGGAAGCTGATCCGCGTCCCGCAGTCGAAGCACGAGATCTACAGATCCGTCAATGCGGTGCTCGAAGGGTACTGGCAGCTGATCTTGGACTTTTATAACGGATGACAGGAATTTGATAATGCACACAAAGATCCTCCGGCCCGCAAGCCGGAGGATCGTCTTTTGTGGATGGAACTGTCTATTTATGCCTGACGGGTGTATCGGCCGAAGCGGGCGATGAAGCCCAGCAGATGGCCCACGGCGGTCTCCAGGGCAGGGCGATCCACCCGGCCTTCGAGGCAGCCCGCCAAGATCTGGGCGATGACAGGCGGCCCGCCAGGCATGACGATATCGTTGCCCGCGGCCACGGCGTCCGCGCCGTCCACCACCTGATCCATGTCGCCCCAGTCGGTGACCACGATGCCGTCGAAGCCCCACTCCTCCCGGAGGATGTGGGTGCAGAGGTCCCGGTTGCCCCCGGCGAACACGCCGTTGATCTTGTTGAAGGAGGTCATGATGCAGTGGAGCCCGGCCTCCTTCACCAGCATCTCAAAGGGCTTCAGATAGAGTTCCCGGGCCGCACGCTGGGTGAGGATGGAATCCACCGCGTCGTAGCGCTTCTTGGCGCTGCCACGGCGGTAGGTCTCCTGCTCGTTCACCGCAAAGTGCTTGGCGCACACCAGCACCGGGTGATTCTCCTGCACGCCCTTTGCCACCGCCACGGCGCAGGCCCCGGAAAGGTACGGGTCCTCGGAAAGATACTCGAAGTTCCGCCCGCCCAGCGGGTGCCGGTGCAGATTCATCGCCGGGGCCAGCCACACGTCCACCCGGCGCAGCTCCTCGCACTCCTGGCCCACCGCGTCGCCGAATCGCCTGCACAGCGCCACGTCGAAGCTGCAGGCCAGCAGCATCTCCGAAGGCCATGCCACGCCGCCCACACTGGCAGGGCCGTCTTGATAGAAAACGGAGCGGATCCCCTTGCCCTCGATGGCCGGGGACACATAGCCGTTAAAGCCCGTGGGATGGGAGTTGGTGGTGAGGGGGTTCCCGTCTGCATCGAAGATGGTGTTGGGCTCGGGCACGTCCTGCCAGGCCGCGAAGGGCACGCCGGGGCCGTAGCCCACGCAGAGGGCGGCCAGTTCCTCCAGCGAGAAGCGGCTCCAATCCACTTTGGGGACCGCAGGAGCCTGGGGCGAAGAAATCACCACATCGGCAGGGGTCAGGACCAGCGCCGGGCCCTCCGCCTCGTCAGGATGGGCTCCCGTGGAGAGGAAGTCGATCTTTCCCGCATTACAGGGCTGTACCGGCAGGCAATCTCCGCAGCGGTGGATCAGGATGTCCTCCGGCACCCGGAGCATTCCCGCCACCTGGGTGGCTGCGGAAGAATTCCCCACCCGCAGAAGATAGGTGCCCTTTTCGATGACCGTGGCGGCATCGCGCTCCCGATAAATAGCCAGACGCTCCCAGGGCACGGTAAGGGTGACGGTCTCTCCGGCGCCGGGCGCCAGCAGGGCGGTTTTGGCGAAAGCCTTGAGCTCCTGATAGGGGTGCTCCTCCGCCGTGCCCGTGGCGGACACGTAGAGCTGCACCACTTCCTTGCCGGAACAGGCCCCGGTGTTCTGCACCTGGACGGCCAGCTGCAATCCCTCCGGGGATTTGGCAGCCGCCCCGGGCGTCAGCGCAAAGGTGGTGTAGGAGAGGCCGAAGCCGAAGGGGAACAGCGGCCGCTTGCCGAAGGAATCAAAATAGCGATAGCCCAGATAGATGCCCTCCCGGTACACGGTGACAGGGCTCTTCTCCATGCCGGTGCTGCCGTTGGCGGCGGCGTCCAGGCCGTAATCTGCATAAGTCTTGATGGCCTCCGGGTGATCCTTGTCCCAGGAGAAATCCGCCCAGGCGGGGTAATCTTCGTACTCCCGGGCGATGGTCACCGCCAGCTTGCCCGAGGGCGTCACCGCGCCGCAGAGCAGATTGGCCAGGGCCGCCGGGCCCTCCTCCCCGGGGACGCCCAAAAACAGCAGGCTTTGGATGCTGGGATACGCTTCCACCCATTTCAGGTCGATGAGCCCATTGATATTGAGCACCACCGCCACTTTCGGGAACGCCCCGCACACGGCGTCCAGCAGGGCCTGTTCTGCGACGGAAAGGGTGTAGTCATCGGTGAAGTGCCGGTCGCACTCCTCCCCGCCGGACTGCCGGCCGATCACCAGCAGCGCGGTATCGGTCTCCCCGGCGCTTTGGGCGATCAAGTCTGCGGGCACCGGGAATTCCTCCGCCGGGGCCGTGTATTTGCCGAAGAATTCGTACATCAGGCCGCTGTTCACCATGTGCTTGAGCTGGCTGAAGTCGAATCCCTGGGGCTTATCGGCGTTGAGTTTGGCCACGGTCTGGCGATAAAAATCCGCCAGAGGGGCCACGGGACGCAGCCCCTTCTTTTCGCACTCTTCCAGGATATTGGCCGGATCCTCCGTGTTGGCCGCGCCGGAGCCGTTACCGGAAAGCACCGTCTCCAACTGCGCCCGGCCGAAAAAGGCCACGGTCTTCCCCGCCGCAAGGGGCAGGAGCCCGCCCTCGTTTTTCAGCAAAACGATGGAGCCCTCCGCGATTTCCCGGGCGATCTGTTTGACATTCATGTGCATACTCCCCTTTCTCTTTTGCTTCCGCGATTTCCTTCGGTACCCGCCGCACAGGTGCATCGACCGCGTGCACCGGATTCGGGAGGAAAACGCAGAAGCGCCTCCTGTATGATCTGTGTTTATTGTACCACAGAACGGGAAATCGTCAAGGGGCAGCCACCCTTTCCCGCACCTGGCGGGCAAGGCGGGCGGCGTTTTTCCCAGGCGCAATATCGCTCACCGGGAACACCACGTCTGCCGCCGCGCGGTAGAGGGGCGTTCGCTGGCGGTAGAGCTCCGCGATCACCCTTTCCCGGTCGGGCACCTGGAGCAAAGGCCGCCGGGTATCATACCGCAGCCGGCGCTGGACGAGGGCCAACGGGGCGTCCAGCAGCACCACCAGCGCGCCCGCATCCCGCAGAGTCTGCACGTTCTGCGGGAAAAGCACCGTGCCTCCCCCTAAAGCCAGAACCGTGTCCCCGCGCTGCGCCGCCGACCGCAGGGCCTCGGTTTCCATCCGGCGGAAACCCGCTTCACCAAAGCGGGCGAAAATCTCCGAAACCGTCATCCCCTGCGCCGCTTCGATGGCCCCGTCCAGGTCTGCAAATTCCCGGCCCAGCAGCCGCGCCGCCCGCCTGCCCAGGGTGGACTTGCCGCATCCCATAAATCCGCACAGCGCTACCGCGCCTGTTTTATCCATCCAAATCCCTCATCTATTCAGAAATAGCCGGTCCGTTTCCACCCCAGCGTCCCGGCACAGGCGATCCAGCTCCGCCGCCGGGAATTCCGTTCCGTACCAGTACCGATGGGAGGCCGCCGCCTGATACACAAGCATGTCGATCCCCTCTACCGTCTGCGCGCCGCAGCCCCTTGCCAGCCGTAGCAGTTCCGTCTCCCGGGGATTGAACACCGCGTCGAACACCGCCCGGCACCGGGACAGCACTGCCTCCGTCACAGGGCTGGCCCCGGCGTTGGGGTACATCCCCACGCTAGTGGCGTTGAGCAGCAGATCGTACGCCCGCTCCCGCTCGGTCTCCAGCTCATCGTAGGTGCACACGCGCAGCCGGCAATCTCTCCCCTGCGCCGCGGCAAAGGATCCTGCCTCCCTGCACAGGGCCCCGGCCTTCTCCCGGGATTCCGGCCTGCACACCAGCGTCACCGCCTTGCGGCCGGGCTGGGAGACGATCTCAAATAAAATCCCTCGCGCCGCACCGCCGTTGCCCAATAGGGCCAGTTCGCCGGAAAGCTCCAGCCCGTGCCTGGCCAGGGCCAATCGGCAGCCCTCGCCGTCGGTGGTGGCGCCGTACAGTTCCCCGTTTTGCACCCGCACCGTGTTCACCGATCCGCAGGCCGCCGCCTTGGCATCCATGCCGCTGAGGAAGGGCAGGATCGCCGTCTTGTGGGGGATCGTCACGTTGAAGCAATCCAGCACCCGCAGTTCTGGCAGCGCAGCGGAAAGCTCGGGGACATCCAGCACCTGATAGGCCATGGGGATCCCGGAAAGGGCAAACAATCTGCGCTGCAGGAAGGGCGACATGGTGTGTCCGATCGGATGGCCGATCACCGCCGCGTGCTGTTCTTTCATGATTTCATTCCCCCCGGGTTTTCTTTTTGATTTTTTTCTATTTTTTCGCCTGGACTAGTTGACAAAGCCGCGGTCAGTCAATACAATAGAAGCAACCCGATTGGGCCGCGCCCTGCTTGTCTGTGGGCTCCATTGTACCACAGGCCGGACAGTTTGTCCAGAAAGCGGGGAGAAAAATCAAGAAGAAAAGGAGGGACGACCGTGGTATTTGATAAGATCAAGGAGATTGTCTCTGAGTATGCGGATGTGGATCCGGAGAAAATCACTCTGGAAAGCTCTCTGGAAGACCTGGGGATGGATTCCCTGGACGTGGTGGATCTGTTCATGAACATTGAAGACGAATTCAACATCGAGCTTCCGGAAGATGAGATGGAGAATCTCAAGACGCTGGGTGATCTGGTGGAATACGTGGAGGCTCACAACTGAGCACTGATGGCCGTCCGGCGGTCCCGGACTGTTCCGGAATCTGACGGGTATATTTTAGTTTTCAGCACAGGCGCTCGCGAGAGCGCACAAGAATATTTTCCCAATAGTTCGTGGAGGTGCAGCTTGCTTGGCTGCACCTCCACTTCTCTCTGGGATCAGAATTACTGGATCAGTTTTTTGAGCTGCTCGTCGTCCACATAAATGGAGACCTCGCCGCACTTCGGGCACACGGCCGCTTTGGGGTAAACGGCTTTGCCGCTTAAGCCCTTCTTGCGGATCACGTTGCCATAGCCGCCGGTGAAGGTGAAGTCCTCCTCCATCTCCGCGCCGCAGCGAATGCACTTTCTCATGGTTTCACCTTCTTTCTCTTGTATTCTTATCTCTCCTGTGAAATGATGCACTTGCTCTTTCTTGGCATCGCTTTTGGGGCATTTTGTCGTTCGGATTTTCACTCGGGATATCTGATAAAGTAGAAATCCTCCCCCTCGCGGTACTCCGTTTTGCGGAAGCCGTGCCGCAAATAAAACCGTTCGCCGGAATGATTGTCCTTATGGCAGCCCAAAGTGATCGGTCTTACGCCGAAATCCCGGTACACGAGCTCGATGGTCTTTTCGAGCACTCTGCCGCCGATCCCCATATTCCGATAATCTTTGTCTATGGCGAAACCCATTAAGCGGTAAAACGGCGTCTCCCGCATCTCGGGCGGGTCGGTATCCCACGCAAGTGCCTCACCAAGGAGCTGCAGGCCAATGTATTTCCCGTCCGCTTTTACGGCCAGCGCGTGGCCGATGCAGTGATGCTCCACGCCATAGTCCGTGATCTCCATGATCTCATCGACAGTGCCGGTATACGCTTCGGGGATATCGCTCCTGTCAAACATCCTCACCAGCGGGTAGTTGTCGTGCGTCAATTCTTCCAACTGAAAATCCACCATCCGTTTACATCCACCTCCTCGGGGTAAGCTCACCGATCGACTGCTTCCCCCCTTTTGGTACGAATTTCCGCAGAAAAGCATTTCAGAACCGATGCTGAATAGGATCAGCCAGACAAACGGGAATTTATTGAACTTCATGAAAGATAATTTCTTTATGCTTCATCTGTGCATAGTGTAGTTCTTCGCGGACAGCATCGCCTATATAACCCCCTATATTTACAATATAAACAGCATCTGCCATATCGATCTTCTTATAATGGGCTTTGGACAGCTTTTCAATTGCGATGTTGTCCATATCTTCCTTTGTGCCGCCAGTAGGTGCAAGGACACAATAGTCGCATTTTGTCTCCAGTTCAACTGCTATATTTTGCATTTCTCTAAAAAACCGCATACTTGCACATAATGTGACAACTTTCATAGAGTTTCCGCCTCCAAGCGGGAAGTTATAAATCCTTTTCTTCGTAAGGCTTATTCCAGGAACCTATCTCTATTAAATTACCTTCAGGATCAGCAATATAACAAGTCCTCTGTCCCCAAGGTTCCAGTTCCGGTTCCAGCACAGGAGCAGCACCGTTTTCTACAGCTTTACGAAATGCCTGATCGACTTCTTCAAATGTATCCACATAAAGCGCCATTTCAAAATGGCCGTTGAATCCTTTGATATAGTCATATCTGCGATTCGTCATTTTCTCAAAGTCATTTCTGCCGTACAGCAGAAACAACGTCCCATCTTTCACCAGATATACATTCGACGTATCTTCCGCCTCTTTGATCTCAAAGCCAAGTACATCTCTATAAAAGCGGATCATTTTCGCCATATCTTCAACAAATAATCCGAAGCCGTCCAATCTCATAATACGATACCTCCAACTTCCGTTTGATCGCATTTCTAATTTTACTACACGCAGAGCCTAAAGTCAATGACGTCCGTTGGGCGCCCAAAATTGCCCAAAAAAGTAAATTCGGGTTTATGGATAAGCATAAGCCCGAATTTACTTTTGGCAGTTCATCCAGCGGCTTCATGGGCGGGAGCCGCCGGCGCACTCCTATCGTTTCATTGCTTTGATGAGCAGAAAATTCGGTTTATGCAAATCTTTTTCCCAACTCTTATCCCGCTCGATGGTTTCTTGTGTTGGAACAGGCTCCAGCATTTTTTCTATGGTAAAGCCCGCGTCGACCAGTGCGTTGACGATCTCGGAGAAAGTGCGGTGATACTTTTCGACGCCGTCAACGATCCATCTTGTGCTGCGCTTTCCGCCTCGGGCATAATCCGATAAGTTGTAATGGAGCACCTGGCCTTCGCTGTCTCTGGTCCAACTCGCTCCCCCAAGCGGTGCGGTCGTTAACGGGTGTTCCTGTGAAAAGATGAAATGCCCGCCGTCATTCAGCAAGCCATATACGTCTTTTGCAAATGCGCCGAAATCTTCAATATAGTGCAACGCGAGCGAGCTGAATACTACATCGAATTTACGGCTGAGGAACGAAAGATCGCTCATGTCTGCACAGATAAATTCAATATCGGGATGCTTGGCTGTCGCAACCGCCAGCATTTTTTCGGAGATATCCACACCTAACACAGCGACCGCTCCAAGCGCTTGAAACTCGGCACAGTTCTCGCCGTAACCGCACCCGAGATCAAGCACGGCTTTGCCGTGAAGATCCGGCGAAAGTGAGAAGAGCGCAGGCTTTTCTTCAAGATTGTTTGCGCTGTACCGATTGGCGCGGAGCTTTTTATATCCGTCAAAAAAATCCGGATCATCATATATGTTTTGCGCTTTGCTCATTTTGCAACTCTCCTCTCCGCGATATGATACGGCCTTACTCGGCCAAGGGTTTCATTGTCGGAAAAGATAGCAAGTTCAATTTATCCTTCATGCCAAATTGGGAAAAGTTTTTTCTGTTAGTTGTCTGCTGTTTTATGAGTCTAAAAAAGGCATTTCAAAACCGACGCTTAACTGTTATCAGCCAGACAAACGGGGATTTATAGCATTATAAAATCAAATGTTTATCCCTTTTCATCTTCATCAGAATGATCTCCACTTGATTTGGACTCAATCTTCGTAATAATAATGCCAGTACAGGTAACGACCACAACGCAGAGATATATGCCCATTCCGAAAACACACGAGCTGCCGAAATCCATACCATTAAAGAACTGACCCCAAATATCAGAAAAGATTATTCCACCGATTGCAACGATGCACCCAATCAAAAAGTAAAATCCAATTTTCTTCATACTAACCTCCACTAAATTTTGATTTATTGCTCTCCTAAATTCTACTACACGCAAATCCTAAAGTCAACGCCGTCACTCGGAAATACAACGCATTTCCAGCGACGGCGTTCGTATGCTTTCACTCAATCGGCTTCATTGTCGGGAAACGCAGGAAGTAAATTGCAAACCGTGGTAAAATGGCGTAAATCGTGATAAATCGTGATTCTCCAAATCTGCAATTTGATAAACCGTTGTATCCCGTGATATAAAGCCCGTTTCATTCGATGTAGATTTTGATGTAAGGTCTTTATTGCTACCCTAACCATGTAGTCGTGTTGAGGCTTACAATAG
>CANRMX010000014.1 GCA_947631855.1 uncultured Clostridia bacterium | reverse complement strand
TAGAAGTCAAGAGGGAAAATGAAAAAATGTAAAGAGGGGAAGGTGGATTGCAAGACGGCAAAAAGGGTATAGGAGAACAGGCACCCGTGAGGGCGCCGAAAGCAAAGGATGAGAGAAAAGATTAAGCGGCGTTTGCCGGTTTGTAAGGCAGCCCGGACTTCTCCATAGCGTAGATGAGCCGCACCAGTTTCTTGGCAGCGTGGGACAAGGCAACATTGTAGTGCTTGCCTTCAGAACGCTTCCTGGCGAGATATGCGGCAAAGGTTGGGTCCCAATGGCAGACGTACTTTGTAGCGTTGTAGATGGCATAGCGCAGGTATCTGGAACCTCGCTTTTCCATGTGGGCATAGCAGTTGTTGAGTTGCCCAGATTGGTAGGTAGAAGGGGACAAACCTGCGTAAGCAAGGAGCTTGTCCGGCGAATCAAAGCGAGAGAAGTCACCCACCTCAGCCAGGATCATAGCGGCCATACGGAACCCAAGTCCGGGAATGGTGGTAATGGGAGAGTTCAATTCATGCATAAGGGACTGGATAGAACCTTCAATATCTTCGATTTCAGCATCCAGTTCCCGGATGAGACGGATGGTATGCCGCAGCTCCAAAGACTTGGCAGGCATAAAAGAGCCAATAGAGGATCTGGCAGCGTCTCGGATAGCCACCGCGACTTCCCGCCCATAGTGGCCTTTAGATGCGTCAGCCAGCAGAAACTTCAATCGAGTAAGGTTGGATGCAGCGATCTGTTTAGCGCCCGGGAATTCCTCCAGAAGGGCGTATACGGATTTCATGTGGAGGGAAGGAACCAGATTCTCCAACTCCGGGAACAGGATGCAGACCAAGCGGGAAATGGATGTCTTGAGTTTGGCACGTTCCCTGACTTTATCAAATCTGTATCTTGTGAGTGACTTTAGCTCCTCGTTGTGGTATACTGTATTCGTGTAGGGCTTGAGGCCCACATCGGACAACAGCATAGCCGCAACGGTACGCGCATCCACTCGGTCGGTCTTAGTTTTCCGCAAGGAAAGGCTTTTCCGATACAGATTGGTGTGCAGGGGATTCAAGACATAGGTTGCCAGGCCGCAGTCAAGAAGGAACCCCAAGAGGTTATAGCTGTAATGCCCGGTCGCCTCAAGTCCTACTTTTATGCTGTCTTGGGGAGAAACGCAACCACGGATCTTCTCCAACAGGAGTTGAAATCCCTCCATGCTGTTGGGGATGGTGAACACGTCTGCCAGAACTTGACCTTCTGAGGACAGAATGAAACAGTCGTGCTTGTCCTTGGCCACATCAATTCCGATACAAACCATACACGAACCTCCAGATGATAGATTTGATGCTGTATCCACAAACGCCTTGCCTTGTAACCTTGTTCTACATCAACCGTCTGGCGGTATCTAACTGATCAACAAAACTGCAAGGGGCTGTGGTCGGAGCCTTTTTTGAACCGTCTTGCGGTAGGAGGCAAGAACCAATCCACAGCATCCCTTACAGTGTAGCACATGACCTTAGAGAGGGTCATCAAAAACTACTACTCTATAATACAAGGAGGCAAAAAGAACTTTGCTTGGCTTGACTTGACTAAGATAGGAATGCCTCCCCGCCCTACGGGCGGGGAGGCTTTTTTATACCTGTCGGGCGCGACCGAAAACCTGCGTCCTCTGCTCGGCAAGTGAGCGGAGCGAACGGAGCCCGCGAAGTGAATACAGGCTCAGCCTGTCAGCCTGAGGCTGCGCGCACTTGGCCTGACCCGACTAAGATAGAAATGCCTCCCCGCCGTAAGCGAGGAGGCTCTTCTTTCTTAAGTTAGGTGCCGCCAAAGAAAGATTCTTATTGCCCTCTTTTTCTTTTTCTTGCTTTTTCTGGGATTTTCTGCTATACTGTCCTTGCGCCGAATACGGCGTGGGAATACTTGCCAGTAACGGTAGGCGGTTGGCCCTCCACCCGGAAACGGGAGAGGGGTGCTAAACTCTCCCGATGACATAGAAACCCATCGACAAGATGGGAATCTTTGGGCAAAGGAGGGATGCAGCATTACTGTTTATGAAGCGCTACATCTCAGTCTGATGGTGCTCAGCATCATCGTTTCGCTGATTGTCGCATTAATAAACAAGAAGTAACCGCTCCCACCCAAGGACAACGGTTACTTCTTGTAACTACAATCTGAGGGCTGCCGCTTACCGGCAAGTTTCCCTTTGTGTCTTTATTATAGCAAAAACGTGGCGGGTTGTCAAGCCTCGCTTCAGAGAGATACGGATAGTGCGAAAGCCCCCGCTTTTGCTTGCAATTTCGGGGATTCTCTGTTATACTTTTCTTGCGCCGGATACGGCGCGGGAATACTTGCCAGTAACGGTAGGCGGTTGGCCCTCCACCCGGAAACGGGAGAGGGGTGCTAAACTCTCCCGATGACATAGAAACCCGTCACAAAAACGGGAATCTCTGGACGAAGGGAGGGATGCAGCATTACTGTTTATGAAGTGCTACATCTCAGTCTGATGGTGCTCAGCATCATCGTTACTCTGATCGTCGCATTAATAGACAGAAAGTAACCGCTCCGGCTAAGGAACGCGGTTACTTTCTGTAATCACAATTCCGAGGGCCATGCCGCTTACCGGCAAGTTTCCCTTTGTGTCTTTATTATAGCAAACAGCCGAGAATTTGTCAAGTGTTTACCCAAGTACGTTTAATCGTTATAATTCCCCGCCCTACGGGCAGGGAGGTTTTTTTGTGGATCGGAGTAAGTAGCGTGTAGGCGGCGCCCACCAGTTTCCAGTAGGAAATAAATTCCGCGATGGGGGCAGTTGTTTCCAGCACTCGCCAGCGCACGCAAACGTGCGCGAAGCGCGACGTGCCTGCGGCCTCAGGCCGTTCCCCGAATGATGGGCGACAGGCGCTTGTAGACCAGGAAGGTCAGGGCCACGTCGCATAGCCCCTTGGCGAAGGTGAACGGCACGTTGAACCAAAGCAGGGCCTGGAACAGCGTCTCGGTGTGGGGATTGATGGCCTGATACATCGCCATGATGCCCTCCATGGGCAGGCCGTAGAACACCACATAGGCCGGGTAAGTTACGAAATAGTTCAGCGGCAGGCTGAAAATTGCCATGGCCGCCGCGCCGATGAGGGAGGCGATCAGCGCGCCCTTGCGGGTTTTCATCTTCTGATACACCAGCCCCGCCGGTACCACAAAGGCCACGCCCAGCAGGAAATTGCACAGCTCGCCCACGCCGGCGGTGGTGGTGAAGAACAGGTTGATCAGGTTCTTGACGAAGCACACCGCCGCGCCGCACAGGGGCCCGATGGCAAAGGAAGCGATCAGCGCGGGCAGCTCGGAGAAATCCAGCTTGATGAAGCTGGGGATGATGGGCAGGCTGAAGCTCAAGAACATCAGCACTGCGGCCACCGCGCCCATGATGGCGGAAATGGCGATCTTTCGGACATTGGAGACTTTCACGGGAATCATCCTTTCAAAAAATTTCGCAGGATGGTGAAAGGGGCGGCACGGCATGAAAAAAGGCGCACAAAGCGCCTGGGGGAAAATCAAAAGCGAACACTTGCGCGCCCGCGTCTTCTTCCATCCGGACTGTACCGTCGGTACTGGAATCTCACCAGATCGACCGTGGCCGCCGACAATTGCCGGCGCACGGCTCGCAGACTGAACCCCTTGGGAGGTTTACACTGCCGGTCAGGATTTTCACCTTGCCCCGAAGACCATTTGCTGGTATTATTATAGGCAGTAGGCTCGGGATTGTCAATACCCCTGTGGGAGGAATCGTTCATGCGCATGTTTTTGAAAGAGGAGATCCGCCGGATGGAGGCCGCCGCGGCGGAACAGGGCGTCTCCATGGAGGCGCTGATGGAGAACGCCGGTCGGGCCCTGGCCGAAGAAGCCGCCCTGCGGCTGCGGCCTTTGCGTGGAAAATTCGCGGCGATCCTCTGCGGCAAGGGCAATAACGGCGGGGACGGCTTCGTCTGCGCCCGGTACCTGCAGGAGCAGGGCGTCCACTGCACAGTGATCCTGGCCCAGGGGCTGCCCCACACCCAATTGGCGGCCACCGCCTTTGACCGCCTGCCCGAGACGGTGACGGTGGTGGACGCCTCCGCGTCCCGGCGGGAGGCGGAGGAGGCTATCAGCCGCGCCGATGTGCTTTTCGACTGCGTGTTCGGGTTCAGCTTCCGAGGCGAGCTGCCAGAGGACGTGGCCGAATTGCTGGCCTTTGCCGGCACCCAGCGGGGACTGAAGCTCGCCGCCGACCTGCCCAGCGGCGCGGAATGCGACACGGGCCGGGCAGGGCCGGAGACGTTCCGGGCGGACGTGACGGTAGCCTTCACCGGGGCGAAGCCCGCCCACGCCTCCTATCCCGCCAAGGCATACTGCGGGGACGTGGTGATCCGCCCGGTGGGGGTGCCGCGGGAATTGACGGAGATGGGCGGCGCCCGCTGCTTTGAGACGGACGCTCCAAGGGCGGCTTTGCCGCTGAAACAGCCGGACGCCCAGGCCAACAAAGGGGACATGGGCAAGCTGCTGCTGGTCTGCGGCAGCGAAGGCATGGCGGGGGCGTGCATCATGGCGGCACGGGCGGCGCTGCGCAGCGGCGCAGGGCTGGTGCGGGTGGCGATCCCCAAAAACCTGTACCCGATAGTGGCCCCGGCCCTGCCCGAATGTATCTTCACGCTGTACGACCCCTTCTCCCCGGAGGAGCCGCTCCGGGAGGCCCTGGGCTGGGCCACGGCATGCCTGGCGGGCTGCGGGCTGGGAAATCTTGCCGACCGGGCGTGCCCCATCCTGCTGGCCCATTGTCATGTGCCGCTGGTGCTGGATGCGGACGGGCTGAATTTCCTTGCGCGAAATCCCGACGCGCTGGAGCGTGTGCAGGCCCCGCTGGTGCTGACCCCCCATCCCGGCGAGATGGCCCGGCTGTGCCAGGACGCCATTGCGGAAATCCAGGCCGACCGGCTGGGGGCCGCGCTGGAGAAGGCCCGGGAGACCGGGGCGGTGGTGGCCCTCAAGGGCGCGGCCACGGTGATCGCCGACCCGGAGGGCGTGTGCGGGATCAACCCCACGGGAAATCCCGGTATGGCAAAGGGCGGCAGCGGCGATGTGCTGGCCGGGATCATCGCCTCTCTGCTGGCCCAGGGGATCACGCCCTTTGACGCGGCGGTGACGGGGGCTTATGTCCACGGGCTGGCGGGCGACCTCTGCGCGAAGCGTCTGGGCGAAAGGGCCCTGCTGCCCACCGATCTCATCGAGGCGCTGCCCGCCGCCTACCGGCGCTTGACGGCAGCCCGTTGAGGGCGCTATAATAGGGATATCTTTTTGGAATGAGGACGGACAATGGTTACGTATCTGTGGAGCTTTTTCATCTTCGCGTTTCTGGGCTGGTGCGGCGAGGTGGTATTCGCCGCCATAGTGGAGAAGCGCTTTGTCAACCGGGGATTCCTCTCCGGGCCGCTGTGCCCCATCTACGGCTTCGGCGTGGTGCTGATCGATCTCTGCCTGCGGCCCTTTGGGCACCATCCCGCCGCGCTGCTCATCGGCAGCATGGTGGTGGGCTCCGCCCTGGAATGGGTGGCGGGCTTCCTGCTGGAAAAAATCTTCCACCAGAAGTGGTGGGATTATTCCAACGAGCCCCACAATCTGAACGGCTACATCTGCCTGCGGTTTTCCGTGCTGTGGGCCTTTGCGGGCACCGCCGTGGTGGGCTATGTGATGCCCTTCACCCGGCGGCTGGTGCAGCGGATCCCCACCGTGCCGGGCTGGGTGATTTTGGGGATCCTCAGCGCCCTGCTGCTGGCGGATTTCGCCGTGACAGTGGAGGCGATCATCGGGCTCAACCGCAAGCTGAAAAGTTTGGAGACCGTGGCCGCGCTGCTGAAAGAGGGCTCGGATCGGCTGGGCGAGGGCCTGTATGAGGGCGCCGCCGCCGCGGGCGAAAAGCGGCAGGCGCTGGAAACCGAATGGCAGCAGCGGGCCGAGGCGCTCAAGGAGAAATATCAGGAGAGCCTCTGGGCCAACCGGCGGCACCGCCGGCTGCTGAAAGCCTTCCCCGATCTGAAATCCCTGCGGCACAACAAGGAGCTGGAGCTGTTCCGGCAGAATATCGACGTGTTCCGCCGCCGTTCCTCCGAGGCTCTGCGCCGCCGCAACGAGGCCGCCATCGCCGCCTACGAGCAGACTCTGCCCGAAGGTGCGGAGCGTCCCTTTGCCTTTGGGCTGTGCTATTCCAAGCTCTTCTGGATCTTCGTGGCGGGCAGCTTCGTGGGCTTCCTGCTGGAGACTGCCTACGTGCTGCTGACCCCGCCCCATCACTTTGAACTGCGGGTCAGCGTGGTATTCGGGCCGTTTATTCTGGTATACGGCTTCGGGGCGGTGCTGTTCACCCTGGTGCTCTACAAGATGTACAATCAGAAGGACTTGTTGATCTTCCTCTCCAGCATGGTGATCGGCGGCGGATTTGAATACGCCTGCAGCCTGATCCAGCAGCTGGTGTTCGGCACAGTGTCCTGGGAATACACCGGCAGCATGCTCAGCCTGGGCGGGCGCACCAACCTGATGTACTCCTTCTTCTGGGGCGTGCTGGGGCTGGTGTGGGTGAAAGATTTGTACCCGGTGCTGTCCAACACGGTGCAGCGCATCCCCAAGCGCATCGGGCGGCCCCTCACCGCGGCGGTGAGCGTGTTCATGGCCATCGACATTCTGCTCTCCGCCGGGGCGGTGTACCGCCAGAGCGAGCGGGTGCAGGGCATCCCGGCGGAAAACGCGGTGCAGCAGTTCTTCGATACCTGCTTTCCTGACGCGTATTTGCAGGTGATCTTCCCCCACATGCAGTATGTGGGCCGGCCCGAGCCGGGCAAAGAGGTGCTGCCCGCGCCTCCTGAGAAATAGCAAAAAGCCTCCCGGTGAGGGAGGCTTCATCATATCCAAAAAGAGCGAGGAGCGCTTGGCGTTTGCCATCGAGCGCAAACCCTAAAACAGCAGGTCGTAGTTGATGGGCGTCATGAAGAGCCGGCGGATGGTCTCGGGCACGGCGGACTGGCCCAGCGCCCACATGAGCTTCGTCACCGTGGATTCCAGCGTCATGTCGTAGCTTTCCAGCAGACCGTAGCGCTCCTTCAGCCGGTGGCCCACCTGGTACACCGACAGGTCGCTGCCCTCCTGGGCCACCTGGGTAGACATCACCACGGTTTTCCCGGCGGAGACCAGCTGATCCAGCTCGTCCAGATAGAGATCGGGAATGCCGCCCACGCCGTAGCTTTCGATGATCAGCCCGTCGCAGCGGTCCTGCATGGAGGCCAGCACGCCCGCGGGCATGCCGGGGATCAGCTTGAGAAGCATGACCCGGCGGCTCAGTGTGTGGGAAAACCGGGGCTCCTCCGGCTGGGCGCAGGGGATGTACCGCACCACCCGGCCGTCCCGGATGTTGGCCAAGTCCGGGAAATTGATGCTGGTGAAGGCGTTGTAGCTTTTCGACCGCGTTTTGTGGGCGCGGGTGCCGGCGATGACGTGGCCCTCAAAGACGATGCACACGCCGCTTTCGGCGGCGCTTGCAAACCGCAGGCTGTCCAGCAGATTGGTGCGGGCGTCGGTGTCCTCCTGGTCGATGGGCTTTTGGGAACCGGTGAGCACGATGGGCTTGCGGGTGCCCCGGACAAGATAGGAGAGGGCGGCGGCGGTGTAGGCCATGGTGTCGGTGCCGTGGCAGAGGACGAAGCCGTCGTAGCGGGGATAGTTTTCCTCGATGATCCCGGCCAGCCGGAGCCAGTGGTCGGGGGTGATGTTGGTGCTGTCCAGATTCATGGCCTGCACCGTGTCCACCCGGCAGAATTCCCGGGCCGCCGGCACCCGGGCCAGCAGCTCCTGGGGCGTCAGGCTGGGGGCCAGGCCGTCCTGGGTCTTTCTGGATGCGATGGTCCCGCCGGTGGCGATGAGCAGGATGTTTTTCATAAGCGGCTTCCCTTCCCTTTCCACCCGATTATACACGAAGCGGCGGCAAAAAACAAGGCCCGCCCTGGGTGGGAAAACGCCGTGCAAAAAACTGTTGACAGCCCGGCGGCGGTGTGCTATAATCCGATTTAATGGAATACACGAAACCGTTGAAGCGGAGATAACGGCAATCATGCCTTCACAGAGAGCCTGCGGCGCTGAGAGTCAGGTAAGAAACAAGTTGTCAAATGGACCGCCGAGGGCGCAGTGAAATGTGCTTTGCACAGAGTATTCTGCGACGTTGCAGGCAGACGTTATCTGCCGGGGATATGTTGGTATCCTGTAAAGCGCATGGGTCTAACCGTGAATCAAGGTGGCACCGCGGATAAGCTGGTTTATTCGTCCTTGACAGAAAGGGATTTCTGTCAAGGACTTTTTGCTCCTCGGACAGAAGTCCGGGGAGTTCTTTTTTTGGAGGTACTGGATCATGAAAATTCTGCCGACCCTGGATGACGTGAAAAAGCTGGCGGCCACCGGCCTCTATGACGTGCTGCCGGTGAGCTGCGAGCTCCTGTCCGATTTCACCACGCCCATCGAGACCATGCGCATCCTCAAGAACGTGTCCACCCACTGCTATATGCTGGAATCCGCCCAGGCCAACGAGACCTGGGGCCGCTACACCTTCCTGGGCTTCGACCCCAAGCTGGAGATCACCTGCGTGGACGGTGAGCTGAAAGCCGGCAATCTGCGGGTGAAGACGGACGACCCCTCCGCCTACCTGCGGCAGATCCTGGCCGAACACAGGAGCCCGCGGTTCGACCATCTGCCCTCCTTCACCGGCGGGCTGATGGGGTATTTTTCCTACGACTATCTTGGGTACAGCGAGCCCACGGTGCGGTGCGATGTGGAGGACACCGAGGCCTTTAAGGACGTGGACCTGATGCTGTTCGACAAGGTGATCGCCTTCGACCAGCTGCGGCAGAAGATCGTCCTCATGGTCAACATGCCCCTGGACGACGTGGAGGTGGGCTACAACAAGGCGGTGCTGGAGCTTGAACAGCTGGCGGCGCTGCTGCGCACCGGCGAAAAGAAAAACGAGCCGGGCGGCAGGCTGCTGGGAGAAGTGACCCAGCTGTTCGACAAAGAGCAGTTCTGCGCCATGGTGGAAAAGGCCAAGCACCATATCCGGGAGGGGGATATCTTCCAGATCGTGCTCTCCAACCGGCTGAGCGCGCCCTTCTCCGGGAGCCTGTTCAACACCTACCGGATGCTGCGCACCATCAACCCTTCGCCGTATATGTTCTATTTTTCGGGCACGGACGTGGAGGTGGCCGGGGCGTCGCCGGAGACGCTGGTGAAGCTGGAGAACGGGGTGCTGCACACCTTCCCGCTGGCCGGGACAAGGCCCCGAGGAAAAACCGACCGGGAAGACCAGGCGCTGGAGGCGGAGCTGCTGGCAGACGAGAAGGAGCTGGCCGAGCACAATATGCTGGTGGACTTGGGACGGAACGACCTGGGCAAGGTCAGCCGGTTCGGCACGGTGCAGGTGGAGAAGCTGCACTCCATCGAGCGCTTCTCCCACGTGATGCACATCGGCTCCACGGTGCGGGGCGAGCTGGCAGAGGGCCGGGACGCCCTGGATGCCATCCAGGCGGTGCTGCCCGCGGGCACCCTTTCCGGCGCGCCGAAGATACGGGCCTGCCAGTTGATCGGGGCGCTGGAAAACAACAAGCGGGGCATCTACGGCGGCGCCATCGGGTACATCGACTTCACCGGCAACATGGACACCTGCATCGCCATCCGCATTGCCTATAAGAAAAACGGCAAGGTGTTCGTGCGCAGCGGCGCGGGGATCGTGGCGGATTCCGTGCCGGAAAAGGAATTTGAGGAGTGCCTCAACAAAGCCAGAGCCTCGCTGCAGGCGCTGGAGCTGGCACAGGAGGCGGAGATATGATCCTGCTCATCGACAACTACGACAGCTTTTCCTATAACCTCTACCAGCTGGTGGGGGCGATCGACCCGGATATCCGGGTGATCCGCAACGACGAGATGCCGGTGGAGGCCATCCGGGCCCTGCATCCCCGGCGCATCATCCTGTCCCCGGGGCCGGGCAGGCCCGAGGACGCCGGGGTGATCTTGGAGGTGGTCCGGGCACTGGGGGGCGAAGTCCCCATCCTGGGCGTGTGCCTGGGGCATCAGGCCATCTGCGCGGCCTATGGGGCCACCATCACCTACGCCCGGGAGCTGATGCACGGCAAGCAGTCGGTGGTGCGGTTCGACCGCGGCTGCCCGCTGTTCGCCGGTTGCCCCGAAACGGCCCCGGTGGCCCGGTACCATTCCCTGGCGGCGGACCCCGCCACCCTGCCCGACAGCCTCAAAGTCACCGCGCTCACGCTGGACGGCGAGGTGATGGCAGTACAGCACCAAGCGTATCCGGTCTACGGCGTGCAGTTCCACCCGGAATCCATCATGACGCCGGACGGCAGGACGATGCTCAGAAATTTTATAAAGGAGACTTGAAGCATGATTAAAGAAGCCATTGTGAAGATCGTCAACAAGGAAGACATGACCTACGACGAGGCCTACGCCGTGATGAACGAGATCATGAGCGGAGAGACCACCCCCACCCAGAACGCCGCTTTCCTGGCGGCCCTCTCCACCAAAAGCGCCCGGGCCGAGACCACCGACGAGATCGCGGGGTGCGCGGCCGCCATGCGTGCCCACGCCACCGGAGTGGAGACCGGCATGGAGGTCTTCGAGATCGTGGGCACCGGCGGCGACAACGCCCACAGCTTCAACATTTCCACCACCTCCGCGCTGGTGGCGGCCGCCGGCGGCGTGAAGATGGCCAAGCACGGCAACCGGGCGGCGTCCTCCCAGTGCGGCACGGCGGACTGCCTGGAGGCGCTGGGTGTCAACATCCAGCAGAGCCCGACGCGGTGCATCGAGCTGCTGAACGAGGTGGGGATGTGCTTCTTCTTCGCCCAGAAATACCACACCTCCATGAAATATGTGGGCGGCATCCGCAAGGAGCTGGGCTTCCGCACGGTGTTCAATATTCTGGGGCCCCTCACCAACCCGGGCAAGCCCGCCATGCAGCTTTTGGGCGTCTATGACGAATATCTGGTGGCCCCGCTGGCCCAGGTGCTCATCAATCTGGGCGTGCGGCGGGGAATGGTGGTGTACGGCCAGGACAAGCTGGACGAGATCTCCCTCAGCGCCCCCACCACCGTGTGCGAGATCAAGGATGGCTGGTTCAAGTCCTCGGTGATCACCCCGGAGGAGTTCGGCTTTGCCCGCTGCACCAGGGAGGACTTAAAGGGCGGCACCCCTGCGGAAAACGCGGCCATCACCCTGGGCATTCTGAAAGGCGAGGGCGGCCCCAAGCGGAACGCCGTGCTCATGAACGCCGGCGCGGCCCTCTATATCGGCGGGAAGGCCGAAAGCATGGCGGAGGGCGTGCGTCTGGCCGCGGAGCTGATCGACTCCGGCAAGGCATTGGAAACGCTGCAAAAGTTTATTGAAGTCAGCAACCGCCCGGAGGTGGAGGCGTGACCATTCTGGAGCAGCTGGCCGGATATGCCCGGGAACGGGTGGCGCAGGCGAAACGGGAAGTCCCGGAAGCGGCGCTCCGGCGGCGGGCAATGGCTATGCCCCGGGGAACATTCGCCTTTGAGGCCGCCCTGAAAAAGCCGGGCGTCTCCTTCATCTGCGAGTGCAAAAAGGCTTCACCCTCCAAGGGGCTCATCGCGCCGGAATTCCCCTATCTTGCCATCGCCCGGGAATATGAAGCCGCCGGAGCCGATGCCATCTCCGTGCTGACGGAGCCCAAATGGTTCCTGGGCCGGGACGAATATCTTGAAGAGATCGCGGCGGCCGTGGCCGTCCCCTGCCTGCGGAAGGATTTCACGGTGGACCCCTACATGATCTGGCAGGCCAAGGTACTGGGCGCGTCGGCGGTGCTGCTCATCTGCGCCATCCTCACCGGGGAGCAGATCAGGGAATCCATCGCCCTCTGCGACGAACTGGGGCTTTCCGCGCTGGTGGAGGCCCACGACGAAGGGGAAGTGGAAACGGCGCTGGCGGCGGGCGCGCGGATCATCGGGGTGAACAACCGGAATCTGAAAGACTTTTCCGTGGATACGGAAAACAGCCGCAGGCTGCGGGAAAGAATCCCCAAAGACGTGCTGTTCGTCTCGGAAAGCGGCGTCCAAACCGCCGAGGACGTGGCGCAGCTGCGGGCCATCGGTGCGGATGCGGTGCTCATCGGCGAGACGCTGATGCGGGCCGCAGACAAAAAGGTCAAGCTGGCCGAGCTGCGGGGTGCACAATGACGAAGATCAAGCTGTGCGGGCTTTCCCGGCCCGCCGATATCGAGGCCGCCAACGGGCTGGGGCCGGAGTATATCGGCTTCGTGTTCTGGCCCAAAAGCCGCCGGTATGTGCCGCCGGAACAGGCAGCCGGGCTGAAAGCAAGGCTTTCTCCCGGCATCCGGGCGGTGGGGGTGTTCGTGGACGAAGCCCCCGAGACCGTGGCCGGGCTCCTGCAAAAAGGGATCATCGACCTGGCCCAACTCCACGGCAGCGAGGATGAGGCGTATCTCCGGCGGCTGCGGGCACTGACCGACCGACCCGTTATCCGGGCTTTCCGGGTGGGGACAGCGGCAGACGTGGCGGCCGCCGAAGCCAGCACCGCGGATTTTGTGCTGCTGGATTCCGGCGCGGGCACGGGCACGGCTTTCGATTGGGCGCTGCTGCGGAATATTTCCCGGCCCTATTTCCTGGCGGGCGGGCTTTCGCCGGAAAACGTGGGCGACGCCGTGCGGGCGCTGCGGCCCTTTGCGGTGGACGTGAGCACGGGCATCGAGACCGGCGGGAGCAAAGATCAAACCAAAATGGCGGCCTTCGTTGCCGCCGTGAGAAAGGAAGACAGACCATGACCAATCCAAAGGGGCGCTTCGGCATCCACGGCGGGCAGTATATCCCCGAAACGCTGATGAACGCCGTCATCGAGCTGGAAGAAGCGTACGAGCACTATAAAACCGATCCCGATTTCAACCGGGAGCTCACCGAGCTGCTCAACGAATACGCGGGCAGGCCCTCCCGGCTGTACTTTGCCCGGAAAATGACGGAGGACCTGGGCGGCGCGAAGATCTACCTCAAGCGGGAAGACCTGAACCACACGGGGGCGCACAAGATCAACAACGTGCTGGGACAGGCGCTGCTGGCGAAGAAGATGGGCAAGACCCGGCTCATCGCCGAGACCGGCGCGGGACAGCACGGCGTGGCCACCGCCACCGCCGCCGCGCTGATGGGCATGGAGTGCGTGGTGTTCATGGGCGAGGAGGACACCCGCCGGCAAGCCCTCAACGTGTATCGGATGCGGCTGCTGGGGGCACAAGTGGTGCCCGTCACCACCGGCACCGCCACCCTCAAGGATGCAGTCTCCGAGGCCATGCGGGAGTGGACCTCCCGGATCAGCGACACCCACTACTGCCTGGGCTCTGTGATGGGGCCCCATCCCTTCCCCACCATCGTCCGGGATTTCCAGTCGGTGATCTCCAAGGAGATCAAGGAGCAGATGCTGGAGAAGGAGGGCCGGCTGCCCGACGCGGTGATCGCCTGCGTGGGCGGCGGCTCCAACGCCATTGGCAGCTTCTATCATTTTATCGGGGACAAGTCCGTGCGGCTCATCGGCTGCGAGGCGGCGGGCAGGGGGATCGACACCTTTGAGACGGCCGCCACCGTCAACACCGGCAGGCTGGGCATCTTCCACGGCATGAAGTCCTATTTCTGCCAGGACGAATACGGGCAGATCGCCCCGGTGTATTCCATCTCCGCCGGGCTGGATTATCCCGGCGTGGGGCCGGAACACGCCTGGCTGCACGACATCGGCCGGGCGGAATATGTGCCCGTCACCGATGACGAAGCGGTGAACGCCTTTGAATACATGGCGCGGACCGAGGGGATCATCCCGGCCATCGAATCTGCCCACGCCGTGGCCTACGCCATGCAGCTGGCGCCTACGCTGGGCAAAGACAAGAGCATCGTCATCACCGTTTCCGGCCGGGGCGACAAGGACTGCGCCGCCATCGCCCGGTACAGAGGGGAGGATATCCATGAGTAAGATCGGCAAAGCGTTTGAAAACGGCAAAGCGTTTATCGCCTTCATCACCTGCGGCGACCCCGATCTCCCCACGACTGCCGCCTGTGTCCGGGCCGCCGTGGCCGGAGGCGCCGACCTCATCGAGCTGGGCATTCCCTTTTCCGATCCCACTGCCGAGGGGCCGGTGATCCAGGGGGCGAATCTGCGGGCCCTGCAGGGCGGGATCACCACGGACAAGATTTTCGGCTTCGTCCGGGAGCTGCGCCGGGACGTGACCGTGCCCATGGTGTTCATGACCTACGCCAATGTGGTGTTCTCCTACGGCGCGGAGCGATTCATCGCCACCTGCAAGGAGATCGGCATCGACGGGCTGATTTTGCCCGACCTGCCCTTTGAGGAAAAGGACGAATTCCAGCCCCTCTGCACCCGGTATGGGGTGGATTTGATCTCCCTGATCGCGCCCACTTCCGCCAACCGCATCGCCATGATCGCCAAGGAGGCGGAGGGATTTATCTATCTGGTGTCCAGCCTGGGCGTGACGGGGACGCGGAGCGAGATCACCACCGACCTGGGCGCCATTGTCCGGGTGGTGCGCGAAAACACGAAGGTACCCTGCGCCATTGGATTTGGCATCTCCACGCCGGAGCAGGCCCGGCAGATGGCGGGTATCGCCGACGGCGCCATCGTGGGCTCGGCCATTGTGAAGCTGGTGGAGCAGTATGGCCGGGAGGCCCCGGCCCATGTGGGGGCGTATGTGAAGTCCATGAAGGATGCGTTGCGGTGATCCTGCAAATCGACACGCCAAATAAAGTTTTTCGCCCAGCCTTTTTTCAAAAAGGCTGGCGAGGCGTGGAGCAGCGCTCCACGGCCTTTACTCCGCGGAAAGCGCAGGAGGGGCGAAAAACAGTCCGGTGGACTGTTTTCGGCGGGGAACCCTCGCAGGGGGTTCCCCAAAGGTTTCTGCACGGTATATAAAGCATCTAAACGCCTCGCTCGAGCGGGGCGTTTGCTTTGCAAAAAACTCGGCGGAAATTCCCCGGGAAAAGGCTGGACATTTTCGGGGGGTATGGTATAATGAGGGGTGAATGGCCCGGGATTTCCCAAAAGCCGGGCGGGAGCGTTGAATCAAACAGAGGGACGACAGTCCATACAAAGGAGAAGTAGACATGAGCAAAAAGATCAGGATCGGTATCATAGGCTGCGGCGGCATGGGCGGCGGACACGCCATCGCCATCCAGAGCGGTACCGGCAACGCCATCTGGAACGGCAGCAACGTGGATGTGCCCGGCTTCGACAGCCCCGCCACCACCGATATCTCCCAGCTGCTGGAGCTGGCCGGTGTGGTGGATATCGCCCCGGCCCGGCAGGAATGGGCCAAAGAGCGGGGAATGAAGGTCTATCCCGATTACGAGACCCTGCTGGCCGACGACACCGTGGACGCCATTTTGATCGCCACCCCCAACCACCTCCACAAGGACGAGGCCATCCAGGCTATGCGGGCGGGCAAGCACGTGCTGTGCGAAAAACCCGTGATGCTCTCCAGCGACGAGCTGGTGGAAGTGATGGCGGTCTCCAAGGAGACGGGCATGGTGTTCTATCCCCGGCAGAACCGGGAATGGGACGAAGACTACCTGATGGTGAAGAAGATCTACGACGAGAAGCTGCTGGGGAATATCTTCAACATCAAGTGCCGCATCATGGGCTCCCGGGGCATCCCCGGCGACTGGCGCGGCGTGAAAGCCTACGGCGGCGGCATGATGCTGGACTGGGGCGTGCATATCATCGACCGCATCGCCAAGATGGTGCCGGAGAAGATCACCAAAGTGTTCTGCACCTGCACCCATATCACCAACGACGAGTGCGACGACGGATTCCAGCTGCATCTCACCTTTGAAAGCGGCCTGACCGTCAATCTGGAAGTGGGCACCTGCCACTTCGTCAACGAGCCCCTGTGGTGCGTGTACGGCGACGAAGGTTCCGCCGAGATCCTCAACTGGAAGCTGGAGGGCCGGATGGTCCGGCTGCTCTCCTGGCATGATCGGGACGCTGCGCCCATCCTGGCCGGCGCAGGGCTCACCAAGACCATGGCGCCCCGTCAGAACAGCAAGTCCGTGGAGGAGCTGCCCCTGCCCCAGTTTGATTTCGACCGCAACGGGCTGTATAAGAACTTCGCCGAAGTCTGCAACGGCGAGGCGGAGCAGATCGTCACCCAGGAGCACGCGCTGCGGGTGCTGAAGATCATGGAGGCCGCTTTCCAGTCCGACGAGACGGGCGAAGTAGTGGCTTTCGAGCAGTAAGCGCAGCCTCCGCGGGCGCGTTGCCGCGCGGGCCAAGTCGCGGGCTCCGTTCGCTTTGCTCACTTGCCGAGCAAAGACCGTAAGTTTTTCGGTCGCGCCCGATAGCGGGCGATGTCCGCTTCCACTTCGCGTTTCGCGCACGTTTGCGTGCGCTGGTGCGTGCTGGAAACGGCGTGACTGGTCGCGGAATTTGTTGCCTGCTGAACGCAAGCGGGCTGCGCTCACACCTACTGACTGTGAGAAATCAATAGAAAATCCCCAGGACACCCTGGGGATTTTTTCGCGATTATTTCCGATTCCTAGGCCAGAGCACCAGCCCACGCCGAGGCTGCCCCGAGCCGCATAACAAGTGCCTCCCCGCCCGTAGGGCGGGGAGGCTCTATTTTTTAAGTTAGGTACAGCCAAGGAAAGATTCTTATTGCCCGCTTCTTCTTGCTTTTTCGAGGATTCTCTGCTATACTTTATCTTGCGCCGATATGGCGCGGGAATACTTGCCAGTAACGGTAGGCGGTTGGCCCTCCAGCTTTTCATAAGGAGGGTGAAGATTTTTTCCGGGTTTCCCGGCCCTCCTGGAAAGGAGGGATGTCCATGGATGCAGTTACGTGGGCTGAAATCTTTCAGTACACCATGGTACTCATTTCCTTTGCTGCATTGCTTGTGGCAATCGGACATAAAAAGAAATAACCGCTCCGGGCTAAGGAATGCGGTTATTTCTTACCGTTTCTGAGGGCCATGCCGCTTACCGGCAAGTTTCCCTTTGTGTTTTTATTATAGCAGAATACCGAGAAATTGTCAAGCGCAGGGGCAGGAAACGCTGGCTTTTTTTGCGGCCAAGTGCAGCTTACCCGGGCATACAGAACAGTACCTATCGGGCACGACCTGTAAAGCCGTTTCCAGCGTTCGCCAGCGCACGCAAACGTGCGCGAAACGCGTTGCGGATGCAACGTCACGTTGCATTGCCCATGAGGGCCTTGAATTTGGGTAAAATCCACTGGGCGTCCTCAGGGGCCAGGAATTTGGTGAGGAATCCCTGGACGAACGCTTCGTTGATCCCGGCGGACTCATCCGCCCCGTCGGTGACGCCGCCGCCTGCGCCGCTAAAGAGCAGCGCCAAATAGGCCATGGCCTCCTCCCGGCGGGCATCGCCGGTGGGGTCCCAGCGGTCTTCCGGCAAAAAGCGCACGGTCTGGCCCAGCCGCCCGGCAGCCGTCGCCTGCACCCGGGCGCGGAATTCCGCATAATCGCCACCGCCGGCCCAGGCGCGCTCCGCCACGGCCAGCACCCGTGGGAAGAGCCGCTCCTCCAACAGGGCGCAGGAATCCACCCGCTCCGTCCAGAGGCAGCACTCAAATCCCGTGAAGCCGGGAGCATCCTCCAGCAGCACGCCGCCCAGGGACGGCGCGGAATGATACACCCGCTTGAGAGGCGTCATGGCGGGGGGATAATCCAAATAGAGATCGAACATATCCGAGCAGATGAAGGCCCCGCCCTCCTGGAGATACCCCTCCATGCCCGCGTGCTGGGGCGCCCAATACTGGATAAGCACGTCCTTGGGGCCGTTTTTGGCCATGAGGGTATCGTTCCAGCAGACGGGCTTTTTGCCCAGCCGCCGGAGCATTTCGATCACCCGGGCGGTGAAATATCCCTGCAGGTCGTTGAGGGACGTGATCCCCTCCGCCTCCATGCGCTTTTGGCAGTGCGGGCAGGTCTTCCAGCGGATCTTGGGGGCCTCGTCGCCGCCGATGTGGAAATACTCGCCCGGGAAGAGCGGGCAGATCTCCTCCAGCAGCGCCTGGATAAAGCGGAAAGTTTCCTCCTTGCCCGGGCAGAGGATCACCGGGTAGATGCCGCCGGCAACCGCCAAAGTCACCGGCTCTCCGGTGCAGCTCAGCTCCGGGTAGGCGCAGAGGATCGCCGTGACATGGCCGGGCATGTCGATCTCCGGCAGGACGGTGACGCCCCGACTGTCCGCAAAGGCCACCACGTCCCGAATCTCCGCCTGGGTGTAACAGGGCCCGCCCACTTCGTTGAGCTTGGGGAATCGCCTGCTTTCAACGCGCCAGCCCTGGTCGTCGGAGAGGTGCCAGTGGAACACGTTGAGCTTGAGCAGGCTCATGGCCTCGATGACCCGCTTGACCTCCTCCGCCGGGAAGAAGTGCCGGGCGCAGTCCAGATGCAGCCCCCGGAAGGGATGCAGCGGGCTGTCGGCCACGTCGCAGGGTGCGAAGCCCCCGTCATCGATCAGAGAGGCCGCGGTGGTGAGGGCCCAAATCGCCCCCGCTTCCTCTGCGGCGGACACATGAATGGCTCCGGCCTGCATCCGCAAGCGATAGCCCTCCCGGGGCAGGACGGAGTCTTTTTCGATGCGCAGGACAAAGTCCGAGGGCCCCTCTTTAGCGCCAGTGCGGACGAGAAACGCTTCGGCGCAGGTCGGGGACAATTCCGGGCATTCCACCCGCAGCACTGCCGGGAAGGGCACGCGGGTCGGTTCCACGGCGGCGCTGCCGTGGATCTTTGGGATCAGCTGCATAAAGACACATCCTTTCTGGGGGTTTATAGGTTCATCATAGCATATGGCGCCCTGCGGCGTCAAGAGCGCCCTGCGCTAGCCCGCCACGGTATAGAAGGAATAGAAATATCCCTTCTGCGCCATGAGGTCCCGGAAGGTCCCCCGCTCGCAGATCGTCCCGTTTTTGAGCACAAATATTTCGTCGTAGCGATCGAGCAGCGCCGGGTCCAGCCGGTGGGTCACCACCAGCCGGGTGAGGCCCTGAAGCCCCAGCACCGCCTCGGTGACGGCGAAGGCCGTGGCCGGGTCCAGGGAAGCGGTGGCCTCGTCCAAAAGCAGCACCGGTGTGCCCCGGAGCAGTGCCCGGGCGATGGAGACCCGCTGGCGCTCCCCGCCGGAGAGCCCCGCGCCGTTCTCCCCACAGCGATAGTCCTCTCCCCGGGCCTCAAGGAGTTCTTTGAGGCCGGAGCGCGCCACCGCCTGCTCCACCGCCTCCGGAGGAAAGTCCTTAAAGAGGGTGATGTTCCCCCGCACGGTGTCGTCAAAGAGGAAGACGTTCTGGCCGATGAGGCTGATGAGGTCATAGAGGCTCTCCGGGTCTACCGTGCTGAGTTCCCGACCGTCCACCGTGACGGAGCCGGTATAGTCCTCATACGCCCCCATGAGGAGGTTGAGTAGCGTGGTCTTCCCCGAGCCGGAGGCCCCCACCAGCGCGTACTTTTTCCCTGCCGTGAGCGTAAAGGAGAGATTTTTGAGCACCGGGGCGTCCGGGTCATAGCCAAAGCTCACGTCCCGCAGGACGATGCCCTCGTGGAGCTCCGAGGGGATGGGCTCCCCCGAGCTGGCTAAGTTCTCCTGGGTGATCTCCACCAGCTTTTCGATGAGCCCCCGGGCGGCCCTGCGTGCGGCCAGCTGTTGGGGCACCTGCTGGACGGCGCTCATCACATAGTTGCACACCTGCACAAAAACGATGGTCGTGCCCAGTGTGACGCTGCCCCGGATGGCCAGATACGCCCCGATAAAGAAGATGCCGAACTGCATGGCGGGGGCGAAAATGCCCCAATTCACCGCGCTCATCAACCCCCGCCACCAGCGGCGGCGCTGCTTGAGCGTTTCCAGGTCGGCGTTGGCCCCATCAAACAGGGCGGCGGCCTGGGTCTCGGCCTTAAAGCTCTTGAGCACCGAGAAGCCCATGAGCAGGTCCTTGAGCCGGGCCACAAATCGTTCATTGCCGTCGCTGACGGCCTTTTCTCTCCGGGTCAGTTCCGGGGAGAACAGCATGGTGCCCACCATGGGCAGCAGGCACAGCGCCAGCGTGGCGGCGGTCATCACGGGGCTGTACCACAGCATGAACAGCAGGGTGCAGACAAATTGGATGCTGTCAAAGACGATCTCGAAGAAACTGCGGAGATAGTTTTCCTCCAGGGTGTTCACGTCGTTGGTGAGGACGGAGACATACCGGCCGGTGTTCTCTTTGGTGAAGGCCCGGATGCTCTTTTGGGAGAGCTTGCGGAAGGCCAGAGCCTTGTACTGCCGGAGCCCCCGGTGGACAAAAAGGGACGTGGTGCGGCTCTTTACGGTGCAGATCAGCGTATCTCCGGCGGCGACCGCTATCATGTACCATACCAGATGAAACAGACCCGCCAGGTCCGCGGCGGCGACCAGATCCAGCACCCTGCCCAGCAGCCACGAGAGGCCAAGATTGACCGGGATCTCCAGCAGGGAAAACAGGATCCCCACCGCGAAGCACAGGCGGTTCTTCTCATAAAACGCCCCGGTGTATTCCTTTACGGCGGGGCTGGGCTTTGACTTTTTCATAGCGTTCATCCTTTCTTGTGATTCTGCGCGCTTAGGACAAATTTTAAGCTATGAAATCAACAAAATCAATAAACCGTTCAATGAAATCGCTCAACCTGCGGTTTAGAAATGAAAAACTGTGATTTGATTTTTTCGATCGGGCCGCGCCGTATTCCGCAGGATGGCGCTTTGCGGATGCACTCCGCTTTACTTTTTGTCGAAAAAATGATACTATAAAAAGGCCCCGAAAACTGGGGGCGCGAATCTGAACTGCGGCGGGAGGGAGAAGCGATGCTGGGCTCTTTTTCGGGGAACGTGCTGGCGATGCTGCTCTTTTTGGCGTTCCAGTGCTGCGGGCTGTGCGTCTCCTGCAGTCTGCTGCAAGGGGAATCCGCCGGCGTGCGGACGGTGCTGGGCAGCGTCTGCGGCAGCGTGATGCTCCAATGGTTCCCGGTGCCTTTCGCGTTCTTTTTGGGATTTTCTGTCCCAGCCCAGCTGCTGGCGCTTTTTGCCGCGGGGATGTGCGCGGCGCTGTGCATGGTGAAGTGTGGGATCGCCCTGCCCAAACTGCGGCTGGCAGGCTTTTGGAAGCGCCCCTATGTGTGGGGCATTCTCCTGATGGGAGCGTTTTTTGGGGCGCTGGTGTGGCGGTCCTTCCTGTGGGCGGACGGCGGAATCTATTCCAGCCAGGCCACCTATGGGGACATGAGCATGCACCTGTCCTTCATCACCAGCCTGGCCCGGCAGGGGACGTTCCCCCCGGAATATTCCCTGCTGCCCGGCGTGCGGCTGTGCTATCCCTTTTTGAGCGACAGCATCTCCGCCTCCCTGTACCTGTGCGGAGCGTCCTTGAAATGGGCCTATTTCCTGCCCATGCTGGCGGCGGGCGGGCAGGTGTTTTTCGGGTTCTGGTACTTTGCCCGGCGGCTGCTGGGGGATGGAAAAAAGGCGGCGGTGGCCTGGGTGCTGTTCTTCTTCAACGGCGGGCTGGGCCTGTTCTGGTTCCTCCAGGGCAGGGCGGATTTCACCCGCATGTTCACCGAATTCTACCAGACCCCCACCAACCTCACCGAGGAAAACATCCGCTGGGTGAACGTGGTGGTGGACATGATGCTGCCCCAGCGGGCCACGCTGTTCGGCTGGGCAGTGCTGTTCGCGGCGCTGTATCTGCTCTACCGGGCGGCCTTTGAGGGGCGGAAAAAATACTTCCTTTACGGCGGAGTGCTGGCCGGGCTGCTGCCCATGATCCACACCCACTCGTTCCTGGCGCTGGGCATGGTTTCGGCGGCGTGGATGCTGGGCTCGTTCCTGAGCGGTCGCGGGAGCAAAATCGCCAAGGGGATGATCCTGCTGGGGCTGCCGGGCATGGCGGTCTTGCAGCGCATCCTGCAACACATCGGCCTGACGGACGCCCGGGGGCTGATGGTCTTCGCCGTGGCGGTGCTGGGAATCTTTGCGGCGCTCACCGTGGGCATGGCGCTTAAATCCGCCCGGCAAACGGGACTGAAACCGCTGTTAAACACCTGGGGCGTGCTGCTGGCCGCTCTGCTCCTTGCCCTGCCCCAGCTGTGCTATTGGACGTTCCACCAGGTGGGCGAGGGCTTTCTGCGGGGGCATTTCGCCTGGGTTGTGGGCGAGGACGGCTATCTGGAATTCTACGGGAAAAATCTGGGCGTGGCCGGCCTGCTGGCACTGCTGGGGATGCTCACGGCGGGGCACGAGCAATTTGTGAAATTCCTGCCGGCGCTGCCCATCTGGTTTCTGGCGGAATTCGTGGAATTCCAGCCCAACGACTACGACAACAACAAGCTGCTGTATGTGGCGTTTATCTTCCTGTGCTTTGCCGCTGCGGATCTCTTTTTCCGGCTTTTCCGGCTGGACTGGAAAGGCCGCCTGCTGGCCGCCCTGCACCGGGCGGAGGCTCGGTACGGCAGGCGGTACAAAAACGCGGTGTCCGCGTCGCTGCGGGAGGCGGAATCGACCCTGCGGGCGGCCTCCGACGCCTACGGCGCGGCCCACGCCAAGAGCGGGCCCCATCGGATACGGGGCCTTTTGATGGGCCTGGTGCTGGCGCTGTGCATCGCTTCGGCGGCGCTCACCATGGGCCGGGAGTGGGTCTCCCGGTACGAGCTGTTCGGCGAGGGCGCGGTGGCGCTGGTGGCCTATGCGGAGGAAAATCTCCCCGCCGACGCGGTGATCCTCACGGACATCCGCCACAACAACGAGCTGGCCTCTCTGGCCGGGCGCAGCGTGGTGTGCGGGTCGCCCACCTTCCTGTTTTTCCACGGGCTGGATTATTACGCCAATGAACAGGCCGCCCGGCAGATGTATGAATTCCCACGGGAATCGGCGGCGCTTTTCACAGAATATGGGGTGGATTACGTGCTGGTCAGCGATTTTGAACGCGCCTCCTATGCCGTGGACACGGCGGGCTTGGACGCGCTCTTTGAGAAAATCTACGACGACGGCAGCCGGGTGCTGTACCGCACAGGCAGTTTGGAGGGATGGGCATGAGCAGGCTTTCGGAGCCGGGATACGTCCGCGAGGTGCTGACGCGCCACGGGCTGCACCTTTCCAAGGCCATGGGGCAGAATTTCCTCGTCAATCCCACGGTGTGCCCCAAAATGGCGGCGCTTTGCGGCGCGGACGGGCACACGCCGGTGCTGGAGATCGGCCCGGGCATGGGCGCGCTGACGGCGGAGCTTTCGGCGGTGGCGGAAAAGGTGGTGGCCGTGGAGCTGGACAGGCGGCTGTTCCCGGTGCTGGCGGAGACGCTGGCGGACTGCAAGAACGTGGAGCTGGTGCAGGGCGATATCCTGAAGCTGGACCTGCAGCGGCTGGCGGCGGAAAAATTCGGCGGAGAGGCCTTTTGCGTGTGCGCAAATCTGCCCTATTACATCACCTCCCCCATTTTGATGCGCCTGCTGGAAACTGCGCTGCCCCTCAGGAGCATCACGGTAATGGTGCAGAAGGAGGCGGCCCAGCGCATCTGCGCCGCCCCGGGCGAGCGGGAATGCGGCGCGGTCAGCGCCACGGTGTGGTACCATGCCCAGCCCAGGCTGCTGTTCCAGGTGAGCAGAGGCAGCTTTCTCCCGCCGCCCAAGGTGGATTCCGCCGTGCTGCGGCTGGACCTGCGGGCGGCGCCGCCGGTGCAGGTGGACGACGAGGCCCGGTTTTTCGAGATGGTCCGCGCCGCCTTTGCCCAGCGCAGGAAGACTGCGGCCAATTCCATCTGCGCTGCCGGGCGGTACAAAAAGGCCCAGGTGGAGGCGGCGCTATCGGCCATCGGGGCCCGGGCCAACGCCCGGGCGGAGGAACTGACCCTCCCGCAGCTGGCGGCGCTGGCCAATCAGCTGGAAAAGCCGGGGGTTGCAAATCCCGGGGCAGCGGGTGTATAATAGCGGTGGGAAAAAACGAAAAGGGGATGCGCGCATGACGGACGCCGAACGGGGCACGTTTCAGTTTTTGTTATTTTTGGACGCGCTGGCCATCCTGGTCAGCATGGTGGCCGGGCCGCTGGAGCACACCGCCGTGGCCATCGGCGCCGCAGCCAGCGCGGTGCTGATCTCCGTCTGCCTGATCGTCTACGGCCTGGTGTTCTGGCCGAGGAATCGAAAATAAGCGCAAAAAGAATCCCCCGGAGAGCCGGGGGACTTTTTATTGCCAAGAAGCCTCTCACCAGTACCAGGTGGAGAAGACCTGCAAGCTCTCCGCGTAGGCGCGGGACACCGGGAGGCCGGACAGCACTGGGAAGTAGATCGCAAACAGCAGCAGCACCAGCGCCGTGTAGCCCCACACCAGCACGTCGGCCGTGCTCACCGCCAGCGCGCCGGTGCGGAGGGTCTTCACGCCCAGGGTGGAGGATTCCAGCCGGGCCGCCGCCCCGGCCAGGGCCAGCACCAGGAAGGGCGTCGCCGTGAAATAGTGGTAGATGAAGGTCAGGCGCGGTACCAGCACCCAGGGCAGCAAAACGGACAAGAATCCGCACAGGGCCACCGCGGCGTATGTCCTGCGCTCCCGCAGCCAGGCCGCCGCCGCCCCGAACAGCGCCAGAAAGCCTGCCCACCACACCGCCGGACTGCCAAAGGAGGAGATCGTCCCGTACTGGCCCCGGGCGTTGGCAGGGTCGCCGGAATAGAACCAGATGGGGCGCATATCCAGCGGCCACTCATACCATGGGGAGGCAAAATAGTGCTCGGCCACCAGGCCGGAATGGTAATTGAACATATTCACCTGATACCGCCAGAAGGCCCCCCACACGTCGCCCACGTTGTGGGGCAGGGTGGTCAGCGGCAGAAACGCCGCGAAGTAGATGCCAAAGGGGATGGCGATAAAGAACAGGCAGCACCAGCCGCAGAGCCGCAGGGCCCGCCCCATCAGGGGCGCAAGGGGCGCGCCTTTTTTGTACACGTCCAGGCCGGTGAGGAGCAGTTTGCCGAAGAACAGCACCGCCAAGCCCGCCGCGCCGTACACCGCCGTCCACTTGGAGGCGATCCCCAGCCCGGTGAAGAGCCCGCAGGCCAGCAGCGGTGCAAGCAGCCGTTTGGGGCTGTCCCGGAGCAGGTCGCGCTTTAAGAAGACCGTCATGGCGTCGTACATCAGCAGCAGGAAGAACACCGCATAGGTGTCGATGGTGGCGATGCGGGTCTGGGTGAAGTGCATGAAATCAAAGGCAAACCACAGGGTGGCCGCCGTACACAGCGAGGTTTTGCCGAAAAGCTGCTTCAGCAGATGATAGAGCACCGGCAGCATCAGCACCCCGAACAGCGTGCCCATGCACCGCCAGCCGAAGGGGTCCATACCGAAAATCAGGATGCCCACCGCGATGATGTACTTGCCCAGCGGCGGGTGGGTGTTTTCGTAGGCTTCCAGCCCCAGAATGTGCTCGTAGGCGGTGCGGGCGTGGTAAATTTCATCGAAATAGGTGGAGTTCTCATAGGTGCTGAACATGGGCACCAGCCCCTGCTCGTCGAGGAGGGCTTCGCCTCCGGCGGTGACGGTGGCGGCGGCAAATCCGCTTTGCCCCAGGTACCGCAGCCCCACTTCGTTTAGGACGCTCCGGCCGTCCAGGGCGGTGAGCCGCACATACTGGCCGGAAGAGCCCAGCCCGTGGATGGCCCAGTCGTAGACGTAGTCGCCGCTGTCGCTGAGGGTGCCGCAGTCGGTCCATACTTTCCCGTCCGTGCTGGTCTCCACCCGGATATTGGCCCCCACCCGGGCGGCGTAGTGGGCGTCATCCGGGGCAAGGCCCGGCAGATAGTAGACGGAGCCCACTTCCCCGTCGGCTGCAAGGGTGACGGATTCGCCCTCCGCCGGCGCCCAGCAGGTCTTGGGCAATTGGGCGTCCCCCAGCCGCCAGAAGGCCACCACGGCGTAGAGCAGGGTCACCGCCAGCACGGCGGCGGTATCGACCCGGGCCCAGGGCTGCCCGGAGACTTTGGGCTCCTCCGGCCAGGGGTCGGCTTCGGGCAATTCCCGGACAGAGCCCCACACATACACCGCGCCCAGGGTGTAGAGCGTCCACAGCAGCACGGCGGTCTGGCCGAAAGCCAGCCAGCGGGTCACGGTGGAATTGGGGTCGTAATTCCACACCACCGTGCGGAAGAGATAGAGCACATAGGCCACGTTGAGGTAATTGGCCGAGGCCGCCGCCGCGAACACCCGGGGTAGGCGGCGATCCGGGGCAAAGAGGAACGCCAGCAGCAGGAACAGGAAAACGGGATAGAGATACCGCTCGTGCATCTTCACCCCCAGCAGGTACATCACGGTCATCAGCACCGCCGGGGCGGCAAACACCGCATCCTTGCGGGGAGAGCAGCAGATCAGCCCGCCGCAGAGGGCGGTGGCCACAACCGGGGCGGCGAAGGTCAGGGCCGTCAGGTGGAAGCCCGACGGCAGGCCCTCCCAGTTTTTGCCGATCACCGTCCAGAAGTTGTAGGCGTTCACCGAATAATAGCTGTAATAGTCCATGGTGGCCCGGTATTTTTCCAGCAGCCACAGGTAGTTGAAGCCCTCCGTGAAGGGCGCGGCCACCGCCAGCACCGTGGCCACGGCCAGCAGCATCCCCAAAAGCAGCTGCACGAACCTGCGCTGTTTCAGGGCAAAGAAGATGTACAGCGGGGCGAAGATCAGCGCCTGGGGCTTGCTCACCAGCGCAAGGCCGTACAGGATGGCCGAGGGGATGTAGCGCTCTTTGTAGAGCAGCCACACCGAGGCGAACAAGATCAGCGTGAAGAAGGAATCCACCTGGCCCCACTGGGCGGAATTCATGAGCATCACCGGGCAGAACAGGTACGCGGCGGCGGCCAACAGCGAGAGGTTCTCCCCCAGCCGCTTTTTCCCCAGCGCCAACAATCCCCCGGCGCAGAGGAGATCGGAAAGCAGGGAGGGCAGCTTGATCATCAGGGTGAAGCCCTCGCCGGAAGCGGGCACCCCCATGGCCTTGCGGAGCTTTTCCAGAAACAGCAGGATATAGAGGTAGCCGGGGGGATAATCCAGAAAAAGGTCCTCCTGCCGGTAGATTTGGGCAAAGCCGTAGCGGTCCAGCGCAGAGGCCCAGCCCTTGAAGGTGTCGATATCGGTGGTGAAGCCCTGGGCGGTGAGGCCCAGATGGATGCGCAGGGCAAAGGCCACGGCGAAAAGCACCGCGGCTTTCACGGCGAACAGGGGCAGGGCGGAGTTTTCTGCCCGGGGCTTCCGGGCAAAGAGGGCGAGCACCGCGCCGGGAAAGACCACGGCCAGCAGAATCTCAAGGCCCATGGAGAGCGCCTCCTTTGGAAAGAAAATCAAAAAAGTGGAAAAACAGCATTGACACTTTGAGAAATTTCAAGTACGCTTATACCAGTAGGAAAAAGCGTATGGATTTAGTTTACCTTTTTCCGAAGGAAAAGTCAAATACATCTACGATTGGGAAAGGAATCAGCGTTATGAAAAAGAACTTCACACAGTTCCATGAGGACCCGCAGGTCCTGCACGTGGGAACCGCTCCCGAACGCAGCTACTATCTCCCCTTCGATTCCGCCGAGGAAGCCGAGATGGGGGTATCCAGCCGCGTGCTCTCCTTAAACGGCGACTGGGCCTTCCGCTATTATGCGTCCTTCGCCGACGCCATCGACGACGAGGAGGGCCTTGTCTTCGATGAGGAGGAGATGGACGTGATCCCCGTGCCCTCCTGCTGGCAGAATCACGGCTACGATACCCATCAGTATATCAACGTCCGCTATCCCTTCCCGGTGGACCCGCCCTATGTGCCCGAGGAAAATCCCTGCGGGCTGTATGTGCGGCACTTCGAGCTGGAGGAGGGTGCCCTGTCCCGGCGATGGTTCCTCAATTTTGAGGGGGTGGATTCCTGCTTCTACCTCTGGGTCAACGGGGAATTCGCCGGGTACAGCCAGGTTTCCCACAGCACCAGCGAGTTTGAGATCACCCAGTATCTGGCCGCCGGCGACAACGCCCTGGCGGTGCTGGTGCTCAAGTGGTGCGACGGCAGCTATCTGGAAGACCAGGATAAACTCAGGATGAGCGGCATTTTCCGGGACGTGTACCTGTTGGACAGGCCCCAGGCGTTCCTGCGGGATTTCTTCGTGAAGGAGAGCTTTTCCGAAGATTTCGCCTCCGCCCAGCTCACCGTGGAGCTTTCCGTGGAAGGGGACTGCGCCGTCACCGGCACGCTGTATGCGCCCGATGGGGAGAAGCTCCTCACCGCCGGCCCTGCCGCCGACGCGCTGACCTTCGCGGTGGAGCAGCCCGTCCTCTGGAACGCGGAGCATCCCGCCCAATACACCCTGGTGCTGGAAACGGAGGGAGAGTGCATCTCCCAGCAGGTGGGCATGCGCAAGATCGAGATTCGCGACGGCGTGGTGCTCTTAAACGGCGTGGCCGTCAAGTTCCGGGGGGTCAATCGCCACGACAGCGACCCGGTCACCGGGTTCGCCATCAGCCGGGAGCAGGCCCTGCGGGACCTGGCCCTGATGAAGCGCCACAACATCAACGCCATCCGCACCAGCCACTATCCCAACGCCCCGTGGTTCTTGCAGATGTGCTCGGAGTTCGGCTTCTATGTCATCGCCGAGGCGGATATCGAGACCCACGGCATGGCCACCAAGCGGCTGAATTACAGCATGGAGTGCTATGCGGACGCGGCGGACGATCCCCAGTTTGCCCTGGCCATCCTGGACCGGGTGCGCCGCAGCGTGATCCGGGACAAGAACAACGCCGCGGCGGTGATCTGGTCCCTGGGCAACGAAAGCGGCTGGGGCGCGAACTTTGAGGCGGCGGGCCGCTGGGTGAAGGAATACGACCCCACCCGCCTGGTGCACTATGAGAATTTCCTCACCTACCACAAGGCCCGCAAGCCCGATTTCTCCATGCTGGACTTCTACAGCCGGATGTACGCCCCGCTGGATTCCATCGAGGACTACTTTAACGGCGGCGAGCTGGACGAAAATCTGGGCGGCGAGCGGAAGCCCTACATCCTGTGCGAGTACATCCACGCCATGGGCAACGGCCCGGGAGACGCGGAGGATTATCAGGCGCTGATCGAGAAATACCCCGGCTTCGTGGGCGGCTTCGTGTGGGAGTGGTGCGACCACGCCATGTACGGCGGCTCCACCCCGGATAACCGGCCCATCTACCGCTACGGCGGGGATTTCGGCGAAGCGGAGCACGACGGCAACTTCTGCATGGACGGGCTGGTGTATCCCGACCGCACGCCCCACACCGGCCTGCTGGAATATAAGAACGTGATCCGGCCCGTGCGCGCCCGCCGCGACCCGGAAAATCCGGAGCGGTTCATCCTCCACAATTATCTGGATTTCACCGACGCCGAGGACTATGTGACCGCCTCCTTCGAGGTGACCCAGGACGGCGAAGCCCTCTATGGCGGGGCCATCGACCTGCCCCACCTGCCGCCCCACGGCGAGGCGGCTATCACCTTGCCCGGCCTGCCGGAGGAAGGCACCTGCACGCTGAATATCTTCTATGAGGCCAGGGAAGACCGGGATTTCTTTGAGGCCGGCCACGCCCTGGGCTTCGACGAGATCATGCTCTGCGAGGAGCCCTTCTTCCTGGACGAGCCGGCGGAGGGCCCGGTGCAGATCGAGGAAAAGGGCCGGAAGATCGTGCTCAGCGGCTCGGATTTCCGCTATGAATTCGACGCCCGCACCGGCACGTTCTCCGCCATGAACGCCCACAACCGCACGCTGCTCACCCGTCCCATGGAGTGGAACATCTACCGCGCCCCCACGGATAACGACCAGTATATCCAGTATCAATGGGCCGCCGCGGGCTACGACCGCATCCGGGCGAAGGTGTACGGCGTGGACGCCGTGTCCGACGAGACCGGCGCTGCGGTGATCACCTGCGAGCTGGGCATCGCCGCCAACTGCGTGGCAAGGTTCTTAACGGTCAACGCCATATGGCGGGTGGACGCCCATGGCCGGGTGGATGTTTCGCTGGATTGCCGGCGGGATATCGACTTCCCCTGGCTGCCCCGGTTCGGTCTGCGGCTGTTCCTGCCCAAGGCCATGGACACGGTGGAATATTTCGGCTACGGCCCCTACGAAGCCTATGTGGATAAGCACCGGGCCTCCCGCTTGGGGATCTATGCCCAGACCGTGGCCTCCATGCACGAGAATTACCTGAAGCCCCAGGAGAATTCTTCCCACTGCGGCACCCGGTACGTCACCGTGGGCAACGAGGACTGCGCCCTCACCGCCTGCAGCGAGGAGCCCTTCTCCTTCAACGTATCCGAGTACACCCAGGAGGAGCTCCGGGCCAAGAAGCACGCCCACGAGCTGGAAAAGTGCGGCGAGACGGTGCTGTGCATCGACTACAAGATGAGCGGCGTGGGGTCCAATTCCTGCGGGCCGGAGCTGCTGCCCCGGTACCGCCTGGAGGAAGAAGCGTTCACCTTCCGCTTCACCCTCTCGCCGGAGGCGTAAGCGGCCGTGGCCGGCCGGGCCGAGTCGCGGACTCCGTTCGCTCTGCTCACTTGCCGTGTAAGGGACGCAACTTTTTCTGTCGCGCCCGATAGATAGAAGATGTGCCTCCCCGCCGTAGGCGGGGAGACACTTTATCTTAGTACGGTGAAGACAAGTAAAGTTTTTCGCTAACCTTTTGCTTGCAAAAGGTTTTAGCCTCTTTTTCAAAAAGGCTTGCTTTTTCTTGCTTTTTCGGGAATTCTCTGCTATACTTTATCTTGCGCCGATATGGCGTGGGAATACTTGCCAGTAACGGTAGGCGGTTGGCCCTCCACCCGGAAACGGGAGAGGGGTGCTAAACTCTCCCGATGACATAGAAACCCATCGTCAAGATGGGAATCTTTGGGCAAAGGAGGGATGCAGCATAACTGTTTATGAAGCGCTACATCTCAGTCTGATGGTGCTCAGCATCATCGTGTCTCTGATTGTCGCATTAATAAACAAGAAGTAACCGCTCCGGCCAAGGAAGACGGTTACTTCTTGTAATCAAAATCCGAGGGCCATGCCGCTTACCGGCAAGTTTCCCTTTGTGCTTTTATTGTAGCAGAATTGAAGCGGATTGTCAAGCCTCGCTTCACAGAGATACGGGTAGTGCGAAAATCCCCGCTTTTGCTTGCAATTGCAGGAATTCTCTGCTATACTTTTCTTGCGCCAAATACGGCGCGGGAATACTTGCCGATAACGGTAGGCGGTTGGCCCTCCACCCGGAAACGGGAGAGGGGTGCGCAAACTCTCCCGATGACATAGAAACCCACTGTCAAGATGGGAATCTTTGGGCAAAGGAGGGATGCAGCATAACTGTTTATGAAGCGCTACATCTCAGTCTGATGGTGCTCAGCATCATCGTATCTCTGGTTGTCGCATTAATAGACAGAAAGTAACCGCTCCGGCCAAGGAATACGGTTACTATCTGTAACATGTTTCTGAGGGCCATGCCGCTTACCGGCAAGTTTCCCTTTGTGTCTTTATTATAGCAAACAGCCGAGAAATTGTCAAGCGTTTACCCAAGTACGTTTATTCGTTATAATTCCCCGCCCTATGGGCGGGGAATACTTTATGAGCAAAGCCAGGTCGAGCCAAGTGCAGCAACGCCATTTGGGCGAAGTGATAATTGCGTTTGCTCAGCCTGCCAGTTCCTTTTGCGCCATCATGTAGTAGGCGCAGGGGGAAAATCCCGCACGGCCGTAGAGGCGCTCCAGGCCGGAATAGGTAAATCCCAAAAAGCCCCGGCGCATCCCGGCGTCCCGCATGGCCTCCACCGCGGCGATGCACAGCCGGGTGGCCACGCCCTGCCGCTGGATCTCGGGCCGGACGGCGGTGCAGCCCAGGCTGCCCACGCCTTCGCCCTCGACGCCGAAGGACACCCGCAGTCCCCCCAGTGCCTCTCCCTCGGGAGAGAGGGCAATGAGGACCCGCTCCGGACCGGTACCGGCATAGAGGGCAGGGTTGCGGTAGTATTTTTCAAAATTCGGCTCGGCCGCACCCACGGCGGCGCAGAGGGAATCCCGTTCCTCCGGGCGAGCCCAGCAGATGTGCACCCCCTTTTCCGGCGGCTTGACGAGCGGCGGCAGATCGGAAAGCTCCACCGCCATGTCGAAGATGTCGCAATCCTCCCCGTGGCGATAGCCCCGCTTCGCGAAGAACTGGGCGGCCTCATCGGTGAGCCCCGGAGGGATGTGGGATTCGTCCCCGCCGAAGTAGCTTTTTCCGGTGGGCACGCCGGGGGTGAGATAGCCCGCGCCCACGCCCACGGTGATTTTCCGCTCTCCCGCGGCCCGGGCGGCTTCCTCCGCCTGTTGGAGGAGCGCCCCACCCAGCCCCTGCCTGCGATAGGCAGCGTCCACCGCAAGCATGAGAAGCGTCCCGCGTTGCAGCACGGCGGCGGCGGCCAGATCATCTCCTACCCGGTGGGGGAAGACCCGATTTTCCGGGGCCGCCAAGACCTCCCGCAGGGTGCCCTCGTTCCGATAGGAATAGGGAAAGCACCGCCGGAACAGCGCCGCCAATTCCTGTGTGGATACCGAAGCAGTCATGGGGATCACTCCTGCAAAAGCTGATCGTAGATGCTGTCTACCGCGCCGCCCTTGAGGTACACCCTGGGCACCCGCTTGGAGAGGCCGCACACCACTTCGTAGGGGATGGTGCCCTCCCGGGCGGCCAGCTCTGCGGCGGTGACGGTCTCCCCGCCGTCCGTGCCGATCAGCGTCACCGTGTCGCCGATGCGCACGTCCTCCAGCCCGGTGACGTCCGCCATCAGCTGGTCCATGCAGATGCGTCCCAAGATCGGGCACCGCCGCCCGTGGATGAGCACCTGTGCGCCGGCGGGCGAAAGGGAACGGGGATAGCCGTCGGCATAGCCAATGGGCACGGTGGCCACCCGCATCTCGTGCTCCGCAGTGAACACCCGGCCATAGCTTACCGTGGCGCCGGGCAGCAGGGTCTTCACGTGGCTCACCACCGAGCGCAGAGAGAGCACCGGCGAAAGCGCCACCGGGGCCCGCAGGGCCTCGGAAGGAGCCATGCCGTAGAGCACGATGCCCGCCCGCACCATGTCCAGGTGGGAGAGGGGATAATCGAACACCGCCGCGGAATTGGCGCAGTGCCGGATGGGGATGGAGATCCCGTGGCGGGTCAGGGCCTCGCTCATTTCCTTAAAGCACCCGAATTGCCGCATGGTGAAAAGATCGCCGGGCACGCCCTCATCGGAGACGGCAAAGTGGGTGAAAATGCCCTGGGGCCTGAGGCCCGGCAGGGCGCAGGCGGCCTCCACCTCCGCGATGCTGGCCTCGTCCCGGAACAGGTCCTGAAAATAGAAACCCAGCCGGCTCATGCCGGTGTCGATCTTCAAATGGATGTTGACCTCCACCCCGGCGGCCACCGCCGCCCGGGACAGCTCCGCCGCGTATTCCGGGGAATACACGCACAGGGAGATATTGTTTGCCGCCATGGTGGCGGCCTCCTCCGGCGGCGTGAAGCCCAGAATCAGGATGGGCCGGCCAATGCCCGCGCGGCGCAGCTGCAGCGCCTCCTCCGGGTTGGAGACGGCGAACCAGTCCGCGCCCAGGGCTTCCAATTCCCTTGCCACCCGCACCGCGCCATGGCCGTAGGCGTCGGCCTTCACCACACAGCACACCATGGCTTTGGGATCGGCCGCCTGGCGCACCGCCAGGAAATTATGGGCCAGCGCGTCCAGGTCGATCTCCGCCCAGGTGCGTTTCAGCAGTTTCTCCATGGGATCCCCCTTTTCTCAACGCGATCGTTGCATTCCGTTCAATTACAGAAAATAGCGCACGCCGGACTCGAACAGCGCCTGATCTTTTTCGCCCGGCACGTTCTTGTAGAGATCGTGCCCCTTGCGCTCGGAGTGGCCCATCTTGCCCAGGACGCGCCCATCGGGGCTGGTGATGCCCTCCACCGCGCAGATGGAGCCGTTGGGATTCCAGAGGATGTCGCCGCTGGGGACGCCCTCGGGCGTGACGTACTGGGTGGCGATCTGGCCGTTGGCGATCAAATCTTGCAGCACCGCGTCATTGGCCACGAACCGGCCCTCTCCGTGGGAGATGGGGATGGTGTGCACGTCTCCGGCGGACACCCCCGCCATCCAGGGCGATTTTACGCTTACCACCCGGGTGTACACCATCCGGGAGGCGTGGCGGCCCAGGGTGTTGAAGGTGAGGGTGGGGTCGTCGGCCTTGGGCTCGGTGATCCTGCCATAGGGCACCAGCCCCAGCTTGATCAGCGCCTGGAAGCCGTTGCAGATGCCCAGCATCAGGCCGTCCCGCTGTTCCAGCAGATCGGTGACCGCCTGGGCGATGCGGGGATTGCGGAAGGTGGTGGCGATGAATTTGCCGGAGCCGTCCGGCTCGTCGCCGCCGGAGAAGCCGCCAGGCAGCATGACGATCTGGGCGCTGCGGATGGCCTTTTCCATCTGCAGGATGGTCTCCTCGATATCCGCCGGGGAGAGATTCTTCACCACCAGGATCTCCGTCTCGGCCCCGGCCTTTTCAAAGGCCCGGGCGGTGTCCACTTCGCAGTTGGTGCCCGGGAAGGCCGGGATAAACACCCGGGGCTTGGCGGTTTTGATGACCGGGGCGTGGGCATTGCGCCCGGTCCACAGGGGCACATCGTGGGGCACCTCTGCCGGGGCGCAACGATTGGGGAACACGTCCTCCAAAGTGCCCATCCAGGCGTCGGTCAGCGTGTCGATGGAGATTTCGCTGTCCCCCAGCGTGACCTGCCCGTCCGCCTGGGTGCAGCCCAGCAGGACGCTTTCCAGCCCGGCGGGGCGGGCGGCTTTCTCCACCGCCACCACCAGAGAGCCGGAGCGGGGCGCGAACAGCGTTTCAAGGGAGAGGCCGTCAGCGAACGCGAAGCCCAGCCGGTTGCCGAAGCACATCCGCAGGGCCGCGGCGGCCGCGCCGCCCTCCCGCACCACGGAGGCCGCAAGGATCCCGCCCGTTTCTATTGCATGCAGCACCGCGCCGTAATATGCCCGGATCTTTTCCCAATCCGGCGTGCCGTCGACGTTTTCGGGGATAGGCAGCAGCAGCACGTCCCAATCGCCCGCAGGGATGCAGGCGGAAAGGGTCTTGCTGGCTTTGGTCATGGAAAGGGCGAAGCTCACCAGCGTGGGGGGCACGTCCAGCTGCTCGAAGGAGCCGGACATACTGTCCTTGCCGCCGATGGCCGGCAGCCCCAGCCCCAGCTGGGCAGAGAGCGCACCCAGCAGCGCCGCCGTGGGCTTCCCCCACCGGGTGGGGTCCTCGTGGAGCCGCTCGAAATATTCCTGGAAGGTGAGCCGGGCCTTCATGGGATCGGCCCCCACCGCCGCCAATTTGGAGAGGCTTTCCACCACGGCCCACTGGGCGCCCAGGAAGGGCGAATACCGGGACACGCCGGGAATGTACCCATAGGCCATGGCGGTGGCGTCGTCGGTCTCTCCGGAGAGCAGGGGGAGCTTCGCCGCCATGGCCTCCTCGGGCGTCAGCTGGTACGCCCCGGCAAAGGGCATCAGCACGGTGCCCGCGCCGATACTGGCGTCGAACCGCTCGATGAGGCCCTTCTGGCCGCAGACCTCCAGCCGGGCCAGATCGGCCCGAAGCGCCTCCGCGCCGGAAAGCCCCTTGAGCTTCTCAGGCACGGCGGTGCGGTAATTTTCGCCTTTGGGCGCGGTGATGGCGGCTTTTGCCTGCTGGGACACGCCGTTGGTATCCAGGAACGCCCGGGAGATGTCCACAATGCCGTCCCCACGCCACTGCATTTTCAGCCGGGGCTCGGCGGCCACCGCCGCCACCGGCGTGGCGTCCAGATTCTCCTCAGCGGCCAGGGCGATGAACTGCTCCACATCTTCGGCGGCCAGCACCACGGCCATCCGCTCCTGGGATTCGGAAATGGCCAGCTCGGTGCCGTCCAATCCCTCGTATTTTTTCGGGACTTTGTTCAGGTCGATCAGGAGCCCCGGGGCCAGCTCACCGATGGCCACGCACACGCCGCCCGCGCCGAAATCGTTGCAGCGCTTGATGAGCCGGGCCGCCGCCGGATTGCGGAACAGCCGCTGGAGCTTCCGTTCGGTGGGCGGGTTGCCCTTTTGCACCTCCGCGCCGCAGACCTCCACGCTCTTTTCCGTGTGGGCCTTGCTGGAGCCCGTGGCCCCGCCGATGCCGTCCCGGCCGGTGGCGCCGCCCAGCAGCACCACCACGTCCCCGGGCACAGGCTCTTCCCGGCGGACGTTGGCCTTGGGGGAAGCGCCCACCACCGCGCCGATCTCCAAACGCTTGGCGGTGTAGCCGGGATCGTAGAGCTCCGTCACCTGCCCGGTGGCCAGGCCGATCTGGTTGCCATAGGAGGAATAGCCCTGCGCCGCGCCGAGGGTGATCTTCCGGGCGGGCAGCTTGCCGTGGAGGGTGGCGCTCACCGGCACGGTGGGGTCGCCGGAACCCGTGACCCGCATGGCCTGATACACGTATGCCCGGCCGGAAAGGGGATCACGGATGGCGCCGCCCAGGCAGGTGGCCGCGCCGCCGAAGGGCTCGATCTCCGTGGGATGGTTGTGGGTCTCGTTTTTGAACTGCACCAGCCAGGTCTCCTCTTTGCCGTCGATGGTGACGGGCACCTCGATGGAGCAGGCGTTGATCTCGTCGGACACGTCCAGATCGGGCACCCGCCCGAGCTTGCGCAGATATTTGCCGCCGATGGTGGCCATGTCCATCAGGTTGACGGGCCGGTCGGTTGCGCCATAGAGCTTGGCCCGGGTGTCCAGATAGTCCCGCAGGGCGGCCTCCACCGCGTCGTGCAGGGGCCCGGCCTCGATGTCGATGTCCGTGAGGGTGGTGAGGAAGGTGGTGTGGCGGCAGTGGTCGCTCCAATAGGTGTCGATCACCCGGAGTTCGGTGACGGTGGGGTCCCGGTGCTCCTGCTCCCGAAAATAGGTCTGGCAGAATTCCAGATCGTCCAGCGTCATGGCGAAGCCCATGGAATCGAAATAGGCCCGCAGCGCTTCCTTGTCCCAGCCGGTGAAGCCCGTGACTCTCGCCACGTCGGCAGGGGTATCGGCGGCAAGCTCCAGAGAATCGGGCTTCTGGAAGGAGGCCAGCCGGGCCTCCACGGGGTTGATCACATACCCCTGCACCCGGGCAAAATCCTCGTCGCTGATTTCTCCCTTCAGGGCGATGAGCTTGGCGGTGAGCACGGCAGGGCGCATCCCGCCGGTGAGAAGCTGGACGCATTGGGCGGCGGAATCGGCCCGCTGGTCGTACTGGCCGGGCAGATATTCCCAGGCGAAGACCCGGTATTCGGCGGGGAGGGCGAAATCCTCCCCGTAGACGGTATCCATCGTGGGCTCGGAAAGGATGGTGCGGGCGGCCTCGGCAAACTGCTCATCGTCCAGACCGGACACATCGTAGCGGTTGAGGACCCGGACTTCCCGGATGCTGTCGATGCCCAGATTGCCCACCAGATCGGCGCGCAGCTGCTGGGCCTCGATGTCGTAGCCCTTTTTCTTTTCCACAAAAACACGTTTGACCATTTGATTCGTCCTTTCGGCAAAAAGCTCCTGTAGTAGACGGTCAACCCCATTCTACCACAAGAGCCTTACTTTATCAAATGTTTTGTTGACGCTTCGCGCAGAATCTCTCCTAGGCGATTTTTCCGCCCGGCCCGCAGACCTCCCCCACGGTGAGGGCGGCGGTGTGGGCCACGGGCTTCCACTGGGCGCGGCCGAACAGGGCGGGCGCCACGGCCAGGGCAAAGGTGGCCATGAACACCGGGTAGCCCAGAGAATAGAGCAGCTTTTTCCGGCCGGGGCAGCGGATGCGTTTCCACTCGGTGAGGAGGGTGACCAGGCCCGTCAGATAGAGGCACAGGAAGGAGCCCGCCCCGCCCAGGAGCCCCGTCTCCACCGCCGGGCGGAGGAAGGCCTCCAGCGCCTGGGGCGAAGCGCACAGCGCCGTGAGGAAGGCCAGGGCGTTGACCAGGAATCCCGCCGCGCCGCAGAGGGTGAGGGACACCCCGCCGAAAAGCAGCTCCCAGCAGGGGAGCCTTCCCCCAACGGTGCAGGCCCGGAGCACTTCCGTGCCACGGCGGCGCAGCACCTGCAAATAGCCTTTGATCCATCGGGAGCGCTGGGTGACGGAGACCCGGAAATCCCGGGGCTGCTCGTCATAGAGCACCGCGTCCGGGCAGTAGGCGATGCGCTCTCCGCGGCACAGCATATCGGCGGTGAATTCCGTATCCTCCGACAGGGAGAACCACCGCCAGCCGCCGGTCTCCCGCAGGAGGCTGTCCGCCACCAGAAAGCCCGTGCCGGAGACCATGCAGGACACGCCCAGCAGATCCCGGGGGCGATTCATGTATTCCGATTCCCGCAGGAAATAGAGGCCGTACCCGGCGGTGAGCCAGTTGTCGCCGAAATTCTTCACGCCCCGGTACCCGGTGACCACCCGATTCCCTGCGGCGAACACCTTGTTCATCTCCCGGATGTAGCCCGGGTCCAGCAGATTGTCCGCATCGAAGACGAAATAGCCGTCGTATTCCCCAGCCGGGCAGGCCGACCAGAGCTTGTCCAGCAGGAACTGCAGGGCATAGCCCTTGCCCACCCGCTGCCGGTCGAACCGCTGGAACACGGTGGCCCCGTGGGCTGCCGCCACCAGCGCGGTGGAATCGGTGCAGTTGTCCGCCACCACGAAGATGTCCAGCCGCTCCCGTGGGTAATCCTGCGCCCGGATGCTGTCCAGCAGCGGGCCCAGCACCGCCTGTTCGTTCCGGGCGGCGATGAGCACCGCGTACCGGCCCGGCTCCGCCTCGGGATAGCGCCGCTTGCCGCCCAGCAGCTTCACCGCCGCATACACCAGCTGATACCCGCAGAGGACCGCGAACAGCGCCGCCAAGATCGTGCCGATGAAGGAAAAAGTCTGCATCTTCCATGCCCCTTTCGCCAGAGCTTTCATTGAGGCAAGCATACCGGGAAACTCTGAAGAAAAACGCGACAGAAATCTTACGGTTTTATGAAGGGCAAAAAAAGATCGCACCCCACTGAGTGGGATGCGACAGCGTGGTGGGCGCTAACGGACTCGAACCGCTGACCCCCTGCACGTCAAGCAGGTGCTCTAGCCAGCTGAGCTAAGCGCCCGGGAAAACTTCCACTTCGCTATTTTACATGATTCTCCGAAAAAAAGCAAGTCCTATTTTGCAGATTTGCGAAAATCTTTTACAGCCGGTCCTGGGCGCGCAAAAATCCCCCGGCAGAGCCGGGGGATCGGCAGGATCACAAGTCTTAATAATTTTCCGGCTTGATCTGGAAATACGCCTGGGGATGGGCGCACACGGGGCAGATCTCCGGGGCCTTCTTGCCCACCACGATGTGCCCGCAGTTCTGGCACTGCCACACCGTGTCGCCGTCCCGGGAGAACACCAGGCCCTCCTCGATGTTCTGCACCAGCTTCAGGTACCGCTCCTCGTGCTCCTTCTCGATGGCCGCCACGCCCTCGAACAGCTTGGCGATCTCCTCAAAGCCTTCCTCATGGGCCACCTTGGCGAAGCCGGCATACATATCGGTCCACTCGTAGTTTTCGCCGGTGGCGGCGTCCTTGAGGTTGTCCAGCGTGTCGCCCACGCCGCCGTTCAACAGCTTGTACCACAGCTTGGCGTGTTCCTTCTCGTTGTCGGCCGTCTCCTCGAAGATCTTGGCGATCTGGACATAGCCGTCCTTTTTGGCCTTGGAGGCGAAGTAGGTGTATTTGTTGCGTGCCTGGGATTCACCGGCAAAAGCGGTGAGCAGATTGGCTTCGGTCTTGCTTCCTTTCAGTTCGGACATGGTACATCCTCCTTTGAGATTGATGGCAGGGCTTCCCTTTTATTATAGCCCAATTTTTGGAGAAGTAAATAGCTCGTGAAATTTTTTACAATTGGGTCATTGAATTCGCCGCCCCGGGGCGGTATACTATGAGATATACAAACAAATGAGAAAGGTCGTCGGTTTCATGTTCTGGAGATTTCAACGGTTTCTGATGGGCCGCAACGGGTCGGATGAGCTCTTTTTCACGACGTTCGGCACGGGCCTGGTGTTTTCGATCCTGGGCGGGCTGTTCTTCCGGCCCCTGTATCTGGTGGCGGATGCCCTGTATATCTACTCCGTCTTCCGGGCTTTTTCCAAAAATATCCCTGCCCGCCGGCGGGAGAACGAGGCGTTCCTCCGCTTCTGGCAGCCCATCGGGAAGTGGTTCCGCTTTGAGCGGCGGAAATTCAAGGAGCGGCAGGCGTATAAATATTTCCGCTGCCCTGCCTGCAAGCAGCAGCTTCGGGCGCCCCGGAACCGTGGGGAGATCGAAGTGACCTGCCAGCGGTGCGGGAAGGTTTTCCGCACCCGCACCTGAGCGCCGGAGAGGGGAGTTTGAGGATGCAGCTGCATGAGATCAAAGAGGGGATTGCCCAACGCCGGGCCTCCATCCTGACAGGCGCGGTGCTGCTGGTGCTGGCCGCGGTGCTGGCGCTGGTGGTGCTGCGATTCGACACGGTGCTGGGGATCCTGGGCATGGTGGCGGACGCCTGCGCGCCGGTGGCCTGCGGTCTGGTGGTGGCCTTCGTGCTCAATGTGTTCGTCCATTTCTTTGAGGATCTCGCCTTCCGGCCCTTTGCCAAATGCAGGGCGAAGTGGTGGCTGAAGGCGCGGTATCCGCTGGCAGTGGTGCTGGCCTATGGGCTGGTGCTGCTGCTGGTGGTGTTCGTGGTGGGATTCATCGTGCCCGGGATCGTGGAATCCCTCACCGGATTGGCGGATACCCTCCAGCGCACCCTGCCGGGGACGCTGGCCTCTGCCATGAAGTGGGCAACGGAATTTGCCCAGCGGCACGATCTGGATTTCCTGCTGGATATCCTGCGGGATATCGACCGGGGCACGGTGCTGGCCCGCGTGACCCAGGTCACCACCGATCTGCTGGGGGCCGTGGTGGGGGCCGCCACCCACGTGGCCTCGGGGATGTTCACGCTGGTGATGGGGTTCTTCTTCTCGATCTATATGCTGTTCGGCAAGGCCCGGCTGGTCCGGGGCGTGAAGGATTCCCTGAAAGCCTTCCTGCCCAGAGCGGCAGCCGCCCGGCTACACCGGGTGGGCAGCCTGAGTTATAAGGTGTTCTACGCCTTTGTGCGGGGCCAGCTCACCGAATGTGTGATCTTGGGCACCCTGTGCTATCTGGGGATGCGGCTGCTGGGGCTGGAATACGCTCTTCTGATCTCCTCCGTGGTGGCCATCACGGCGCTGATCCCCATTCTGGGCGCGTATATCGGGGCGGCCACCGGGGTGATCGTGCTGCTGCTGCTCCATCCCATCGACGCCCTGGTGTTCCTAATCTTCCTGCTGATCCTCCAGCAGTTGGAGGGCAACCTGATCTATCCCCGGGTGGTGGGGTCGTCCATCGGCCTGCCGCCGGTGTGGACGCTGTTCGCGGTGTTGTTCTGGGGCGGCGTGCTGGGCATCCCCGGGATCATCGTGGGCACGCCCGCCACGGCCGTGCTCTACCGGCTGTTCCGCTCCGCCGTCCGGGAGCGCCTTGCCCGCCCCACCGCCGTCCCTGCCCTGTCGGAAACCGATAAGGATACGCCGGTGGAGTGAGGGGGCCATAAACAAAAGCAGGTACCTGTTGGGAGCGGGTAGCTGCTTTTTCTTTATGCAACCACCGCCGTTGGTAGGCCCAAGAATACAAAAGCCCGCGCCTTGTGGAGGCCCGGGCTTTTCGATTTTATGCTTTCCCAGTCATGGCCTTCTCTGCCCAGCGGGAATCCTTGAGCAGGGCGCGGCCTACGCCTACCAGGTCGGCCTGCCCGGCCCGCAGGATGGCTTCCGCCGCCAGAGGGTCCGTCACGCCGCCGGTCACCAGCACCGGGATCGTGAGTTCTTCCTTGAGCCGGGCAGTCTCCGGGGTGAAATACCCCTGCATTTCTTCCCGGCCCTTCACCGTAAAGCCCGTCATGCCGCCGGACACATCCAGCAGGTCGAGGCCCGCCGCTTCCAAGAGTTTGGCGGCCGCCACCGCGTCCTCCAGCGTGTTGCCGCCAGGGACGTGATCCACCGCGCCCAGGCGCAGCAGCAGGGCCTTCTCCGGGCCGATGGCCTCCCGCACGGCCCGGAGGATCTCCAGATGGATGCGCACCCGGTTTTCCACCGGGCCGCCGTATTCGTCCGTCCGGGTGTTGGTCAGGGGCGAGTAGAACTGATTGAGCAGATACCCGTGGGCGGAGTGGATCTCCACCCCGTCGAATCCGGCGGCCACCACCCGCCGGGCGGCGTCGGCAAAGCGCCGGACGATCTGGGCGATGTCCGCTCCGGTCAGCACCCGGCCGGGCCTGTCCGCTGAAAACGCGGCCTCAGCGGGCCCCACCGGCACAAGCCCGGCCTGCTGGGGACGGGCCGCCCGCCCGGCATGGTTGATCTGCGCCACCACCCGGCAGCCGTTTCGGTGGATGGTCTCCACCAGCTGCCACAGCCCCGGAATGTCTTCGTCACTGGCCACGGACATTTGCCGCGGGCCGGCCATCCCCTCGGGAGAGACAAAGCTGTGCTCCGTGATGACCAGCCCCAAGTACCCGCCGCGGGTCTTGTCATCGTAATACGCCCGCAGATTTTGGGTGACCCGGCCGGCCTCGTCGCAGCCGCCGGTGGCCATAGGCGGCATCACCAGCCGGGTGGCCAGCTCCATCCCGCGGACGGTCAGGGGACGATTCAAATATTCCATAGCGATTTTCCTTTCTGTATCGTACGATTCCTGTTGATTATACTCCTCGGGAGACCGTGCAGTCAATCCTCCTCCCGGTGGTAGCTGTCCAAAAAGTGGTGCTTCACCCCGTCCTGCTTGTAGGCGATCACCGCGTTCAGGCTCACGTTTTCCATGCTGTGGAAAATGCTGCTCTCCACCTGGGGATGCTCCTTGGCCAGGGTGTGGATCAGCTGCTTCACCGCCGCCCGCTTGGAATCCTGCGCCGCCCCGCCGTTTTCCGTCAGGCGGCACGCGCACTGGAGAAAATGCAGATCGTTATAATTCCGCCAGCGGATAATGTCCGCCTCCCGGATCAGGTACAGTGGGCGGATCAGCTCCATCCCCGGGAAATTTTTGCTGTGCAGCTTGGGCAGCATGGTCTGGATCTGCCCGCCGTAGAGCATGCTCATCAGGGTGGTCTCGATCACGTCGTCATAGTGGTGGCCCAGGGCGATCTTGTTGCAGCCCAGCTCCCGGGCCTTGCTGTACAGGGAGCCCCGGCGCATCCGGGCGCAGAGGTAGCAGGGAGAGGCCGCCTGCTGCTCCACATAGCGGAAGATCTCCGTTCGGAAGGTCTGGATGGGCACGCCCAGTAGATCGGCATTCTCCGTGACGGCCCGGTAATTTTCCGCGTTGTAGCCCGGGTCCATCACCAGAAAAAGGGCGTCAAAATTCCGCCGGCCGTGGGCCATCAGCTCCTGGAACAGCTTGGCCATCAGCATGGAATCCTTGCCGCCGGAGATGCACACCGCGATGCGATCCCCGTCCTCGATGAGCTTGTACACCTGCAGCGCCTTGGTGAAGGGGACCCACAATTCCCTGCGGTAGGTCTTGATGATGCTCCGCTCGGCCTTGCGCCGCCGCTCTGCCCGGTCGTCCACCGTCTGCTCCACGCCCATTTCGATCCTTCCCCTTTCGCCCCGGTTTTGTCCACAAGGGGATTATATCCCTTTCCGCCGGTTCTGGCAAGAGGGAGATGGGCGGCGTGCCCGTTTGGACTTTTCAGTCCGTTCTTCTTTGGGTGACGGAAAGTTGCCTTTTAGAGGGCAACTTTTGACAAGACTTCTTTACATTTGGGTGCGAGAAACCTGCAAAAACCGGCCACTTTTTGTAAATTAGCGATAGGAAAAAACCAGAGGAAAAGCGCGAATGTTCTTGACATAGAAAAGTAACTTATGTATAATTTCAGAAAAGACCGCTAATTTTATTTCTTACTTGGGCTGTTCAGTTGACTCCCAGCGGCGCTTGTGCGCCGGGCGACTGCGGCCCTCGCGACTGAAAATATTTTTTTCAAACGGGTGTAACCTTTCGCCCTTCTGCTCCGTCTAATATGTAGTTGGACTTTTCAGTCCATGGGCAAAGGGCGACCTTTGCCCAAAAATATCAATCTCCAAAGGAGGAAGTTCTATGTCCAACGTCAAAAGAGTTCTGTCCATTCTGCTCATTCTCGCACTGGCGCTGATGGCCTTCGGCGGGCTGGGCGGGTGCTCTGGTAAGAAAAAGCCTCTGCGCGTGCTCATTGATATAGAAGACGAATATACGATGTATCCGGATTTCAATGGCAATGGTGCCTGCGGCGGTTCGCTGGTTGACAATGTGAAGCTGCTGGGCGGGCCGGAGGATATTGAGTTTGAGGTCATCCCGGTGGAAGGGGCAGAAAGAGATATGGCTTTGACCCGCATCCGCACGGAGATGATGGCCGGCGGTGGGCCGGACGTGTTCATCGTTGCCAAGGCTCACGATTGGGATGAGAAGACAAACAACGTGATCAATACCTCCCTGTTCTTGATGCCGGAGAAAAGCAAGGAATTGGGGCTTTTTTATCCGCTGGATGATTATATTGCAAAGGCTCAATTTATGGAGTGGGACAAGCTCACTCCCGCCGTAATGGCAGCAGGACATTCTGAAAAATATGGGCAGGTACTGCTGCCGCTGGTCTATGATTTCAACGCCGCGTTCTTTTTGAAAGATGATATTTCCTACACGCCTACGGCAGCGGGTACCTGGGAGGACATACTGAATGATGATACCGGGGTTTTGCGTGCGACGGTGCCCCCGGGCGGCATGGGACAAGCCAGTGATATGCTGGGCGTGCTGGCAGACTACACCAAAAACGAACTGCTGTTTTCAGAAGACGAACTGTATCAGCGAATGGAGGAGGCCGTTACCTTATCCACGCAAAAGGGACAGTTTTCTTTACCTATTCATTGTAACGATGCCTTCTCTGCTGGCTGGGACATGCACTCTGCTTTTGACGAGGCCTTTTCGGATATGCTGGAGGAGCAGAAAAAGCAAGGAAATCACCAGCAGCTGGCCCTCAAATTTATCCCCAGTTACAGCGATGACGGCGGCGCGGTGGCCACCGTCCATGCTTTCGCGGCCATCAATGGGAATACGAAACGGCCCGACGACGCGTTCTTTGTGCTGGATTATCTGCTGAGCAAAGAGGGACAGTCCAAATCACTGGTCTATCGCCGCCTGAGCGACATCGGTGTTCCCACTTATGAGGGCCTGATGACAAAGGAAAACCCGGTCATCCTATCCAGCGGCGCGGCATGGAGTATGACGGATGAAAACTATGAGGCATTCTGTCAGGCACGGGACTGCATTACCCATGCGAAATTCTTTGGCACGATTGAGATGGCGTTGAATGATTTGTGGTTGGATTTTAAAAAGGAGAAACGGCAGGGTGAAGACGTCGATCTGAAAGAGATGGTGCACGAAGCCTACAGCCGCATGGCGATTGAAATTGGGGAGTAGGCGGCGTAACGCTGCGGGCACTTTAAGGCTTGCTGGCGCTGTCGGTTATAAAAATCACAAAGACTAACTATTAGAAGTCAAGAGGGAAAATGAAAAAATGTAAAGAGGGGAAGGTGGATTGCAAGACGGCAAAAA
>CANRMX010000013.1 GCA_947631855.1 uncultured Clostridia bacterium | reverse complement strand
CCGCCATGACCGGCTTCACCGCCGCCAAGCTGCTCTGGGTGCGCAAGCACCAGCCCGAGCTCTACCGCCAGTGCGCCCATGTGCTGCTGCCCAAGGATTTCCTCCGCTACCGGCTCACCGGGGAATTCGCCACCGAAGTCTCCGACGCCTCCGGCATGCAGCTGCTGGACGTGCCCCATCGCCGGTGGAGCGACGAATTGCTGGGTTTGCTGGATATCGACCCCAAGCTGCTGGCCCGGGTGTACGAATCCCCGGAAGTGACCGGCACCGTCACCCAGGAGGCCGCCCGGCTCACCGGATTGGCCCCCGGCACGCCCGTGGTGGGCGGCGCAGGCGACAACGCCGCCGCGGCCGTAGGCACCGGCGTGGTGCGGGATGGCCGGGCCTTTACCACCATCGGCACCTCGGGGGTGGTGTTCGCCCACACCGACAAAATGCTGCTGGACCCCAAAGGCCGGGTCCATACCTTCTGCTGCGCCGTGCCCGGCGCATGGCACGTGATGGGCGTGACCCAAGCCGCAGGGCTTTCCCTCAAGTGGTTCCGGGATACCTTCTGCGCCGCCGAAAAGGAGACCGCCGGGAATCTGGGCGTCGACCCCTATGTGCTGCTGGATCGGGAGGCGGAGCAGTCGCCCATCGGCTGCAACCGGCTGCTGTATCTGCCCTATCTCATGGGCGAGCGCACGCCCCATCTGGATCCCGATTGCCGGGGCGTGTTCTTCGGGCTGTCGGCCATCCACGAAAAGCGGGACCTGCTCCGGGCCGTGATGGAGGGCGTGACCTATTCCCTGCGGGACTGTCTGGAGATCCTCCGGGTCCTGGGCGCGGACCCCGACGAAATGCTGGCCTGCGGCGGCGGGACGTCTCCCCTGTGGCGGCAGATGCTGGCGGACGTGTTCGATCGCCCCGTGCGCACCCCCGTCTCCAAGGAGGGCCCAGCCCTGGGCGCGGCGATCCTGGCCGGGGTGGGCGCGGGGATCTACCCCACCGTGCAGGCCGGCTGCGACGCCGCCGTGCGGTACAACCCGCCCCAGGAGCCGGCAGCCGACCACGTGCCCGCCTATGAGCAGGTGTACCAGGTGTACCGCACCCTGTACCCGGCCCTGCGGGAGAACTTCCGGCGGCTGGCGGCGCTGTAGGCCGACTTTCGACGCTAGATAAATCTTCAATAAGCAATTTCAAAAAATATTAAAAAATTACTTAGTTACTACTTGACAACACGCAGACGATATGGTAATATTTTCCTGTAAGGTGATTTGGAACAAAAAAGATTTCACAAAAAACTCGTTTTTTTGCTTTTTGTTTCTGGTATTTCCAGCGAGCGTACGGTGCTGTGAAAATACAATAATATTTTTTAGGAGTGTGATCATTATGATGAAATCGAAGCGATTGCTGGCTCTGCTGCTGGCTGTCATGGTTATCGTGGGGCTGCTAGCCGTGCCTGCTGCTGCGGCAGATGTAACGGGGTATGCAAATTGTCCTAGCTGTGGTCGCAGTGGTACTTATTATGTAGAAAGCCATTATGTGCGCTCTACACGAGCAGATAGCTGTCCTTACCACACTGGTACCCATTCACACACATTAGATACACGGTATCGAGTGTTTGATTGTCCCAATTGTGGATCTGTTTCTAAGGATTACGAGACGACCTCTTTCTGTCCATATAAATAATTTATATTGAAATTATTTTAAAAACGGGAGTCGGTTGTAGGAATAGTTTTTTGGCGTAAAGGTCTGATCTCCTGATTAGGCCTTTACATTCATTTAATGATTTATATTTTCAGATTTCCAAAGATGATCCTATAAAGGGGAAACGAATCATGAAAAAGTGGCTTTGTGCGCTTCTCTTAGTGTTATTTGTATGTATGCTGTTTGCGTCCTGCGGTAAAGACCAGCCCCTCCGTGTGTGCGTGGATATCCCTTGGATGGGAGAGGAGGATTTTCAGCAGGCGGCACGGGCGCTGGCAAACTCGGTCGCGGATCGCGGTGGGCCCACCGATATGGAAATCGAGCTGATCCCAACAGAAGAAAATGATCGCAAGATGGCTTTGACACGCTTGCGGACAGAGATCATGGCGGGCCAGGGGCCCGATATCTTTATCGTAGACTGCCGCAGTACCCTCTATAATGAAATGCTGTTTCGGTTTGTGGAAACCGTGATGGAAAACAATCTGTTTCTTCCCTTGGATCGTTACATAGAGGATGCCCGGTTTATGGAGTGGGAGAAGCTGACCCCATCCGTGATGGAACTTGGTCGCAATGAGCACGGGCAGGTGATCCTGCCCATGGCCTATTCGTTGCCGATGACGGTTTATCGAAAGGATGAAGTTGCCCATGAGCCGTCACAGATACTGACATGGCAGGATATGGTCGCCGATCAAAGTCAGATACTGACGGCTAATCTCCTTGCGCCCACCGAGGGAATGTCGATTTGGGGAACTAATTTCGCATATTCGCTGGGGGAATTGGCCGACTACGCCGAATCCAAGCTGCTTTTTACGGAAGAAGAATTGCAGAACAACCTTCAAGCAATGCTGGCCATCGAGGAGAAGGAAAGGAAGGGAGAACTTTCACAGATTCCGGATTGTTTTTTGACAAACCTGGGTGTGGCTTTTAACGACGCCAATGATATTGCCCGGGCATCTCAAGGCAATTTTGAGCCGTCCCGCTACATTTCCGATTTCAGCTGGGGAGACGCGGCCACCCCCATCACTATGGTTCCTTTTTACAGCGATGATGGCGGCTATTGCGCAACGGTCACCAGCTATGCCGCTGTCAACGCCAATACGAAGCGGCCGGAGGATGCGTTCTTTGTGCTGGATTATCTGTTGAGCAAAGAGGGCCAGCAGTACAGCGAATTGTATAACTGGATCACAGAAGGGCATGAGTTCCCCACCTATGAAGGGCTGGGCACAGAGGACGATCCTATCCGCACGATCTATCATGGCAATTGGTTCATGAGTGACGAGAACTATGAAGAATTTTGCAGGGTTCGGGACGGAATCGGCTTTGTACGCTTCAGCGGCACCTTGGATAAAGAACTCGCAGAATTGTATACTAATTGTTCCAACGTGTATTTTGGATATGATTCGGGCGACATTGGGGAAATTATCCACGAAGCCTACCGCGTCATGAATATGGAGATTGCGGAGTAGGCGGCGAGCCTGCGGGCACTTTAAGGCTTGCTGGCGCTATCCAGCACAAAATCACAAAGGAGGCAATTGTATGTCAACCGTCAAAAGAGTTCTGTCCATCATTCTCATCCTTGCCCTATCTCTCATGTCCTTCGGCGGGCTGGGCGGATGCAGCGGCGAGAAAAAGCCCCTGCGGGTGTGCGTGGACCTTTCCGGGCTGGTGTTGGAGAATGACGCCCAATTGATCCAGCTGCGGGTGGATGCCTTTCTGAAGCGGGTCGTCGAGCTGGGCGGCCCGGAGGACGTGGAGGTGGAATATGTGCCGGATGTGGGCGACATGGGAGAGCCCAGCACCGAACGCGCCAGCGCCATCACCCGGCTTCGCACCGAGATCATGGCAGGCGGCGGGCCGGACGTGTTCCTGATGGCTTGCGCGGCGGAGGAGATCGGCTCGGATGGCCTCTATACGCCGGAGAACGCCGCCTTGTTCCGCTTTCCCGATAACTTCGCTTCTTCCGGGCGGTTCCTCTCGCTGGATTCGTACATCGAGGACGCGCAATTCATGGAATGGGAGAAACTGACCCCGGCAGTGATGGCCGCGGGCAGCAATGAGCAGTACGGCCAGTGCATCCTGCCGTTGGCCTATTCCTTCCCGGTGAGCGTCTTTTCCGCTGAGGACGCCGCGCCGCCGCAGCCCATGACCTATGCGGAAATGCTGGAAAGCGGGGATCCCGTGCTGGAGACCGCGTCCGTTGGCGTGGACGGATCGCAGTCACACTTTGGGATCCTGGACAGCGTGCTGGGGCCGTTGTCGAAAAGCAACAGCACGGGGACGGGCACGGGAACGCTGCTGTTTACGGAAGACGATTTGTATGACGCGCTCTCCCGGAGCAAAGAGGCCCACAGCAAGGCGTACGCACTGGACGGGCCCCGGTATTTTTATGCGCCCATGTGCGTAGGGCTGGAGGGAATCAACCATAGCATGGGGACGATGTTGGCGGAGGATAAGGATTCCTACCGCGGGTATTTGGCGGCGGCAGAGCCCGGCGCCTCCGGCATTGTGGAAGAACCTCTGACCCTGGTGCCCATCTATAATCGAAACGGCGGCCTGACCGCCACCGTGCATGCCTGGACTGCGATCAACGCCAATACGAAACGCCCAAAGGACGCATTTTTCCTGCTGGACGTGCTGCTGAGCAAGGAGAGCCAGCAGTCGTCGGGCCTGTACGCTTCGCTGACGGAAACCCGGTGCGTGCCCGTGTACGAGGGCTTGATGACCGAGGCCGAGCCGGTGACAGTCAGCGCCGGGCAGTGGTACCTCTCCGCAGAAAACTATCAGGCGTTTTGCACCCTGCGGGAGCAGATCGACAGCGCAAAAATCTGCTCCGCGCTGGAGACTGAGCTGGGCGCGCTGTCTTACTCCTTTTTTGAGGACGAGGATGCATTGCGGGCGGCCGTGGCCGAATGTTACCGCGTCATGAATATGGAGATTGCGGAGTAGGCAACGTGATGTTGCGGGCAAGACGCGTGCCAAACGCAATTTTCGCTACGCTCAAATAGCGTTGTGCGTGCTGGAAACGGCTGGGGGGGCGCGGAATTTGCTGTGTGCGGGAACCCGGTGCGCTGCGCTGACATATACTGGCGGCAAACTATATAATATGGCCTCCCCGCCTTCGGCGGGGAGGCCATAATCATAATAACAGGGCAGGGAGGCTCTTATCCATTGGCGTCGTACAGTCAGCGGGCACAAGCAAGCTGCCTTTCACAGAAACCGGGCAAAGGCCCTGGCCATGCGGAGTTCCGGCTCCTTGAAGTGATTGCCCGGGTTCCAGGCCAGCACGGCGTCCACGCCCTGGGCTTGGAGCAGCGCATGCTGCTCCCGGATGCAGTCGGCCACGGTGGCAAGCACCGGATTGCGGGTGCGGGCTTCCCGATCCCCAAGACTGAGGGAAGCCCCGGCGGCCAGGAACGGATGGCTCCGGGCGAAATCCAGCCAGCCGGGAAACCACACCGAGGGAGAAGCCGCCGCGATCCCGTGGAAACGATGGGTCTGATACCCGCACCACAGGGCGAAAAGCCCCGCCAAGGAGTACCCGCCCAGGACGAATTCCGTTTCCTCCGGCAGGCGGCAGCGGGCCGTGAGCGCCGGGATCAGCGAATCGGTGAGCCAGGCAAGGCTTTCCGCCGCGCCGTCCCCGAACTCCTCCCCGCCGAAAACTGCCGGGGCTTTCCAGGGTGAAAGCTCCGTGCCCCACCGGTCGATCTTCCACGCGCACAGCAGGAAAGGCTTCTTGCCCTGCTGTGCCAGAGCAGCGGCCTGGGCGTCCAGCCCTGACTGATCGTGGTCGTCCACCGGCTGGAGAAAGACCACCTGCGGGTCGGGCTGCCCGTACAGCGTGAGGGTTTTGGAATCCATCGAGAATGTCGTTTTCTGCATTTTGACAGCCGCCTTTCCTTGAGTGTTGTTTGTCTGCTCCCAGTGTACCACAGGGCCGGGGCGGGTGTCAACGGCGGCCGGGCGGCGCAAAAATCCCCTCCGCAGCGGGCGCTGCAGAGGGGATTTTTGATGGGTTTTACTGGATGGGCTCGAAATCCGCCGCGCCGTGCTTGCACAAGGGGCAGACGAAATCCTCGGGCAGTTCATCGCCCTCATAGACGTACCCGCAGATCTTGCACACGAAGCCCTTCTTGCCCGCGGTCTGGGGCTTGGGCTTGACGTGCTGCTGGTAGTAGGTGTAGGTCATGGTCTCGGCGTCGGAGATCACCCGGGCCTCGGTGACGCTGCAAATAAACATCCCGTGGGTGCCCAGATCCACATACTGCTCCACCTTCAAAGACAGGAAAGCGTTGATGTACCGGGGCAGGAAGATCAGGCCGTTGTCGGAGCGCAGGGGCGTGCTGCCGGCGAATTTATCCACCGCCCGGCCGCTCTGGAAGCCGAAGGTCTCGAACACCTTGAAGGGCGCTTCCACGGACAGGCAGTTCACGTTCAGCACGCCGGTCTGCTGGATCACATGGTGGGAGTAGTTGGCCTTGTTGATGTTCACCGCCACCCGGTAGGGATTGTCGGTGAGCTGGGTCACGGTGTTGACGATCAGGCCGTTATCCTTCTTGCCGTCGTTGCTGGTGACCACGTACAGACCGTAGCCGATCTTGAACAGGGCGGACATATCCCGCTTGTTGGCGGTCTCGCCGTCCTGGGCCAGGTAATCCTTGCACAGCTCCTCCGCCAGGTCCTCGATCTGCTGCCGGCTCTCGTCGTTGAGGGCAGATAGGATGTGCACCGAGTGGTTGGCGAAATTGATGTTCTTTGCGCCCTCCAGCAGGCCGCGCATCACCTTGGCCGCCTGGGGCGCCCAGGAGCCGTTTTCCATCAGCGCCACGGTGCGGTTCTGGTAATTGCGCTCGGTGAGGTGCTCGATAAAGGTGCGCATGAAGGGGAAAATTTCCGCATTATAGGTGGTGGTGGCCAGCACCAGCTTGCCGTAGCGGAAAGCGTCCTCCACGGCCTCGGCCATGTCGTCCCGGGCCAGGTCGGTGACCACCACCTTGGGGCAGCCCTTGGCTTTCAGCTTGCTTTCCAGCAGCTGCACCGCCTCTTTGGTGTGGCCGTAGACCGAGGTGTAGGCGATGACGATCCCCTCGGATTCCACCCCGTAGGAGGACCAGGTATCGTACAGGCCGATGTAGTGGCCAAGGTCTTCCGTGAGCACCGGGCCGTGGGTGGGGCAGATGATCTGGATATCCAGCCCGGCGGCCTTTTTCAGCAGCCGCTGCACCTGGGCGCCGTATTTGCCCACGATGCCGATATAGTACCGGCGGGCCTCGCAGTCCCATTCCTCGTCCACATCCAGGGCGCCGAATTTGCCGAAGCCGTCGGCGGAGAAGAGAATCTTGTCGCAGGAATCATAGGAAACGATGACCTCCGGCCAGTGCACCATGGGGGCCGTCACAAAGGTGAGGGTGTGCGCGCCCAGAGAGAGGGTATCGCCCTCGTTCACCACCAGACGGTGGTCGGCGTAATCCGTGCCAAAGAACTGCTGCATCATGGCAAAGGCTTTGGCGGACGCCACCACCTGGGTGTCGGGATAGACCTTCATAAAGTTGGCGATGTTCCCGGCGTGGTCCGGCTCCATGTGCTGGATGAGCAGGTAATCGGGCTTCCTGCCGCCCAGGGCCGCCGCCACGTTATCCAGCCACTGGTGCTGGAAGCGCTTGTCCACCGTGTCGATCACCACGGTCTTGTCGTCCAGGATCACATAGGAATTGTACGCCATGCCGTTGGGCACCACATACTGGCCCTCGAACAGGTCCACCTCGTGGTCGTTGACGCCTACATATTTTACGTCTTTCGTGATGTTGGGATTCATGGTTGCCTCCTTCAAAAGCAGGGGATTTTCTCCGATCCATTATAGCCCTTTCGGGTGGGGAAAGCAATCGTTTTGGCGGAAGTTTTTCAAAAAGGGCGGGGAGGGGAAAATCGACCCGGGCAAATTGCGCAACATACCCGGCAGCGGCGCAGCATATACTTCCCCAAAAGCGGAAAAGGGGGCGGGCCCGTGGAGGAGGGCATTTTTTCCCAGCGGGAGCTGCTGGCCCGGCTCTGCCAGTGCGAGGCCGGCGGCGAGGGCGAGATCGGCATGAAAGCGGTGGCAAGCGTGATCATGAACCGGGTGGAGGTGGATTACGGCGAATACGGCCACTTCTACACCATCCCGGAGGTGATCTTCCAGCCGGGACAGTTTGCCTGCGTGCGCACGGAGCTGGGCGGGGAGTACAATCCCCAGAATATCTACAACATGCGCCCCACAGAAGTGGAATACGACGTGGCCGACTGGGCCATGGCGGGCAATCGCCTGACGAATCTGGGATTTGCCCTGTGGTTTTTCAATCCCTTTTCCGAGGAGTGCCGGGACTTTTTCCCGAGTATGGTGGGGGAATTGGCCGTCCGGATCGGCAAGCACTGCTTTTATAACCCCACGGCGGCCTATGCGGAGACGTGAGCCGCCGGCCAAAGGAGAGAGCGCAATGGATATGAGTTCCGCCCAGCAGGGCCGCACCGCCGCCCTGCAAAGACTGTACGACCGCTTCGATTTTCAGGAATTCCCCGACGGCAGCCGGCGGCTGGATAACATCAACATCCCGGCCCAGCAGAGCTTCGACACCCCGGAGCTGAGGGGCTCCATGCAGGCGATCTTGGCCCGGAACATCGGGCAGTATGTGGTGATCGAGTTCCTTATCGGCACCGGGCAGATCGTCCGCAAGCAGGGGATGCTGTTTCTGGTGGGGCGCAGCTACGTCACCCTGTACGACGAGGCGGTGAATAATTTCATCGTCTGCGACATCTTCTCGGTGAAGTTTGTGTATTTCTATATGCCGGGTGAGTGCCCGCCGTGGAATTACAATTTGCTGCCTCGGGGCGGCGGTGCGACCTCGGCAAGGCCGGGGCGCGGGTAATAGTAGAGCAGGCCACCCCCCAAGGGGTGGACTGCGGTTGCAGTTCGTTTGTATGCCCGGCGAGTGCCCGCCGTGGAATTACAATCTGCTGCCTCGGGGCGGCGGTGCGTCTGCTAGACCGGGAAGAGGATAATATGAGAGCAGGCCACCCCCAAGGGGGGTGGCCTGCGGTTGAAGTTCGTTTCCATGCCCGGCGAATGCCCGCCGTGGAATTATAATCTGCTGCCTCGGGGCGGCGGCACGCCGGCAAGACCGGGACGTGGGTAATGTTAGAGCAGACCACCCCTAAGAGGGGTGGCCTGCGGTTGCAGTTTGTTTCTATGCCCGGCGAGTGCCCACCGTGGAATTACAATCTGCTGCCTAGGGGCGGCGGCACGCCTGTCCGCACGTGAAAGCCGTGGGCTGCATGATCAGTTCCATCCAGATTTCTCCTCGCAAATCAGGTTTTTCAGCGCTTCCGGGTTATTGGCGAGAATTGGCGCCACCGTTGGGCAGGTCTCAAGATCAGAGCAATCGCCGCAGGTGGAAACGCCCTTTTTCAGCGCGCATTGGCGAATCTCACAGACACTCTCGCAAAATGGGGTTTTCGTTCCCTTTGCACGGCAGCCCTCACAGTGAATATCTTCCGGCAGGATCGGGACATTGTTTAACTCTGCCCACAGTTTTGCCGTTTTTTCACGCAGCGCTTGGTCGTCGTTCCTGGTCGCAAGATATGCGTCGCATTTTTCGCAATCCAGCCCGCAGTATGCGATCCTGTTTCTCATCGTGATAGCCTCCTCGAATCCTGTTCTCTACGCTGCCCCGGGCTTCAAGGCCGGATGCAGTCCCGGTTATCCCACAAATACTTGACGCCGGAGACCACCGTGACCGCCGCCACCACCCAGCAGAGGATCTGCGTCAGCAGGGACACGGCGAAAATATCCGTGGGGCCCGCAAAGCCGGCGGCGAAATAATAGAACAGCACCGTCACCATCTGGATCACGGTCTTCACCTTGCCCCAGAGATTGGCGGCGATCACCGTCTGCCGGGAGGCCGCCAGCATCCGCACCCCGGCCACGGCGAATTCCCGGAACAGCACCAGCGCCAGCACCACCGGGCTGCACACGCCGTCCACGGTCATGTAGATCAGCGCGGCGGTGGTGAGCATCTTGTCCGCCAGCGGGTCGGTGAATTTGCCGAAATCGGACACCAGGTGGCGGCTGCGGGCGATATGCCCGTCCAGATAATCGGTGAGGCTGGCCGCGCCGAAGACCACTCCCGCCAGCACAGAGCAGAGAGGGTCGAATTCCGGCTGACCGTAGCGGGACAGGGCCGCGAACACCATGAACACCGGCACCAGAACGATCCGGGCCAGGGTCAGCTTGTTGGGAAGATTCAGCTTCATCGGGCGACCTCCTTATTCCACCATGCTCCCCACCAGATCGCAGTCCATGAAGTCCTCGATCTCTACCCGGACAAAGCTGCCCAGGCCGGGCCTGCGTCCGGCGGCGGTGAAGAAGACCTTGCCGTCGATGTCCGGGGCGTCGGCGGCGGAACGGCCAAACCAGCACTCGGCGTACCGGTCAAAGCCCTCGGTGAGCACCTCGATCACCTTGCCCACCCGGGCACTGTTCTGTTCCTCCATGATCCGGGACTGGGCGTCCATGAGAATTTCCGCCCGGCGCTCCTTCACGTCCTCGTCCAGCTGCTCCGGCAGCAGGGCGGCGGGCGTGCCCTCCTCCTGGGAATAGGCGAAGCAGCCCAGCCGGTCAAAACGAATCTCCTTGACAAACTCGGCCAGCTCGGTGAAATCCGCCTCCGTTTCGCCCGGGAAGCCGGTGATGAGGGTGGTGCGCAGAGTCACGCCGGGCACCTTGTCCCTGATCTTCTGGAGCAGCGCCGTCAGGGACGCCCGGTCGCCCCGGCGGTTCATGGCCCTCAAGATTTTCCCGGAGGCGTGCTGCAGGGGCAGGTCTATGTATTTCACGATCTTTTCTTCGTTTGCCATCACGTCCAGCAGCTCGTCGTTGATGGCGTCTGGGTAGCAGTAGAGCACCCGCAGCCATTTGAGGCCGTCCAGCGTGCAGAGGCGGGCCATGAGCTTGGCCAGGGAATATTCCCCGTAGAGGTCGATGCCGTAGCGGCTGGTGTCCTGGGCGATGAGGATCAATTCCTTTGCGCCGTCGGCGATGAGCCCACGGGCCTCCTCCTCGATGCTCTCCATGGTGCGGCTGCGGTACCGGCCGCGGATCATGGGGATGGCGCAGTAGGAGCAGCGGTTGTCGCAGCCCTCGGCGATCTTCAGATAGGCCGACCAGCTGGGCGTGGAGAGCCTGCGGGCCCCGCACAGAGGCATTTTTTCCTTGTCCGGGAAGACGGCCACGGCCTCCCCGTCCATCATCTTTTTCAGGTGCTCGGCGATCTCGCCGTTGGCGCCGATACCCAGCACCGCGTCCACCTCCGGCAGCTCGGCGGCGAATTCTGCCTGATACCGCTCTCCCAAACAGCCGGTGACCACCAGCTTTTTGATGCGGCCCTCCTGCTTGAGCCTGGCCAGCTCCAGAATCTCCTCGATGGATTCCCGCTTGGCGCTCTCGATGAAGCCGCAGGTGTTGACGATGGCGATATCCGCCAGCGCCGCGTCGTCCACGGCCTCAAAGCCGGCGGCCTCCAGAGAGGCCATGAGCACCTCTCCGTCCACCTGATTTTTCGCGCAGCCGAGGCTGACCATACCAACTTTGATCGACATAGGTTTTCCCTCTTTCCCGGAGGCGAGCCCCGTGATTTCAGTTTCCGTTATTTTTCGCCCGGGCCCGCCGCTTTTTCAGGCGCGCCCAGAGGTTTTTCAAGTCCGTTTGGATGCCGCCGGTCTCCAGCCACATACAGACCTCCGCGCCCAGGAAAATGATATAGACACAGAAGAACAGCCAATACATGAGAATGACCAGCGTGGCCAGGCTGCCGTAGACGGAGAAGTTGGAGAAATTCTCCACGAACAGGGAAAAGAAAAAGGAGAACAGCACCCAGCCCGCCGCGCTGAAAGCGGCCCCCGCCAGATTCCTGCGGAATTTCAGCCGGCGGCGGGGCAGGAAGGAATAGAACAGGAGGAAGAACGCAAACAGCAGCACAAAGCCCGCCAGGGATTTGAAATTCATCAGCAGGGTGGCAAAGATGGGCGGGGAATGGGACAGGAGATAATTGTAGATGGTGGAGCCGAACACCAGCAGCACGGCGGTGAGCAGCAGCACCACCGCCAGCAGGAGCACATAGAAAAGCGAGGCGATCCGCAGCCGGAGAAAGCTGCGCTCCTCCTGGGCGCCGTAGATGTGGTCCAGCCCCTTGATGATGGCCTGCATCCCCTTGGAGGAAGTCCAGGCCGCGGCGATGAGGGCCACGGGCAGGATGCCGGTGGAGGTGAGGGGGCTGGGCAGGAGCGTTTCCAGATAGAGAGCGACTTCGTCCGGGAAGATGCGCAGCGCCGCCTCGATGAGGGTGACGCCCGGGGCGAAGTTCACCCGCTGCATGAGGGTGAGCAGCAGCGCGATAAAGGGCAGCAGGGAGATGAGGATGAAAAACGCGCCGTGGGCCGCGGCGGAATCCAGCCGATCCTCGCCGATGCGGACCCAAAACCATTTGAGGTGCTTTTTCAGCAGCTTCACGGTCCTCGCTCCTTTCTCCCGTGTTAGAGGTATTTTAACATATTTGGGTGCAATTGAAAAGCCCCTGGGAGAAAATCATACACCCGCCGGCCTCGGAAACCTGCCGAAAAAGGCCGCCAAGGGCTTGCGCTCCCGGCGGCACAGAGATTTTTTCACAGCCTGCGGATGGGAAAATACTGGAAACCTTCCCCGGTTTTGGGGTCGGTGAAATCATACACCGCGCCGCAGAGGGCAAGGCCCCGGGCTTCCAGCGCGGCCAGCGTCTCCCGGAAAGCCTCCGGCCCGGCAGCAGCCACCGCGTATTCCGAAGCGGGCGCCGTCCACTTCACCCAGCCCTCGGGAGGCTGAGCGTCGGGAGAGACTTCCGCCCCGGCCAGATACAGCCCCCGGGTGAAGTCCTCCTCCCAGGGGAGGAAGCCCATCCCCTCGTCGGACATCAGCCCCCAGAAGCCGGAAAAGCTCCCGTCTGCCGCCCGCCGGACAAAGGGCTCGATCTCCGGGAAATGGTCGTTGGCCTCCTGCCACAGCCGCTGGATGAAGCCCTCGCCCTCCCGGGTGGAGCCCAGCCTGCCCAGCACGGCAAAGGCTTCTTTTTGTACGAAACGCAGTTCCATGGCGGTCTCTCCTTTCGATGGATAATGGATAGAAAGGGATATGGGTCGTCCCCTTATCTTTCCAGATGCCACTCCACGCCCTGAGGCGTGTCCTTCACCACCACGTGCAGGGCGGCCAGCTGATCCCGGATGGCGTCGGCGGCGGGCCAATCCCGGTTCTTCCGGGCTTCGGCGCGCTGGGCGAGGAGGGTTTCGATCTGTGCGGCCAGCTCGGCGGGCACTTCCGCCCCGGCGGGCTTTGCAGCCGCTTTCGCTTTTTCCAGCAGGCTCAGGGACAGCACCTGGTCGAAATCCCCCACCAAATACCGCTTGGTGGCGTCGGTGAGGTCGGATTTCAGCAGATCGTACAGCACGGTGAGCCCCAGGGACGTGTTGAGATCGGCCCCCAGCGCCGCCAGGAATTTCTCCTTAAAGGGCTGGGCGGCGGCCAAGTCCGGCTCCCCTTCTTCGGAGAGGGCGGCCACCCGCTCGATCAGACGCTTATAGGCGTTGGCGGCGTTGTCCAGGCTCTCGTAGGAGAAGGTCAGGGGCTTGCGGTAGTGGGACTGCAGGCAGAACATCCGGTAGGCCAGGGGATCGTAGCCCTTTTCCTCCAGGGTGGAGACGGTGAGGATGCCCCCCTTGGATTTGCTCATCTTGCCCCGGGCGTCGTTCAGGTGCAGGACGTGGAACCAGTATTTGCACCAGGGATGCCCCAGATAGGCTTCGCTCTGGGCGATCTCGTTGGTGTGGTGGGGAAAGGCATTGTCGATGCCGCCGCAGTGGATGTCCAGATATTCCCCCAGCTCTTTCACGCTGATGGCCGAGCACTCGATGTGCCAGCCCGGATAGCCCAATCCCCAGGGGCTCTCCCACTTCAGCTCCTGATCTTCAAACTTGGACTTGGTGAACCACAGCACAAAGTCGGTCTTGCTGCGCTTGTTCGCGTCCGCGTCCACGGTATCCCGCACGCCCACGGCCAGGTCCTCGCGGTTTTGATTGCCGAAAACATAGTAGTTGTTGAGCTTGGCGGTGTCGAAATACACGTTGCCGCCCGCCTGATAGGCATAGCCCTTTTCCAGCAGGGTCTGCACCATCTGGATGAAATCGGCGATGCGGCTGGTGGCGGGCACCACGGTATCGGGCCGGCGGATGTTGAGCTTTTCGCAGTCGGCGAAAAACGCGTCGGTATAGAACCGGGCGATCTCCATCACGGACTTGTGCTCCCGCTTGGCCCCGGCCAGCATCTTGTCCTCGCCGGTATCGGCGTCGCTGCTGAGGTGCCCCACGTCGGTGATGTTCATCACCCTGTCCACCCGGAAGCCCTCGTACCGCAGGAATTTCTCCAGCACGTCCTCCATGATATAGCTGCGCAGGTTGCCGATGTGTGCATAGTGGTACACGGTGGGCCCACAGGTATACATGCGGATGACGCCGGGCTCGTGGGGGATCACCTGCTCGCGTTTCATGGTCAGGGTGTTTGTCAGTTCCATTTCTGTTCGCTCCTTTGTGTCGATTTGCGCGGGCCCAATGCAAAACGCCCCCGCAGACAGGCTTTCCCGTCTGCGAAGGCGATTGATCGCGGTCCCACTTCGCTTTTTTGCTCTTTTCGCGGATAACGGCGCGCGGCCGGGCGGATATTTCCCTCCGCCTGCTCCGGGACGCATTTCCCTCGTGTCCGGGCCGGGATCCCTTCCAGCCGGCTATTGCCGGGGATCCTTCTCTGCTGCCCGGGCGGCGGGGTACTTTTTCCCTTCGCTGCATTTGGTGTGTATCGGTTTGATTTTGCCGTGCTATTTTATGTGCTCTCGCGGCGGTTTATGCTTTCTCGAAGCTCAGCTGATGGCCGGCCTGCAGCTTCTGCTCTGCCCGGCGCTTGGCCAGGAGAGCCTCGATCTTCGCGTGGGGGTCCACCAGGGAGGTGACGGAGATATCGTGATTCAAGGCGGAGATGAAATAGGCGATATACTTGGAGACATCCACCTCATAGAACCAGGGGCGGTTTTTCAGTGCCTCGGTGCGGTAGGTCAGGTTGGAGCCGAATACTCCGTCGATGACGCCGTCGGCATACGCCTTGTCGAAGGCCTCCAGCCCCTTGGTGAAGATGGCGTAGGTGGCGTAGGCGAAGATGCGCCGGGCCCGGCGCTCCTTGAGGCTGTAGGCGATGTCCAGCATGGATTCGCCGGAGGAGATGATGTCGTCGGAGATAAACACGTCCTTGCCCTCCACGCTGCTGCCCAAATACTCGTGGGCCACAATGGGGTTGCGGCCGTCCACCACCTGGGAATAATCCCGGCGCTTGTAGAACATGCCCATCTCCACCCCCAGCACGGAGGCATAGTACATATTGCGGTTCAGCGCGCCCTCGTCGGGGCTGACCACCATGAACTGGTCCCGGTCGGTGGAGAGATCGGGGAAAGCCCGGAACATGGCCTTGAGCACCTGGTAGGAGGGCATCAGGTTGTCGAAGCCCATCAGCGGGATGGCGTTCTGCACGTTGGGGTCGTGGGCATCAAAGGCCACCACATTGGAGACGCCCATGGTGTGGAGCTCCTGCAGCGCCCAGGCGCAGTCCAGAGATTCCCGGTAGTTCCGGCGGTGCTGGCGGCCGCCATAGAGGATGGGCATGATGACGTTGAGCCGGTGGGCCTTGCCGCTGGCCGCCTGGATCAGCCGTTTCAGGTCCTGATAGTGGTCGTCGGGGGACATGTGGTTCTGATAGCCGAAGTAGTCGTAGGTGCAGCTGTAGTTGCCCACATCCACGATGAAGTAGAGGTCATATCCCCGCACGGTGTCGCTGATAAGCCCCTTGCCGTCGCCGGAAGAAAACCGGGGACAGCTGCTTTTGATCCGAAAGGTCTCCACATCCATGCCGGCCTCCCGGGCCCACCGGAGCAGATGGGCTTCGATCTTGTCGCAAAGCTCCGACGCCCCTTCCAGAGAGACGAGCCCCAACGGCGCCACACGGGTATCGGGATTAAAGAACTGTGCAGAAGATTCCATACAATATCGGCCTTTCCTTTCTCCGAGCCACTCTTCGCTATTAAATTGTCCAACGGTCTGCGTGCAGGGCATACCCTGCGGATATAATCTTAGCACACTTCCGCCGGGATTTCCACACATCCCCGGGGTTTTTTTGAAATTCAACGCCCCTGCCAATTTTCGATTCCTTTCGCGGGCTTATTTTGTGATTCCGTGCAATAGAACCGCGCTTTGGAGGCGGTTTTCCCGGGGAGGCCTTGACATTTCCGGAGGATTCGGGTACAATGGGAAATGGAAATCGCTCTGAAAGAAGTGGAAGAATGCGGAAGTAAGTCATCGATGAAACAGAACAGGATCATTTGCCTGCGGGATGCGCGGGCTTTCCCCTGCTGTGGATTCGGGACTTACTGCCTGTCGCTCTCCAACCGGCGGCGCGTGCCTGCGCGCCTGCTCGAACAGCGAAAAGCGGTCTGTTCCCGTTTTGCGGGGGCAGACTTTTTTTATATCAGGGAGGGCGTATGCTGCAAATCAAAAATCTTTCTTTTTCCAACAAAAAAGACCTGCACGACCTGCTGCGGGACTTCACCTTCTCCCTGCGACCGGGCGACAAGATCGCGGTGATCGGCGAGGAGGGCAACGGGAAATCCACCCTGCTCCGGCTGATCTACGGCGACCCCGGCGTGGAAGCGTATATCGAGTGGAGCGGGGAAATTCAGCGGGACGGCATGACCCTGGGCTATCTGGCCCAGGAGCTCACCGGGGCCCAGCGGGCGGCCAGCGTGTACAGCTTCTGCTGCGAGGAGCCGGCCTTTCTGGACGCCGATCCCCGGCTTTTGGGGGAGACCGCCGCCCGGCTGCGGCTGTCCCCGGAATTGTTTTACGATCCACGGCCCATGGGCACCTTGTCCGGTGGGGAGAGCGTGAAGCTGCGGATGGCCCTGCTGACCCTCCGGGCTCCGGACTGCTACCTGCTGGACGAGCCCTCCAACGATCTGGACATCCCCACGCTGGAGTGGCTGGAGGGCTTCATCCGGGACTGCCCCCAGCCGGTGCTGTACATCTCCCACGACGAGACGCTGCTGGAAAACACGGCCAACGGCATCCTGCATCTGGAGCAGCTGCGGAAAAAGCGCCTGCCCCGGTGGACGCTGGCGCGGGTGGGCTACCGGCAGTATGCGGAGGAGCGCAGGGAGAAATTCGCCCATCAGGAGCAGATGGCCCGGAAGGAACGGGCGGAGGAACGGGAAAAGCTGGAAAAATTCCGGCAGATCTATCAGCGGGTGGAGCACGAGCAGAACACCATCTCCCGGGCGGACCCGGGCGGCGGGCGGCTGTTAAAAAAGAAGATGCACGGGGTGAAATCCCTGGAGCGCCGGCTGGACCGGGCCCACGAGGAGATGACCCAGATGCCCGAGAGCGAGGAGGCGATCCTCATCGGCTTCCCCGAGACTGTTGCCCTGCCCGAGGGCAAGGTGGTGCTGGACTTTGCCCTGCCCCGGCTCACCGTGGGCGGCAAGACGCTGGCCAAGGAGATCAAGCTGTACATCCGCGGGCCAAGGCACATCGGGATCGTGGGGGCCAACGGCGTGGGCAAGACCACCCTGCTGCGGCGCATCGCCCGGGAGCTGCTGGCCCGGGACGATCTGAAGGCCGCCTACATGCCCCAGAACTACGGCGAGACCGTGGACGAATCCCTGACCCCGGTGGAATTTCTGGCCCGGACAGGGCTCAAGGAGGAGCTGACCCGGGTGAAGACCTATCTGGGCAGCATGAAGTACACGGCGGAGGAATGCGCCCACAGCATCGGGGAGCTTTCCGGCGGGCAGAAGGCCAAGCTGTTTTTCCTGAAGATGATTTTGGACGGGGCAAACGTGCTGCTGCTGGACGAGCCCACCCGGAATTTCAGCCCCCTTTCCGGGCCGGTGATCCGCTCGATCTTGGGCGGTTTCGGCGGGGCGATCCTCAGCGTATCCCACGACCGGAAGTACCTGCGGGAGGTGTGCGACGTCCTCCTGGAATTGACCCCCGAGGGCCTGCGGCCGGTGGAGGAAATCTGACCGTCACGAACGAATGTGCCTAAAAATTCTCATAAACATTTGTTCGTAATTTTCCGAAAATCCATTGCATTTCCCAAAACAATCCTGTATAATAGACCCAGACGATAACTGGAAATCTCCCGCCGGGCGGCGGGACGGTACCAGAGTATGAAAGGAGCAAGAAACAATGGCGGATAAGAAGAACGCGCCGGTCAGCACCCGGGCGGCCGACGGCAACCCCGAGGCCAAGGCAAAGGCACTGGAAACGGCGCTGGCACAGATCAAGAAGCAGTTTGGCGAGGGCGCGGTGATGCGCCTGGGCCAGGATTCGGCCCTCAACGTGGAGGCCATCCCCACCGGCTCCCTTTCGCTGGATCTGGCGCTGGGGATCGGCGGTCTGCCCCGGGGCCGCATTGTGGAGATCTACGGGCCGGAATCCTCCGGCAAGACCACTCTGGCCCTGCACTGCATCGCGGAGGGCCAGAAGCGCGGCGGCAACGCGGCGTTTATCGACGTGGAGCACGCGCTGGACCCGGTATACGCCGGGAACCTGGGCGTGGACGTGGAGAGCCTGCTGGTGTCCCAGCCCGATACCGGCGAGCAGGCGCTGGAGATCACCGAGGCGCTGGTGCGCTCCAACGCCATCGACGTGATCGTGGTGGACTCCGTGGCGGCGCTGGTGCCCAGGGCGGAGATCGAAGGGGAGATGGGCGACACCCATGTGGGCCTGCAGGCCCGGCTGATGAGCCAGGCCCTGCGCAAGCTGGCGGGCGCAATCTCCAAATCCAACTGCGTGGCCATCTTTATCAATCAGCTGCGGGAAAAGGTGGGCGTGATCTACGGCAACCCCGAGGTCACTCCCGGCGGCCGGGCGCTGAAATTCTACTCCTCCGTGCGCATCGAGGTGCGCAAGGGCGAGGTCATCAAGTCCGGCACCGATATCATCGGCGCGCGCACCCGCACCAAGGTGGTCAAGAACAAGATCGCCCCGCCCTTCCGCACGGCGGAATTCGACGTGATGTACGGCACCGGCATCTCCCGCACCGGTGAACTGCTGGATATCGCTGTCCAGCTGGATATCATCCAGAAGAGCGGCTCCTGGTTCTCCTATAACGGCCAAAGGATCGGGCAGGGCAGGGACAACAGCAAGGACTATCTGGCCAACAATCCCGAGGTGGCGCAGGAAGTGGAGGAAAAGGTGCGGGCCAACGTGGACAAGCTCTACGAAAAGCCCGGCAGGGGCGGCGCAAGCCCCGTGGCCGCGCCGGTAGAGCCCGTGGCCGGAGAAGCCCCCGTCCCCACCCCCACCACCCGGGCGGCGGCCAAGCAGAGCATCGACATCACGGTGGATGACGACTGATGGAGCTGACGGCGGCGGAGCCCCGGCGCAAGGGGCTGACCCAGCTGTTTATCGACGGCGAGGCGGCGGTGAAGATCGACACGGAGGTCTTTCTCCGGGCGAAGCTGAAGCCCGGGGACGAACTGACCGACGAGGCGCTGCGGGAATTGCTCGAAGCCTCCAACGCCCGGCGGGCACAGGAAAAGGCGCTGTACCTGCTGGAACACCGGAATCACTCCAAAAAGGAGCTGCGGGACAAGCTGGTGTGGGCGCAGATCGACAAGGACGCGGCCCGGGCGGCCGCGGAGCGCATGGAGGAGCTGGGCCTGGTGGACGACGACCGCTTTGCCCGGGACTACGCCCGGGAGCTGTTTGAGCGCAAACGGTACGGCGCGGCCCGGGTGCGGCAGGAGCTGCGCCTCAAGGGCATCGACAGCGGGCTCATCGACGAACTGGTGGCGGAATACGGCGGCGAGGACGCGGCGCTGGAGAACATCCGCAGCGTGCTGGAAAAGAAATACGCCCACTGGCAGGAGGACGAAAAGGTGAAGCGGCGGGCCTTTGCCGCGCTGCAAAGGCTGGGCTTTTCCTATGAGCTGATCCGCCGGGCCCTGGAGCAGGCCGATGACGAATTCTGAAGCAAGCTATTGGTGCCGGATCGACGATATCCGGCGGTGGATTCCCCACCCCGCCCCACAGGTGCGGTGGCTGGACCCGGCGGGCGACCGGGAGCTGCTGCGGGAATACCTGGCTGGGTTCAACGTCCACCGGGAGACGGACACGTATTTTGGCATCTCCATGGCGCGCATGCCTGTGGACTGGCCCGCCGACGGAACGGGCAGAGGCAAACTCTGCGGGTTTGTGGAGGACGGCAGGCTGCTGGCGCTGGCGGGCGTGGAATTCCTCCCCGGAGACGCCTGGGAACTGCGGGCGGTGAGCACCTGGCCCAACGCCCGGGGCAGGGGATTGGCCAAGTGCCTGTGCGCGTACATCGTGGGGGATATTTTGGCACAGGGCCGGGCGGCAGTCTGCGAGACCAACGCCCGGAATCTCGCCATGCAGCGGGTGATGCGGGCCATTGGTATGGAGCCCTGGGCGCCGCCGGGCAGTTGAAAGCAGAAACACAAAAGGATGGTACGGCTGATGCGGTACCATCCTTTTTCAGTTTCGATTCACCGGGCTTTGCCCGCCACGCAGCGGGGCAGGCCGGCCCCATCCTTGAATATTTCGATGTCCGTCACGCCTGCGGCTTGCAGGATTTTGGCAACCGCCTGGCCCTGCTCCTCGCCGATCTCCACGGCCACCGCGCCGCCCGGTTTCACTTTCCGCACCCACAGCTCCCCAATGGCCCGATAAAACCGCAGCCCGTCTGCGCCGCCGTCCAGCGCCAGGGCGGGCTCGTTCTGCACCTCCGCCTGCAGGGCGCACAGTTCGCCGGTGGGGATGTAGGGCGGGTTGGCGGCCAGAAAATCCAGACTGCCGTCGGCAAACCATTCAGCCGTTTCCGGGCGCAGGATATCGCCCTGCACCGCGCGGATGGGGTACTCAGGATACGCGGCAAGATTCTTTTCCAGATAGGCGAAAGCGGCGGGGGAAATCTCCACGCAGGTCGCTGCTTGCAGCCGGGCAAGGGAAGCGATCCCCAAAGCCACCGCGCCGGTACCCGCGCAGAGGTCCACGCCCACGGCGTCGGGCCGGGCGGCGATCGCATTGGCCACGGCCTCCACCAAAATGCCCGTGTCCTCCCGTGGGACCAGCACCCCTTCGCCCACGGCAAGGGAGAGGCCCATGAACTCCCACCGGCCTAAAATGTATTGCAGGGGGCGGTGCTCGGCCCGCTGGTGCGCGGCTTTTAGAAAGGCAGCTTCCTTTTCCGCCGTGGGGGTTTCCTCCCCGTGCAGCGCAAGCCCCGGCCGGGTGAGCCCGAAAAAGTGCTCCAGCAGCAGGGCGGCGTCCGCCCCGGGCGCGTCGATACCGACGCTGTCCAGCAGGCGGCGGGCGGTGAGATACAGCTGGCGGTACGTCACCGGATCAGATCCTCCCCGTGCTCCGGGATCACCGCCTCCATGGCGGCGATGGCGGCCTCGATCATCTTGTCGTCGGGCTCCTTCACGGTGAGGCGCTGCACCCACAGCCCCGGGGCCGTGAGGATGCGGCAGAAGCGGGAATCCCGCCGGGCGCAGAATTTCTGCACCTCGTAGCCCACGTTCATGATGATGGGGATACACAGCAGCTTCGCGGCGGTGCGCAGGAACGGATTGGAAAAGGGGATGAAGAAGCCCACGAGGATGCCCAGCAGCAGCATGAGGATGAGGAAGCTGGTGCCGCAGCGGGGATGGAACCGGCCCTGGGCTTTCACGTTCTCCACGGTGAGGGGCAGGTCGTTTTCGTAGCAGAAGATGGTCTTGTGCTCCGCGCCGTGGTATTGGAACACCCGGCGGATATCGGGGATGCGGGCGATCAGCGCCACATAGCCCAAGAACAGCAGGATCCGCAGCACCCCCTCGAAGATGGAGCGGGCCCAGCCGATATCGCCCGGCACCAGATGCTGCAATCCGTTAAAGAGGACGGTGGGCAGGAAGAAGAACAGCAGGACTGCCAGCAGCACCCCCAGCACGGCCCCCGCGCCCATGATGATCCCGGTGAGCTTGTCCCCCAGGTGCTCGGTGAGCCACTTGTCCACCCCGGAAAGCTCCTCCTCGCCGGTGTCCTCGGTGATCTTGTCCGCCGAAAGGGAGAGGGCCTTGTAGCCCAGCCGGTAGGAATCGATCAGGGAGAAAATGCCCCGGATGAAGGGCTTGCCCAGGATGGGGTATTTCTTGGTGAGCCGTGGGGAGACGATCTCCTCGGTGGAGATGTTCCCGTGGCTGTCGCAGAAGGCCGCCACCGTGCGGGTGGGGCCCACCATCATGATGCCTTCCATCAGGGCCTGGCCGCCGATGGTGGTGATTTTCTTAGCCATTCGCTTCTCTTCTTTCTTCGATGTAGTTCCGAATTTCCGGCGCGGCGCTGTCGGGATGCTCCTCCGTCCAGCGGCAGCTGGGCAGGGTGACGGTCACGGTGGTGCCAGCCCCCTCCACACTGGCCACGTCCAGCGCGCCGCCATGGAGGGCGATGATCTCATCGGCCACCGCCAGCCCGATGCCGGAGCCCCGCACCAGCTGATTGGCCTTGTAGAATTTCTTCTTCACAAAGGGCAGGTGCTCCGCCGGGATGCCGCAGCCCGTGTCCCGGATGGTGATGCGCACCTTGCCTGCCGCTTCCGCCGCGGAGACGGTGATCTTGCCCCCGGCTTCGGTGTATTTCAGGGCGTTGTCCAGCACGTTCACCAGCACCTGCCGCAGCCGGTCGGCGTCGCCATACACGGCGGGCAGGGAGGGACATTCCTCATAGATGAGCTCCTTGCCCTCGCCCTGGGCACGGTCGGTGAACAGGAACACCGCTGCATCCAGCTGGGCCACCGTATCCAGCCGGGAGACGTGCAGGCGCATCCGTCCGCCCTGGAGGCGGGAGAAATCCAGCAGCTCCTCCACCAGCCCGGACAGCCGGGCGGTCTCCCCGATGATGATGCCCACGCCACGCTCCGAAGTTTTGGGGTCAGGGTCTTCCCGGAGGGTCTCCGCCCAGCCCTGGATGGCCGTCAGGGGCGTGCGCAGCTCGTGGGAGACGGAGGAGATGAAATCGTTTTTCAGCTGCTCGGAGGCGGCCAATTCCCCGGCCATGTCGTTGATGGAATCGCACAGCTGGCCCAGCTCATCGTCCCGCGCCTTGGCGATGCGCACGGCGAAATCCCCCTGGGCGATCTTCTTGGCGCCCTCGCTGACCTGCTGCACCGGGACGAGGATAGAGCGGATGAAATAGATGCCGGAGAAGGTGATCAGCAGCATGATGAACACCCCGGCGGCGATGAGGATCAAAATGACCCGCTGGGTCTGGGCGTCGGCCTTTTCCATGGAGACCAGGTACCGCACGGAGCCGGTCAGGCTGCCCATGCGGTTGCGCACCACCCGGGTGATGGCCATGACCTTTTCCCCGTTATTGAGCCTGCCCACCCATTTGCCGGAATCCGTGGGGCTTTGCAGGGCCTGCTCGTAGTCGGGCATCTCCTGATTTTGGTCCGGCTCGAAGCCGGTGGAGGTGACAAAGATCCGCCCGCTGCGGTTAAGGGCCATGATCTCCATGGTGTTCTTGTCGGGGAATTGTTCGATATAATCCCGGGCGATGGCGATGAATTCGGAGGAGGTCTGCCCGCCGGAGGAGGAGAGCCAGTTGAGCAGCTCATCCATGCGCCCGGTGAGGGTCTGCTCGATGCCCGAATAGGTGGAACTGCGCACGGTGAGGGACAGGGTGACGATGGACACCGAAAGGACGATGATCACCGCGCCCAGGGTGTTGACGAACCATCGGTTGGAAATACTGGTCGTTCGCAGCTTCACATGCGCACCTCCCTCATGAAAATCGCCCGCGGCTTACGCATCCCAGCGGTACCCCAGGCCCCACACCGTGACGATGTGGGTGGGATCGGAGGGCACGTCCTCCACCTTCATGCGCAGCCGCCGGATGTTCACGTCCACGATCTTTTCCTCGCCCACATAGCTCGTCCCCCACACGTGCTTGAGGATGTCGCTGCGGCCCAGGGCCACCCCGGCGTTGGAGAAGAAATATTCCATGATCTGGAACTCCACCTGGGTCAGCTCGATGGGCTTGTCCCCCTTGCGGAAAGAGCGGTTGCGGAGGTTCAGGGTGAATTCCCCGGACTGCAGCTCGTCCCGGATGGGTTTGCGGTCGGCGGAATTGGCCAGGGCCACCCGGCGGTACACCGCATCCACCCGGGCCACCAGCTCGGAAGGAGAGAAGGGCTTGGTGACGTAATCGTCCGCGCCCATCATCAGGCCGCTGACCTTGTCCATCTCCTGGGTGCGGGCGCTGAGCAGGATGATGCCGATGGAGCTGTTCTGCCGCCGGAGCTCCCGGCAGACGGCCAGGCCGTCGTTCCGGCCGGGCATCATGATGTCCAGGATCGCGATATCGAAGCCGCCGTCCTGATCCCGGTAGAGCTGCAGGGCCTGGTCGCCGTTCTCAGCTTCCGTCACCTGGTACCCTGCCCGCACCAGGTTGATCACCACAAATTCCCGGATGTTCTGTTCGTCTTCGGCCACCAAGATCTTCCGCATGGTCATTCCTCGCTTTCTTATTCGCTCAGCAGCCGGAAAGTCCCCGCGGCGCTGGAAGCCGCCTTGCGGAGGGAATTGCTGCTGGCATACACGCGCATGGCGTAAACGGTGTCGTTTTGGGTAAGGAGCATTTCATAGGCGCCGGGATCGGTCTCCCATTCGCTCCGGGCAAAGGCCCGGATGGAAAAGATCGCCGGGCCCAGCCGGGCCTGGGGCCCATCTTCGGTATCCACGGTCTTCACCTGCCGGTAGGTGACGGTGCGGGCGGCCGGGTCGTTTATGGCGGTGATCTTCCCCCGCAGGATCAGGGGGATCTCAAAGCAGTAGTTTTCGGTGGTGTTCACCAGCGTGCGCAGGACGGTCTTGGGCGCGTCGCCGGGCCGGTAGTCGCTCCAGGCCAGCTGATAGCTGGTGGAATCCGGGGTGTAGTCCTCGGGCAGGCAGGGCAGCAGGGAGACCACGGGGATCTCCAGAATGCCGTCGCCGTTGATGTCCCGGGCGGTGAGCCCGGCGGCAAAGGGCCGGGCAAAGGGGTTGGCGTATTCGTCGGTGTTGACGCCCGCCGGGGCGTTGATCAACTGGCCGTCCTCGGGGTAAAAGATCTGGGTGGTGACGCTGCCGTCGGCCTTGGTACCGTCCACCACCACGCCGGGTCGGCTGTGGAACACCGGGCCGAAGGTGACGGCCAGGTAGCTGGAAACGGAATTATCCGCGCCGCAGCCGAACAGTTCCCCCACCGTGCCGCCTGCGCTGCCGTACACTCTGGCCCGGGCGGGCGTGGATTCCTCCCCCTCCTCCTGGGCCGGGACGGACATATCCACGGTGAAGAGCTCGCTGACGCCATCGCCATCGAAATCGGTGACGGTCATGTCGCCGTAGGTGCCCAGCGGCGTTTCGGACACCTCGCCGCCATCGAAGCAATAGAGGCTGACCGCGGCGGTGCGGCCGGTGGTGCCCACCGTGCTGCCCCAGCCGATGAGCACATCGTTGACGCCGTCGCCGGTGAGGTCGCAGAAATAGACCCGGTCCACCTGGGTGGCGGTGTTCTTAAAGGTGGCGGCGCTCTGCCACACGTCGTCCCGCTTAAAGAGGAACTGCACCTCCACGCTGCCGGTGCTGTTCTCCGGCACGTAGAAGCCCACGGCGTCCTGCTGGCCGTCGCCGGTGAAATCCTCCATGATGATGGCGGAGCGGTGGGCGCCGTTTTTGGGATAGGCAAAGGCGATCTCGGTGCCGGCCCCCTGCAGCAGCCGGTAGATGGCCTGCTGGTCGGCGTTGGCGGTGGGCGGCCCCATGAGGGCGCGGGAATCAAACGCAGGGAAGCTGCACCCGGCAAGGCACAGGACGAGCCCCAGCACCAGCAGCAGAACGATCCATTTGCGCATCCGGCCACCCCCTTTTGGTAGGATTTCCTATTAGTATAGCACAACTTGCCGGAATTGTCATGAACTTCCTGTTAAAAACATGGAAAGATTGACAAACCCCTTTCCCAAGAGTACAATGCGGGGTAAAGGAGCGAGGAAAATGCCCAGATTTTTTGTGGATCGCGAGCCCGAAGCCGCCTGCTTTCTGGGCGGAGAGACCGGGCGGCATATCGTCCGTTCTCTGCGGATGCGGTCCGGCGAAACGCTGACCCTCTGCGCAGGCACGGGAAAGGATTTTTTCTGCACTGTCACGGAGATCGCCCCAGACGGCGCGTGGGTGCGGGTGGACGCGGTGCGGCCCACGGTGAGCGAGCCGAGGACGGAAGTCACGGTGTGCATGGGCTGGCCAAAGGGCGACAAGCTGGAAACGGTGGTGCAGAAATCGGTGGAGCTGGGGGCGCGGGCGATCTGGCCCATCCTCACCGCCCGATGCGTGGCCCGGCCCGACGGGGCCTCGCTGGAGAAGAAGACCGCCCGCCTGCGGAAGATCGCCCGGGAGGCGGCCCAGCAGAGCGGCCGGGGCATGGTGCCGGAGGTGTTGCCCTGCGCGCCCCTGGAGACGGCTTTGGACAGGGCGGGCAGGGACGGGAAGATCCTGTTTTTTTACGAGAACGGCAGTGCAAGCCTGCGGGAGGCCCTCAAAATCCCGGCGGACAGGCTGTACATATTTGTGGGGCCGGAGGGTGGCTTCGCGCCGGAGGAGGCCCGGCTGGCCGAAGAAAAAGGCGCCGCCCTGCTGACCCTTGGCCCGCGTATCCTGCGGACGGAGACCGCGCCCATCGCGGCGCTGGCGGCGGTGCTCTACGACCGGGGCGACTTCGAGCGGCGGGAATGAGCGGAATCAAAAAGGACTGAAAGAGTAAAGAAAAGGGAGGACGATCCCATGAAAAACGTGTTGATCACCGGGGCTTCCGGCGGCATCGGCAAAGCCATTGCGCTGGCCTTCGGCCGGGCGGGATACGATGTGGCGCTCCACTACCGCACGGGAGAAACTTCCGCCCGGGAGACTGCGGTGCAGCTGCAGGACATGGGCCGCCGGGCGGTGTGCATCCCCGCAGACCTCGCCGACGAGGCCCAGGTGGAAGCCCTTTTCACGGAAGCGGAGACGGCGCTGGGATTCATCGGCACGCTGGTGAACTGCGCGGGCGTGGGCTGGCGGGGGCTTTTCACGGACATGACGCTGGCGGAATGGGAGCAGATTCTCCGGGTCGACCTGACTTCCGTTTTCCTCTGCTGCCGCCGGGCGCTGATCCCCATGCTGCGGGAGCACCGGGGCAGCATCGTGAATATCAGCTCCATGTGGGGCCAGGTGGGCGCATCCTGCGAGGCGGCCTATTCGGCGGCCAAGGCCGGGGTGATCGGCCTCACCAAGGCGCTGGCCAAGGAGGAGGGGCCCTCCGGCATCCGGGTGAACTGCGTGGCCCCGGGCGTGATCGACACCCCCATGAACGCCGGCCTCACCCCCCAGGACATGGAGGCCCTGCAGGAGGAAACGCCCCTGATGCGCATCGGCACGCCGGAGGAGGTGGCCCAAAGCGTCCTGCTGCTGGCGGAAAACGAATTCATCACCGGGCAGGTGCTGGGGGTCAGCGGAGGATTTGTGATTTGACAAATCCATGTTTTTCAGATACAATAAATAGGTTAAGGGTTATTGCATCCCGGCGGGTCGAAGATGCGCCGGGAACGAGGAGGAAACAAGGTGAGCTTTCAAATCTTGGGCACGGGCAGCTTCCTGCCGGAAAAGGTGGTCACCAACGACGACCTCTCCCACATGGTGGAGACCTCGGACGAGTGGATCACCCGGCGGGTGGGCGTGCGGGAACGCAGGGTCTGCACCACGGAGAGCGTGACCGATATGGGCATCGAAGCCGCCCGGCGGGCGCTGGAAAACGCCGGGGTGCGGCCGGAGGAGCTGGATCTGATCATCGCGCCCACCATCAGCGCGGACACCATCTCCCCGGGACTGGGCGGCATGGTGCAGCAGGGCCTGGGCGCCCACTGCCCCTGTTTTGATATGAACGTGGCCTGCCCGGGGTTCGTCTTCGGGCTGGACGTGGCGGCGGGGTTCTTCGCCCGGGGCACGGTGCGCAAGGTGCTGGTGGTAAGCGCGGAGCGCATCAGCGGCCTGCTGGATTGGACCGACCGCAGCACCTGCTGCATCTTCGGCGACGGCGCGGGCGCGGCGGTGCTGGGCGTGGGGGACGCATATCTGGCCTCGGAGCTGCACACCAAGGGCGGCGACGACATCATCTCCATCCCCACCGCCTGGGACAATTCCCCCTTCTATCAGCGCACAAGAGAAAAGAACGCCGTCCACATGCAGGGCCAGGAGACCTATAAATTCGCGGTGACCTCCATGGTGAACGACATCCGCTCGGTGGTGGCAAAGGCCGGTATCGCCTATGAGGACGTGAAGGCGGTGATCCCCCATCAGGCCAATTACCGCATCATCAACGAGGCCCGCAGGCGCATCCCCGAGATCCCGCCGGAGCGGTTCTATATGAACATCGAACGGGTGGGGAACACCTCCGCCGCCAGTGAGCCCATCCTGCTGGATGAGCTGGCGCGGCAGGGGCTCTTTGCCCCGGGCGATTTGATCGTCCTGTCGGCCTTTGGCGGCGGGCTTTCCAGCGCGGCCTGCGTGCTCCGCTGGACAAAGGAGGCGTAATCAATGGCCTATGTGCTGTATACGGTGGCAGCTTTATATGCGGTGCTGCATTTGATCGCGGCGGCGCCCTGCATTAAAGACGGCGGCGCGGGCCCGCGGCTGATGGCCCTGGGCGGCCTGCTGGCCATGGCGGGCGCGGTGCTGGGATACTTTGGCATCTTCCCGACGGCCCCCATTCTGTTTACCGTGGGCGGCGCGGCGGTCTGCTGGGCGGCGGTGCTCAACGGCAAAGCCGGCGGCAAGGTGAACATCCAGCACCATTTGATCCGGGGCGCGGTGACGCTGCTCCTGGCGGTCTGTTTCTTTTTGGTGAGGATTTGACGGAATAAACGGTAAATTGTTTGGAAAGAAGGCACATCCATCATGATCAAAACCCCGATCTGTGAGCTTTTGGGGATTGAGTATCCCATCTTTCAGGGCGGCATGGCGTGGATCTCCGACGGCAAGCTGGCCGCGGCAGTCTCAAACGGCGGCGGGCTGGGGATCATCTCGGCCATGAACGCCGACGCCGGGCACCTCAAGCAGGAGATCGACGTGGCCCGCAGCCTGACCGACAAGCCCTTTGGCGTGAACATCATGCTCATGTCCCCCTTCGCCGATGAGGTGGCGAAGCTCTGCGCCGAGGAGAAGGTGGCCGTGGTGACCACCGGCGCGGGCAATCCCGGGAAATATATGGCTATGTGGCGGGAGGCCGGGATCAAGGTAGTCCCGGTGGTGGCCTCCGTGGCCATGGCCAAGCTGGTGACCCGGGCGGGCGCTTCCGCCATCATCGCCGAGGGCGGGGAATCCGGCGGGCACGTGGGGGATCTCACCACCATGGTGCTGGTGCCCCAGGTGTGCGACGCCACCGACCTGCCCGTGCTGGCCGCAGGCGGCATCGGCGACGGCAGGGGCATCGCGGCGGCATTCCAGCTGGGGGCCGTGGGGGTGCAGGTGGGCACCCGGTTCCTGGTGGCCGAGGAGTGCGGCGTCCATCCCAATTACAAGCAAAAGGTGCTGAAAGCCAACGACATCGCCACCATGGTGACGGGCAAGCGGCTGGGGCATCCCGTGCGGCAGATCAAAAACGCCTTTGCCCGGGAATATCAAAAGGCCGAGTACAGCACCATGAGCGACGAGGAACTGGAAAAGCTGGGCAGCGGCGCGCTGTACCGGGCGGCGGTGCTGGGCGACGAGAAGACCGGGGATTTCCTGGCCGGGCAGATCGCGGGCATGGTCGATCGGGAACAGCCCGCGGCGGAGATCATCCAGGAGATGTTCGCGGAGGCCGAGGAAGTCTTAAAAGGAGCGGCGAAATGGGTAAAATAGCCTTTGTGTTTTCCGGGCAGGGGGCACAGCACCCCGGCATGGGGCAATCTTTGTTCGAGATAAGCCCCGCCGCCCGGGCAGTGTTCGAGGGGACTGACCGGCTGCGGCCGGGCACTTCGGCCCAGTGCTTTTCCGGCACGGCGGAGGAGCTTTCCGTGACGATCAACACCCAGCCCTGCCTGTATGCGGTGGACTTGGCGGCGGCCCGGGCGCTGGAGGAGGCGGGCATCCACCCGGACTTCGCGGCGGGATTCTCCCTGGGCGAAGCGGCGGCGCTGACCTTCGCGGGGGCGTTTTCCGACGAGGACGGCTTCGCCTTTGTGTGCAGGCGGGCCCAGGCCATGCAGCGGGCGGCGGAGAAGCATCCCGGCTCCATGGCGGCGGTGCTGAAGCTGGATGTCCCCACCGTGGAGGCCCTCTGCGGGGAATTTACCCAGGTGTGGCCGGTGAATTACAACTGCCCCGGGCAGGTGGCCGTGGCCGGAGAAAAGGCTCAGCTGGCGGCGTTTTGCGGCCGGGTGGCAGAGGCCGGCGGCAGGGCGGTGCCTCTGGCGGTGAGCGGCGGGTTCCATTCCCCGCTGATGGCGGAGGCGTCTGATGAGTTGGCAGCGGTGCTGGAGACCGTGGCCATGGGGACGCCGAAGATACCGGTGTATGCGAATCTGACGGCCCGGCCCTATGGGGACGATTTGAAGGCCACCCTGGCCGCCCAGGTGCAGAATCCCGTGCGCTGGCAAGAGACCGTGGAGGCGCTGGCGGCCCAGGGCGTGGACACCTTCTTTGAGTGCGGCGCGGGCAAGACCCTCTGCGGGCTGATCCGCAAGACGCTCCCCACGGCAAAGGTTTTCCGGGTGGAGGACGAGAAGACCCTCCGGGAGGCCACGGCGTAGAGGCGCAGGAGCGGACTTTTCGGCTGAGTTGAAGTCGAGCCAAATAAAGTTCTTTTTGCTTCCTTTTTCTTTCGGAAAAGATGGGCAGAACCGCAAGGGCGGACGTTTCGGCTGAGTTGAAGCCGAGCCAAATAAAGTTCTTTTTGCCCGGTCTTTCGGAAAAGACGGGCAGAACCGCAAAGGCGGACTTTTCGGCTGAGTTGAAGCCGAGCCAAATAAAGTTCTTTTTGCTTCCTTTTTCTTTCAAGAAAAAGGAAGAGGAGGAGAATGTGTTATGAAACTGGAAAACAAAATCGCGCTGGTGACCGGCGGATCCCAGGGACTGGGCAAGGCCATCGCGCTGAAGCTGGCGGAAAACGGCGCGGATATCGCCATCGTGTACGTGGGGCCGTCGGAGCCCGCAGAGGCCACGGCGGAGGAGATCGCGGCCATGGGCCGCCGGGTGAAGACCTATGTGTGCGACGTGCGGGACGAGCAGGCCGTGGAGGCCACGGTGAAGGCCGTGACCGCCGACCTGGGCAAGGTGGATATTCTGGTGAACAACGCGGGCGTGACCCGGGACGGGCTGATGGTGACCATGAAGGACGCGGACTACGACATGGTGCTGGACATCAACCTGAAAGGCGCGTTCCACATGACCCGGGCGTGCTATCGGGATTTTATGCGCAAGCGGTCGGGGAAGATCATCAACATTGCTTCGGTGGCGGGGCTGGTAGGCAACGCGGGCCAGGTGAATTACGCGGCGTCCAAGGCGGGGCTCATCGCCATGAGCAAGTCCATCGCCAAGGAGCTGGGCAGCCGGGGCGTGTGCTGCAACTGCATCGCGCCGGGATTTATCGAGACGGACATGACCAAGGACATCAAGGCCGACAATCCCCTGCTGATGCAGGTGCCCATGAAGAAGATGGGAACGCCGGAGGACGTGGCCAACGTGGCGCTGTTCCTGGCGGCGCCGGAATCGGACTACATCACCGGAGAGACCATCCGGGTGGACGGCGGCCTGGCCATGTGAGGCCCATCGAGGTGGAGCAAGGAGATGGAAAGCGTGAGACGAGTTGTAATTACCGGCATGGGGGCCGTGACGCCCCTGGGCAACGACGTGCCCAGCTTTTGGGAAGGCCTGAAAGCGGGACGGTGCGGCATCGGGCCCATCACCCGGTTTGATACCACGGAATACAAGGCCCATGTGGGCGCGGAGGTGAAGGAGTTCGATCCCCTGCCCTACATGGACAAGGGCGACGTGCGCCGGCACGACCTGTTCACCCAATACGCCGTGGCCGCGGCCAGCCAGGCCGTGGAGGAAAGCGGTATCGTGGGGACGGCTGCGCCGGAACGCATCGGCACCTATTTCGGCTCGGGCATCGGCGGGATCAACACCTTTTCCCAGCAGACCCAGGTGCTGATGGAAAAGGGGCCGGGCAGGGTGTCGCCCTTCTTTATCCCGGCGCTGATCGTGAACATGGCGGCGGGCATGATCGCCATCAAATACAATTTCCAAGGGGCGGCGCTGTCCACGGTGACGGCCTGCGCCACCGGCAACAACGCCATCGGCGAAGCCTATCGGGCGGTGCGCCACGGGTATCTGGACGCGGTGGTGGCAGGCGGCGCGGAGGCGGCCATCTGCCCGTTGGGCGTGGCGGGATTCGGCAACATGAAGGCCCTGTCCACCGCCACCGACCCGCTGGAGGCCTGCCTGCCCTTCGATGCGCGGCGGAGCGGATTCGTCATGGGCGAGGGTTCCGGCGCGCTGGTGCTGGAGGAATATGAACACGCCAAGGCCCGGGGCGCGACCATCTATGGAGAGCTGTGCGGCTACGGCGTCAGCTGCGACGCACACCACATCACTGCGCCCCACCCGGAGGCCATCGGCGGCGCAGCGGCCCTGAAACAGGCGCTGGAAGAAGCCGGCGGGTTTACCGACCCCGCCCGGGTGTACATCAACGCCCACGGCACGGGCACGCCTTTGAACGATTCCAGCGAGACGTTGGCCATCAAAAAGGGCTTGGGCGAGGAAGCCGCCCACCGGTGCCTGGTCAGCTCCACCAAATCCATGACCGGCCACATGCTGGGCGCGGCGGGCGCGGTGGAGGCCATCGCCTGCGTGCTGGCGCTGCGGGATTCGGTGGTACCGCCCACCATCGGCCTGCGGGAGCCCGATCCCGCCTGTGATCTGGATTATGTGCCCAACACCGCCCGGGAGGCCCCGCTGGAGCTGGCGCTGTCCGCGTCGCTGGGCTTCGGCGGCCACAACGCCTATCTGGCATTTAAGAAAGTGGCGGACTGACCATTCCCGGAGGAAGGAAGAATATCATGGAGATCAAGAAGATCAAGCAGCTGGCCGAGCTGATGAAAGAAGCGGGGCTGACGGCCCTGGAGATCACCGAGGGAGACAACTCCCTGCGGCTGGAGAGAGGCGCGTCCGCGCCAAACGGCGAGGCTCCGGCACAGAGCAGGAGCGCCCATGCGCCGGAAGCACCGGTGGAGGCCGAGGGCACGGTGATCACTTCGCCCACGGTGGGGGTGTTCTATGCGGCGCCCTCCCCGGACAGCAAGCCCTTCGTGCAGGTGGGCGACCGCATCCGTCAGGGCGACACTTTGTGCATCATCGAGGCCATGAAGCTGATGAACGAGATCCCCGCCGAGCTGGACGGGACGGTGGCGGAAGTGTGCGCGGAAAACGGGCAGGTCGTGGAATACGGCCAGCCGCTGTTCAGGATCGTATAGGCGGGCCTGCCGCGTTTTGCGCCTCATGCGCAGCATGAGGCCGCCGGGCCCCAGGCCCGGCGCTGCCCATCGTCCCCAAAGGGGACGATGGCGGCAAAACGCGGCAGTCGCAGAGCGCAAAGGAGCAAAAACCATGAACAAGGAAGAGATCAAGAAGATCCTGCCCCACCGGGAGCCCATGCTGCTGGTGGACGAGGTGGAGCTGGTGGACGGCAAAGCCCACGGCAAGTGCCACATCAAAGGGGACGAATACTTCCTCCAGGGGCATTTCCCGGGGAATCCCGTGGTGCCGGGCGTGATCCAGTGCGAAATGCTCGCCCAGTCGGCGTGCATCCTGCTGGCGGATTCCGCCGTGGGGAAAACGCCGCTGTTCACGGGGCTGGAGAAGGTGAAGTTCCGGGGCCAGGTGAAGCCCGGCGATACCCTGGAGACCGAGTGCGAGATCACCCGGCAGAAGGGGCCCTTCTATTTTGCCAGGGGCACGGGGAAGGTCAACGGGAAGCTGTGCGTCAGCGCGGAGTTTTCCTTTGCCCTGGTGGACGTACCGCAAGCCCAGTGAAAGGATGAGGGAAAGTGTTCACGAAGATTCTCATAGCCAACCGCGGAGAGATCGCTATCCGGATCATCCGGGCCTGTAAGGAAATGGGCATCGCCACGGTGGCGGTGTTCTCCGAGGCGGACCGGGATTCTCTCCACGCGGCGCTGGCGGATCAGGCGGTGTGCATCGGCGGCGCACGGGCAAAGGACAGCTATCTGAACGCCCGGGCGGTGATCGGCGCGGCGCTGGCCACCGGAGCCCAGGCCATCCATCCCGGCTATGGATTTCTGGCGGAGAATCCCGAATTCGCAGCGCTCTGCAAGCAATACGGCGTGACCTTTATCGGGCCGCCGGCCCAGGTGATCGCCGCCATGGGGGAAAAATCCGCGGCGCGGAAGCTGATGCGGGAAAACGGCGTGCCCGTGGTGCCCGGCACCGACATTCTGGCGGGCTGGGAGCAGGCGGTGCAGGCGGCGGAGGAGATCGGCTACCCGGTGCTGCTGAAGGCCACCGCCGGCGGCGGCGGCAAGGGCATCCGGCTGGTGGAGCGCCCGGAGGACATGCGGGCGGCCTTTGAGACGGCCTCCGGCGAAGCCAGGACCGCTTTCGGCGACGGCTCCATGTATCTGGAGAAATATCTCAGCCCCGTCAAGCACATCGAGGTGCAGCTTTTGGCCGACGAGGACGGGAACGTGGTGTGCCTGGGGGAGCGGGAATGCTCCATCCAGAAGCACAACCAGAAGCTCATCGAGGAATCGCCCTCCCCGGCGGTGAGCGAGGAGACCCGCCGGGCGCTGAATCGGGCGGCGGCAAAGGCCGCAAAGGCGGCGGGCTATGTGAACGCCGGGACGGTGGAATTTTTGATGGACGATGCCGGGAAGTTCTATTTTATGGAGATGAACACCCGCCTGCAGGTGGAGCACCCCGTGAGCGAGATGGTGACCGGGGTGGATATCGTCAAATGGCAGATCCGCATCGCGGCGGGCGTGCCGCTGGAATTCAACCAATCCGACATCGCGGTGCAGGGCGCGGCCATCGAGTGCAGGATCAACGCCCTGAGCCCCGGGCGGGTGGAATTCCTCCACACGCCGGGCGGGCCCTGGGTGCGGTTCGACACCTTCCTCTATCAGGGGTACAGCATCCCGCCCTATTACGACTCCATGCTGGGCAAGATCATCGTCTATTCCTGGACCCGGGAGGAAGCGATCCGGAAGATGCAGTCGGCGCTGTGCGAGCTGATCATCGACGGGCCGAAGAACAACGTGAAGGAACAGCTGGAGATCCTGCGGGACGAGCGGTTCCGCCAGGGCGATTATTATACCGATTTTCTCAGCGGCCGGGGCGGCGCGTAAGCGATCCTCAGCCGCGGGCCCGAGGAGGGTTTCTGCATGGTCAATTTGATGGGGCTGTTCCGCTCCCCCCAAAACGAGCTGGAGAAAAATAGCGGCGAAGCGGAGGGTATCCGCAACGCCTGTCCCCGCTGCGGGGTGCTGATTGACCTGACGGAGCAGCAGGAGAATCTGGGGACGTGCCCCAACTGCGGCCACCATTTCCGGCTGAGCCCACGGGAGCGGATCGCCTATCTGGCGGACGAGGACAGCTTTGAGGAGCTTTTCGGCGACCTGCGCAGCCACGACGTACTGGGCTTTCCGGGATACGACCAGAAGCTGCGCAACGCGAAGCTGGCCTCCCGGGAGCGGGAGGGCGTCATCTGCGGCAGGTGCCGCATCGAAAACGAGCCCTGCGCCGTGTTTTTCATGGACCCCAATTTTATGATGGGCAGCATGGGCACGGCGGTGGGCGAGAAGATCACCCGGCTGTTTGAGACGGCCACCCGGGAATCCCTGCCCGTGGTGGGCTTCACGGTGTCCGGCGGCGCCCGGATGCAGGAGGGGATCCTGTCCCTGATGCAGATGGCCAAGACCAGCGCGGCGCTGGGCGTGCACAGTGCGGCCGGGAATCTGTATCTTTCGGTGCTGACCGACCCCACCACCGGTGGCGTGACGGCCAGCTTCGCCATGGACGGGGACATCATCCTGGCGGAGCCCGGGGCCACGGTGGGCTTTGCCGGGCCCAGGGTGATCGAGCAGACCATCCGCAGGAGGCTGCCCCAGGGCTTCCAGACGGCGGAATTCCTGCTGGAGCACGGGTTTGTGGACCGGATCGTCCCACGGAGCGAACAGCGGGAGACCATCGGCAAGCTGCTGCGGATGCACAGGAAAGGGGGCGGCGCCCAGTGAGCGCGTATGACAAGGTGCTGGCGGCCCGGGCCAAGGGCCGTCCCACGGGACTTTCCTATATTGAAAACATCTTTGAGGATTTTATCGAGCTGCACGGCGACCGCCGGTATGGGGACGATCCCGCCATCGTGGGCGGCATCGCCACGCTGGAAGGACAGCCGGTGACGGTGCTGTGCATGGAAAAGGGCGGCGATACCCGGGACCGGGTACGCAGGAATTTCGGCTCCCCCAATCCCGAGGGCTACCGCAAATCCCTGCGGCTGATGAAGCAGGCGGAGAAATTCCGGCGGCCGGTGGTGTGCTTTGTGGATACCTCCGGGGCGTTCTGCGGGCTGGGCGCGGAGGAGCGCGGCCAGGGGCAGGCCATCGCGGAAAACCTGCTGGAGCTTTCCTCCCTCAAAACGCCGGTGGTGTCGGTGCTGGTGGGCGAGGGCGGCAGCGGCGGCGCACTGGCATTGGCGCTGGCCGACCGGGTGTGGATCTTGGAAAACGCCATCTACTCGGTGATCTCCCCTGAGGGCTGCGCAAGCATCCTCTGGAAAGACGCCAAACGGGTGCGGGACGCGGCGGAGTGCCTGAAGATCACCGCGGAGGACATGAAGTCCCTGGGCGTGGTGGAGGAGATCATCCCGGAGGACAAGGAGTTCGAGACCGTATACCAGACCCTGCGGGAGGATCTGGCGGCCACCCTGTCCCAGCTGATGGCCCTGCCCACAGAGGAGCTGCTGCGCAAGCGGTACGAGCGGTTCCGCAAGTTCTGATGCGGGGCCGTGAACAGGTGTAAAAAGGACGCTTCCTGGGGGAAGCGTCCTTTTTTGGGCCTGCGTGCAAACCGCCGGCCCCGCCTCGCCCGCCGGCCCCTTTGGGGCCGGCGGCTTTCCCGGAGGGAAAGCGCCCGCGCGCAGCGCGGGCGGCGAGGCGGGCGGTCAGAGCGGTTTTACCATCAGCAGGCAGGGATTTTCCGCATCCCACAGGGTGGGCAGGCAGGCCAGCGGATGGAATCCCATGGCGGCGTAGAAAGCCCGGGTGCCATCATAGGGCGGATAGTGTGCGCTTTCGTCCAGCGTCTTGAGGTGGAGAAACCGCATCCCACGGGCCCGGGCAAAGTCCTCCGCCCATGCCATCAGGGCGCGGCCCACGCCCCTGCGGTGGTGCTCCACCAGCACCCCCATCACCGCCACCTCCATGGCGCAGGGAGAGGTCTCTTGGAGAGCGATGAAGCCCAGGGCAGCGCCATCCTCGAAGGCCGCCCCAAAGGCCGCGTCCGCGCTGTCGCGGATATACCCCTCCCGGCCAGCAGGGTCGCCAAACCAGTGGGGGAGCGCCTCCAGAATGTCCCGGGCGATCTGCATCTTCTCCGCCGGGCTGCGCACTTCCGCCACAGAGAGCGCGTCCCCTCCGGCCAGCCAGGCTTGCCGGAAAGCCTCCACCGTGGGGAAACGGTCTGCTTTGTCCGGCGAAACCGCCTTTTGCACCGCGTCCCAGCGAGCGGCGGTCTCCTCCCAATGCGCCCGGTCGGGATGCTCCTCTCCGGCAAAGAACAGCAGCAGGAGCTTCCCCAGCGTGTACACCGCCGTGCGCCGGTCGATGCGTCCCCCCAGCTCGTTTTCCTCCGGGGCCTTGAAGCGCTGGGAGCCAAACCAGCTCTTTCCTTTGTCGTTGATCAGGAAATCCCCCTTTTCAAACAGGTCGATGTCGCACACGGTGAGGGTATCCGTTTCAAAATCGTAGAGCAGGCTGCTGTCGTAGAGGTCCACCGGCAGATACCCCTTTGCCTGCACCAGCGCCAGAAAATCAAAAAGCCTTTGGGCGGCGGCCCGCTTTTTGGCCAGGGGCAGCCCCCGAAAGCGCACATAAGGGGACAGCGGGTGGGTGTACTTGGGGCGTTGGTCAAATTCCCAATGGGGATGCAGGCATTGGCCGTCCACCCATTTGAACACCCGGGCAAAGCCCTGGGGCGTTTCCAGCGTCTTCACCTGCTCGATCAGCGCGGGGTGCCGCAAGTCCTCATAGAGCCCGCCCACCCTGCGCAGGGCGGCGATGGCCTGCCGGGGCGTCCACGCCGCGTTTTCCGGGCTGGCCCCGGCGTATTTCACGAAGCATCTTTCCCCGTCCTTCTCCACCCCGAAGGAAATATTCCCGGAGTCGTTCTGGTCGAACACCACGAAGGGCTCGCCCAGTTCCAGGAGCCACGAAAAATCGTGGGGCTCCCGGAGGTGTACGGTCACTTTTCCCAGCGAGATCAATTCCATAGCATTTCTCCTTTTTGTGGTTTCCTGTTGATTTGCCCAAAACAAAAGCCGCCCCTGAAAGACCAGAGGCGGCGAAAAATCCTACCAATCATCTTTTGGCGGACAAAACGGCCCTGTTGTCTCTCAGGTTCCTGCCGGTCATTTTGTCCACCTCCCTGCTGTGTTTCAAAGAATCTCATTTCGTTGGTGATTATAGCACGGCCCTCGGGGCTGTGTCAAGGGCCGAAAAGGAACCGCGGCCCTTTTTCGTGTAGCGCTACAATACATATTGGACAGCGAAGGAAAGACGTTCACAAAAAAGAGAAGAAGGAACCGGTCAAATCGGATATCATTGAGTTATCACACCGCAACGCACCCAAAGGAGGTCGATCCCTTCATGAGTAACAGTATAACACAGGACATGCGGTATAGGCAATCCCTAATGTTGTTTGCAAAGAAATATGGCGTCAGCAAGGCCTGCCGGAAGTACAACCGTGCCCCCTCCTACATCTACTTCTGGCTCAAACGCTGGGACGGCACGGTCGCTTCTCTCGCCTGCCAGTCCAGACGTCCGCATCACCATCCCAACGAGCATACGCCCGAGGACATCGCGCTCATCAAGCGTATGCGCCGCAGAAACCCCGACCTCGGGTTGACCGAACTCTGGTACAGGCTTCGCGACAAAGGCTACAAATACCGCCCGGAAAGCCTGTACCGGGTCATGCGCAAGTTGGAAATGTTTCCGCCTCCACAGAAGAAAGAGAAACGGAAATCAAAGCCCTACGAGCAGATGGATCATCCGGGTCAGCGGATCCAGATCGACGTCAAGGTCGTTCCGCTTCGCTGCCTTGCGAATCCCGAAGAGCGCCTTTTCCAGTATACTGCCATGGACGAGTATTCCCGACTTCGGTATCTCGGCTCCTACCCGGAGCAGAGCACCTATTCCTCCGCCGATTTCCTGCGCAAGACGGTCGCCTGGTTCAAACGGCGCGGTGTGAAGGTGGAATGTGTCCAGACAGACAACGGGTTTGAGTTTACCAACCGTTTTGCCAGAGGGGACAGGAATAAGCCCACTCTCTTTGAGGCTACGGCAGCCTCTCTCGGTATCCGCCATAAGCTCATCCGACCGTACACCCCGCGGCATAACGGCAAAGTGGAACGCAGCCACCGCGAAGACCAGAAACTCCTCTACGATTCTCACCGTTTCTTCTCTCTAGCTGATTTTGGTGCGCAGCTAGCTGCGCACCAAAATCGCACCAACAACCGTCCCATGCGTCCTCTTGGCTGGCTTTCTCCCCGTCAAAAACTTCTCTCTTTCTTCTCTCCTCCTCCTGCTCCTACTGTCCAATATGTTTGACAAACCTACATTGCCCGTGTACGTTTAGTCGTTATATCCCTCCATCCTTATGGGCGGAGGGATAGTTTATGAGTAAAGTTGGGTCGGGCCAAGTGAACGCGGCCTCAGGTCGCCCGTCCGTAGGGCGGGGAGGACCTTTATCCCAGCATGGCAGAGCCACGGAAAGCTGGGGTATAACCCGCAGTTGGAACGGGTGAACCAAAGGATTGCACGCGGGTCATTGATTTTCGGGCGGCAAGACGCTATACTATAAGAAGAAGTCTGCCGTCGGAGAAAGTCTGCCGTCGAAGAAAGGTGGCGGGCTGGGGAATCCAAACAAAAGAATTGATCGGCTAAGGAGGGACCGCTGTGTCGAAGATCGTGCCCCGGGCCATGGGGCTGCTGAAGGAAAATATCCAAAAGGTTTTTGTGGGCAGCGAGGAAACCGTAGACCTGGTGCTCACCGCGCTGGTCTGCGGCGGCCACGTGCTCATCGAGGACGTGCCGGGCTTGGGCAAGACCACGCTGGTGTCCTCGCTGGCGAAATCCTTGGGGTGCAGTTTCGCCCGCATCCAGTTCACCCCGGACGTGACCCCCTCCGACGTGACGGGCTACACCATGTTCAACCCGGCCACCGGGGAACGGATCGTCCGCATGGGCAGCGTGATGCACCAGATCGTCCTGGCGGACGAGATCAACCGCACCGGGCCCAAGACCCAATCTTCCCTGCTGGAGGCCATGCAGGAAAAGCAGGTTACCATCGATGGGGAGACTTTCCCTCTGCCCGCGCCGTTCATGGTGCTGGCCACCCAGAATCCCGCCGAGCTCACCGGCACCTTCCCGCTGCCCGAGGCCCAGCTGGACCGCTTTCTGATGCGCATTTCCCTGGGGTATCCTGACCGCGTGCAGGAGCGGGAAATTCTGGCGCGGGGGATGCGGGGCGAGCAGCCGGAGACGCTCCGGCAGGTGGCCGGTACCGAGGAATTGCTGGAAATTCAAAAGGAATTTGAAAAAGTGCGCTGCGAGAAGCCCGTGCTGGATTACATCATCGCCATTGCCGAGGCCAGCCGCCGCCACGAGCAGGTGGCTTTGGGCGTCAGTCCCCGGGGCTCTCTGGCGCTGATGAACGCCGCCCGCGCCTATGCCCTCCTGATGGGCCGGGATTTCGTCCAGCCCGACGACGTGCAGCGCCTGGCGGAGCCCGTATTGGCCCACCGGCTGATCCTGAAAAACCAGGCGGTGTTCAAGCAGCAGACTCCGGTGCAGGTGCTGCGGAGCATCCTGCAGGAGCTGAAAGTCCCGGCGGTGTCGTGACCATGAAGGCGTATCGGGTCTTTTATTATCTGCTGCTGATCGGCGCGCTGTCTGCCGGGCTCTACACCGGCAGCCGGCTGTGCTTCCTGCTGGTGCTGGTGCAGCTGTTCACGCTGGCGGCGGCCTTCGGCCTCAATCTCTGGACGCTGCTGTCCTTCTCCTACACCCAGGAGATCAGCGCCCCGGAGGCCGAAAAGGGCAGGACCGTCACGCTGCATCTGGGCATCTACAACGACAAACCCTTTCCCTTTACCCATATGCGGGTGCGCATCACCGCGCCCGATCCCCGGGACTGCCGGGAGATTCCCATCGAACTGGCGCCCCGGAAGTCCGCGGCTTTCGAGCTGCCTCTGGCTCTCCCGCGCCGTGGGGAATATCAAATCGGCATGACCCGGGTGGATATCCAGGACATCTTCGGCCTTTTGCCCATGCATCTGGATATGCGCCGCCTGCCCTATTACCGCCTGCGCACCCTGCTGGTGACGCCCCGGCTGCTGCCCTTCCCGCTGCCGGCCTCCGCGGCGTCGGCGGAGAGCCGCACCCGGGCGCTGGAGCTGATGACCGGGGAGGAGGAGCTTTCCCACCTGCGGGCCTTCGTCCCCGGCGACAGCCTGGCCCGGGTGCATTGGAAGGCCTCCCTGAAGTTGGGCAGCCTGATGACCCGCCAGCAGGAGGACCCTTCCGGCGGATGGTGCCTGATCGCGCTGGATACCCGGCCCATCGGGGAGGACGGGGACGAATTGGCCGACCGCATCACCGAATGCGCGGCGGCTGTGCTGCGGGCCCATTTGCAGCAGCAGGACCGGGTGCGCATCCTGTGCCCGGACAGCGGCTATGCCCAGCCGGAGCCGGTCTCCGATCTCCAGAGTTTGCAGGAATTGCTGCGCTGGCTGGCCCTGCTGCCTTTCCGGGCAGGAGAGGACGGGGAAGAACTGGCGGTGCTCCTGGCCGGGTGGATGCAGGCGGAGCGTCCCGCCTGTGTGTATGTGCTGGGCGCGGAGCCGGACGAACAAAGCCTTGCGCTGCTGCGGGAAGCCGACGTGCCCTGCTTCTACTGGGTGGCGAAGCCCCTGCCGGAGGGGACGGAGACCGCCGCCGGGCACCTTCGGGCCGCGTCCTTCTACGGGACGGAGATGACGGAATTCCTGGCCCGGCGGGCGGAGGAGGAACGGCTGTGAATCGTGAAAAATCTGCCCTGTTCGCCATCGATCTCCTGTGCGCCCTGCTGTTCTCTCTGGCGGCGGGCATGGTGCTCTTCCCGGCCCTGGGATGGGAAGTGTCCACCTTCATGCTGGCGCTGCTGACGGTGCTGCTGCTGGCGGTGTTCGCCACGGGCTCCCTGCGGGTGTGGCTGCCCGCCGCCCTGCTGCTGGGCGGATTCGGCCTGCCCTGCCTGGCGCTGGTTCTCTTTGGCCGGGGCGGGGCCCTGTTGGAATGGATCGTGGATTTCGTCCCCTGGTGCCTGGGCGGGATGCCCGAAAGCGCCCTGTATCCCCAGCCCTGGGGACGGATGCTGGCGGCCTTTTGGGTGCTGCTGCCGGTGGTGCTGCTGTTCTGGCTGCTGTGTCACCGGTTCCCGGCCCCCTGGGCGCTTTCCCTTTTGGCGGTGGGCTTCGTGTGCTTCGGGAGCTTCTTCGGCCCGGGGGAGGTGCTGGCCCCGTTTTTGCTGTTTGCCGCCGGGGTGATCGTCAGCCTGCCCCGCATGAGTTTGAAAGACAGCCGCCGCCTGCGGGCCCAGGGGATCGCCCTGCTCTTTACCCTGCCCGTGCTGGGGCTGAGCCTGCTGTGCGGCCCCGCCGCCGACGAGGAGTGGTATTCCACCGGGGTGCGGCATCTGGTGCAGGACGTGCAGGATTATTGGGGCTACCACTGGGGCCCGGTGCAGGGATTCCCCGCCACCTCCATGGGACGCATGGGGCTGATGCCCCTCCGGGGCACCCTGGGCGGCAACATCGACCCGGGAGACGAGATCCTGTTCCTGGTGGACACCGAGACGCCTTTCCTTCTGCGGGGAGAGGCCATGGAATTCTACAACGGCTCCACCTGGACGGACGCGCCCCAGGCCAGTGCGGGCAGCTTCCGGCTGGAGAGCCTGCTGTTTCGGAACGAGCGCCAAGAAGCCTACGGTCTGTGGGGGCCGGAATCCGTGCCGGCGGGCAGTGTGGGGCTCTTTGTGGATGTGGATGGGGAAGTGATCTCCCGGGTGGGGAATCAGGCCCTGTTTTTGCCCTACCGCACCCGTTCGGTGGAGCCGGGCTCCACGATGACGGGAGACGTGTATTTCGATTTGCAAGGGGAGACCTGGCTGACGGCGGCGCCGGGCTCGGGCTACACCTTCACCCTCACCGCCCAGCCCTGGAACACCGTCAATTACTTCTTCGACAGCAACGTGATGGACCTGGTGGCCGCCGCCCCTCTGGAGGAGGATGCGCGGCTGGCGGAGATCGAATCAACCTGTTTGCAGGTGCCCGATACCGTGCCCGACTGGGTGCGGGAGCTGTGCGCGGAGCTCACGGAGGATTGCGTGACCCCCTACCCCAAGGCCATGGCCCTGCGGGATTATCTGGAGGAGACCTGCACCTACACCCTGACGCCCGGCGACCCCGACCCGGAGGAGGACTTCGTGGCGGCGTTCCTCCGGGACAAGCAGGGCTACTGCACCTACTACGCCTCGGCCCTCACGGTGATGTGCCGCCTCTGCGGTGTCCCCGCCCGGTATGTGACAGGCTACGCCATGGTGTACGACCCCGCCATGGGCCGGTGCGTTGCCACCCAGTACACCGCCCACGCCTGGACGGAGATCTACCTGGCCCACATCGGCTGGGTGCCGGTGGACGCCCTCACCGGGACGGTGTTCCGCATCCCGGAACGGGAATTCTCCTCGGAGACCAAGCCCGCCCGCTCTCCCGCCCCCAAGCCCAGCGTCTCTCCCGCGCCGGAAGAGCCCCTGCCGGAGGAGATGATCGCGGCCGCCGGGAGATTCGATCTTACGGCTGCGGGGATCGCTGCCCTGCTGCTGGCCGCCGTGGGCGTGTTCGTGGCCTTCGGCATGGGGTATTATCCCCGGCAGTACCGGCCGGAAACGGTGCTGGCCCGCCATCCCGACCCGGCGGATGGGGCGGAATTCTACTATCGGGCGATCCTGCGGCAGCTGTCCCTCTGGGACGTGGAGCCCCAGGGCGGCGAGACCCTCACCGGGTTCCTGCTCCGGGCCGAGGAGGCCGTGGGCACATCGGCGGGAGTGACCTTTGAAGCCGTGGGGCGGACCATGAATCGCCTGCGCTTCGGCGGCTATCCGCCCACGGAGGAGGAAGTGCGGGGCATGGGAGAGGTCTGCCAGACACTGGAAGCGGCGCTGAAAAAGCGCTTGGGCCCGGGGCGGTATTTCGTCCGGGGATTCCTGGGCCGGGCACTGTTCGGCGGAAAATAAAAAGTATGACGAGGAGGAAATGGGTTTGAACATCATCCAAGTTGACAGGCAGTTGGCAGATACGCTTGCACCCTTGGTGGCCGATTTTCGGGTGACGCTTCACGCCTATAAAGGGATCGAAGCGCAGCCGGATTTGGAAGCGGGCAGGGAGGAGATATTGGAATTTTTGGAGGCCGGGTATCCTGTCTTTGCCGCAGAGGACGCAGGCAATTTGGCGGGCTATATCGTGTGCAGGACTGACGACGGTTGCCCTTGCCTTTGGGTGGAGCACCTCTACGTCCGAAACGAATACCGGCGCAAAGGCGTGGCCACGCGGCTCTTTGAAAAGGCCGAGGAAATTGCCGCAAGCCGAGGTGAAGAAACCGTCTATAACTATGTGCATCCTAATAACAACGGTATGATCCAATTCCTCCGCGCCAAAGGGTACACGGTTTTGAACTTGATCGAGATCAGAAAGCCCTATAAGGGCGAAAAGCTGTCGACCACCATTGACGTGAACCAAAACACATTTGATTACTAATTGGGGTTTTTGGGAGAAGGAGACGGAATCGATCGTAGCTACTGGCCGTGCGGCGCTTGGAGAGCGTCAAACGCTTTGTGCCGGATGATGTCGACCGGGACAAGCTGTATAATAATTGCCTCCCCGCCCGAAGGGCAGGGAGGCTCTTTATCTTTGTTCGGTCAAGCCAAGCAAAGTTCTTTTTTGCCTACTTTTTCTCTGAGCATTAATTAATTGCTCTCCCCCGCCCTACGGGCGGGGGAGAGCAACGAAAAAGTGGAAGAAACAAACGCAAAAAGCGGGGGGCCAAAATCAGCGCTTGACGAAGAATTCCTCGTACCACACCAGGAAGGTGTAGACCGTCCAGACCCGGCGGCTGTTGTCCGCCTTGCCTGCGCGGTGGTCGTCCAGCAGCTTCATGAGCTTCTCCGTGTGGAAGAACCGCTTGGCGGCGTCGCTCTGGAACATGGCGCTGACCACGCCGTAGTATTTGTCCTCCTTCAACCACACCCGGGTGGGCACCGGGAAGCCCAGCTTCTTTTTGGTGCTCCACTTTTCGGGCATCCGGCGGTGGGCGGCCTGACGCATGGCGTATTTGGTGTTTTCCTTGTTCACCCGGTATTTCAGGGGAATCCGCCCGGCCAGCGCCATGATCTCCTTATCCAGGAAAGGCACCCGCAGCTCCAGCGAATTGGCCATGCTCATCTTGTCGGCCTTGAGCAGGATATCCCCCACCATCCACATGTTGAGGTCCACAAACTGCATCTTGGTCACCGGGTCCTTCTCCCGCACCATGTCGTAATAGGGCTTGGTCAGGGCCTCGGGAGCCTGGGCGTCGGTGGCGATGTTGAGCAGGGCTTTGCGCTCCTTTTCGGTGAACATATAGGCGTTGCCGATGAAGCGTTCCTCGATCCGCTTGCCCCTGCGCACCAGGAAGTTCAGGCCACGCATGGGCGGCAGCGCCCCGGCGATCTTGCCGATCAGCCGGCGGATGGGGAAGGGAATCTTATCGTACCAGGTGACGTCCAGCGGCTCCCGGTAAATATTGTACCCGCCGAAGATCTCGTCCGCGCCCTCGCCGGAAAGCACCACCTTCAGGTGCTTGGCAGCGGTGTTGCACACGAAATAGAGGGCCACGGCGGAGGGATCGGCCAGGGGCTCGTCCATGTGGTACTGGATCTTCCCGAAATTGCCCCAGAATTCTTCCGGCGTGATCACCTTGCTGATGTTCTTCACGGGGATCAGCTCGGAAAGCTCCTGGGCGTAGCTGATCTCGTTGTACTTGGTGCCGTTGTCGAAGCCCACGGTGAAGGTCTTGTCCACGTCGGCGGAGCAGGCCACATAGCTGGAATCCACCCCGGAGGACAGGAACGACCCCACCTCCACGTCGCTGATCTTGTGGGCCCGCACGGAATCGTCAAAGGTCTTTTCGATGGCGTCCACCCAGTATTCCAGGGGCTTGTCCTCCTCCGCGTTGAAGGTGGGGAGCCAGTAGCGGGTGATGGTCAGCTTGCCGTCCTTGCAGGTGAAATAGTGGGCGGGCGGCAGCTTGTACACGTTTTTGAAGAAGGTCTCCGGGCCGGGAGAATACTGGAAGGAGAGGTAATTTTCCAGCGCCCGGGTGTTCAGTTCCTTCTTGAAGCCGGGATGCTGGAGGAACGCCTTGATCTCCGAGCCGAACAGGAACGCCCCGTCCATCCAGGCATAGTACAGCGGCTTGATGCCGAAGAAATCCCGGGCGCCGAAAAGCTCCTGCTTTTCCCGGTCCCAGATGACGAAAGCGAACATCCCCCGCAGCTTGTTGAGCAATTCGCTGCCGTATTCCTCGTAGCCGTGGAGCAGCACCTCGGAATCCGCACGGGTCTTGAAAACGTGCCCGGCCTTGAGCAGCTCCTCCCGGATGGACTGGAAGTTGTAGATCTCGCCGTTAAAGACCAGCACCTTGGTGCCGTCCTCGTTGACGATGGGCTGGCGGCCGCCGGCCAGGTCGATGATGGACAGCCGCCGGAAGCCCAGCGCGATCCCCTCGTCGGTATAGTAATCCGCATCGTCCGGGCCGCGATGGGCAATGGCGTCCGTCATGGCCTGCAATACGCTTTTCTCCTGTACCAGGCTCCCGGTGTAGCCAACAAATCCGCACATGGAAATTCCCTGCCTTTCAAGTTCTATCCGTGTTATTCTACCACACTTCCGCGGAAATGCCAATCTTTATTTTGTACGCATTGGGCCGCGTTCAGAAAGTTCTTTGCTCAATTTGCCCCGAGCCACGTAAAGTTTTTCGCTAACCTTTTGCAAGCAAAAGGTTTTAGCCTCTTTTTCAAAAAGGCTGGCTTTTTCTTTCAAGAGGAAGTAGACGCAGGCACAGCCTGCCGCCGAAGGCCCGGCGGAGATGGCGGTCAGTTGGGTCAAGTGAAGCGCACCCGTTTCCAGTACGCAGTAAATTCCGCGATAGGGGTTGATCCCTTTTGCGTACCCGTGCGATTGAGAACGCGCCGCTATCCGAGCAAAGCGAGGATTGCGCAACGCTATTTGCGCGAAGCGAAAATTGCGTTTGCTCCGCGAAGTGAAAGCGGCCTCAGGCCGCCGCCGAAGGCCCGGCTTCGCCGGGCGGGCGCGCTGCGCGCGCCGCTTCGGCGGCGGGGTTGACGGTTTCGCGTTCACCGTGTATAATCGCAGGTAGGACAGACTGCGGCCCGCCGCAAGCACGGCGGGTTTTGAAGGAGGCCCCATGAAATCCTATTATATCCATCTCATCCGCAATATGCCCTGCGAGGGCAATTTGCAGGGGCGGTACATCGGCCGCACCGAATCGCCCCTGGGCACCAGCGGCATCGTGCAGCTGGCCAAGCTGAAAGCGGAATACGAATACCCCAAGGCTGCGCAGTTCTTCGCCAGCCCCTCCACCCGGTGCGTGGATACCTTGAAGATCCTCTACCCCGAGGCCGACCCCGAGGTGATCTTCGAGATGGCGGAGTGCGATTTCGGCGATTGGGAAAACAAGACCGCCGCGGAACTGAAAAACGAACCGGGCTTTTTGCAGTGGCTGGAGGGCGGCGGCATGACCGCACCGCCCAACGGCGAGAGCAGCCCGGTGTTCGTGCAGCGGGTCTGCGCGGGGTTTGAGATGCTGGTGCAGAATCTCATGGCCCGGGGAGAGACCCAGGCGGTGCTGGTGACCCACGCGGGCGTGCTGACTTCCATCCTAGCGGCATACGGCATCCCGCGGGCGAAGCCCTACGACTGGATGTGCGAGCCCGGCTGCGGGTACACGGTGCGGATCACGCCCGGGCTGTGGATGCGCTCCATGGTGATGGAGGCGGTGTGCACGCTGCCGCTCACCCACGATGAGGAGCAGGAGCGGCCCGACCATTTCCTGGTGGATCTGGCCCGGGAGGCCGCCGACCGTGCCTATGGGGAGCACGGGGAGGAGCAGAGATAAAAATTTGTAGGTTTGTCAAACATGAGTTATACCAGATAGGGACAAAAAGAAAATAATCGTGTTTTATGGCAGCGGAATGGGTTTTGAAGTGAAAAC
>CANRMX010000012.1 GCA_947631855.1 uncultured Clostridia bacterium | reverse complement strand
GCCGATGGTGGTGACGGTGTCGCCGATGATGACCTGCTCAAGGGGTACCTTATCGTTGGTTTCGTTGCAGTAGGCGAACGCCTGGTCACCAATGGTGGTGACGCCGTGCTCGATGATGGCCGTGGTGCAGCCGCCGGTGAGGGTGGATAGGCACACAAAGTCCTTCGAGGTGGTGCTCATGTCGTAGTTCTGCATGGGGCCCGTGCCAGAGATGGTCAGGGTGTCGCCCGCCAGGGACCAGGTGAGGTTTTCGCCGCACTTGCCGGTTGTGGCGGTTTCCGCACTGGCGCCCAGCGGAATCATGGCCGCAAGGAGGGCAAGGGTGAGCAGTAGGGCTAAAATTTTCTTCTTCATTTTTTTCGCTCCTTTATAAAGGTTGGTATTTCCATTATATCGACAGGAAAGGCGCAGTGTATACGCAAGTGCGTATACGCACCTGCGAAAAATTTTTTACACTATCCTTGAGGTGAGAACTGTGGGCGTCAAGGATGCGGTAGCGGAGCGCTTTCGGGTGCTGTGCAGGGAGAAGAAGATCACGCTGAACGGGCTGGCCAACCTGTCCGGCGTCACGCCGTCCACGGCGTACAGCATGATGGACAAGACCCGCCGGGACGTGTCCATCCTCACCATCAAGAAATTCTGCGATGGGCTGGACATCACTTTAGGCGAATTTTTCTCATCTCCCCTGTTCGATGCGCTTGAGCAGGAGATCAAATAGCGCAAGTCCCTTTCGGGGGACTTTTCTTTTTGCCGGGAATCGTGTATAATACCCTCAGAACCGTTGTAAGGAGAACCCCTATGAATCAGGATAAAATACGCAATTTCTCCATTGTGGCCCACATCGACCACGGCAAAAGCACCCTGGCCGACCGCATTCTGGAGCGCACCCGGGCGGTGCCTCTGCGGGAGATGGAGGATCAGCTGCTGGACAACATGGATTTGGAGCGGGAGCGGGGCATCACCATCAAGGCCCACGCGGTGACGCTGGGGTACACCGCGCAAAACGGCGAGGAATACACCTTCAATTTGATCGACACCCCCGGCCATGTGGATTTCAACTATGAAGTTTCCCGCTCTCTGGCGGCCTGCGAGGGCGCGATCTTGGTGGTGGACGCCAGCCAGGGCATCGAGGCCCAGACGCTGGCCAACACCTATCTGGCGGTGGACGCGGGGCTGGAGATTTTGCCGGTGATCAACAAGATCGACCTGATCTCCGCCGATCCCGACCGGGTGTGCCGCGAGATCGAAAACGTCATCGGCATCCCGGCCATGGATGCGCCCCGGGTCTCCGCCAAAACGGGGCTGAACATCGATGCGGTGCTGGAGCGGATCATCACCGATATTCCCGCCCCCACCGGCGACGAGACCGCCCCCTTGCAGGCGCTGATCTTCGATTCCTACTACGATTCCTACCGGGGCGTCATCGTGTATGTGCGCATCAAGGAGGGCACCGTCAAAACCGGGGACGTGATCCGCATGATGGCCACCGGCGGGGAATTCACCGTGGTAGAATGCGGCTATCTCCGGGCCACGGTGCTGGAGCCGGCGGAGAGCCTTTCCGCCGGCGAAGTGGGCTATCTGGCGGCGTCCATCAAGGACGTGCGGCAGGCCATGGTGGGCGACACGGTGACCCTGGCGGAGCGTCCAGCGGCAGAGGCTCTCCCGGGCTATCGGGCGGTGCAGCCCATGGTGTTCTGCGGCATCTATCCGGCGGATGGGGCGCACTACGCCGATCTGCGGGATTCCCTGGAAAAGCTGCGGCTCAACGACGCTTCCCTCACCTTCGAGCCGGAGACCTCGGCGGCGCTGGGGTTTGGCTTCCGCTGCGGATTTCTGGGCCTGCTGCACATGGAGATCATCCAGGAGCGGCTGGAGCGGGAATACAATCTGGATCTCATCACCACGGCCCCCAGCGTGGTGTATAAGCTCCGGCTCACCGACGGCCGGGAGATCAGCATCGACAATCCCACCAATTATCCCGACCCGTCGCTGATCGCCTCGGCGGAGGAGCCCATCGCCGACGCGCACATCTATGCGCCTGCGGAGTATGTGGGCAACATCATGGAGCTGTGCCAGGAGCGCAGGGGGACCTTCAAGAACATGGATTATCTGGACACCGACCGGGTGGATATCCACTACGAGCTGCCTTTGAACGAGATCATCTATGACTTCTTTGACGCGCTGAAATCCCGCACCCGGGGCTATGCGTCCTTCGATTACGAGCTGATGGGCTACCGGCCCAGCAAGCTGGTGAAGCTGGACGTGATGCTCAACGGCGAGGTGGTGGACGCGCTGTCCTTCATCCTCCACGCGGATCGGGCCTATCCCCGTGCCCGGAAGATGACGGAAAAGCTCAAGGAGAAAATTCCACGGCAGCTGTTCGAGGTGCCCATCCAGGCGTGCATCGGCGGGAAGATCATCGCCCGGGAGACGGTGAAGGCCCTGCGCAAGGATGTGCTGGCCAAGTGCTATGGCGGGGACATCACCCGGAAGAAGAAGCTGCTGGAAAAGCAGAAAGAGGGCAAGAAGCGGATGCGGCAGCTGGGCACGGTGGAGATCCCCCAGGACGCGTTCATGGCCGTATTGAAGCTGGACGAATGAGCGGGCAAAAACCCCTGGGGCTGTATGTCCATGTGCCGTTCTGCGCCGGCAAGTGCCCCTATTGCGATTTCTATTCCCTCCGCGGCGACGAGGCGATTCGTGCCCGGTACGCGGCAAAGATCATGACGGAGATGGAGCGGTACGCCGGCCTGCCGGTGGACACGGTGTACTTTGGCGGCGGCACGCCCAATCTGCTGGGCGCGGAGACGCTGGGCGCGCTGCTGGCCCATATTTTCGCCACCTTCTCCGTGGCAGAGGATGCGGAGATCACGCTGGAAGCCAACCCCACCCGGGTGGACGGGGCCTTCTTTGCGGCGGTGCGGAAAGCGGGATTCAACCGGCTGTCCATGGGGGTGCAGTCCGCCGATCCCAAGGAGCTGGCCTTTTTGGGCCGGGAGCACAGTCCTGTCCAGGCGGCAAGGGCCTTTTCCGACGCCCGGGTGGGAGGGTTTGACAATATCTCACTGGACTTGATGCTTGCCCTGCCCGGCCAGACCTGGGAGACGCTGGCGCGGAGCGTGGATTTCTGCGCCCGATTGGGCCCGGAGCACCTTTCGGCCTATCTTCTGAAAGTGGAACCGGGCACGGCCTTTGCCCAGCGCGGCGTGGAGCCCCTGGATTCGGACGCCGCGGCGGAGCTGTATCTTCTGCTCACCGAGCGGCTGGAGCAATTGGGCTACCGGCAGTACGAGATCAGCAATTATGCGCAGCCGGGCCGGGCCGGGCGGCACAATCTCCACTACTGGCGGGACGAGGAATATTTGGGATTCGGGTCGGCCGCCCACAGCTTTTATCAGGGCAGGCGATTCCACTGTCCCCGGGATCTGGATGGATTTCTCCGGGGTGCGCCGCCGGTCTCTGATGGCACGGGCGGGGATTTTGCGGAATTCGCCCTGCTCAACCTCCGGCTGACCCGGGGCCTCCGCCGGGCCGATTGCCGGGAGCGCTACGGCGCGGCCGGGGAGCATGCCTTTGCCCGCGTCCTGCAAAACGCGCAAAAATGCCCGCCCGCTCTCTACCGAGCGGACGGGGAGCAACTTTCCCTCACCCCTGAGGGCTTTCTGGTGTCCAACGCCCTGCTGGTGCGGTTGTTGGACAATGTATAAGTGCGGACAAGTGCAGCCCAGCTGCACGCTGCGGAATGAGGCAGACATCTTGAAATCGTTTCTTTTGTGTGCTATACTTTCGGCATTGCACAGCAGGGCGACTGCTCGGCACTTATAGAGGTGGAACTATGGAAGAAAATCAAAATAAGATCGTTAAAAAAACCGTGAAGTCCGGGATTACCTTTGGAAGCGCCTTGGCGATGGTGATCAGCTATACGACCTGGCATTCTGTCGGCTGGGCGATTTTTCACGGAATACTGAGTTGGGTCTATGTCATCTACTTTATCATCCGCTACTGATCCCAGCTGGTAGAGCGCTCAGATGATTCCGGGCTTTTCTGTCGCGGCGGGCCAAACGCAATTTTCGCTTTGCTCGGATAGCGGCGCGCTGTAAGGTGTGCTGGTGCGATTAGGAAACGACTTTCCCGGTCGCGCCCGAAAGATAGAAGATGTGCCTCCCCGCCCGTAGGGCGGGGAGGCTCGTTATCTCAGTTGGGTGGAGCCAAGTAAAGTTTTTCGCCAAGCCTTTTTTCAAAAAGGCTTGCTTTTTCTTTCCAAGAAAAAGTAGGTTGTGAAGCGGGGGCAAGCGTGATATAATAAAGAAAAAGCATCTGAAAAAGGACTGAGAGCGCCGATGAAACTGAAAAAATTATCCGCCCTGTGCCTGGCTGTTGTGCTGCTTGCCGCCTGCTGCCTGCCCGTCCTGGCTGCGGAAAGCGCGGTCCGGGAATGGAAGGGCGACGACTTCACCTTTGTGCTGCCCGCCGCCATCCGCTACGACATGGGCACCGCCGAGGCCGGCGATCCCACCTGGGGAATGGTGGGCGTCACCGACGGGGAAGATCAGGTGGAGGAAAACGAGGAATTCGCCGTGATCGCCGACCTGTACACCGAAAACGGCGAGATCAACATCAAGGTCATGTCCCGGCTCAACGACGCCACCATGGAGCTGTTCGATCTCAGCCAGATGTCCCAGGAGGAGCTGGATGCGCTGCTACCGCAGCTGCTGCAATCGGAAACGGATGGCATCACCGTCCAGCGCCGGTATCTGGAGATCGACGGCCAGCCGTTCTATTATCTGCGGGCCGACGGCGCCACCGAGCAATATGGCGAAGCCCATGAGATCACCATCGGCACGATCTTCAACGGCCACACCCTGAATTTCAACATCCATTCCACCGCCGAATTCCAGGACTTCCCGGTGTCCATGCTGGAAGAAATGGTGGATTCGGTGCGGATCACCGCGCGATACACCCCGGAACAGGTGGAGGAAATGAACCGGCCCGATCCCATCGAGCTGCGGGAATATATCCCCATCTTTATCGTGCTGGGCTTTGTGCTGCTGATGGTGCTGGCCCCTGCCGTGGTGATCCCGGTCCGCCGGAAGCTGAATAAAAAGAGCCGGGATAAAATGGCCGCGCGGCTGACCGCCTACGAAAAGGAGCACCGGGACAATCGGGATTGGGACCCCGGTGAGCTGCGTTTTGCCAACGCCACCGAGTGCACCCGGGAGGCAATCCACAAATTCAGCATGTACCAGGCCCTGGTCAAGTCCTGGGCGTCGCTGGCGCTGGGCGCGGCGGTGTGCGCGGCGGTGCTGATCACCGTGTTCGTCTTCAACATGGTGTGGTGGATGAAGGTGATCGCCGTGGGCGTCACCGTCTTCTTTGCCTATCGGGCGTGCACCATCCCCGGCGCGGTGGAGAAAGTCCAGCTCCGGCTCCACAACACCAGCAATTCCAACGTGGCCCAGTATATGTTCTACGACGAGGCATTCCGGGTGTCGGGCATCCAGCCCTCTACCCTCTATCCCTATTTCCGCATCACGGCGGTGCGCCGCAGCGGCCAGTATGTGTACCTCTATTATGGGCCGGAAAACGCCCACATCCTGGATCAATACGGCTTCTCCGTGGGAGATATGGACAGCTTTCTGGCCTTCATCAAGGAGAAAATGCAGGAGGAAAAATCCAAATAAGCCCCGCGGGGCAGAGGAAAAGGAGACCCTATGATACACAACAAAAAACCCATCGGCGTGATCGGCGCCATGCAAGTGGAGATCGAAGCCATCCTCGCGGCGGGAGAGATCACCGCCCGGGAGGAGCACGCCTCCATGACCTTCACCCGGCTGACCCTCCGGGGCGTGCCCTGCGTGGTGGCACAGTGCCACGCGGGCAAGGTGAATTCCGCGGCCTGCGCCCAGGTGATGGCCAGCGTGTACGCGCCCCGGATCATTCTGAATATCGGCGTGGCGGGCGGCACCGGCCCGCAGGTGCAGATCGGCGATCTGGTGATCGCCAGCCACTGCGTCCAGTACGATTACGACCTCACGCCCATGGGCGACGCCCTGTCGGTGATCGAAGTGCCTGGCAGCGGCAAGCTCTCCCGATTCCCCTGCGACGGGGCGCTGGTGGAGAAGCTGCGGGCAGCGGCCCAGGGACTGTATGGGGCCGCCCATGTGGGGCCCATCGCCACGGGGGACAAGTTCGTGGCCGACCCGGCCTTTGGCGCGTATCTGTACGAGACCTTCGGCGCGCTGGCCTGCGAAATGGAGGGCGCTTCCACCGCCCATGTCTGCGCGATGAACCGCATCCCCTGTGCGGTGCTTCGGGCCATTTCCGACGGGGCCAACCACGACTCCCAGGTGGACTTCCCCACCTTCGCGGCGGAATCCGCTCACCGGGCACAGCAGTTGTTGTTGAAAGTCATTCAGGAGCTCTAGCAGATTACGTTTACATACAAGTTGCCTTCAAGGTTTTTTGTATATCGAGATTTACGTTTGCGCTGTTGGGCGGCGCGATGAACCACATCCCCTGTGCGGTACTGCGGGCCATCTCCGACGGGGCAAACCACGACTCCCAGGTGGACTTCCCCACGTTTGCGGCGGAGTCCGCCCACCGGGCGCAGCAGCTGCTGGTGAAAGTCATTCAAGAGCTCTAGCAGATTACGTTTACATACAAGTTGCCTTCAAGGTTTTTTGTATATCGAGATTTACGTTTGCGCTGTTGGGCGGCGCGATGAACCACATCCCCTGTGCGGGCGGCCTGAGGCCGTTTGCACTTCGCGGGCTCCGTTCGCTTCGCTCACTTGTCGTGAACAAGGGATAACTTATGCAGTCGCGCCCGATAGGTATAAGAGGCGCCAGACACGGTTTGCGGCTCGGGGCAGCTGGCACGGGCGGCAAACTTTTTCGAGAAAAAGTTTGACAAAAAGCTTTCCTTGGCCCGACCCAACTATGCAAAAGAGCCTCCCTCATGGGGAGGCCCTTCTTCTTATCTATCGGGCGCGACCGGAAAAGTTGATTCTCGATCACGCCAACGTGCCTTAAAACACGGCGCTATCCGAGCGAAGCGAGGATTGCGCAACGCTATTTGAGCGCAGCGAAAATTGCGTTTGGCCCGCGAATTGGCAGCGGGCACTGCCCGCCGCGACCGGAAAAGCTGTTTCCAGCACGCGCCAGCACGCCCTAAGCGTGCGAATCGCGAAGTGGATGCAGCGTCACGCTGCCTATTCGTCCAGTTCTTTTTGCATCCGGCTGTAGGCCTCGGCCACGTTGGCTGCCAGATCGGTATCGGGGGCATAGCCGCCGGGCACGCTGGCCCGGGCAAGCGCTTGCAGCCTCTCCAGCTCCATGGTGAGGGTGCTCTCGAAGAACACATGGGAGATCTTCTCCCGCACCTGGGCAAAGGCTTCCAGATTTTGCTCATGCATGAACCATCCCACTTCCACATAAGGGGCTTCTTCGGTCATCACGTCCTCCCGGACGGAAAGGGTATCCACATTCGTGCCGGAACGATACAAGAGCAGCTTTCCCATGGCCTCCTGGCTCATCAGCACGTCCAGCACCTGAAACGCCCGCTCCGGGGACTTGGTGTTGGCGTTGATGGCGGCAAAGAGGCTGATGGACGCGGTGACGCCGCCCTCCTCGTTGTAGATGGGCGCGAAGGTCAGCGCCTGCTCGGTGGGGTGCAGCATTATGTCCGATGGCAGGGTGATATCGGGAATTCGGTTGAAGTGGGAGCTGTCCGTTTCCGTCTCCGTCGGGACGGTGGCTCTCATGCAGCCCTCTTCAAAATCTGGCCCGAAAAAGTTGCTGCGATAATAGGGCAGATCGTCCAGCTCGCCCTGTTGATATTTGGTGAGCTGATCCTGGGTCTCCCGCAGGCGCGCCAGCAGTTCCTCCTCCGTAAACGCCAGCTTGCCGACGTTCTCGTCAAAGGTGGTCAAATCCCCAAAGGTGTAGGCGCACAGGTCCAAATCCACGACGACATTGTCCAGACCGTACACAGCGGTGCCCGGCTGATACAGCCGATTCTCCTCCTCCAGCATCTCCTGCCAGGTGGAGATTTCCGGCAGCTCCGGCACATCCTCCTGCCGATACACCGTCAGGGGCAGGGAATAGGAAAGGGGCAGGATGCCCCGGCCAAACCGTTCGCTGACGCCCGCGTCCATGATGGCCTCCGTGGTATCCTCCAGCGAGAAGTGCCGTGCTTTTGGCAGCAGGTCGTCCAGCGGGTAGAACAGGCCCAGCTCCAAACTTTTTTGGGGGATGAGGAACAAAGAATCGTCTTCCACGTAGTTGAAAGCCCAGTGGGGCTGCACAATAAAAACATCGGGCCCTTCGCCGGACATCATCTCCGTGCGCACCCGGGTCAGGGCGGATTTACGCTCCGCGCCAGAATCCGGCACCCACTCGATCTCAAAATTCTCCAGGCCGTCGGCTTCCAGCAGCGTTTCCAGCCGTGCCACGTCCGCTTCGATCAGCGCGCTCCGGCCGCCCCAGGGCTGAAACCACTCCGACGGATTCGTTGTCGGGTCGCTTGCGGGAGTTTCGTGATAGAGGTCTACCAGAACGCGCAGGGGCTTGTTGTCGTCCGCCGCCTTGCAGGAGGAAAGCAAAACCGCCACCAGACAGAGCATCGCTATGGACAGGAAAAGCAATACGGACTTTCGGAGTATAGATTTTTTTGCGTTCATAACAGACCTCCTAAAATAATATTTCTTGATTTTTCATCAAGCTGTTTACAGTATAAAGCGTAACATATAACTCCGAGGCGTTCAAGACCAAAAAGATGTACAGTTTTTTAATTTTTAGTAAATAATTTGTTACAGAAAGGCATAAGAAAGGAGCAGCCAGGCTGCTCCTTGTATATCCGACTTTTTCAGTATATGCCACTCTTGAATCTTCGTGTTGGATGACTTCCTTAAAAATATATCAAAAATTTTTGAACAAGGTATTGACATTTAAAGATTTAAGTTATATACTCTAATAAGGTTCAGAAAATACTCTGAACAAAATTATTCCGAGAGGAGGATGTAAAATGTGTACCTATTGTATTGCAGGAGGCAAGCTAAAATGAAGAAACATACAAAAGTAGTATTTGCTATCCTCTTTCTATGCGTCCTTTTGCTTGCAGGCTGTTCTCAGCAGTTTTCCGGGCCAGCTATAGATGAAAAACTGCTCTCCCTTATGAATGATTACGCTGGGGATGGCGATTTGCCCAAAGAAACGGAAACATTCAATTTTGGCGGGAAAGAATCTCCTGTTGTGCTTACTATGGAAGACGGACAGATTTCATCTATCGTTGCAGAGATGAGGTTAGATGATTCCAAGAAAAACCGTTCTTACTGCGAAAACATGGTACAACTATTAAAAAAGCAGTTAGGAAACCCTGCTCATTTCACTATCTGGGATTACTCCTATTCAGCCGGTGATTTTCAGGGAAGAACTTACTCCTATGAAGATGGTATTGAAGAAGAATCATTTGACGATCTTTGGAGCCATGGCGGCACATTAAACTCAAAAGACCAGCTGTCCTGGTATTTTCCGTTGAAAGGGGACGGCGAATCTCCTCAATACTTCTACTGTACTTTTACCACAGCTTCACTGGAAGATGCCCATGTGACATGTGAATATGGTATTATGAGAGGAACCTATCCCATCTACGAACCACCTGTGTAAAGTCCAAAAAACCAAAAAAGTAGAGCAGCAAGCTGCTCTACTTTTTTATTGCATTATTCATTTTTACTTAGTACAAGTTTCCATGTACGTCGCAGGAGATACTAACGGTTGCCGTTTTCTTCACAGAATTATATGATACTGTGCCGGTGGCGGTGGCGGTGTTGCTGGAATAGTTTGCGCTCCTGCTAACCACGTGAACATTGCTTGCGTATACCTTCAGCACAGCATTTGAACCAGTAGCTTTTGCACTTACGCCGCTGATACAATTAAATGTTCCTTCTACTGTCAGATCCCAAAGAAGAGTATTGCTGGGAGAATAGAGTTTAGTAGTTTTAGAGCCTTGCACCTCTCGCCCTTCTGCCAAAGGCTGCAGGGCCCGCACGGTTTGATACAGTTCTGTCACAATATACTCGCCATTTTCCAGTGTTTCCACGGAGCGGGAAATCAAGACTTTCTCAGTAGCTACAGCGGAACACTCCAATGAACAAACTGAAAAACACAAAATCACACATAACAAAACCGAAACAAGTTTTCTCATTCGGCTTCACTTCCTTCAGCATAATAAATCCGAACACCTGGATGTGTTTTTATATCCTCATCCGGCTGCCACGGCCCTTCTATAGCCGGACCTTCCACTGTATATGCATTGATATAATCTAAAGCGCCCTTCACGTAGTTGGCGAACCACACCACAAACGCCGCCACCAGCACCGAAACCACGGCAATAATGATCTTTTGCCTACGGGTGAGCAGCCTGCGCAAGCGCACCCCAGGCACCACGGCGGCATACTCCGCGGCCACCACCTCGGGGGCGTCCACATGGCCCAGCAGCGCGCCGTAGCTCATCTCCTCCACCCCGGGGAGCTCCCCCGAGAAAGGCGCAGATCCTTTTGCAGTGCTTTTTTTGCGGCGCCGGTGCACCTCACCCGGCGGGAAACTTCATGCACATACAGGTGCAGAGCTTCACTTCTTGCCATTATTCACGGCCTCAGCTTTCCCGGCGCCAGAGAAAAAATTTTCCACGCCCTGGGTAGTGCGCTGATACTCCTGCTGGAGCTGGCCGTAATACAGATCGGCATTGCTTTCATAGTGATAATAGAGCCGCAGCCGCTCGCGGGTGATGGCGGAATCATTATAATGCACCGTGACATAACCCTTCTCGACCAGCTTTTTCAGAACCACATACAACGTGGTGATGTTCACCACCAGCAGATCGCCGCTGCGCGCTTCGATCTCCTGCACCATCTGATACCCGTACATATCGCGCTCTTTCAACAGCGAAAGGCACAACAGCTCTAAAGGCATCCTCTTGGAAAATTTTTCGCTTCTCATATAAACGTACCTCCTAGAATGAATATAAATTATGATAGCACGTTTTTTTGAAAATGTAAAGTATCTATTGCAACAAATTTCAAAATATTTTTGGCGGGCTCGTGGCCGCGCGTGCCAATTCGCGGGCTCCGTTCGCTTCGCTCACTTGCCGTGCAAAGGCCGCAAGTTTTTCGGTCGCGGCCGAAAGATAGAAGATGTGCCTCCCCGCCGAAGGCGGGGAGGCACTGAAGTTCGGCCAAGCCAAAAAGTTTCTGTTACGCGCTTTTTCTTGCTTTTTCGATTCTTTTCTGTTATACTGTCTTTGCGCCGGATACGGCGCGGGAATACTTGCCAGTAACGGTAGGCGGTTGGCCCTCCACCCGGAAACGGGAGAGGGGTGCGCAAACTCTCCCGATGACATAGAAACCCGTCACAAAAACGGGAATCTCTGGACAAAGGAGGGATGCAGCATAACTGTTTATGAAGCGCTACATCTCAGTCTGATGGTGCTCAGCATCATCATTTCTCTGATTGTCGCATTAATAGACAGAAAGTAACCGCTCCGGCCAAGGAACGCGGTTACTATCTGTAACTAGTGTCTGAGGGCCATGCCGCTTACCGGCAAGTTTCCCTTTGTGCCTTTATTATAGCAAAAACGAGGTGGGTTGTCAAGCGCGGCTTACCCAGACGTACAGAATATACCCTCCTTGTCCTACGGGCGGGGAGCCCCTAAATCATCAAGTTGCGGTCGAGCCATGTAAAGTTCTTTTTGCTTCCTTTTTCTTTCAAGAAAAAGTAGGTGCACTTGTGAAGAATCACGCTTCAGGCTGCCCCCAGCCGTAAGAGATGATATTCCCCCGCCTTCGGCGGGGGAATATCAATCAAAAACAAAAAGCAGGCGCACTTGTGAAAACTCCGCGCCCGTGCTATAATGGAATGGCACGAGGGGCACAAACGAGGAATTTCCCATACAGTGGATATATACCCATGAAGGAGGAAACGAAACAATGGCTGACATCAAGAACAGCGCGCTGGAGCTGATCGGGAAGACTCCGCTGCTGGCGGCGCGGCGATATGCGAAAAAGGCCGGGGTGGAAAACGCGGTACTGCTGGCCAAGCTGGAATATCTCAATCCCGCGGGGTCGGTCAAGGACAGGGTGGCCCTGGCCATGATCGAGGACGCGGAGCAGAACGGCACGCTGCGGCCCGGCGCCACCATCATCGAGCCCACCAGCGGCAACACCGGCATCGGATTGGCCATGGTGGCGGCCGCCAGAGGATACCGCACGATCCTGACCCTCCCCGACACCATGAGCGTGGAGCGGCGGACGCTGCTGAAAGCCTACGGCGCGGAGCTGGTGCTCACCGAGGGCGCGAAAGGCATGGCGGGCGCCATCGCCAAGGCGGAGGAGCTGCGGGCACAGATCGACGGCGCGGTGATCCTGGGGCAGTTCGATAATTTTGCCAATCCCGCCGTCCACAAGGCCACCACCGGCCCCAAGATCTGGGAGCAGACCGGCGGTCAGGTGGATATCTTCGTGGCGGGCGTGGGCACCGGCGGCACCATCACCGGCGTGGGCGAATATCTGAAAGCCCAGAACCCGCAGATCCGGATCGTCGCCGTGGAGCCCGCAGACAGCCCGGTGCTTTCCGGCGGCAAGGCCGGGCCCCATCCCCTCCAGGGGATCGGCGCGGGATTCGTCCCCAAGGTTCTCAACACCCATATCTATGACGAGGTGCTTCCCGTTTCCGGGGAGGACGCTTTCGCGGCGGGCAGGGCCTTCGCGGTCAGCGAGGGCATCCTGGTGGGCATCTCCTCCGGCGCGGCGCTGCACGCGGCGGCGGTGGTGGCCAATCGCCCCGAAAACGCCGGCAAGACCGTGGTGGCGCTGCTGCCCGATTCCGGCGACCGGTACCTCTCCACGCCCCTGTTCAGCGGCGACTGAGAAGGAGACGCACCTATGGAGAAACTGGATTCCAACCGGGTGGCGCACATTGTGCAGGCGATCCTGGACGATTACGGCGACGACCGGGCGGTGAATAAAACCGACCTGTACAACCAGCCGGACAAGAAGGCCATCCTGGAGCTGGTGGAGAAGCTGCTGCAGCTGCTCTATCCCGGCTACTACGGCGAGCGGGAACGGAAGCTGTTCAGCCTGGAGCACTATATGGCCGCCGCCGTGGAGGACGTGATCTTCCACCTGCACAAGCAGATCGCGGCGGTGCTGCGGTACAGCGGCGACGAGGCCGACGGGCTGGAGGATCGGGCACGGGAAATGACCTTCGCCTTTATGGAGCGCATCCCGCGTATTCGGGCGGTGCTGGATACGGACATCCAGGCGGCCTTCGACGGCGACCCGGCGGCCAACAGCAGGGACGAGGTGATCCTGTCCTATCCGGGATTGTACGCCATTTCGGTGTACCGCATCGCCCACGAGCTGTTTACCATCGGCGTGCCCATGATCCCGCGGATCATGACCGAGCACGCCCACAGCGTCACCGGCATCGATATCCATCCCGGGGCGCAGATCGGCGACTATTTCTTCATGGATCACGGCACGGGCATCGTCATCGGCGAGACCACGGTGATCGGCAGCCACGTGAAAATTTATCAGGGCGTCACCCTGGGCGGCCTCTCCACCAAGGGCGGGCAGAAGCTCAAGGGCGTGAAGCGCCACCCCACCATCGGCGACAACGTGACCATCTATTCCGGGGCCTCCATCCTGGGTGGGGACACGGTGATCGAAGCGGACGTGGTGGTGGGCGGCAACGCCTTTGTGACCCAGTCCGTGCCCCGTGGGAGCAGAGTCAGCATGAAGACCCAAAGCGCCCCGAAAAACGAATAAAACGAAAGGCCGCCTCGCGAGAGACGGCCCTTTTGCTGCCTGTGATTTTGCTTTATTGCTCCGCCCCGGCCTGGCTGCCCACCCGGGCGGTGATGAAATCCAGCACCTTGTCCCGGGGGATCTCCAGCGCGGCGGCCAGCTCTCCGAAAAGCAGCTCTTCCGCCCGCTTCAAAAACCGCTCGTCCACGGAGCCGAACTTTCGCTTCTGCCGCAAAAGCTCCTGCTTTTTCAGATAGATGGACCGGGTCATGGCCAGCAGGGACGCGCAGTCGTGGGTCTTGAGCAGCGCCTCGTAGTGCTCGGCCAATTCTCTGGGGGCCTTGCTGTGATACGCCTGGGCGTCCAGCTGGGGGATGGAATCGATCAGCGCCTCCGCCTCCTGGCGGGAGATGACCGGCCGCATAAACACCTTGTCGGAATCCACCGGCACGGAGATCGTGCAGTGATCGCCCAGCGCCTGCAGCACATAGTACAGCCGCTCCTCGCCGGTGGTGGGAAAGGGCTGTGAGCGGATCTCCATCACCCGGCAGACGCCGCTGCTGCCATACACCACTAAATCACTGATTCGATACATTTGATTCCCCTCCGCAACACTGTCACACCTTGGCTTCTCCACGCTTTCGTCTACCTATAGTATAGCATATTTTTTGCGGCCGCGTAAGGGGAATTTTCCGAAAAGATGGGAAAAAACCGAAAAGTCCTGCCGGTGTCCGGGGATTTTTCGCCCGTCAGCTGAGATTCAATGGCAGTCCACCCCCAGCTTTGCTGGGGGTGGACTACTTTCTATCAATCGGGCCGCTCAATCCCACCCGAAATGGGGGTCGGGAGAATCGGACGGCATGACCTCACGTGGACGAGGTGCGGGGCCAAAATCACGGGAACGGCTGTCTGCCCTGCCGGTCTTGGGCTCACCATTCAGCTCAGAGGCCCTGGGCGGGAAGAACTCATCCATGGGGAAGTCGATCCGCCGGAACAGGTCGCAGGGGTCGTCGGTGGAGGTGACGCACTCCTTCTCCGGCACGCAGAAATCATAGGCGGGCACCAGCATCTGCACGTTGCGCACGATCTGCACGATGGTGAACAGCCCAATGGTGGCGTACACGTTGTTGCCCTGGGGCGCGGTCTCCAGGTCGCCGCCGTACAGCCGGGCGATGCTCTCCGGGATGCGGCAGTAGGGCTCCGAGGACATCAGCGGCCGGTCGCACAGACGGGCGGACAGGGCGATGGGCTCCGCCACCTGCACCGTGGCTTTCGGCAGCACGCGGCTGTCCTTCACCTCCACGCTGTCGGAACAGTCGCCGGAGGAGAACATCTTCACGCTGCCCTCGCTGCCATACAGAATGACTTTCTTGTTGAACACCGATACGCCGCTCACCGGCATGGGGCAGGATGACGGCCCGCCGAACAGCTCCACCGTCACGTCGAAGAAGAACGTCATGTCCACGGAATAGAATCCGCGGTGAAAGGGAATGGGCTGCAAGTCCAGGTACGCCGTCAGGACGCTGACGTCCTTCAGGCGCACATTGGTGGCGCTGTTGACCAGCGCCTGCTGTCCGGCGGTGAACAGCACCCGTATGTCTTCCACACAGTCCTTATCGCTGCAGCTGTCGTAGATGCGCATTGCGTCGATACAGACCGCTTCTTTGAAGTAGTCCCGGTTTTCCAGCTCGGGCATGGCTTCGTTTTCGGCCATAGAATCTCCTCCTTTGGGATTTCTCATTCCATTCTATGGCGCGGCGGGGTTTCTGTTACCTCTAGTTCTAATTGCAAAAGCCCGCCCCGGTGTACACGGAGGCGGGCAGAGCGCTTTATTGTGCTTTCCAGATCCTGTCTTTGGAATAGGCGATGTTGGCGATGCCGCCGTCCGCCCGCTGGAAGAATTCGTTTTTCTTCCGGGCATACAGGCACTCCCGGCCGATGAAGCCCCCCGGCTCCTGATCGTCGGTACCGGCCATGATCTCGTCGCAGAGTTGGAGGGCCTCGTCCACCAGCGTGTTGGGTACCGGTCCCGGCCCGTGGCCACCGAACATCCCGTCAAAGGCGGGCTGGAAGGTCTTGAAGTGCAGCAGGGCCTCCTTGTATTCCTGGATGGTGGTGGAGCCCGGCAGGAACAGCAGGGTGTTGGCGTTGCACGCGTCGCCGGAATAGACGATCCGCCGGGCGCGGTCCAGCAGCACGATGGAGCCATAGGTGTGGCCGGGCACGTGGATCACTTCCAGCTGCACGCCGCCCAGATCGAACACATGGCCGTCCTGCACGGGCAGCGTGCGGATGGCCCGGGGCGGCACCACGTCCGCGGGATCGATCTTCCGTCCGCCGCCGCTGGCAAAGCCCAGCCGGGCCTCTGCGTCGCCGTGCTCGTACAGCAGGGCGATGTCGTCGGGATGGAGCCAGCATTCCCCATACTCGAAGGCCGCGCCGATGTGATCCACATGGCCGTGGGTCAGCACCAGCGTCACCGGCAGGTCGGTGAGCTCCCGCACGAAGGCTTTCAGGCTGCCTACCCCGGTGAGCCCGTCGATGAGCAGGGCCTTTTCGCTGCCCTCCACCAGATAGCACAGCTCACCTGCCAGCCCGCCGATGCGGGTCACGTTGTCGAAGATCTTCTCCGCCGTAAAGAATTTGGATTGCATGGGTCTTCCTCCAGTCTGTTGATTTGTATTGTTGGCCTCTCACAGCTTTTCCAGCCGCGCGAAGTTGGCGAACAGCTTCTTGGTGCCCACCTTGTCAAAGGCGATCTCCAGCAGGGTGTCGTTGGCCATGGGCGTGGCGGTGAGCACCAGCCCCTCTCCGAAGGTCTTGTGCCGCACCGTGTCCCCTGCCCGATAGGTGCCCGCCGGGGCGGGTTTCACCGGATGGGGCTTGTAGATCTGCCCGGCAAAGCCGCTTTCCGCCACCGTGCCGGTCAAATCGGACGCCGGGCTCCGGTTGCCTGCCGGGCTCCGGCCGCCTGCCGGGCTCCGGTCGCCAGACGTCCAGCCGGGCTGGGCGATATAGCTCCGGGAGGCGCTGCGCTCCAGCAGCTCGTCGGGGATCTCCGCGGCAAACCGGGACAATCGGTTGTGGGTGGTGGTGCCGAAAAGCATCCGGGACTGGGCATGGTAGAGATAGATCTCCTCCCGGGCACGGGTCAGGGCCACATAGGCCAGACGGCGCTCCTCCTCCACCTGGGTGGGGTCGTACAGCACCGCGTTGCCCGGGAATACGCCCTCCTCCCAGCCGGGCAGGAACACCACCGGGAATTCCAGCCCCTTGGCCGAGTGCATGGTCATCATCACCACAGAATCCGCTTCCGCGTCGTAGTTGTCGATATCGGTGAACAGCGAGACTTCCTCCAAAAAGCCCGCCAGGGTGGCCTCGTCCCCGGTCTCCTGCTCATACCGCTGGAGCATGGAGGACAGCTCCTGCACGTTTTCCATCCGATCCTCGGCCTTGTCCGGCTCGTCGGTGCGCAGGAAATCCATATACCCCACGGCCTCCACCAGTTCGCCGTACAGCTCGCTGGGCAGCAGCTGCCCGCTCTCGTTCTTCTGGATGAAGCCCTCCAGCAGATGGGCAAATGCCCCCAGCGGCCCCCGCGCCCGGGCAATGGCCGGATACTCCTCCGCGTGGGCGATGACGGAAAACAGGCTCTCGCCCACCTGCCGGGCGATCTGCTGGGCGGTGTCCACGGTCTTTTCGCCGATGCCGCGCTTGGGGGTGTTGAGGATCCTGCGCATCCGCACCTCGTCCTCGGGGTTGGAGATGACGCTCAAATAGGCGATCATGTCCCGAATCTCCTTCCGGTCAAAGAACCGGGTGCCGCCGATGATCCGGTGGGGGATGCCCTGCTTGGCAAACATCCTTTCAAAGGAGAGGGATTGGGAATTCATGCGGTAGAGCACGGCAAAATCGGAAAATTTCCGCCCCTTGGCCACGCCCTCCAAGATCACTGTTGCCACCCGGTCGGCCTCGTCGGTCTCGCTTTCGGCGGTGTGCAGCTTCAGCTTTTCGCCCCGGCCGGCGGCGGTCCACAGGGTCTTGCCCTTGCGCTCGGTGTTGTGGGCGATCACCCCGTTGGCGGCGTCCAGAATGTTCTGGGTGGAGCGGTAATTCTGCTCCAGCCGCACCACCTTCGCCCCCGGGAAATCCTCCTCGAAGTTCATGATGTTCTCGATGGTGGCCCCGCGGAATTTGTAGATGCTCTGGTCGTCGTCGCCCACCACGCAGAGATTGCCGTGCCGGCCCGCCAGCAGCCGGACAAATTCATACTGGGCGCGGTTGGTGTCCTGATATTCGTCCACCATGATGTATTTGAAACGCCGCTGGTACCGCTCCAGAATATCGGGATTCTCCCGGAACAGCCGCACGGCGCTGCCCAGCAGATCGTCGAAATCCATGGCGTCGGCCGCCTCCAGGCGGCGCTGGTATTCGATATATGCCCTGGCCACCTGCTGCAGCCGGAAATCGCTGCCCGCCGCCCGCTCGTATTCCTGGGGGCCGATCAGGCTGTCCTTTGCCCGGGAGATCTCCCCCAAAATGCCCTTGGGCGACAGCGCCCGCTCGGAGATATTCAGGTCCCGCATCACGTCTTTCATCAGCCGGCGGCTGTCGTCGGTATCGTAGATGGTGAAGTGGGACGTGAAGCCCAGGCGGCTGCCATCCCGCCGGAGGATGCGCGCACAGCCCGCGTGGAACGTGGAGGCCCACACCTCCTCCCCACGGTCGCCCAGCATCCCGCACAGGCGGTCTTTCAGTTCTCCCGCCGCCTTATTGGTGAAGGTGATGGCCATCACCTCCCAGGGCTGGCAGGGCTCCACGGCCAGCCGCGCCCGCACGTCTTCGGAAAGTTCCCCGCCCGCAAGATATGCCCGGCAGGCCGCCCGGTCGGGATCGTCCAATTGCGCGGAAAGGGACGTGCTGTGAAAGGCTTTGCCGTATCGGATGAGGTTCGCGATGCGGTTGATGAGGACCGTGGTCTTGCCGCTTCCGGCCCCGGCCAGGATCAGCAGTGGCCCCTCGGTGTGAAAGACCGCCTCCCGCTGCATGGGGTTCATGCGGGCAAAGTCCCGCTCCATGACCTCCCTGCGCAGGGAGAGCCATTCATTGGTGATAGGTGTCATGCTTTTCTCCGTTGATCGTCTTTTTCTGCGCGGGTCTCCTGGGGCACGCGCTGCATATTGCGGCTCTATTATACCAAAATTCCGGGCACTCCACAAGAGGCTTTGTGTTTTTGTGATTTTGCATCCCCCACCGCTCTGCCTCTGTTCACACGCTGCAAAGGCATAAAGTTTGATCCATACAAAGTGCTTTCAAAAAATCCAAAAAATCTTCATTAAAGTGTTGACAGAATTTGGGCAGACTGGTAAAATGAATTTTAAGCAATAGGCCCTGTCATCCAGCGGGTTGTCGGGCCGATAAAACCGTTGTATTTTCCCTCTCCATGAAATTTGTTGGGGGGAAATACGCATATTTTATCCATATAAAGGAGGCAGTCCTATGTCGAGCATCAAAAGAGTCCTGTCCGTCATCCTCATCCTTGCCCTTGCGCTGATGTCCTTCGGCGGGCTTTCCGGCTGCCAAACCCAGGCCAAGAGCGATGAGCCGATCTGTATTCTGGTGGACGCTGTGAGTTCAAAGAATGAAAATGCATGGAAAAGAGACTTTACGCAGTTTATGAATAAAATGGACGTCCCACAGGATTACGAGATCGAATTCCTGCCAGATGCTTCTCTGGAAACCGGGGATTCTTCTGAACGCGATATCCGTATCGCTTCGCTGCGGACAGAGATCATGGCCGGAGAAGGGCCGGATCTGTTCATCATCTTTGCAGCGGGGGAGCACAGGCTGTTCCTTACCCCGGAAAAGAATATGGCTTTGGGACAGTTCTACCCGCTGGACGATTTCATCAAAAAGGCAAAATACATGGATTGGGATGCCCTGACGCCGGAAGTGATGGCCGGGGGGCACAGCGAGCAGTACGGTCAGGTCATTTTGCCCATCTCCTACTGGCTGCCGGTGGCCTGCTTTAAGAAAGACGATCTGCCGGAGGCGCCCGCCGGGAACAGCTGGCAGGACGTGCTGACCGACGAAAGCGGATTTTTGCAGGTCCCCAATGCCCTCATCGAGGCGTTCAAAGGAACGGAGGGCAGGGATTATGGGTTTAATTTTGCCGATTGTACCTTCGGCCCCGCGGCGGATTATGCCGCCTCTCCCCGTCAGTTGAATTTCACCGAGGAAGAATTGCTCCAGCGGATGACGGAGATCGTGGAGATCGAGCAAAAGGCTTCCGTCAATGCCTGGGGACTGCCGGAGTATTTCACCACCCGGATCGGCACGGACTTCGCCAATACCAACAGCAATGATGTCTATCGTGACCACATCGAAGGCAGCGTGATCAGCAAACCGCTGACCATGGTGCCTCCCTACAGCGACGATGGCGGCGTGGCGGTGCGGATCACGTGCTATGCGGCTATCAACGCCAACAGTAAGCGTGCCAAAGACGCGTTCGCCCTGCTGGATGCTTTCCTCAGCCCCCAGGCCGCGCTGGAACTGGATTTCTATTCCTCGCTTGCCTCCGACAATGTGCTGGTCTTTGAAGACGCGCTTTCACCGGACTTCGCCGCCGCCTACAGCGAAGCCCATAAGGACGATCACGATCGGAATGCGGATCACGAGCTCAAATGGAGCTTTAATCAGGAAAACTTTGACGAGTTCACCCGCATTCGCCGGCAGATCACCTGCGCTCAATTCTGCGGGGACATCAACTTGCAAGTGGAGTACCTGCTGGATTACTGCCTGTCAGACCCCGACAATATGGAGCAGCTGGTGCACGAGACCTACCAGCGCATCCGCCAAATGTTGGGGGAATAGGCGGCGTGACCGGCCGGGCCACTTCGCGGAGCGCGTGCTAAACGCACGCTGGTAGGTGCTGGAAACGACTTGACGGGGCGCGGAATTTACTGCGTGCGGGACGCAAAATGCGCTGTGCCTACACGCCCTTTTCGCGGCGCGGGTTAATTCGCGGGCTTCGTTCGCTTCGCTCACTTGCCGAGCGAAGAAGGTAGCTTTTTCGCTCGCGCCCGATAGCGCCTGCTGAGAAAGAGTGGGCTGCTGTCTGTTCTAACTTTCGGACGCGACCACTTGTTTGCGGTTTGATGACAACTTTTCCGCGACTTGGCCTGCGCGGCCACGCGCGCCGCGGAATTTACTGTGTGCGGGCGCGGGTGGGCTTTGCTTGTGCGCAAGTTCGCTTAAGACATAAAACGTGCCTCCCCAGATGGAGAGGCATAATTATCTTAAATTCGGTAGCGCCAAGTGTCTACGGCTTCATGGCGCTATCGGGCGCGACGGAAAACTTGTCACTTGTGCTTGGCAAGTGAGCGAAGCGAACGGAGCCCGCGTCGTGCATGCGGGCTCAGCCCGCTGCCAGCCAGCGGGCGGCGCAGTGGGCCAGATAGGCCGCGCCGATGGGCAGGACTTCTTCGTTGAACTGCACCTTGGGGTTGTGGGCGGGGTAGTCGCCGCGCGCGTCCGCAAAGCCGGCGGACAGATACATAAACGTGCTGGGGATGCGCTGGGCGATCAGCGAAAAATCCTCCGACGCGCTGGCGGAGATGCCGGAATACCCCACCGCGTTGGGAATAGGCAGCTCGTTCATATAGCCCACGATCGCCTGGGTCAGGGCCTTGTCGCACGCCAGCGTGGGCACGCTGCAGGTGAATTCCACCTGTGCGGTGCCGCCATAGACCGCGGCGGTGGCTTCCGAAACCTCCCGCAGGCGGCGCACCAGCTTCTCCCGGGCCGCCTGTTTATTGGTGCGCAGGGAGCCCTTGAGCACGGCGGTGTCCGGGATGATATTGGCCGCGGAGCCCGCGGTGAATTGCCCCACCGTGAGCAGGCACGCGTCGTTGGGGTCGCTCTCCCGGGCGATCAATTCCTGCAGGGCCAGATAGATGTGCGCGCCGATATTGATGGGATCGATGGACAGATGGGGATAGGCCCCGTGGCTGCCCTTGCCCTGGATCTGGATCGTAAAGGTATCGACGGAGAACATCATGGCGCCGGAATCGTTGTACAGATAGGTGCCGATGGGGAGCTTGCCGGGGCTGACGTGATAGGCCAGGGCGGCGTCCGGCTTGGGGTCGTCCAGAATGCCGTGCTCGATCATGTTCCGGCTGCCCTCGAAGGTTTCCTCCGCCGGCTGGAACATGAATTTCACCGTGCCCTGCAAGGAGGCTTCGTCCTCCTTGAGCAGCTTGGCGGCGGTGAGCAGCATGGCGGCGTGGAAATCGTGGCCGCAGGTGTGGGCCTGCTCGCCGGTGGGACAGGCAAAGGGCAGGCCGCTCTCCTCCGCCATGGGCAGCGCATCCATGTCTGCCCGCAGCAGGAGCACCTTGCCGCCCTTGCCCACCGTGGCGGTGACGCCCTCTCCGCATTCCCGGGGCTTAAGGCCATATTCCCGCAGCTTTTCCATCACATAGGCCTTGGCCTTGGGCGTATGCAGACCGGCTTCGGCGTGGGTGTGGAAATAGCGGCGGTTTTCCTGCAATTCCTGGACGCAGGCCTGCGCCCGTTCAAAGTAATCCATACTGCCCCTCACCCTTCATATTCCGCCGTGCCTCTGCCGAGGAACAGCACCACCACGTCCAGCGCCGCTTCCACGATGAGGGTGATCCCGGTGAACTTCCACAGGGCAACCGTGGTCGCAAAGGGATTGTAAAAAATCACCAGGGCGCAGACGATGGAGATCACCGCGCTGACAGCGGGCAGGATCCAGCGGCCGGTGTGCAGCCGCAGCGCGTCCACTGCCCATTGGACTTTGCTCAGCCCCGCCAGCAGGATGATCACCCCGTAGAGGATGGTGAGCAGCGGGAAAGCCGCCAGGAACCACCCGGGCTGGAGCACGCAGAATCCGCCCGCCAGGAGCATGGTCAACCCCTTGGCCAGGCCCCTTTTCAGCGCGGCCTCCACCGCGTCCGTGCGGAAATAATCCAGCGTGGCGACCAGCCCCGTCAGCAGCAGGACCACGCCGCAGGCAATGATGATGGCGGAGGTGAAGGCGATGGGATCGAACAGCAGCAGGATCCCGATCAGCGCCTCCAACAGGCAGATAAAGATCACGTTTGCGTTGCGTTTCAGGAATTTCATGGCGCATCTCTCCTTTGATTTGATTCGAGCGGGCGTTCGCTCCCGCACGATCCAGATGTATCATAGAGAATTTTGCTCTCATGATACGATCGTTTTATTAAGATAAGTATATCCCGAAGCCCACCCGGTGTCAATCGGATTTTTTCTGCTTCCACACCGGGTGCGTGCCCTTGCCTGTTCCTTGGAGGTGGGGGATACTAGAAAGGAATGAGGGCAGCGAATCATCGAAGGGATATTCTCCCCAAGGAAATTGCCGCTGGCGGTTGATTTCTTCACGATTCGGGTGTATAATTTTAGTTGTCGAGTGGGCGGCTGCTCGACCAACTGACCGTTGATCGAAGTGGCCGCAGCGTATATCCTTGTGGAGGTGTTTCCGATGTTGGCGTATTCCGTTATCATGTTTTTGGTTGCAGCGTTGCTGCTGGCATGCAGTATTGCGATTTACAAGGGCAGGACCAATTTGATCCACGAGTACCATCAAACGAAGGTCACCGATCAAGCGGCGTATGGAAAAGCCTTTGGAAAAGCGTTATCCGTTTTGCCGGTATCTCAATTCCTGAGTGGCGTGATTGGCTTGTTCGCTGCGTCCCGTGAAATCGAAGCGGCTGCGGTCGCGGTACTGCTTGTTGGCTTGGCCATCGGGATAGGGCTGCTGATAGCCGTGCAACAGAAATACAACAAAGGCATTTTCTAACCTTCCGTTTGACGAACCGAACAGAACTGAATATTAAACATCAGACCAAGCCCAAAACAAAGCGGAGCAGCCCATGGCTGCTCCGCCCGTTGCTTTTCTGAATGTTACTTTTTCTCTGCCCGCAGACGCCTGGCCAGGGTGCCGTACATATCCCGCACATTGGCGCGGATGCGCTCCCGGTCGATGGCGCCGCTCGCCAGAGCCGCGACGATCATATTCGGCTCGCTGTCGTCCATGCAGCCGGGAGCTACCCAGCTGTTGCCGCCTTGGGCGGTGGGCGCGGGCGGGCAGCAGGTGGAGGAGCCCCAGTTCGTCATCACGTAGCCGGTATAGCCCCACTCATCCCGGAGGATGCCCTCCAGCAGTTCCTCGTCGCCTGCGCACCATGCGCCGTTGGTGGGATTGTACCCGGTCATCATCGCGTCGGGCACATTGACCTCCATGGCCACCTCGAAAACCTTCAGGTACAATTCCCGCATACAGCGCTCGGTCATGATGCTGTGGTTGCGGTTGCGGTAATTCTCCGCATTGTTGGCGATAAAGTGCTTCATCACCGAGCTGGCGCCCGCGGCCTCCAATCCGGCGCTCTCCTGGCCGCCCATGCGTCCGGCCAGGTAGGGGTCCTCGCTGAAATACTCGGAATGCCGCCCGCACAGGGGATTGCGGTGCAGATTCATGGCGGGGGCCAGGATGCACTGCAGGTTCAAGTCTCTGCCCTCGGTGGCGATGGCCCTGCCCTCCTCAAAGCACAGTTCCTCGTTGAAGGTGGCCGCCATGGTATTGCTGACCGGGAATCCGATGGTGGCGTCGTGCATGTTGAGCCCGTTGTTGCCGTCCGCCATGAAGTAGTCGGGGATCTGGAGATGGGCGACCTTGCCCTCGTTGTACAGCGTGCCCGCAAAGCCGTTGTCGTCCACGCCCCAGCCGGTGCGCGCGCCCACGGACAGCCGGGCCAGCTCGTAATCGGAGAGCTGCAGCACGAAAGCATCCAACAGGGATTCGTCCTCCACCACCATGGGGAAGGTGACGGTTTGGGCGGGCTTCTTCCCGATCACCGGGCGCTTCTCCGGGATTTGATTGCGCTTCTGGCGATAGGGCAGATCGTCGGCCGGCCCCGCCTTGCTGTCCTTGCCGGTGGGGTACGTTCCCGCCGGGTCTTTTTTGGAGAGCCGGGTGATCGGGATGGGCGGCGTCACGCGATTCTCCACCTTTTGCAGCACCACCAGCTCCGGCACGTCAAAGGCAAAGACTTCTTGGGCCTCCGCCACGGAGCCGCCCAGCAGCACGCCGATCTTTCCCGGCTCGATGATCCAGCTGGCGGTGTCCTCGTCGTAGGATTCCAACCGCTTGGCGGGAATTTCCAGGTGGATGGTCTGGGTTTCGCCGGGAGCCAGTTCTCTTGTCTTGGCGAACGCCACCAGCCGCTTGGCGGGCTGCTCCAGCTTGCCGTCCGGGAGGGCGGCGTAGAGCTGCACCACTTCCTTGCCGCTGCAAGCCCCGGTGTTCTTCACGGCGATCTCCAGCGAAACGGCGCAACCGGTCTCCGTCGCAGAAAGCACGGTTTTCTCAAAGGTCGTGTAGCTGAGGCCGTGGCCAAAGGGGAACGCCGCTTTCTTGCCGAAGGTGTCAAAGAAGCGGTAGCCCACGTACAGATCTTCCTCGTACACCGTGGTCACGAAGGTATTCCCGAACTGCGAAACGTCCGCGCCTTCGGGCGCTATGTAGAAATTCTGCGCGGCGGGAATGTCGTAATAATCCAGGCTCCAGGTGTCCGGCAGCTTGCCGCTGGGAGAGACCGTGCCTTCCAAGATCTCGGCCAGCGCCTTGCCGCCCGCCATGCCCGGCAATCCGCACCAGAGCACCGCATCGATGTTGTATTCCTCTACCCAGCCCATCTCGATGGGATAGCCCACGTTGAGCACCGCCACCGTTTTAGCAAAGGCGGCGGAAACCGCCTGCAGCAGGTGCTTTTCTGCATCGGTGAGGTAATAATCGCCGGGTACGGGGCAATTGTCCCGGGATTCGCCTGTGCCGCGGGTCAGCACAATGACCGCGGTGTCGGATTTCGCTTTCGCGGCCTGCATCAGGGCCTCATCCGGGACTTCGTTGGTCTCTCTGGTGCGGTAAAATTCAAACAGTTCCTCGTTCAGCCGGAGGGAGGAAAATCTGCGGATGCCCTCCTCAAAGCGGATGCCGTAGCGGGGGTTGATCTTCCCCGCGCCTACGCAGCCCAGCCGGAAAGTGGCCGCCGCCTTGCCAAAGGTATTGATGACGGCCCCTTGTCCCAGCGGCAGCGCGTGGTGGTCGTTTTTCAGCAGCACCATACCTTCCCGGGCGGACTGGAGCACCAGCTCGTCGTGCTCCGGGTAGACCGCACCGATCTCCACCTTGGGCAGGCTCTCCAGCTGGAAAGTATAGGGCGGCAGGGGCTCACCCTCCACGGACATGCCGCCCTCATAGCGGATCGTGTAGGTTTTGCCGTATTCGCGGATGAATCGCCGGACCTTAAAGCCCAGACTGCACCCGCCCCATGGGCTGTGACTGAGCACCGGCGCACCGGCGTCCACTTCGTCTACATACACCTTGCCGGGATGGTCGGGATCCACATCGGCCGCGCAGCCCAGCACGTACACGCCCTCCATCTCGTGGTCGAGCATGAAAGCGGCGTTATCCATATCGTCGATGTTGTACACGGGCTTGCTGATGAATTGGTACATTCCCCCGGCTTTCTTGCGCAATTCGTCCTGCAATTTCAAAGTTTCGTCTGGCATTGTGATTCCTCCTTGGATGGTGCGGCCGAACTGCATCTCCCAAGCCGCCCGGCAAGCCGCACGGATGATCGCCGCCACCCCGGGACGCTATTGCAAGTCCTTGGATGCCAGCATGATTTTGCCCCCGGCGAGCTCGGCAGTTGCTTCGGTTCCGACCGCTGCCCCTCATTTTTGTGGGTATATCGTACCATGGATTCCCGGGATTGTCAAAAAAATGTACACAAATGCGCCCTGAAAATGAGAAGTATTTTATCTAAACTTGCTATTTATAGGGGTGGGCGGCCCTGGATATGTTGGGATGGACATTATTGCCAGCGGGAGATGGAAAGGAAACATTCCGGGCGGATTTGCTTCGTCTTACGAAATGTGTCCCGCATATGTCCCGCGAGGTGCCAGCGGGAGGGCAAAAAAGTATCGCACCCCGAAAAGTGGGGTGCGATTGAGTGCAGCAATTCTTTTTCCGCGCCGTAGGCGCAAAACCGCAAAAAGTTGTTAGCGACAGCGAGCCGTCGCGAGGGCGCTTGCAACCGAGCAGGCGAGCCGAGCGAGACTTTTTGCGGAGAAGGAGAAAAGCCTGCTCCGCAGCTTTTTGCAGCCCGAAACGCGAAGCCGCATTTTCGCATGAAAATGCGGCGAGCCACAAGGGCTCGCCGCGACGTGTCTATTCCCGCCAAAAAAGATTTTTTTGCCAATTGTACATGAGTAGTGCGTAAAGAATACAAAAGTCTCCAGCTTTGGCTCTCGCCGCAGTTGGAGACTTTTCGCATCTGTTATTGGACGTCTTTTAGCCGATGGTACCGATTACCTTCATTGTAGAATGAAGCACTTTCCCGGGATCACCGTTCTCCTCTCGAGCATATACCACCGTCTCTTCAAAAACTGCAACTTCCAGCTGTCCGCTCTTAGTCTCCTCCGGCTTCAGGAACACGGTAAAGTATCCCTTGTCGGTGATCGTTTCTGCGTCCTCTGCAACTGTCTCACTGTACAGCAGAATGAGTTCTCTTTTCACACATCCCTGCTTTGCATGCTGCGTATACCAATCCGTAAGCGTTTGTTTGTGACTTTTTTGGGAATCCATGGAGATTCCTCCTTCCATAAATAATGAATGTGGAAGACAAAGAAACGTCTGCAGACGCGGTCACAGAACCCTTTTTCAAAAAGCTTTATCTACCAGCCCCCATTATATCGGATTCCTGAGGATTTTTCCATACCCACAAGAAAAAAGAGCGGTCTCCTGCAAATCAGAGACCGTTCTCTTCTTGAATCACGCATTTTACGCGGGCATGTGCTCACGGAGATACTCGATCTCCGTCGGCGTCTCCGCCCCGGCAGTATCCGCTGCATCCTCAAAAGATACACCCTTTGAGATTTGCTTCAGAAATACTTTTAGCATTTGAGCCAGCTTGCCCTCTGTGCGGCCTTCCGCACGGCCTTCCGCACGGCCCGTCGCGAGGCCCTGCTGCAATCCCTTTTCCATCGCGGCTTCCTTCACACCTTTGCTCCAGTTGCACATCTCTGTTACCTCCCTGCCTACATTCTCCGTCATCGGGATCTTAAAATCTTCCTCCAGCGCGTCCATCTTCTGCCTCTGCGTCATCTCATCCGAACGGATGATATCCAGCAGCCGCAGCGCGTTATTCTCCTGTCCCTTTACAGGGTCGCCCAAATACAGGAAAATGGCTTTAAAGATGTAGTTCAGATTTGAAGTTGAAAGTCCCCAAAATCGAACAGTCCATTTCCCTGTTTCAGTTTCCCGTTTCTCTCAATTTGCGCAAACCCGGCCTCGATTTCATCGATCAAGGAAACAGGGATGCTTAGCTGATGGTGACCGGGTAAAATTCTTGAGATTTTATATTTCTGCACGCGCTTTACGGAGTGATAGAAAAGTTGGGGGTCGGTCGTCGGATAAAATGCGTAAAGACACCCTTTATAAATCAAATCCCCGGAAAACAGGTAATGTCTCTCCGGCTCATAGAAGCAGCAGTGTCCGGGAGAATGTCCCGGCGTGTGAACGACCTGAATCTTCCGATTGCCCAAATCCAGCCAATCACCGTCACGTAAAATTCTTTGCGGAATACCTTGAAAAACGCGATAAGTGTCAATATCAAATCCTGCTGGAAAATCGCAAGGATATTTCGTTAAATTGTTTTTGACAACTTGCAGAGGTATTGGAAACTGAACAGAAAGCCAGTCTTGCTCCAATTCATGCACGGCTATGTTATCAAAATACCGATGCCCGCCGATGTGATCCCAGTGAACATGGGTAGTAACCGCCATAACAGGCAATTCCGTCAGGCTGTCCACGATTTTCCTGATATTGGCAACCCCTAAGCCCGTATCAATTAAAAGCGCTCTTTCCTGCCCGCAAAGCAGATAACAGTGCGTTTCTTCCCAATGTTTGTATTCACTGATTGCAAATGTCTGAGCATCTATTTTTTCAACGGTAAACCAATCATTTATATATCATTTCCCCCATTCAATCCCCGATTGATCGAAATTTTTATTATCATAACACACCGTGAAGCGAAATTCAAGGTATCCCGCCAGCCCGGCAAGCGTGTCTCAATGTGTTGCCGGAAATCAGCTTGATTTTGATCATGTTCTGTCCCTTTCCTAAAAACAGAAAAACGGCTGACTTCCATCCTGCAAAGTCAGTCATTTTCCGATGGTAGTTGTTTGATTGTGTACTGATATGAAAAAAGCCGGGTCTTTCGACTCGGCTTTCTCTGAAAAGTGGATTTTAAGAGTTCAGATCTCCCAAAAGCCGCAAAATGGCCTTTTGGGATCCATAAATCTGACATCTGTTGTACGGCCCCATGAGCGCCAAAAACCCCGGAATTCCGGGGCTTTTTGGGCTTGGATCTAAATTATGTCGCTAACATGGTGACCCATCGGGGATTCGACCGGCGGCCTTGCCGCCTACCGGCTCGCCCACCCCACAGCTTCGCTGTGGGGTCCCGGTCTCGCCGCTCTGCACTAAAAACTTTCCTCTGGGTGTTTGTAATTGAATGTAGCTATTTTCTGCGCCGCAGACGCAAAACCGCAAAAAGTTGGTAGCGACAGCGAGCCGTCGCGAGGGCGCTTGCAACCGAGCAGGCGAGCCGAGCGAGACTTTTTGCGGCAAGGAGCGGCAGCCCGATAAGCGAAGCCGCATTTTCGCATGAAAATGCGGCGAGCCACAAGGGCTCGCCGCGACGTGGTGACCCATCGGGGATTCGAACCCCGGACACCTTGATTAAAAGTCAAGTGCTCTGCCAACTGAGCTAATGAGTCATAGGGACTGTCTTTCGACAGCCCATTTATTATAGCAGGGAACCGCGGCGCTGTCAAGGAAAAAACTCACCGCGCAATAAAATGCTTTTTGAGGCTTGCGCCGTCCTGGAGCCACCGGCCGCCGGCCGTGGAGAGATCGAGGCCCGCGTGCATCAGCAGCGCGCCGGAATACACCTGGCCGGTCTCCTCGTCCTCGTAATATTTCTCCGGATCCAGCCCCCGCAGCCGGACGGGCTGATACAGATTTTCGGGGCGGCGCATGATCACCCGGGTGTACAGGACTTCGTCTTGATCCTCGCTGACGAATTCCCAATCGCACACGAAGGGGTCCTCCGTGGGGGCGGTGAGGCGGTAGAAATCCCCATAGCGGATCAGTTCATAATACTTGTGATACTCCGCCACCTGGGCTTTCACGATCTCCTTTTCCTCCGCCGTCAGCTTACCGGGGTCCAGCTCGTAGCCGAAGGTGCCGCACAGGGCCACATTCCCACGGGTCTCGATGCCCGTGCGGGGATTGGCGGAAACGTGGGCGCCCAAGGCCGCGATGGGATAGGCCAGGGACGCGCCGAACTGGATGCTCAGCCGCTCGATGGCGTCGGTGTTGTCGCTGGCCCAAATTTGGGGCGAATAGTACAGCATGCCGGGATCGAACCGCCCGCCGCCGGAGGAGCAGTTCTCCAGCAGAATTTCCGGGAAGGCGGTGGTGATCCGATCCATCAGGTCGTACACGCCCAGCACGTAGCGGTGGAAGAATTCCCCCTGGCGTTCCGGCGGCAATGCAAGGCTGGCGGCCTCGGTGATGTGCCGGTTGCAGTCCCACTTGATGTAGGCGATATTGGCCGTGGACAGCACGGAGACCATCTGCTCATAGATCGCGTCCCGCACCTCTTTGCGGGTCATGTCCAGCACGCACTGGTAGCGGGACATGGATCTCTCCCTGCCCGGCGCGCAGACGGCCCAATCAGGATGGGCGCGGAACAGGTCGCTGTCGGGGTTGATCATCTCCGGCTCGTACCAGATGCCGAACTGCACCCCCAGGGCGTTCACCCTGTCCACCAGCTGCTTGAGGGTGCCGCCCAGCTTTTTCTCGTTGACTTTCCAGTCGCCCAGGGCCCGGTGGTCGTCAAACCGATTGCCGAACCAGCCGTCGTCCATCACCAGCATCTCGATGCCCAGCTCCTTGGCGGCGCGGGCGAATTCCACCAGCTTGTCGCCGTCGAAATCGAAATAGGCCGCCTCCCAGCTGTTGATGAGCAGAGGCCGCTTGCGCTTTGCCCACACGCTGCGCATCAGGTGATTGAGATAGAACCGGTGCAGTGTGCGGCTCATGCCGCCCAGCCCGTTCTCGGAATAGACCGTCACCGCCTCGGGAGTGGTGAAGCTTTCGCCCGGCTCCAGCCGCCAGCGGAAGTCCGTGGGATTGATGCCCGTGAGCAGCCGCGGGCAGCCCCGGGTGTCCACCTCGATCTCCATGGAGAAATTGCCGCTGTAGATCAGGCTGACGCCGTAGACCTCGCCGGTCTCCTCGGTGGCGTGCTTCTGCGCCAGGGCCACAAAGGGGTTGTGATTGGGCCCCGTCATGCCCCGCTTGGACTGGATGGCCTGGATGCCGTGGGCCAGCGGGTGGCGGGTGGTAGTGTTCTCCTTGGCCCATTTGCCGTAGAGGTGCACCATGTCGTAGTCCATGGTGGGCAGCTCCAGGCAGGCGCTGTATGCCCGCTCCAGCTCCACCGCCGCTTCTCCACGGTTTTCGATGCGCACGCTCCGGGCCATCACGCCGGAATCTTCAAACACGGTGTACAGCAAAAACGCCCTCACGCCGGTCACCGGGTCTTCTGTTTCGATCTCCAGCGTCTCGCATTCGTCCTCGTTCCCGAAGGTGGCGGGCAGGCCGGTGAGGCCCGGCTTTCCTTTGAAGATCCTGTGCCCCACATACCGCACGTCGGTGACGGTGTTGCCGTCCCGGCCCCGCACGCTCAGCGCGGAGATGCGGAAATCCCCCGCGCCGTTGGTGGGGTATTCCATGGGGACGATGTCGGCGGAAAACAGGGGATCGTCCACGCCGTGGGCCCAGGGGCTCAGGGAATCGAACCAACCCCGGTACATCAGGTGGGAAAGATCATCGTCGGGGAGTTTGGCGCCGTAGTACAGGTGCACCAGATATCCTTCCTGATAGACCCGCAGGGCATAGGTGGTGGTCTTGGTGTCCAGCTTGAACACGCCGGTCGTTTCGTTGAATCGTATCATGGTCTATTTCCTTTCCGCGGGATAAAAATCCGGGTCGCCGCTGAGGGCCGCCAGCAGCAGCCGGTACACCTCCTCCGGCGCCCGGTAGAAATTCTCCTCCACCCGCCGGGCCTGCAGCCGGTCGGGGACGTACAGCGTCACCGCCATCAGGTCCATCTGCCCGCCGGAAATGTGGCAGGTGACCTGAAAGCCATTGTCCGTTTCCCGGATATCCACCCGGTTTTCCCTGCGCACCCGGGCCTCCGCCGAAAGCCGCAGGGCAGCGTCCAGGGCCTTGTCCCGCACCGAAAGGGGCAGATCGTCCCCCAGCCCCGCCGCGATCTCCTTGCCCTGCGCCGTAACGGAGAGCAGCCCGGCGCCGTCCGCCTGCACGTTGCCCTGCCGGATCAGCGCGGCCAGCGCGTCCGATACTTCAAAATAATTGGCCAGGCCCCGCTGCTGGGTGATCTTTGCCAGCTCCTCGCCGGTGAAACCGCCTCCGGCCCGGTCCAGAATAAAGCACAGCAGGATGCGGATGTCGTTTTGATTCCGGAGGCCGCCGGGCTCCACGCCGCCGGTAAAGGCGTCCTGATTCATGGCTCCCCCTCCTGTCAGATCTCCGTAAACTGCATCAGGAAGCTGTGGGGCAGCAGCTTCGCCAGCACCCGATAGGCCTTATATAAGAGCCCCCTGGTGTACACCGTGCGGCCCTGCTTGGCCGCCCGCATGGAGCCGTAGGCCACTTCCTTGGGCGACAGCTTGGGCAGCCAGTCCAGCAGCCGGGAATGTCCCTCCGGGGCCCCGGCCACATACCAGAAATTGGTGTCCATGGGCCCGGCGCACACTGCCGTCACCTTGATGCCCCTGGGCCGCAGCTCGTCCCGCAGCGCCTTGGAAAGGGCCAGCACATAGGCTTTGGTGGCGCTGTATACGGACATCCTGGGAGTGGGAACGAACCCGGCGATGGAGCAGGCGTTGATCACCAGGGAATTGTCCAGCATATAGGGCAGGCACAGGCGGGTGATGGCCGTCAGCGCCCGGCAGTTCAAATCGATCATGCCCACCTGCTGGGCCAGATTGGAGGAAAAGAAATCCGTACATTTGCCGTAGCCCGCGCAGTTGATCAGCACCTTGATCTCGGGATTCTGCTCCTTCAAAAGCTGCTCGAACAGCTTGAGGCTGTCCTCCCGCTGCAGATCCAGAGAGATCGCAGCCACGGTCTTGTCCGGATATGCCTGGGCGACTTCTTTCAGGGCGTCTTTATTTCTGGCCACCAGCCAGAATACGTCCACCGAAGGGTACTGCTCCATCACGGCCCCGATGTATTCCCGGCCCAATCCGCCGGTGGCGCCGGTAATCACCGCTGTTACCATTTTTGTCTGCCTCCTTTATAGCCTGAACCGCTTCGCGGCGGAAACCTTTCCGCGTCTAATATAGATTTTACTCGATTCCGCCCCGCCCGTCAATCTTTTCTTTCTATGCGGCAGACTGAGCCTGCAGGCACTTCGCGGGCCAAACGCAATTTTCGCTGCGCTCAAATAGCGTTGCGCAATCCTCGCTTTGCTCGGATAGCGGTGCGCTGTAAGGTGTGCTGGTGCGATTAGGAAACGGCTTTCCCGGTCGCGGAATTTACTTGATTTTTAGGGTCTCCCTCCGCCGAAGGCGGAGGGAGACCCATTATCTTAGTTCGGTGGAGCCAAGTGCGCGCAGCCTCAGGCTGCCGCGGAATTTTTTGCGTACAAACCGCAGATGAGCTTCGCCCGCACCCACTTCGCGGGCCAAACGCAATTTTCGCTGCCCTCAAATAGCGCTTCGCTTCGGTCGCAAAAAAGGGGCCGTGTTATCGGTCCCTGCGCTTGACAATTTCGCGGTATTCTGCTATAATAAAGGCACAAAGGGAAACTTGCCGGTAAGCGGCATGGCCCTCAGATTGGATTACAAGAAGTAACCGTCATCCTTGGCCTGGAGCGGTTACTTCTTGTTTATTAATGCGACAATCAGAGGAATGATGATGCTGAGCACCATCAGACTGAGATGTAGCGCCTCATAAACAGTTATGCTGCATCCCTCCTTTGCCCAAAGATTCCCATCCTAGCGGTGGGTTTCTATGTCATCGGGAGAGTTTAGCACCCCTCTCCCGTTTCCGGGTGGAGGGCCAACCGCCTACCGTTACTGGCAAGTATTCCCGCGCCGTATTCGACGCAAGAAAAGTATAGCAGAGAATCCTCGAAAATGCAAGAAAAAGAGCTGCTTTCGTACTTTCCGAATCTAGAAGCGGTGAGGCTTGACAACCCGCTTCGTTTTTGCTATAATACAGGCACAAAGGGAAACTTGCCGGTAAGCGGCATGGCCCTCAGATGTGATTACAAGAAGTAACCGTCATCCTTGGCCTGGAGCGGTTACTTCTTGTTTATGGTCGCTAAGATCACCGTGACGATGATATTCAATACCATCAGACTGAGATGTAGCGTTTCATAAACAGTTATGCTGCATCCCTCCTTTGCCCAAAGATTCCCATCTTGACGATGGGTTTCTATGTCATCGGGAGAGTTTAGCACCCCTCTCCCGTTTCCGGGTGGAGGGCCAACCGCCTACCGTTACTGGCAAGTATTCCCACGCCATATCGGCGCAAGATAAAGTATAGCAGAGAATTCCCGAAAAAGCAAGAAAAAGCGCATAATAAGCACTTTTCCTGGGCTACACCTAACTTATGAAATAGTGCCTCCCCGCCCTACGGGCGGGGAGGCACTGCGTATATCTATCGGGCGCGACCGGAAAAGTCACTCCTTGTGCTCAGCAAGTGAGCGGAGCGAACGGAGCCCGCGTCGTGCCCGCGGCCTCAGGCCACCGCCCGCCTTTAGAGGTATCGGATCACCGCGATGACCCTGCCCAGCACGGTGGCATGGTCGGAATAAATGGGCGCAAAGTCGGGATTTTCCGGCTGGAGGCGGATGATGTTGTCCTTTTCCCGGTAGAAGCGCTTCACCGTGGCCTCGTCGTCGATCATAGCCACCACCACGTCGCCGTTGGCGGCCTCCGGGGTCTGCTCGGCCACCACGTAGTCCCCGTCCAAAATTCCGGCGTCCCGCATGCTCAAGCCGCTGACGTGCAGCGCGAACAGCTCTTTGCCCTCCTTTTCCGGGAAGGGCAGATAGCCTTCGATATCCTCCACTGCCAAAATGGGCAGCCCGGCGGTGACTTTTCCAAGGATGGGCACCTGTGCGGCGGCCTGGGTGCCTTCGATATGGATGGAGCGATTTTGGCCCGCGCCCCGGGAAATGTAGCCCAGGCGCTCCAAAGTCTTGAGATGGGCGTGCACCGTGGAGGTGGAGCGCATCCCGGTGGCGGCGCAGATCTCCCGCACGCTGGGCGGCACGCCGGTGGGCGCCCTTTTCCGCAAAAACTCGTACACCTTTCTTTGGCTCTCCGTTAACTGTTCCATGCCGGGCCTCCTTCAAATCTTCAGCGTTGATTATACCTAAACAAAGTGTAGCACATTTCGTTGGATTTGTAAACGTATGTTTGAGAATTTTTCAAAGATTTTTCAGATTTTCCGGCCCTGCCGGGGCTTTTTCATAGCGGAAGATCTCCTCGATATCCCGGCCGAAAAAGTCGGAAATGGCAAAAGCCAGCTCCAGCGAAGGGGTCCACCGGCCGTTCTCGATGGCGCTGACCGTTTGGCGGGAGATCCCCAGAGCGCGGGCCAGCTCCGTCTGGCTCATCAGCCACTTGGCCCGCAATTCCGCAACCCGATTTTGCATAGTCCCATCCCTCCTAAAGTGTGCTCGGTTTATACAAAATCATAGCATAATTATCCAAATCCGTCAAGTCTTCTTTACATTCGGTGGTGAGAAACCGAAAAAAAGTGAGGTTTCCCTGGAAGTTCCGGAAAGAATTCGGAAAAAAATCGATAAAAATTCACAGTGTATTAACAATTTCAAAAGAGACTGCGGTATAATTTGATTGTATCCAAGATTTTTTGGCCGCACCAAATTTCTTGCGGTACATGTTCTACCCTCCTCAATATACCCCTCAAGCAAGGAAAGGGAGCCGGTTTGCGCCGGTTCCTTTTCCTTTGTGGATTTTTCTCCCCGCCGCATAAATCGAATCCCTTCGGTCCAGAATACAGGCAGACCTTGTATTCTATTTCCGAAAGGACTGAACGCGATGAACGGAAAACATTTTTCCCAGGAAAAGGCCCGGAAAAACGGCTTCTATCTGGCGCTGGCGGTGTGCATGGTGGCGGTGGGCATCGCCGCGTGGAGTACCTACGACGCCGTCCACGGCTACCTTTCCCCCGACAACGACGCCCTGAACCCGGTCTCCGCCGCCTCCCCCGTCCAGCAGGAGCCCGATCCTGAAGACCCCGAGGCGCCCCGCAGCACCGCCACGCCCCGGCCCACGGCTTCTCCTGCCCGGGGCGGCGCGGCGATCCCCACTTCGGAGACCCCTGCGCCCTCCTCTGCGCCGGTAGTTTCCGCGCCCAAAGAGACGGGCACGGACATGGGGGATTCCTCCGCCCCGGCCGAGCCGGAAACGATGGTGCCCGCCAACGCCCCACTCTACGAGCTGAGTCAGGAACTGATCTACCCGGTGGGGGAGGGCGAGATCCTCAAGGCGTACAGCGCCGGCGCGCCGGTATACTCCGAGACCATGCGGGATTGGCGCATCCACGCGGGGCTTGATCTGGCCGCCGAAAGCGGCGAGACCGTGCTGGCCTGCGGAAACGGCCAGGTGAAGGAAACCTATTCCGATCCCATGCTGGGCAACGTGGTGCTCATCGAGCACGGGGACTACGCCGTCTCCTACTGCGGATTGGGGGAGAATTTCCTCGTGGCCCCCGGGGATATCGTCACCGCCGGGCAGCCCATCGGCACCGTCACCGCCATCCCCAGCGAAATGGCGGACGAGCCCCACCTCCACATGGAGGTCCGCCGGGACGGGGCGTATCTCGACCCGGCGAGCGTGCTCGGCTGAGCCGGGCAGGCAGGACTTACTTTTTCTTGAAAGAAAAAGTAAGCAAAAAGAACTTTACTTGGCTCCACCCAACTGAGATAACGGGGCTCCCCGCCCTACGGGCGGGCGGCCTGAGGCCGCGTTCACTTGGCTCGGCTGCAACTTGATTATTTAGGGTCTCCTCGCCCGTAGGACAGGGAGGGCATATTCTGTATGTCTGGGTAAGCCGCGCTTGACAACCCGCCTCGTTTTTGCTATAATAAAGACACAAAGGGAAACTTGCCGGTAAGCGGCATGGCCCTCAGAAATGAGTTACAGATAGTAACCGCGTTCCTTGGCCGGAGCGGTTACTTTCTGTCTATTAATGCGACAATCAGAGACACGATGATGCTGAGCACCATCAGACTGAGATGTAGCGCTTCATAAACAGTAATGCTGCATCCCTCCTTTGCCCAAAGATTCCCATCTTGACAGTGGGTTTCTATGTCATCGGGAGAGTTTAGCACCCCTCTCCCGTTTCCGGGTGGAGGGCCAACCGCCTACCGTTATCGGCAAGTATTCCCGCGCCGTATTTGGCGCAAGAAAAGTATAACAGAGAATCCCCGAAATTGCAAGCAAAAGCGGGGATTTTCGCACCATCCGTATCTCTGTAAAGCGAGGCTTGACAATCCGCTTCAATTCTGCTACAATAAAAGCACAAAGGGAAACTTGCCGGTAGACGGTGGCCCTAAGAAATGCGAAAAAAAGAAGTATCCGCTATCCTTTGGCTTTGGGCGGTTACTTCTTTTTATGTCCGATTGCCACAAGCAATGCAGCAAAGGAAATGAGTACCATGGTGTACTGAAAGATTTCAGCCCACGTGACTGCATCCATGGACATCCCTCCTTTCCAGGAGGGCCGGGGTGGACCCGGAAAAGAATCTTCACCCTCCTTATGAAAAGCTGGAGGGCCAACCGCCTACCGTTACTGGCAAGTATTCCCGCGCCGTATCCGGCGCAAGGACAGTATAACAGAATATCCCCGCAATTGCAAGCAAAAGCGCGTAACAGGAACTTTTTTGCTTAGCCGAAATTAAGAGAACGTGCCTCCCCGCCCTACGGGCGGGGAGGCACGTTTTATACGGCTCAGGGTAGCCTCGGCGCGGGCTGTTGACTTACCGCTTTATCTTACTTTCACGCGGGTCGTGTCCGCGGCGTCAGGCCGCCAGGCTCAACCTGCGGTGGAGCCACGTAAAGCTTTTTGTCAAACTTTTTCTCGAAAAAGTTTGCAGATGTGCGCTACTTGGCAGTTAATATGCTCTCCGCTGTTTCCGTCTCGAACTGCCGGGAGTACAGCTCGGCGTAGTAGCCGCCGCGCTGCATCAATTCCCGATGGGTGCCCTGCTCGATGATCTTTCCGCCCCGCACCACCAGGATCATATCCGCCTTGCGGATGGTGGACAGCCGGTGGGCGATGAGGAAGCTGGTGCGCCCGGTGAGCAGGGTGGAAATGGCCTCCTGGATCAGGGCCTCGGTGTGGGTGTCGATGGAGGAGGTGGCCTCGTCCAGCACGAAGATGCGGGGATCGGCCAAGACCGCCCGGGCAAAGGAGACCAGCTGCTTTTCTCCGGTGGAGAGCTGGCCGCCGCCCTCGCCCACGTCGCTGTCGTAGCCCTTCTCCATGCGCATGATGAAGTCGTGGGCATTGACCAGCTTGGCCGCCGCCACGATCTCCTCATCGGTGGCGTCCAGCCGGCCGTAGCGGATATTCTCCTTCACCGTGCCGGAGAACAGGTGGGGCGTTTGCAGCACATAGCCGATATTGCTGTGCAGCCACAGCATGCTGCGCTCCCGGTAATCCCGGCCGTCGATGAGGATGCGGCCCTGGGTGGGCTCGAAGAATCGGCAGGCCAGGTTCACCAGCGTGGATTTCCCCGCGCCGGTCTCCCCCACGATGGCCACGGTGGATCCTGCGGGCACCTCCAGATCGAAGTGCTCCAGCACATTTTCCGTGCCGTCGGGATAGCGGAAAGAAATATCCTCAAAGGTGATGCGGCCTTCCAGCGGCTCCCAGTTTTCCCGCTTGGGATCGAGAGAAGTGCCGTATTTTTCGATGACTGCCGGGGTGTCGGTGATCTCCGGCTGGAGCTCCATCAGGGCGGTGACCCGCTCGATATTGGCCTGGGTGGAAATAAAATTGGAGATCGTCCCGGCCAGGGTCTGCACCGGGTCGGCGATGATCAAAGCGTAATTCACGAACACCGTCAGGTCGCCGATGCTCAGGTCCCCTTTGAGCGCCATGCCGCCTCCCCCGGTGATCACAAAGGCCACCGCCAGGGAGGTGAGGAACCCGATGATGGGCACGTACACGGCGTTGAGCATCACCGCGTGCACCGTGCGGGAACGCATCCGCTCGGTGACTTCCCCAAAGGCCGCGGTGTTCTTGTCCTCGATCACCAGCGTCTTGGAGGTCTTGGCCCCGGAAATGCCCTCGTTGTAGTGCCGGGTGAGCTCCGCGTTGATCTTGCGCACCTCCCGGTTGATCTTTAGGATACGCTTCTGGAAGTACAGCGTCAGCAGCGCGATGGCCGGCACCGTGACGATCACCAGCAGGGCGAGCCGCCAGTTGAAGCACAGCATCACGCCCATGCAGCCCAGCACGTAAGCGCCGCTCCAGAAGATATCCACCAGGCTCCAGGCGAACACGCCGCCGATCTTCCCGGTGTCGCTCATCACCCGGGCCATGATGGTACCCACCGGCGTCTGGTTATAATAGGAAAAGCTCAGAGTCTGCAAATGGGTGAACAGGGTCTTTTTCAGGTCCCGGCCCAGGTACATCTCCACCCGCAGGGCCACCCGGCCGAAGATCAGGGTGCAGGTCATCTGCACCAGCACCACCAGCAGGTAAGCCGCGGCAAATCCCCACAGGCCCTGGGTGGTGCGGGGCGTGATGAATCTATCCACCGCGTAGCCCGAGAACAGCGGGTAGACGATGTCCACCCCGGCGTTCACCAGCATGGTGATGAGCACCACCGCCATGCTTTTGGCGTAGGGCTTTAGAAAAGGCAGCAACTTCGCCCATACTTTCAGGGACGTAAACCGCTCCTTATGTTCCTTTTGTCTGTTGCTCACGAATCGTTCCCTCCATGCGCCCACCGGTATGGAACGTGAAGCCCCGCCGCCGGTCCGTGCCGCCGCCGCAGGTTTCATACCGCCCCTCCGTGTAGGCGCCAATCACTTTTTTCCAGAATTCCCCGGCCGTTTGATTCCTTTGCAGATAGCACACTTCCCAATGGCCGGGATGATGGTCGAAAATCCAGCGGGCGGTGAAGCTCCCCACGCCCTGGCCCCGGTACCGGCGCAGCACGAAAAATTCCCCGATGCTCCGGGCGTCTGCGCCGCGGATGTACTCGCAGTACGGGCACACCAGGGCGAAGCCCGCGATCTGCCCATCCACGCGGATTAAGTAGGGAAACCGGCCGGGCTGGTTCCAGTAGTCGTCCAGATGGGCGTAGCCGTACAGCCCGTGGGCGTTCACGTCCGCATCGGTGTAGTCCGAAAGCTCGTAAAAATACAGCTCCATCAGCCGGGCCAGCAGGGATTTGTCCCCCGCCGGCAGCAGCTCCAGCACGATGTTCATTCCGCCGCCTCCTCGCTCTGCCCCTTCTGCATCTCGTAGATGCGCTGATAGATGCCCTCGGTGTGGGCCAACTCCTCGTGGGTGCCCAGCTGGGCCACCCGGCCGTGATCCAGCACCAAAATCTGGTCGGCGTTCATCAGGGTGGCGATCCGGTGGGCGATGAGGATGGTGGTGCCGTGGACGTTCTCCTGGATGGACCGGCGAATTTTCGCATCGGTCTCCATATCCACGGCGGAAAGGGAATCGTCGAAAATTTTGATGGGCGTGTCCTGCATCAGCATCCGGGCGATGGCCACCCGCTGCTTCTGCCCGCCGGAAATGGTGACGCCCCGTTCGCCGATGGGCGTATCATACCCCTGGGCAAAGTTCTCGATGGCGTCGTCGATGACGGCAATGCGGGCATAGTGCCGCACGGTCCTCAGGTCGTCCCGGCCCGCGCCGTCGGCGATGCTCTCCCGGAAGGTCTTGGAAAACAGGAAGGGCTCCTGCAACACGATGCCGATGTTTTTCCGCAGGTGGTCCCGGCGAATTTGCCGGATATCCACCCCGCCGATGGTGATCGTCCCCTGCCCCTCGGGCAGGTCGTACAGCCGGTCCAGAAGGTAGGTCAGGGTAGATTTGCCGCTGCCGGTGGCCCCCAGGATGCCGAAGGTTGTCCCCTCCTTCACGGTGAAGGACACGTCCTCCAGCACCTCCACGCTGCTGTCGGGATAGCCGAAGGACACGTGGTCGAATACGATGTCCCCGCGAATCTCCGGCACACCGGCCTCCGGGCCGTCCGCCTCCTCGGCGGCGTCCAGAATCTCGCACAGGCGGGCGGAGCTGATGGAAGTCTTGCTCAGCTCGGACAGCAGCCGGCCCAAATTCCGCACCGGCCACACCAGCATGGAATTATAGGCCGTGAAGGCCAGGAATTCCCCTGCGGTGAGGTTCCCCCGGGCCACGAACAGCACCCCTGCCGCGATGACCACCAGCACCTGCAGCCCGGCGGAAAAATCCCCCAGGGCCCAGTCGAAGCTCATGATCTTGCCCAAATCCACCCAATAATCGGTGAATTCCTCATTTTTGCGGTTGAAGCGGTCGATCTCGTAGCGCTCCCGGCCAAAGGCCCGCACCACCCGCACGCCGGTGAGATTCTCCTGCACCAGCGCGGTGAGCTGCCCCTCGGTCTCGTCGGCGATCTGGAAGCGCTTGCCCACGATGACAAAGAACACGATGGACAGGGTCAGCACCACGGGAATAAACGCCGAGACGATCAGGGCCAGCCCCACGTTCATGGTGAACATCAGCGCCAGGGAGACCACGATCAGCAGCACCGTGCGGATCACTTCCATCAGCTGGTCGCTGACAAAAGCCCGGATCAGCTCCACATCCTGGGTGCAGCGCTGGATGATGTCCCCGGTCTGGTGAGAATTGTGCCAGGCATAGGGCAGCCGCTGGATGTGGCCGAACAATCTGTCCCGCAGCCGCGCCACCGTGCCCTCACAGGCCCGGGTCAGCTGCATCCGGGAGGAATAGTTGGCAAATCCGGCGATCACCGCAAAGAGCAGCGACACCGCCGCGCACAGAATGATATGCTGGCGCAGCATCTCCCGCCCGCCGATGGATTCGATGAATCGCACCAAAACCCCCGGCAGGTTGAAGGGCACCTCCCCGATGACAGAATCCACTGTGACGCGGATCACCTGGGGAGTCATGTAGTTCGCCACCACGCCTACGATCACCATCACCATGGCCAGCACGAATTTGTGCCGCAGCCCTTTGGTGAAGGGGAAAAACCGCAGGATGCTGGCGGTCTTCTTTGGTTTCGTTCTTTCTTTCATATGCACCTCAAGTTCACGGACGCCTGCCTGCCGGCACAACAAAGGACGGCGGCGGGACCGGCTTCGGCCCGCCGTCGCCCTGGTTCACCTGCACAGACAGACCAAATAACCGCCGGACACGCACGGGTAACGGCCGCGCGCACTTCGGCGTCTGCTGCGCATGGGGTCACGGCCCCATGCAGATTGACGGTATGTCTATCGTAGCACGGGCGGGAGAGATTGTCAACAGAAAGTTTTCCAGCCTTTTTGAAAAAGAGGCTAAAACCTTTTGCAAGCAAAAGGTTAGTGAAAAACTTTACGTGGCTTGACCGCAGGTTGAGGCTGCGCACACTTGGCTCCACCGCACAAAGAGCAAGTGCCTCCCCACCGAAGGTGGGGAGGCACTATTTCTTAAGTTAGGTGCAGCCAAAGAAAGATTCTTATTGTGCGCTTCTTCTTGCTTTTTGTGGGATTCTCTGTTATACTGTCCTTGCGCCGATACGGCGCGGGAATACTTGCCAGTAACGGTAGGCGGTTGGCCCTCCACCCGGAAACGGGAGAGGGGTGCTAAACTCTCCCGATGACATAGAAACCCACCGCAAGGATGGGAATCTCTGGACGAAGGAGGGATGCAGCATTACTGTTTATGAAGCGCTACATCTCAGTCTGATGGTGCTCAGCATCATCATTTCTCTGATCGTCGCATTAATAAACAAGAAGTAACCGCTCCAGGCCAAGGATCACGGTTACTACTTGTAACATGCATCTGAGGGCCATGCCGCTTACCGGCAAGTTTCCCTTTGTGTCTTTATTATAGCAGAATACCGCGAAATTGTCAAGCGCAGGGGCCGATAGCACGGCTCTTTTTTTATGCCCAAATGCAGTGCAACAAAACAAGCGCCGCTATTTGAGTGAAGCGAAAATTGTGTTTGGAACGCGTCACGCCGCATCCGGCGTGGCCTCAGGGGAAGTTTCCGGAGTAGGCTCTGGAGTGGCTTCCGGCGCAGGTGTAGGTTCAGGAGTCGGCTCGGGAGAGGGCTCGGGCTCCTGGGCGAGGGATTGGATCAGCTCGTCCAGCGAGAGCATGACCACTGCGGCTTCGGCGCGGGTGATCTTCTTTTTCGGCTGGAAAGAGCCGTCGGGGTAGCCTCGGAAAAGCCCCAGCTGGGTGCACGCCGCGACAGCGTCCACAGCCCAGGCGGAAACGCGCGACTGATCCTTATAGCTGGTGGCGGGCGGGGCGGCGTCCGGCTCCAAAATCCCGCGGTACACCAGATACCGCTGGAGGATCACTGCCGCCTGCTCCCGGGTGGTGGGGTCTTTCGGGCCGAATTTGCCGTTTCCGTAGCCGGCCAGGATGCCGTTTTGATACGCCCACAGCACGTGCTTCGCGTAATACTCCGTGCTTTTCACGTCGGTGAAGGGCGTGGCGGTCTCCGTCTGGCCGTGCTGTTCATAATTCCCCAGCACCGTGGCGAACATCCCCCGCTGCATATACATATTGGGACCGAATCGTCCGCCGCCCAATCCATTGAAGATGCCCCGCTTCAACACCTCGGCGATCTCGGGATAGGCCCAATGCTTGTCCAGCTTGCTCTCGTCGTAGTATTCGGGATCGGGCGCGGGCTGCTGCGGGCCCAGATTGATGCCCTTGTTGGGCGCGGAATAATAGGCTTTGCCGTTGGTGGGGGTGATGCCCCGGCGGCGCAGCAGTTCACTGACCGTGACGAATTCATACCCCTTGGCCTGCAGCGCGTCGATCACCCGGATCGCCCCATCCACGCTGGTGGAATAGATATCGTGGAGCAGGATGATATCCCCGTCGCCCGCGTAGTTCATGACATTGTTGTACACGGTGGCGGTGTTGCGGTATTTCCAATCTTCCGGGTCCACCGACCAGAGGATCAGCGGCGCGCCGGCCAGGCTGCCCACCGTGGAATTATACGAGCCGTAGGGCGGCCGGACATAATAGGTCTGATTGCCGCCGGCGGCGGCCAGATACTGGCGGGTGTTGTTCAGCTGATTGGCGATACTGGCGGAGGACAGGGACGTCATCTCCGGGTGGGAATAGGAATGGTTGGCGATCTGATGCCCCTCGTCCACCATGCGCTTCAAATAGCCCCGATAGGTTGCGCTGCCGGCCAGCCGTTCGCCCAGCATGAAGAAGGTGGCTTTGGCGTTCCGCTGCTTCAGCGCGTCCAGCAGCCGCCCGGTGTACGGCCCGGGGCCGTCATCAAAGGTGAGCGCCACCAGCTTGTAATTTCCGTTTTGATTGGCCGCCCCCACGCCCAGCGGGATCATCCCGCAGCACAGGGCAAGCACCAGCGCAAGGCTGGCGATCCTCCTCAGAAACTTCATAAAAACCCCTCGCTTTTTGGAAAATTTTGTATACCCTCACGCTCAGTATACACCTTTTGCCGCAAATTTGCAAGGGGTAGTTGCGCTGCTTTTTGTCCGGCGGCAAGGGGGATTGGCGCAGGGGTTGGGAAAATCTTGAAAAAAAGCGCGGACGGTGGTATACTGGGGGGAGATTTGAGGCGATTAAATGGATGGAATGGGTTTGATTTTGACGATCGGCGGGTACCTGCTGGGCAGCGTGCACTTTAGCCGGTGGCTGCCGCTGCTCCTGCGGGGCGTGGACGTGACCCAGCAGGGCGATGGGAATCCCGGGGCCACCAATGTGTATGAGCTCTGCGGCCCGGTGATGGGCTCCCTGTGTCTGCTCTGCGAGCTGGCCAAGGGCGCCCTGCCCGTGCTGCTGGGGCTGCGCTTCCTGCCCGCCCGCTCCCTCTGGATGGCGGCGGTGCTCTGCGCGCCGGTGCTGGGCCACGGGTTTTCGGCGTTTTGGCATTTTCGCGGCGGCAAGTGCATTGCCGTCACCTTCGGGGTGCTCCTGGGCCTGCTGCCGGTTTCGCCGGTGGTCTGGGCGCTGGCGGCGTGCTACATCGTCTTTGGATTGGTGCGGTTTTCCTCCGGTTGGCATCGCTGCCTGGCGGCCTTTGGGGTATTCCTCCCGGCAGCGTGGCTGCTCACCTTTTGGGCCCACCAGCTGGCCCTGGGATTGGGCATCACCCTGGCTTCGGGGGTGTGCGTCTGCAAGCACTGGATGAAGCGCACCCAGCCCGAACAATTCACCCTCCGCTAGCAGGCCGTGGCCGACCGGGCCACGACGCGCTTCCATTGTACGCCGTTCGGTCGATCCTTGTCAAGATGGGCGTTCAAAAAATAAACATCATATTTTTTCAAAAAAGACTTGACAATGATTTTGGCATGAAGTATAATTTGTTCATAAGGAAGATTTTGGTATTTCCAACAGGATTTGTGCTCGTTGTCCTGTTGTAGAAATATAATTTATTAATTTTTAAGGAGGAACAAGCAATGAAGAAACTGGGTAAAGTAAAGGTAGCTTTACTGTCCATGGCCGTGTGTGCTGGGGTGATCGCAGCACCTGTCAGCGCTGTTGTCAATACTCCTGGTGGGCCTTGCCCGCGCTGTGGTACTGAGTCAACTTATACCACATCCGCAGGTAAGCAAACAGTATCTGTGTCTATATGCGCAAATCACAATGGTCCGCATGAGCATACTCTGTATGGTACCTTCTACCATTGGAACTGCCGCTATGACGGGTATTTTGATGTTTTCAAAAAGTACCAAGAAACTTGTCCTTATGCCTAAAATACCCTAACGTAGATTTGTAATAGTCTAATGTAGAAAAAGTCCGCAGTCTTTTCAGTTTGCAGACTGCGGATTTTTTCATATATCATATTATTTTGAGGGAGGAATTCTTTTATGAAAAAAGGGGTGTCCCTGTTCCTTTGCGCCGCCCTTGCCCTTTTCAGTCTGGGCGGGTTGTCTGGCTGCAAAAAAGAAGAAAAACCCCTTCAAGTTCTTCTGGATCTGGAGGGGGCTTTTATTGTTTCTGAACCACGCACCGGCAGTATGTATGCGGAAGATCTGGAAAAGTTCCTGAAGGATATGGGCGGCCCTGAGGACGTGGAAGTCGAAGTGGTACCGAGAGAGGATGAAAGTGCCCGAGACGCCCTCTTTACCCGTGTGCGCACGGAGATGATGGCCGGGGAGGGCCCGGACGTGTTCATCATCGACAACGGAGATTCCCTGTTTTTGACGCCGGAAAAGAACATGGAATTGGGCCAGTTTTATCCTCTGGACGACTATTTGGAAAAAGCACAGTTCATGGACTGGGATGCGCTGACCCCGGAGGTGATGGCGGCGGGCTGCAGTGAAACCTACGGCCGGGTGGTGCTGCCGCTGGCCTATAGGCTCCCTGTGACCTGCTTCCGGCAGGAGGAGCTGCCCGAGGTGCCCGCAGGCAACAGCTGGCAGGATGTGGTGGACGACGCCACCGGCTTTTTGCAGGTGACCGGCTCTCTGGAGCTGGCTTTTGCTTCTGACGGGGTGGCCGCCGGTAACAACAATTTAAGTCACACCTTTGGCACGCTGGCCAATTACGACCCCGACCACCGAGCACTGGCCTTCACCGAGGAGGAGCTGCGGGAGCGCATCGACCAGATGCTGGAGATCGACGAAACAACGAAGGAGAACCCCTGGAGACTGCCGGATTTTTATGCCGATGATCTTACCAGTGACTTTGGAATGTGGAACGACCCCGATTTCTGCCATTCGATCTCTGGCTTATCGCCCGCGAATGTCCCCAGGGCTTCGCTGACCATGCTGCCCACCTATTGCGACGAGGGCGGCGTGAAGGTCTCCGTGACCACCTGGGCGGCCATCAACGCCAACACCCGGCGGCCCGACGACGCCTTTTTCGTACTGGACGCCCTGCTCAGCCGGGAGGCGCTGCTCAACCTGCTGTTCTACGACCGGGTGGCGCATACCTCTACGCCCGTGTTCGAGGAGGTGTTTTCCCAGGATTTTGTCAGGGACTACCTGCGCAACTATCGAGAGAAAAATTCCACGAAATGGCGCGATGAAGCCCCCGAGTTGACGAGGCCCCTGAGCGAAAGGAATTTTGAAGAATTCACCCGGATACGGCGGGAGATCACCCACACGCAGTTCCGGGGCGAGCTCACCCGGGAGCTTTCCAACCTGTACAGCGACTGTTCGGAGATCGCCCAAGGAGCATCCGACGCGGACATGGACAAGGTGATCCACGAAGCCTACAGCCGCATGAAGATCGAGATCGCGGAATAGGCAGCGCGTGGCCGCGCGGGCCAAGTCGCGGGCTCCGTTCGCTCCGCTCACTTGCTGAGCAAAGGCCGCAAGTTTTTCAGTCGCGCCCGATAGTGCGTGCGGGACGAGGGTGGGATTCGCTTGCACGTAAGCTAGCTTAAGACATAAAAAGTGCCTCCCCGAAAGGGGAGGCACAATTATCTCAATCCGGTGGGCCAAAGTATACGCAGGCTCAGGCTGCTCCAAGCTAGAGATAATATATATTCTATCCCCCCGCCGTAAGGCGGGGGGATAGAATAAAAAAGTTAAAAGCGGGCTATTTTTTGGGGCTGCCCAGGCGGTTCATGAGCACCACGATGAGGGCGATGAGGATCATCACCACGAAGATGCCCAGCATCCCCTTGCCCATGATCTCCAGCGCCTGCCAGACGGTATCCATATTGAATCCGCCGAAGGTAAAGACCGTGGGGCCGTCCGCTCCGCCGATCACGCCGATGCTGGCCAGCAGCGCGGTAAGCATAAGATTGAGTTGCATGGTTTACCCTCCTGTCACATAAAGAAGCCCAGCACGATGCCGCCGGCCACCGCCGAGGCGATCTGCCCGGAGACGTTGGCGCCCACGGCGTGCATCAGCAGGTGATTCTGGTTGTTTTCGGCGATGCCCATTTTCTCGATCACCCGGGCGGACATGGGGAAGGCGGAGATGCCTGCCGCGCCCACCATGGGATTGATCTTCTCCTTGCTGAACAGGTTGAGGAGCTTGGCGAACAGCACGCCGCCGATGGAATCAAACACAAAGGCGAACAGGCCCAGGGCCATGATCATCAGGGTCTGGAGATTCACGAAGCGCTCCGCCCGCATGGAGAAGGAAATGGTGATGCCCAGCAGCAGGGTGATGAGATTGGCCAGATCGTTCTGGGCCGTCTCGGACAGGCGATTGAGCACGCCGCATTCCCGCAGCAGATTGCCGAACATCAGGAAGCCCACCAGCGATACGGAAGCGGGCGCCACGAATCCGGCGGCCAAAGTCACCACGATGGGGAACAGGATCCGCACGGTCTTGGTCACGGCGGCGGGACGGTAGGTCATGGGGATGGCCCGCTCCTTTTTGGTGGTGACGGCCTTGATGGCCACGGGCTGGATGATGGGCACCAACGCCATGTAGGAATAGGCCGCCACCGCGATGGGCCCGATATAATTGGAATGGAGCACCTGGGACACCAGCAGACTGGTGGGGCCGTCCGCCGCGCCGATGATGCCGATGGACACTGCGTCCCGGATATCAAAGCCCAAAAACGCCGCAAAGACGATGGTCATGAAGATGCCGAACTGGGCCGCCGCGCCAAAGAGGAACATCTTGGGATTGGAGAGCAGGGGGCCGAAATCGATCATGGCGCCGATGCCGATAAACAGCAGCAGCGGGAACGCCTCCGACGCCTCGATGCCCACCTCGAACAGCCACTGGATGATGCCGTGGGTCTCGCCCACGCCCTCCATATACTGGTTGAGGACGCCGGACATGGGCAGGTTCACCAGGATGGCGCCGAAGCCCATGGGCAGCAGCAGCGCGGGCTCATAGTCCTTTTTGATGGCCAGCCAGATCAGCGCGCCGCCTACCAGGTACATCACCACCTGCTGCCAGGTGACGGACAGCAGGCTTTCCCATAAGAATTCCATTTTTCTACTTCCTTTCTGTCCAAAAAATAGGGTTGCCGGGGACGGGAAAAATCATGCAGGAATAAAGAAAAACGACCCGCCCGGCGCACCAAATCCGCGGAAGGAATCTCCGCGTGTGCACCCAGGTCTGGTCGTTTCAAGCTAACCCATAGGCCGTTGGCCTCGTGATTGTTGACTTAGCTGCTGGCGATTTTCCGCCCGCCGACTACTCCCCCATGTGTATCACACAGCATACCACTTTTTGGAAAGGATGTCAAGTAAAAAACGAAGCCCCGGCGTGACCGGGGCTGTAGTGCTACAATACATATTGGACAGCGAAGGAAAAACGTTCACAAAAAAGAGAAGAAGGAACCGGCCAAATCGGATATCATTGAGTTATCACACCGCAATGCACCCAAAGGAGG
>CANRMX010000011.1 GCA_947631855.1 uncultured Clostridia bacterium | reverse complement strand
AGCGCAAAAGCGCCGGTCTACGCTCCGCTTCGGTCGGCCCTGGACGTGTCCCACTGGGACACAGGGCCCGAGCCGGCAGGCGAGAATCGAGTCCTCCCCTTTGCCCCAGCTGTTTCCGCTGGATTGCACAGTCCCCTATCCCAACGCGAGAAGAATAACACCGTATTGACGGCGGGTTTTTCCTGTTATATAATTTGGATGTGAGAGGCAGTCTGGGATTATGTGAGATCGTTAAATAGTTTAGAACGAACAGGAGGGCCGCCTATGAAGCAACCAGAAACCTGGTGGATCGAGATCATGCGCTACGTGCGGGAAGCGCCCGGCAGACTGTATGAGGATCAGCTGGAGCGGATGCTGCGGGAACGGAATATTCATCGAGGCAGCGTTGCCATTGACGCGTTCCTCAACGAGCGCTTCGACGGCGAGCGCCGGATGTTTTTGAAGGTAGACCCGGTGACCCGGGGCATCTACACCGTGCCCAGCCAGCGCAAGGAACTGGACGCCTGCATTTACGCCCACACCCGGGGCACGCCGCGCCCGTACAAATACAACCGTTTTCTGTATCAGGAAGCGCCCGATCCGTGCCCGGATACGGCCCTGACCATGGACGCGCTGTTGGGCGACGAAACGGTGTTCGCCTTTGACAGGGAGCGCATGGAACTGTCCATCGATCTGGCGCGGCTGGGTTCGGCGGAATCTCCAGCGGCTGTGCGGGATTTTGACATCAACCGCGTTCTGGCGGCGTTTCGCGGGACGGAGGAATTCCATTTCGGCGAGATCGACGCCTCCGGGGTGGTCTTTTATGGGGACACCTGCCTGCACCTCAAGGACGAGACCGGCGAGACTCCCCTCCCCCATTTCAAGAAGGGCATGTGCTTCAGCGAGGCCACCTTCTGCGGCAGCCTGGACGTGGGCAATCTGGTGTTTGAATTCGACGCCGACAAGTCCCGGGTCTCCGCCGGATACGACTGCAACAAGGTCGATTTCCGCAACGTGCGCTTCTTTGACGGCGTGCTGTTCCGGGATATCGAATTTTACGGCGAGGCTCCCGACATGGAGATTTCCTTCGAGGACGCCCGCATCCAGCGCTCCCTGGACTTTATCAATGTCAATTTCGGGCACATGGCTGTGAATTTCTTCCAAACGGTGCTGGGAAACTACATCTGGCACGTCCCCAAGGACGAACTGAAAAGCCGGCCCGCCGCCGAACACGTGCTGGGCTTCAAGAACGTGCTGATGGCGGACGATTCCTCCATCGACATGACCGACGCGGAGATGACCGATACCAAGATCGTGTTTGAAAACGTCCCGGCCCTGCCCCTGGCGAAAATTTGCCTGGCCCCCGTTCGCTTCGCGGACGCCGGGCTTTCGCCCCAGGAGGAGTGTCCAAACAATTATCTGCTGATCAAGAACTGCGAAATCCAAAAGACCCTCTACATCGGCAACGTGTCCGCCCTGTCCTTTTACGATTCCTGCAACTACGGCAAGATCGTAGAGGCCGCCGATTGGGGCGATTTCCTCGTCACGACGCTGTCGGGCAAGCGGAAGCACATTGTCAGCCCCATCCTCAAGGCGGTCTACAACAATCAGAACATCGACGTATACCGGCGGGGAAAGTACACGGAGGACGAATGCCGCAATCTGCTGTGCTATACCAAGGCCAAGGATTTCGTGATGCTGGCCGAGGATTTCAGCGCCCAGGGCAAATACGACCAGCAGGACGAGGCGTTCATCCTGTACATGGAGTTTAAACCCTATATCAATTCCGTCTACCGCAAAACGTCCCGGGAGCAGGATCCCCTGCCAAAGAGCGATGGGCTCACCCGGTGGCTGTACCGCCTGCTCTATTTCGTGGGCAAATACGGTATCTCCCCCATGCGGGTGATCGTCTCCCTGGCCGTTACGATCCTGGCCTTTGCCGGCGTGTACGATCTCATGGCCTGCCTCTTCGGCAGCGCAGCCTTCGACATCGGCGCGGCCAATTTGGGCGCCCTGCAAACGGGCAGCTGGGCGGGCAATCTGCTGCCGTCCATCATCTACAGCCTGGGCAACATCATCCCCTTCGTGTCCCAGTTCGAGCCGCTCAATCTCTGGGTGTGCATCTGTACGATCATTGAAACTTCCATCGGGTCGTTCCTGGTGGGCTATTTCTCCGTGGCGGTGGTTCGCAAGACGCTGCGGTAAATTGGGAGGCAACACTATGTATACTTTGAGAAACGCTACGGAATCCGACGCCCCGCGGCTTCGCCGCCTGGCACAGCTGTGCCCGCCGCTGGACGTGCACACGCCCTATACCTACTGGGTCCTGGCCAAGTACCATGGGAAAAGCAGCTTCGTGCTGGAGCAGGATGGCCGGCCGGTGGGGTTCATCACGGCCCTGGAAGCTCCCTCCGCCGTGTTTATCTGGCAGATCGGTATCCTGCCCGACCATCGGGGCCAGGGGCTGTCCTATCGGCTGATCGACGCCGTGCTCGGCTATGCGCGAGGCGTCTCCAAGCCACTGGAGGTGACCATCGCGGCGGACAACGACGCCAGCAACGCCGCTTTCACAGGCGCATGTCAAAAAGCCTCCGCGGCCCTGGAAGCGCTGGACCGCGTGGTGGTGACCGATCTGGACGACCCCACGTTTGAGGAAGCGGAGATTCGGTACCGGATCACACTGTAAAGCATATCAAAACCGCCGCGGGGAGGTTCCTGCGGCGGTATCTTTGTGCCGGAGTGTGAGTCCAAGCGCGATTCGTCAAAAATCGCTGAGGGCGCTTTGCAAGCCCTTGAAATCCAGAAAGTCCTCAATATACTGCTTGCGCAGCAGGTGCTGCGGGACGAATTCATTGTACTTCCCCAAAAGCTGCACCTTGTCGGGCAGAGGGAGCTCGTACAGGTCCAGGTCAGTGTGGAGAATTTCCCGCAGCAGGGCTTCCAGCTCCTCGCCCGGCCCGTCGAAAACCGCCTCCAGATAGATGCAGGTGGGCCAGGGATGGCGGTTCTTGACGCCACGGTGGAGCAGCGCATACTGCAGGGTGATCAGCTGGCGGGTGCCCACCCAGGGGAAAATGGCGAATTTTTTGTTTGAGAGCGGTGTGACCATGTTGTGGAGGACGCCGCTGTTCCGGGTGATGTAGCGGATCTCTTCCAGCCGCTCCTTGCACCGGAGGCTCAGATAGGGGAAGTCCTCGTCGCTGAGGAGGATGCTCCGCAGCTTGCGCACCAGCACGGTGTGGAGTTCGTTCTCAAAATCCACGTCCCAATCCACCAGCGAGATGCCCGGCACCCGCTTGACGAAGATCACTTTTGATTTCACGTTCACGTCCACAGTCTCCCAGGCCATGCCCGCCAGGGCAAACCGCACCCCCACCGGATACACCTTGTCCACCGTGCCGATGGTGCGGTTTTCATCCTTCACTAGCAAATATTCCGGCGCCAGAAACACCGTGAGGAACTTGTGGGAATTGACCACCTTCTCCCCTTCCCTGCCGATGATCAGCCCGCCCCGCTCGGTCTTTTCCAGCTGGCCGATCTCCAGCAGATACCGCAGAAGCTCCCGGTAATCCTCCTTGGTGATCTCTTGGAAGGGGCCCAGGGTCAGCATGGACTGGGCCAGGGCCGCCGGGGACATCTCCCCCGCCGATTTGAGGGTGCTCATGGTCTGATGGTACAGCAGATTATAGGCGTGGTGCAGCGGCGGGATGGGCTCGATCCAATGCTCCTTGAGGTAGAGCTGGATGATGGCGATGGTGCGGATAAAATCCCAATTGATGGGGCCCAGGGTGTCCTCGGAATTGATCTTGATATTCTCCACGAAGGTGAACAGCAGCTGGGGCACCTGTCCCCGTCGCCCGCACCGGCCCAATCGCTGGGCGAAGCTGGAGACATTATAGGGCGTGCCGATCTGCACCGCCTGATCCAGCGAGCCGATGTCGATGCCCAGCTCCAGCGTCACAGTGGCCCCGGTGACGATCTTTTCCTCCTCGGCTTTCATCTCCTCCTCGGTGGTCTCCCGCAGCAGGGCGGAGACATTCCCGTGGTGCACCCGGTACACGTCCGGGGCCTTGTGCCGCAGGGCGATCTCCCGCAGGTTGGCGATGACGAATTCTGTCTCCTCCCGGGAATTGGTGAAGATGATGGTCTTCTTGTCCAGCGTGTGCCGGAAGAGGTATTCAAAATGCTCCCGGGTGCCGGCGTTGTCGGCGGAAAGGGAATTGTCGCCGTCGCCGGTGTTCTCCGTGTCCCGCTTGTCGGCGTAGTTGACGAAGCGCTCCACGTGCAGGCCCACTTTTCTCTTGCCCTCCTCCACTATGGGCGCGGCGCAGGTGCAGCCGGTGCCGGTGTTCAGCCACTGCTGGGCAAGACTGACGTCCCCCAGCGTTGCAGAGAGCCCCACCCGCCGGGGATTTGCGCCGGTGAGGCGCATCAGGCGCTCCAGCACGCACAGCAGCTGGACGCCCCGCACGTCCCGCATGAAGTAGTGCACCTCGTCGATGACCACGAACCGCAGGTCGCTGAACAGGCTGAGGCACGCGCCCCGCCTGCCGGTGATCAGGCTCTCCAGAGATTCGGGGGTGATCTGCAAGATCCCCTGGGGATGCTTGACCAGCTTTTCCTTCTGGGAACGGGAGGCGTCCCCGTGCCACTTGGTCACCGGGATGTGGGAATCCTGCAGCAGCTGATCCAGCCGGATAAACTGGTCGTTGATCAGCGCCTTCAGCGGCGAGATGTACAGCACCCCCACCGAACGGGACGGATGGTTGTAGAGCTCCGTCAGGATGGGCAGAAAGGCGGCCTCGGTCTTGCCGGAGGCCGTGCCCGAGGACAGCAGCAGGTTGTCGTCGCTGTCGAAGATCACCTCCGCGGCGGCCACCTGGATGCCTCTGAGCTCCTCCCAGCCGCTCCGGTAGATGAAATCCTGAATAAACGGGGCAAAGCGGTCAAACACATTCATCGCTTTTATACCTCAAATTCCTGAAATTCGCTGTGGAGCTCCTCATCGGAAAGCCCGCCCTTGGCCATCTCGAAGCTGTTGCTGCCCAGCACCTCCGCCACGCTGAGGGCGGGATTCTGGTACAGGATATTGGAAAGCTCGATAAAATCCCGGATGATCTCCCGGGGCGTGATGTGGGTCTCGGCCCCCACCCGGTTGTACTCCACCGTGAGGAAATAGAGCAGGTCTTCGTGGCCCAGTCTGGGCGTGTAGCGATAGAGCTGCCCGTGGATGTCCCGGAGCTTTTCCACCAGGATGTACATCTCCTCCTGGGAGAGCATTTGCAGGCGGATGATGGGCGCGGAAAGGTCCTTGAGGGAATCGGTGGCAAAGTGTCCCTCCGCCAGCCGTGAGCGCAGCGCCTCATAGCTGAACACGCCCCGGTACCTGTCCTCGATGCACTGGGGCGTGCCGCCCATCAGAAAGCCGATGTGCCCGGCCTTGCCCTGCAGCGCGTCGTTATACATGGTGAGGATCTTTTCGTAGTTGTTGGCACGGGTGATGGAATTGGGGATCTTATAGATATTCACCAGCTCGTCGATGATCACCAGCATCCCCTTGTAGCCCGCGCCCACCAGAAAGGCCGCGAAGAGTTTGAGAAAATCGTACCAGGTGTCGTCGCCCACAATGAAGTTGATCCCCAGCTCCTCCCGGGCCTCCTTCCGGGTGGGGTATTCGCCCCGGAACCACCGCAGCACATTGGATTTGAGGGCGGAATCGTCCTCCCGGTAGGCCCGCCAATAGAGCACCACCGCCCGGGCGAATTCAAAGCCGTTGACCATCCCTTCCAGCGAACTCGCCACGGCGTAAATTTTCTGCTCCACCAGCGCGTCAAATTCCGCACCCTCCGCGCCGGTCTCGGCTTTCACCCCGGCCTGGATGCCCGAGATCCAACGCTCTAAAATCAGCGGCAGGGCGCCGCCATCGGGCTTGGATTTGGTGGACAGGTTGCGCAACAGCTCCTTATAGGTGGCCAGCCCCTGCCCCTTGGTGCCAGCAAACCGGCGCTCGGGAGAGAGGTCCGCATCCACCACCGCAAAGCCCTTGGCCACGGCGTAGTTGCGGATGGTCTGGAGCAGGAAGCTCTTGCCGCTGCCGTATTTGCCCACGATGAAGCGGAAAGACGCGCCGCCCTCCTCGATCATCTCGATGTCCCGGAGAATGGCGGCGATCTCCTGGGTGCGGCCCACCGTGATGTATTCCAGGCCCACCCGAGGCACCACGCCGCTTTTCAGGGCGTTGATCAAAATATTCGCGATCCGTACAGGTACCTGCTGCGTCATTCCTTCACCATTCCCTCCAGCATTCCTTTGACCGGTTCCAGATAGTCTTCATAGAGCGCCAGTTCTCCGTCCAGCAGGCTGTCGCCCACCGTGTCCACAGCCTTTTCGTTGATCCCGTCCGCCAGCACCTCCGGCATCATGCCCTGCCGCGCTGCCACCGCCGCCAGGCTCTCCCCACGGAGCAGCGATGCCAGCACAGCCCGTTCCGCATCGCTGAGGGCCTCCCGCAGCGCGTCCCAGCCGGAATCCGGCAAAGCGGGGGTCAGTTCCACGGCTGCATACACCGGCGGCGGAGCGGGTTCCTCCTCCACCGTCAGCGCCGCCTGGGTGGCCATGGCCTCCTGGCGGATGCGGTTGAGAGAAGAAGCATCCACCGCCACCACCACCTTGGTGGCCTCCCGATAATACGCCAGCGCGGCCTGCTCCACGATGGTTTCCAGCGAAAGCCCCGCCTTTTGCAGGGCCGCCAGAAGCCCCGGATCGACGGAATCCACGTTGGCGGTGAGTTTGTATTTATAGTGCATCGCCCGCCGCAAAACGGCCTCGGTCTCCTTCATCACATACCCGACCAGCCGCCGCCCTTTGTCCGTGGAGAGCGCCGTGTTGCGGTACCATTTGTGCCCGCTGCACAGGTACAATTCGTCCTCCGAAAGCTGAATCTTTCTGTCGGGTTGGCGAAGCCAATCATGAAAAAGCGCGCCCTTAAAGGGCGTCCATGGGGCGTTCTGCTTCACGGGATAGAACAGCGAGCCCTCCAGGGCGATGCCGGCAGCTTGCAGCGCCCCACGCACCTGCCCCATCACCCGAAGGATACCTTCGGCCAGCAGGGCAGCCGTCTCCCCGGCGAAAAAGCCGGATCTACGCACGTCGTAGCGGGACAGGCTGCACAGCCGGGCAAATGGTTCGCCCTGCCCGGCCAGCTCCGGGTAGCGTTCGGTGAGCCCCCGGGACTCCGCGAATTCCCGGAAGGTATGGTCCAGCGGATAATAGATGTGATAATCCCGCAGCCACCGCGGCACGTATTTGTCCACATCCGGCTCGAATGCCCGAAACGCCAGCCAGAAGTCCATCAGCCGCTCCAGCCCCTCCTGGGGATCAGCCACGCCGATATTGTTCAGCAGCTCGTAGATGTACAGGAATCCATAGGACAGCGGGATGGGCCGCACCTCGCCCCGCCGCACCCGGGCGCGCCAGGTGAAATAGGTGCGCAGCTGCTCGTAGCCCATCCGCTGATAGTCCGGGAAATAGGCGGAAAAAGGCGCTTCGTCGGGATAGTCGTCTTCAAGATCCGCCATGAACACCGCCTGCTTGTAGAAGATGCGGGCGTTCTCCCGCTGCACCCGCTGATCGTAAAACCGGGAGGCATTGAGGAACGGCAGGTGCTCCCGGCGGGCCAGCTCCCGCATTTGATAGAAGCGGTCCCGCAGGGCGTCCCGGCTGGGCGGCCGGATGGGCTCGGGCTTTAGAACATACTTCCCCACGCCCTCGATGGGTGAGGCGTCGTAGTCGATCTCGTAGAACAGACCGTCGCCGGAGGGCGGGTTCTCCCCGCTTTTCGGCAGCGCGGAAGGCTGCCCGTCCGGGCTGGGCCGACGGGCGGGAATTTGGAGCGGTTCATATTTTTTGCCCTCTGCACCCATAACAGCCTCCCAGCAGCGCGGCGCCTAATCCCCGAGCGTGCGTTCAGACGCGCCGGCGATCTCTGATAACAGCTTGCCCAGTCGGTGAACGGATCGACCTGCGGGCGGCAAGCCTTACAGCCCTTTTGATTATACCTGATTTTCTCCCGGATTGCAACGGGGTCCAGGTCCGGGAACGAAGTTTCTGATTTATTATAGAACTTTTATTCGGGGGTGTCAAGGGATAGAGTTCAATAAGTTGCGCAAAAAACAAAGCTTCCCCCCTTTCAGAATGATGTTGAGAGTAATCATTCTGAAAGAGAGGGCAAGCGGGGGGAAAATAGAAATCTGAACTCGGGCGAGAAAGTGTGGAGGGAATGATGGGAGAGGTGCAGTACTTATCTACTTCCTCTGAGCAGATATTGCTTTTTTAAGCATCATAAATGTGTCTTGAATATCCTTTGAAAAAAGGGCGATCGTGAGTAAACTTAATACCAGACTGATCCATTCAAAATCAAAAAACACATAACTGACTGCAGAGAGCACAACCAAGCACCAGGCAAAGCCGTTCCTTTTCCCGAAATGAAAATCTTTGCCCTTCATCGCATATAAGCGAACGAAAAAAATAGCGAAACTCGAAATGGCTGTAGCGATTACAACGCCCTGTGGCCCTATTAAAAGAGTAAGCCCTATATTCAGCACCACATTGAGAATCATTCCGACTAACCCGGAGATCGTGATCATTTTAACTTGATAGCCTGCGGTTAAAATCGGACCGAGAAATCCGGATGCTACTGTAAATAGAACACTTACCAACAGGAAAGGAACAAATGTCCATGCCTCATAAAACTCTTTTGCGAAAAGAATCGTGGCGAATATTTTTGTCAAAGGAATGCAAATTGCTATACCGGAACAAGCTACAAAATTAAGTTTGGAAAAAGCAGAAGTATAAAATGCTCCGGTTTCTTCTTGGGCATCATATTCCTTAATTGCTGTAATCTGCCATGCTTGTGTAAAAATCCCAGACAGCACGCTTAACACATTGGGGATTTTGTATGCAGTCGCTAGTAAGCCCGTTACGGAAACTTCGCATAAAGCTAAAACTACGTATTTATCCGCATTACTGTTTACCCACCAGCAAAGCGTTATCGCAATCAAGGGTACGGAATACTTCAACATACTGAGACATAGCATCTTGTCCCATGTAGATTTACGCAACTTGTGAATCCATATTGACCTACAAGCAAATAGATACATTACGAACGACGAGCACTGGCTCAATATGTTGGATAGGAAAAAGCCCTTTAAACCCAGCTGCATAGGAAAGAGAAAAAGGAAAGTGGTGCCAAAAAGAACAATGGAACTGACAAACCCAGTCGCTGCAATTGCGCTTACACGGTCAATGGCCTTTACCACTTGTAGAAACATCTGATTATAGGAATAGAAGATGTAATACAGAAGGATCAGCCAAATGTGTTCCTTGATCTCATTTTGCGGGCTCAAAAAGAAAATAAGAGACGCACATATCCCGGCTAACACGCAGTTAATCGAAACGATCATCCGTGCGATCCGAAAAACTTCTGTTGCGTCTTTCGTTTTATCCAGCGCAAACCGTAAAATACAATCGATAATATTGAGGGATAAAATGGGAAAAATCATCTGAGCCGTAGATACAGACAGATCGTACACCCCATATTCTGCGCTGGACAACACACGTGTGTATATCGGGACCAGTAAAAAAACCAATACTTTAGAAGAGAGATTCCCTATGAATAGCACGAGCATATTCTTTGTTAATTCCGAATACTTGCCTCGTCCCTTCATATACATTCTCTCCTTCTTGATCCATGTATTCTAAGCTTACGAAAGAATCTCGCTCGGGCAACTCCTTCCCCTAGGCTATCTTTTTGCGGCAGCTTATTAATTTATGGCTTTTTTTAACTCCAGAATGTTTTTCCTGTAAGAATCTATTGCACCGAGAAATACGCTCGACGTCCCTGCGACAAAAATGTCTGCCCCGATATGCCGAAGTTTACTCGCGTTCTCAAACGTTATATTTCCATCTACTTCAACCTGAATATCTTCCTTGCCGTGCTCTTTCAAAAACAACATCAGCTTTTCCGCTTTTTTCAATGTGCTTGGCACGATCTTCTGCCCGGCAAAGCCTGGATTTACCATTAGTAAATTGATTCCATCTATATAATCTAGTACTTCTTCCAAAACATAGATGGGCGTCGCCGGATTAATTGCCAGGAAGCGCCGACACCCTATCTCTGCCAGCCAGTCCAACGCCCGTTGAATCTGCGTGGTACTCTCGTAGTGGATCGATACGATGTCCGTTTCCCGTATTCCAATCCAACGGAATTTGTATTCCGGAGACGTCACCATCATGTGAATATCCAGCGGGATATTCGTCAACTCTCTCAGTCCCCGAATATAATCTGAACCCAAGCCAAAATTTGGTACAAAACTGCCGTCCATTACATCAATATGCAGATACTCTATATGTTCTTCTTCAAAAATCTCCACAGTCCGCTTCAGGTCCACCAGGTTTGAACACATCATGGAAACGGATATTTTTGCTTTGTTCATACTTTTCCTCCCTCTGGCTCAAACATCACTTTTAATGAGAAAATCCCCGGATTCCGCACCGTATCAAGGGCTTCTTTATACCGCTCCAACGGAAATTTATGCGTGATGAGTCGATCTATATGCAGCCTCCCGGTCTCCAGAGCCTCCACTGTCTCACGCCAATTATTAACGGAGGACTTGTAGCTGGAATTCCAGGTCCCTGTCACCGTGAGTTCGTTTCGCAGGATCTTCCAGTACACATCCTTGTTGAGGCAAATATCTCCGTAAGGGTTGCCTGTCAGCACGACCCGACCGCCTTTTTTGGCGTAAAGTATAGCGTTGCTGATTGCCTCAGGCCTGCCCACACATTCGAGGACCACATCGGCACCCCTGCCCTGCGTGAGATTCAGAAGCTGATTTAGGGAATCGTCTCGGGAAGAATCAATGGTACAGTCTATTCCCAAAGACTTGGCAAAGGCAAAACACTTGTCCGACCTTCCTACTGTGATCACCTTTTCCGCGCCCTGAATCTTGGCCCACAATGCCGCTAGCAGCCCAATCGTCCCCGTCCCTATAACGGCAACAGTCTCCCCAACTCGAATTTTTCCCGCATCCACGCAGTGCTTGGCAACAGAGGCCGGCTCACACAAGGCCGCCGTCGAATACGGTATTCGGTCCGAACAGAGTACAAGATTCCAAACAGGAACCGCAATATACTCTGCAAAGGCCCCATCGCAGCGGGAACCAAAATAATTATAATCAGAGCATCGGGCGTATTCCTCTTCTCGGCAGGAATCGCATTTTCCACAGGGCAAAAGAGGAAACACTGCGGCACGACGTCCGATCAGTCCTTTGTCCACCCCTGGTCCGCATGCAATGATTTCTCCAGCGAACTCATGCCCCGGGACTGTTGGGAAATGATAAGTGCCCGTTGTAAATATCCGAGGGATGTCGCTGGAACAAATGCCGCAGGCTTGTACCTTCAGCAGTACCTCACCGGATCCCACAGACGGGTCTGGTACATCTTTATACTCAAGCTTTCCTATATCTTCCAATACCAGCGCTTTCATCTCTTCGCCTCTTTCATATACTGCTCTGCCAAAGTGAGATCGCTTGAGGTTGTGATTTTGATATTGCGTTCGTCCCCATCGACTGTCACGATATCAAACCCGTTCAACACAGCAATCTCTGTACTTCCGTTGATCTTCAACAACTCTTTTCGAGGTGTTTTCAGATGGGCTTCATAATATTTTTGAAATACAAAGGCTTCCGGTGCCTGCCCCGCCGCCAGCGCGGAACGGTTCAAAAGCTGGACAACTTTCCCGTGCCCATCCGTTAAATAAAAGGTATCCTTCGCTGGCAGTACGGGCATCACTCCGTCATGGCCGAACAACGCACCGAGGCACCTGGAGATCAGTTTCCCACTGACCAGGGGCCGTGCGGCATCGTGGATAATCACATAATCCGTATTCGTACACGATTGTACAATTTTTTTGAGTCCGTTGAATATAGAGTACTGCCTCGTCTCACCCGGATCAGCAAAGAAAACAGGCTTTGTTATGTGACTTCGATCTATACATTCTGTGATCTGCTCCTGCCAGATCTTGTCCGCAACGATCACCATTTCTGCAATGCTGGGGTGGGCGTCAAATGTTTGTAGAGAGTAGGATATGATAGGATGACCACAGAGTGAAAGATACTGTTTTGGAATTCCGTTTGTCGCCATCCGACTTCCGATGCCACCGGAAAGTATCAGTCCGATTGTCATTTTTTAGTACCCTCCTGCACGTTATACTGACTGTATGCTATTTAGCTTGCATTCTATTTACTAACCAGTCACAAACTTTTTTTGCCGAATCAGGGCTTTCATAACTTCCCATTTCACTCAGATATGCCCCCACTTTTTTCACATAGGAGACTTGATCAAATTCGGAAACGTTTTTTTCCAGAGTGGCCTGATCTCTTGCAATAGGAAAAGGCAAATTCAAAAAATCACAATAAAAACCTTTTTCGCTTAAATAATCATTCAGATCCGGCGTATAAAGGAATATCGGCTTTTTCATCAGGCTCATGTCCCACATACATGAAGAATAATCCGTGAGCAGCACTGCGGACGCATACAGCAGTTCCTGGACATCTGGATAATTTGTCGCGTCAAGATAATCTGTGTCAGAAAAACCTTCGGCAAAAGAATGGTGCGCACGAAATAGCAAGAGAAATCTCTTTTGGAACTTCTTTTCAAGCTTATTCAGTAAACTTACCGTGTCCAATTTTTCTTCCGATTGAAGGAAGACTGCATTCTGAAAAGAATTTCTAAACGTTGGCGCATATAGAAGCAACGCTGTATTTTCTATGTCCTCCACACCAAAGTAGTCATAAACTTTTTGGCGTATCTCGTCGTTGTTCGTATATAAAATGCTGTTTCGCGGCATTCCGGAACGGATAAAGTCACAGTCTGTATATCCAAAAGATTTTTTGAAAAGTTCTTCTGTGACAAAGCGGCTACTTTCCACCACGCCGCTCACCTCGTTCCCAACAATCATAAACGTGAACTTATCATATGTGCCATTTGGGTCACATCTTTTCAGTCCGCCGCCTCCGTGCCATGTTTCCAAGAGAATCTGGCTTTTCCGAATCGGGATATAAGAGGAGATGCTGCTGTTTGTAACAACTGCTTTAGCTGTTAAAGCATAGAGAAGAAACCGCATGCCTTTGGCAGGTATCACTTTATAACTTTGCGGTATGTATGCCTTCCATTTTTCTGGATCGTTCAACGCCCAAACGATCTCATACTCCATAGATCGTGCGGATAATTCCGTACAAAGGTATTTAGGATTATCAGAATATTGTTTCCCAAAAAAACTGAAAAACAATATTCGGTTCTGTTTAACAGGGAGAATCCAGAAAATTTTCAAAATTGTGCGGAGTAAAAAAACAACCCCAATTTTAAGAATATCGTACAACATAAATCACCCTTATTTCCACCCGACTCCGACTTAAAGGCAATACCCCTTTTTGTCCGAATCATCAAGAGCTCATATACCGTGCGCTTATGTAAAAACAAATACCGCTGCTACTGCGAGCATCAAACATCCAGACAAGGCCATCCACCATTTTCTCTGCTTTGCACTGGCTCTCGAAAGAAAGTCACTGCAAGCAATTAAAGGTATCGGCAAGACGCTGAACAGATGCCTGAAAATCAGTACAGACGGTACTGCACTGATCATGTAATACAGCATCATAAACCAAAAACACGGCCTATCCGGTTTATCCCGTCGGATGATGTATAGTAAACATCCAACTGCAACAGGGCACATCACAATGTTCACAACACTGATGAGGTTACCCCATGACGCTATTCCTCCATCAAATCCGATTGGTTGCAGGATAGCAAGTGTCAATGTCAACGGAAGCTTCCATATGTCCTTAAAGCTACGGATCTTAGCTAAAGCTCCAAACCCCAGCCCCTCGAAATTGTTATCGTTCGTAATATATGCAGCAAACTTCCGCATTAAAGGAGCTCGGTACAGAACTACCAGGACGCACACAAGAACGAATATTACAGCCAATCCTACGAGTTTTTTATTGAATCTCCTGTTTTCTTTGAGGCCTCTTATTCCATCTTTTATGACATCACATATTTTGTCAAAATAATAATACACCAGCAAAATGCCCAGAAGAATAAAACTCAACCCGCTTCTGGTTAAGAAAAGAAGTACTGTACAAATTACAACACCCGAATAGTCTTGCCATGTGTTGCTACCCTCGTATTTCCTTTTAACAAAAAAATACCACAGGAAAAAGGTGCAAAACATGATGAGGCAATCTTTGTAAGAAAAGCAGGAAAAAAGCACAATATAAGGCAAATACGCCATGAGATTGGCGGCCAATAATGCTGTTTTCTCACCATAAACATATTGCGTGAGTTTATACACGAATTTAACGGAAAAAGTCACCAGCAAAATATTCAGAATACGAATGGACCATCGCCATTTGGTTATATAGACCAAAATGCAGACGATCCAATACCAAAGTGGAGACCAAGAAATAAACTCCGGCAAGCTAAATAAGTGGTGCCCGGTATGATCTCCCATAGAGTCAAATATTTCCGTAAATGTTTCAACATCGATCAATCCTTCTGCAGAATGAGCATACTCGACCGCTCCCTGTTCATAGCGGTAATCATCGGCCTCGACAAAGTTTCCGCGCAGCCCATAAGCCGGAAGCATATCTGCTAAGACAACAATACAAATCAGCACAATGATTCGCACAAGAAATGCATTAATAAGTATCAGATTGATTTTAGAAATCTTCTTTCCCATACCATCCCCACCTTGGAGCACTTTTATCACAAAAACACTTGCATATATCCGGATTCCTTAATTGCCCTACTCCTCTTTTCACGCGTATATTCAACGGCATTGATTTTCATTTCTTTGATTTCTGCTTTCCTTACAGCAAGACTCTGGATCGCCTTTCTAAATGCATTCGGCTCCACCAGCGGCAAAACATAACCGCATTTGGCTTCTTCCAAGTCCTGCCATGGCGTCCTATCACTGATAATTGGCACGCACCCGGCAGCAAGTGCCTCATAAATCACATGGCCGAAATTTTCCCCTTTTGTTGGGAACAGAAACACATCATATTTTGAGAAAGTGTCGATCACATTTTCGGGGGTTACTTCACCGCAATACCTATAGTGAATATTATGCGGCAATTGATCCAGAAAACCGCTGCACTTATCCCAATAACTCTTATCCTCAATCGTTCCGTAAATATCAAAGTAAATGTCTATATCTTTGATTTCTCTCAATATTTCAGCACAAAAGTCCAAGTTCTTTTGAGGAGAAATCCTTGATAAAAAGACAATTTTCAGGGGTTCGCCTGGATGTATGTCCTGCGATCTTGCTCTTCTTAGCTGCGTTTCAAAATCAATCATCCGGGGCAAATCTTCAGCAATGATATACTCCTGGATTGCTGCATCTCCAAGCACTTTTTTTGCATCTAATATTTCCATTTTAGATGTAAAAGACCACACGATGTTCTTGAAGAATCCACAGTGCTTAAAAACAAACAAGAAACTTCGCTTTTTCGGCGCTTTCGATGCAATTGCCGCTTCAGAAAACACCCCCATCGGTGCAACATATAGCTTTTGAGACGGATTCAACTTGTGCAAAAGTAATGCATTTATCGTGCATCCGCAAAACAAACCGCAAGCGTAAACCTTCTCGAAATCTTTGGAATATTTCTTTATAGAGAGTATATTGTATTCCTTTGGTGGTAGGTACATTACATTGGCGTTTCCGACACGGATCCATTTGTGCGTCTCCACATCGTAGCTATCTGAACTGCCAAAATCGCAGTTTTGGGTAAGGATATAAATCTCCTGTTGTTCGCCGAAAGCATCCGCAATATTCATCAACGTCCGCTGAGGCCCGCCCGAACGGAACCCGGGATAATAATATGGATTGAGGAATAAAACTTTTGCCATTTACTTTCTCCACACCATTTTGTTGACGACACCGGTATAGCCTTGAATGATCCTCACGACTTTTGCAGAAACATTTTCATCCGTGTACGCAGGTACCTTCTCCGCCATGTCCCCGTTTGCATACATGAAAACGGCTAAGTCCACCGCTTGTTCCACCCGCTCCGCCGTGATGGATCCGATCACAAACACGCCCTTGTCCATCGCCTCCGGACGCTCGGTGCTCGTCCGAGCTGAGACCGCAGGAAAGCCAAAATATGCGCTCTCTTCCGGCAGTGTTCCGCTGTCCGAAACGACACAGAATGCGTTCTGCTGCAACTTGTTATAATCAAAAAAACCTAGCGGCTGATGTTGGATCACTCTTCGGTCGAATTGAAAACCTCTCTCCTCGATATATTTTTTCGAGCGCGGGTGGCAACTGTACAGGATCGGCATATCATAACGCTCTGCAATCGCGTTGACCGCACTCATCAGACTTAGAAAGTTGCTCTCGTTGTCGATATTTTCTTCTCTATGTGCGGAGAGCAGGATGTACTTTCTTGGCTCAAGGTTCAGCGAGTTCAAAATCTCGCTCGCTGCGATCTTCTCTCTGCACTTTGAAAAGACCTCCGCCATCGGTGAGCCCACCACGAATGTGTATTCCGGCCGTACACCCGATTCCAAAATATACCGCCTCGCGTGTTCAGAATAACAGAGATTCACATCGCTCGTGACGTCTACGATACGGCGAATTACCTCTTCAGGAAGGTTTTCGTCTTTGCAGCGATTGCCGGCCTCCATATGAAACACAGGGATTTTCAGCCTTTTTGCGGAAATTACGCACAGACAGGAATTTGTGTCACCCAGGACGATCAATGCATCGGGCTTGACTTCCTGCATCAACTCATAGGACTTTGCAATTACATTACCCATTGTCTGCCCGAGATTATTCCCAACAACGCCCAGGTAATGATCCGGCTCCCGCAGGCCAAGTTCCTCAAAGAAGATCTGATTCAGCGTATAGTCATAATTCTGCCCTGTATGTACGAGGACATGGTCAAAATAGAGATCGCACTTTTTGATGATCTCGGACATCTTAATAATTTCTGGCCGTGTTCCGACGATTGTCATCAATTTCAGCTTTCCCATGTTTTCTCCTTTATAGATCATAGTGCGGATAAAGCTGTCTGTGTGCGAGAATCCAATCCGCCATCTCTCGCACCATCACGTCATAAGTGGGGATCATAAACGAACCGTCAAGCTGCGTAGGAATAAGCGATTTATCCAAGCACACACCTTCTACCGGCTTGATCACCAAAGAATCATTTCTCAGATAGTGATTGAAAAGTTTCAGCAATTCATATTTCGTGATGGGTTCTTCTGGCACGGCATTATATAGTCCAGTGATTCCACGCTGCATCACATAGTCCATCGTTTTTGCAAGCTGCAAAGTTGTCTGCCCCGTCCAAATCGCTCCAGTGTAACCGTTGATCGTTCCCCTTTGCTTCATGAACCAGTTCAGCAAGCCAATCCCGTTTTCATTTACATCGGGGCCAACAATAGAATTACGCAGCGTCGTATTTTTCTCGTCTTCCAGTTCTCCTAATGCTTTCGTGCGATCATAAAACGTTTCTCCGTCGCGAAGATCGTCTTTTGCATACCCCCCACGCTTCCCGGAAAAAACACAGTCTGTACTCATGTGAATCACACGAGTTGGAAGATCATGTGTGACCTCTGCTAAAAAATGCGGCAGGTATGTATTAAGAAGAATCGCATTCCCATGATGATTCTCCGCGGCTTGGTTTAAAATCCCGATACAGTTGATAACAAAATCATATTTGCCTATCGTAACGATTTCCCGCACAAACGGAAAGTTCGTAGCATCCCCAACAAAGCCGTCCACCAAAGGATTCTTTTCCAAAGAAAAACCCTCGACAGCATATCCCTGCTCCTTCAAATACAAAGAAATCTGGTGACCCGCCATTCCAGCAGATCCCATGACCAAAACTTTTTTCATGTGTTCATCCCCAATGCTTCCTGCACGTACTCTGCCGTCAGGATCTTACGGACAGTTCCTTCCACATCCAAACGATTCGTGTTATGGCTGGTATACGCTTCCTCTGCCATCGTTTGCACTTCGCCTTTAACAAAGAACTTGTCATAATTCAAATCCCGGCTGTCCGCCACAACACGGTAGTAATTGCCCATATCTTCACTGCGGAGACGTTCTTCCCGCGTCATCAGCGTTTCGTAGAGCTTTTCCCCGTGCCGCGTTCCGATGATCCGCGTCCCCGTATCGCCGAACAACTGCTGTACAGCCTTTGCCAGGTCTCCGATCGTGCTCGCGTCGGCTTTCTGGATGAAAAGATCACCGGAGTTTGCGTGCTCAAACGCGAACTGCACCAGATCCACCGCCTCGTCGAGGTTCATCAGGAATCGCGTCATATTGGGGTCTGTGATCGTGATGGGGTTTCCGGCTTTAATCTGGTCAATAAACAGCGGGATCACGCTGCCCCGACTGCACATCACGTTTCCATATCGGGTGCAGCAGATCACCGTCCCGCTGCGCTCCGCAGCCACTCTCGCATTTGCATAGATCACGCGCTCCATCATCGCTTTCGAGATCCCCATCGCGTTGATCGGGTACGCCGCCTTATCCGTCGAGAGGCACACCACGCGCTTCACCCCAGCATCGATCGCCGCGTGCAGCACGTTGTCTGTGCCTTCCACATTCGTCCGCACGGCCTCCATCGGGAAGAACTCGCAGCTCGGCACCTGCTTCAGCGCCGCGGCGTGGAAGATATAGTCCACCCCGTGCATTGCATCCTGCACGCTGCGGGGATTTCTCACGTCGCCTATGTAAAAGCGCACCTTTCCCGCGTATTCTGGAAAACGCACCTGCAGGTCGTGCCGCATGTCATCCTGCTTCTTCTCATCACGGGAGAAGATGCGGATTTCTCCGATGTCCGAAGTCAGAAAGTGTTTCAGCACCGTATTGCCGAAAGAACCTGTGCCGCCGGTGATCATTAATGTTGCATCTTTGAAGTGTGACATGTTTCTACCCCCGTCTTTTATCTTATCGAATGTATTCTATCCACGTATTTTTGTACTTGGCAATCCTTTGTCAGATTGGTTTCAATGTATCTTCTACCTCGGTTTCCGGCTTTGATCAGAGAGTCCCGGTCACAATATAATTTCAGAATTGCCTCAGCCATACCTTCTGCGTCTCCGGGCGCCACACAGCGGCCACACCCTTCACCCTCAATAATACTGCAAAGGCCGCTGTAACGGTCTATCTCGCATATTGCAGGTCTTCCGGCTGACAGAATATCCCACGTCTTCGACGGCAGGGCAATCTGGGTAATATCGGGCTTGAGAGAAACGATTCCAATATCCCCAAGACTATAAACATAGGCAATAGAATCAGTCGGCTGCATGGGAAAGCAAAAAATATTATTATGGTTCCCCTTCGAGAGAATTTCATCAAGGGCCGCTTTCCACGAGCCGTCACCGATAATCACAAACCGTATCGGTTCTTCCTTTTGTGATAGGATTTCCGCCGCTTTGACAATGGTTCCAATATTTTGCATAAACCCGATGTTTCCAGCATAGCAGACGTAGAAATCATCTACCGGCAAGTTGAATTTGTCAAAAAGCCAATTCTTTTCACGGGCAACAGGGAAGCATTTCTTTTCGTCCACCCAGTCGAATATGACATCAATCTTCTCTTCAGGAACACCTTTTTTTATCAAAGAGTGCTTAATGTCATCAGAAACAGCAACGATCGTTGTAACCCTTCTGTATACCCATCTTTCTGCTTTTTTTAGAATCTTACCAGCAAAACTATTACTGTTGATTTTCTTGAAGTGGAACAAGCTGTCAGGAAACATATCCTGAAGTTTGAAAATGACCTTATGCTTTTTTGCCAGCAAAGCTGCTACATATCCGAGAAACGGAGGTGTACTGATTACAACATATACGTCTGTTTGCATTTTCCTAGCTACCCAATACTGGCGGAATGTTTTTATTGCAAAATCAAGCCCACGTCTAATAAGTCCTTGATGGTAGGTACCTGGCTTCCCCACCCGGATAATTGTAAGATTTTCCGAAACTTGTTCGCAGGGTTTATTTATGAACTCCTTGTTCATTTTTTCCGGAACTCCCCGCGTAGGATATGGGACAATAACGGTTGTCTTGATTCCGCGTTCGGCAAGACCGCATACCAAATCATAATTCAGCCGTACATCCGCGCTTTGTTCTGGGGGAAAATACCCAGCAATAAAAGTGACGTTCATGCAGATCGATCCCCCATACTAAATGTGATTGAATCTTCAAAACCAATCGAAGGATAAGTCAGATCGCGACCCATGTTTTCATAAATCAATGATCCAAAAGCTTTTTGAAGTTTATTACTAAACGGCATCAGTAAACGTACTGTCAATCCAAGCAAAGGGCTTAAGTGGACACTCCGTCCGATCGCAGCAGCAGCTTTTTTCACCATATCATCGGTTCGAACGTAGTCAGGATTTTGAGGAAAGAAAATTCCTGCCGCTTCACCTTCCACACAGCGCTCAACAAATGCGCATAAATTATCAATATAGATCATGCTACGTCGATTATCTATTTTCGGAAATACAGGTAATTTTAAAGCAAATTCCCTAATGAAATTGAAATTACCTCGGCATCCATTTCCGTAAACCATCGGCGGGCGTAAAACACAGAAAAGGAAAGAGTCGCATGCAATTTCCGCAATTTTCTCTTCTGCCTGAAGTTTGGAAATGCCGTAATTGGTTTTTGGAATTGGAATGGTTTTTGCAGTTATCGTTCCGGTATCCATTCCATAGACGCTCATCGAACTAAGAAAAAGAAATTGGCGGACACCGTCAGCTTTTGCTTTACTGGCAGCTTCAATCGCTAAATCACGATTTATTTCGTAATATAGATGTCCGTTCTCTTTATTCTCTTTTTGATGTGCGATCCCTGCCACATGAAAAACGCTGTCGAAACCGGCAAAACTCTTTTCCCGCCAACTTCCGTCGGTCATATCCACAGTGTCGATCTCATACTGCTCAGGATAATTCTTCTGTATATACCTCTCAAACGACGTTCCGATATAGCTTTTGGCACCGGTGATCAATATTCTTTTCATTCGCCGGGCATCTCCTTCTGCTCTGCATCAGAGAAGTTCGACCAACATAACGGGACTCCCACAAAAAACTTCTAACTGTCTTCCCCTACGATGTTACACAATACAAAAGCACTACAAGTGATTTGGCGGAAGCTCGTCACACAACCACTTAACCTATGCCACAAAAGCGCTTATAGACCTACTGTTCAAAGAATTATAACACAAGCGGACTATTTCTTCAACCCTTTTTTGCTAAAAAGGTACCTTCAAACGGCAGGATGTCCCACAAAAGGGCTCCTTTTCGACTCTTTCATGTCGGAATAATGCCGTTTTCTGCAATATGCGGTCGCATCCGCAGTCAGAAAATGGCAGATTACGCAAAATAGCTTTAGAAGTATAATTTGGGTTAGTGCGGCGTTGATTGGAGAAATTGGAAAGGCATCGGTTACTAACACGTTACTAACAAATTGATTTTTTGCCCCGCCTATCCAGATTCAAACTGGAGACCGATTCACCCCAAAAATGCTGCGCATTTTCGGGGACCCTGCGCCGTTTAATATGGGGCTGCGCCCCAAGCCCCCGCGCTTTCGCGCGAGAAAGGATGAGGTCTCCCAAAACAAAAAGTGCCATGCTCTTTCGAGCACAGCACTTTCTGGAGCTGCTATCCAGATTCGAACTGGAGACCTCATCCTTACCAAGGATGCGCTCTACCGCCTGAGCCATAGCAGCATGGCGACCCGGAACGGGCTCGAACCGTCGACCTCTAGCGTGACAGGCTAGCGTTCTAACCAACTGAACTACCGGGCCATCCGCCCGATCAGTTCGGGCGACAGTCGATATTATACAACAGCTTCTTTCAGAAGTCAAGTACAAATTTCCAGAAAAATCTTTTTCACCGCAGCATGGCCAGAAATTCCCCATCGGTCAGTCCCGGGGTCATGTAAAATCGGTTCAGGTGGTACAGGGTTTCCGAATCCCCGGGGACCAGATGGGCCTTCGCGTTTCTGATGGCCAGGGTCGCCTGCACGCCCAGGGCGCGGAAGATACTTTCCGCCAGGGAATCATACGAGCCATGGGGATAGGCCAGCGCTACCACCGGCTGTCCCGTGACCGGCTCCATCTCCTGGCAGAATTGCTGGTGATCTCCGCACACCGCCGCATAGTATTGGCCGAAGCTCTCCTGCCGATCCCACACCGCCGTGGCGCGGATCACCCCGCCCGATTCCAGGAAGTCCGTCTGATGCAAGTCATAGGAATGGCTCTGAATGGACACCAATCCGGAGCGGGCCATCTCCCCGGCCTGGGCGAAAGTGAAATGCGGAATGACCGGGTAGCCCGTATCCTTATAGGTGCTCTTCCCCACCGACACGCCGATGGGAAACAGCGTCGCCTTGAAGCCGTACCGTTTCAGGATCGGGTACGCGATCTCGTATGCGCTGCGGTAGCCGTCGTCGATGGTCAGGCACACCGGCTTCTCGGGCAGGGGCTTGCCGTCCTCGACAAAGGCGATCAGATCCTCGATCAGCACCGGGGTGTACCCGTTTTCGGCCAGCAGCTGCATTTCCCGGGAAAACTGCGCCCGGGTCATGATGTCCTTGGTGGTCGCTTCCGCCGGATCCTCCACAAAATGGTGGTACATCAGGATAGGCACATCCACCGGCTGGACAGGCGGCTGGGCGGCCTCCGTGATGGCCAGATACGCCCAATGGGTGACGGGGACGTCGATAAATTTCTGCACGTCGCGATCCGCCGCATAGGCCGGGCTGTTGGTACGGCCCAGCGCCGCGTTGAGGATCACCGCCACCTCGCACCGCAGGATGGGGCCGTTGGGATCAAAGATGCCGTTGCCCTTGCCGTTGATCCACCCCGCGTCCGCGGCCTTTGCGATATTTTTGTATGCCCAGTGCGTCGGCGGCACATCCCGGAATGTCCCGGTACCTTCGGGCAGCGTGAAGCACCCGCAGACCATGGTGACAAATTCGGCCCGGGTCACCGCGCGATTGGGCTGGAATCTGCCGCCGCCCACGCCGGAAACCACGCCCAGCGCCGCCAGAGCGTTTACCGCCGTGGCGTACCATCTGGAAGAGTTCACGTCGGTGAAACGGCTGGCCGCCGCCGCGGGCTTCTCCCGCAGCAGACGGTACAGCACCTGGGCCGCTTCGGCCCGGCTCAAGGCCCGCCCCGGCGCGAAGATGCCGCCGCCGTCCCCGTTCATGTAGGCAGCGTGTCCACCGAGGATCAGCAGGGAATCGGTCGCCTCCTGGGAGCCATCCGTGCCCGCAGGCTGTGGGGCTGTCGTATCGGGCAGGGCAAATGCGGCGGGCGCAGCCAGCGAGAATACCATCACAAGTACCAGCAGCAGACTCAATGGCCGGCCAATCAGACGGCTTGTTCGTTTCATGTTTACGCCCACCCCTTTGCGCGGCACAACCGCTATCTTACAATTTAATAAAGTATACACCGATTTGGGCGGGGTGTCAATCCTGGGCGCGGTATCCGGTGCCCGATCTTTCCCGAACAGCAAAGCCCGAGGCGCGCTTTCATGCCTCGGGCCAAAGTGATTCCTATTTTTGCCGGCGGGCAGAGCTTATTGCTTCATCAGCGCCGCGCCGCTGTGCCACGCCTGACCGATCTTCTCCCCCACGGCGTAGTATCCGTTTCGCATCTGGTCGAAGATAAAGGCGTTCAGCTTGCCCGCGTCGATCTTTTCCTGCTCGTCCAGCACCTTTTCATCCGCCAGCACGTTTACGATCCTCCCCAGCACACGCAGACCGTAGGGCTCATCCTCCAGCTTCTCCACAACGCACTCCAGCGTGACGGGATATTCCTCGATGACCGGCGCGTCCACCCGGCTGCTCTTGGCGGCGTGGAGGCCGGTGCGTTCAAATTTGTCTGCCATCTTGTTGGCCGTGGCGATCCCGAAGAAATCCGACGCCTCCAGCGTATCCGTTCCGGGAATCGCCAGGGTAAACGCGCCCCGCGCCCGGATGTTGGCCACGGTCTTGTGGTCGGCCTCCAGATTCAGCGCCACCCGATCTTCGGCGCAGATACCGCCCCAGGCCATCATCATCACGTCCACCGTGCCGTCCTCATTGTAGGTGCCGATCATATAGGTCGGCATGGGAAACAGATACGGATTTACGCCCAGTTCTTTTTTCATGCTCTTTGCTCCTTTGCTGTTTTTTGTCGGTCAACACACGGTTGACGCTCTCAGGTCTTTACGCTATAATTATAGCCGGTGTTCGTCGTAAAGCAAGTACGCACATTTTGGATAGATACTATCTTGGAGGAAAGTATGATGCGCAAAGACTGTATTGCCGACTGCAGGCTGGAGGACACGGGCTTCAATTACACCATGTCGCTGATCCAGGGCAAATATAAAATGTTTATTCTCTACACGCTGATGGAATTTCAGACCGTGCGTTTCAACGAAATGCGGAAATACATCGGCAGCATTACCTACAAGACCCTCAGCGCAACGCTCAAGCAATTGGAAGCGGACGGGCTGGTCCATCGGAAGGAGTATCCGCAGATCCCGCCCAAGGTGGAATACAGCCTGACGGAGCGTGGAAAATCGCTGATCCCGATCCTGGATCAGATGTGCGACTGGGGCGACCAAAACCGTATATAATCGCCCGTCCACCGGGCGGCTTTTTCAGACAATCGCCCGCCTTTGCCCATTTTACTTTTCCGTTAAATGTGGTAAGATCGTTTCCATCGGGCGCTTCCCCTGCCCGATCTGCCGGTGGAAAAATCAAAAGATTGCCAAAAAATCTCAAAAAACCTGAAAGGGCTCCCTCCCGGCCCGCCAGTCCCCGAAAACGCGCCATATGCTGGGGAAAATCCACGAAATTTTGGAAAAATCCGGCCCTTTGGCGGTCTGGGGAACATTTGACTTTTTCCCGGAAAAAGGATATACTTATTCGTTAGACGGCCGATTGACCGTGGGCGGCAAGCGCCCGAAGACGATCGACACTTGTGCACCGAAAGCAGAGGTGAATGCAGGTTGGCAAAAGAAACCATGCAGGCGTTGAGCGACGCCGAACAGCAGGCCCGGACTTTGCTCCAGAACGCCCAGGCGGAGAAGGAAAAACTTCTCCGGGAGGCAAAGGAAAAAGCCGGGGCGCTGCTCCAGGAAAGCGCTCAGGCAGCCGAACGGCAGGCCCGGGCCATCGCCCAGCAGGCGGCCGATCAGGGCGAGGCGCTGAAAGCGCGATCCGCCGGAGAGACCGAAGATGAAAAAGACCGCCTCCGGCAGGCAGCCGAAAGCGTCTGGGACAAGACCGTGGAAACCATCAAACAGGCCGTGGCCGGAAAGGAGGCGTGATCCGTGGCGGTACTTGAAATGAAGCGCATCAGCATCTACGCGCTGAAAAAGAACCGAAAGGCGATCCTGGAGCTGCTGCAGCGCCGGGGCGCGGTGGAGATCGCCACGCCGGAAACCGCCCAGGAAGTCTTCACCCGGACCGATACCGCCGCCGCCCGCCAGACCTTCGAGAAGAACGCCAAGACGTTGACCGACGCCGTGGCCGTGCTGGACAGCATCGCCCCGCCGGAAAAGGGCTTGCCTACCATGCTCCTGGGCCGGGAGCCCATCACCGGGGAGCAGTACCGGCAGACCGTGGATTCCGCCGGAAAGACTGCGCGGCTGGCGGGCCGCATCCTGGCCCTGGGCAAGCGCATCGACGACGGCAAGGCCGAGGCCCAGCGGTGCTCCGCGCTGCTGGATTCCCTCACCCCATGGCTGGGGCTGGACGTGTCCATGCGGTCCATCGGCACGGAGAAAACCAGCGTTTTCATCGGCTCATTCCCGGAGATGCTCACCGAAGGGCAGCTCAAAGAGCGGCTGGCCGCCGCCCTGCCCCAGGTGCCCGCCGTGGAAGCGGAGATCATCAGCGCCTCCACCAGCCAGACCTGCGTCTTTGTGGTGTGCCACGCCAAATACGGGATGCCGGTGGAAAGTGCGCTGCGGGCCATGGGCTTCAGCTATCCGGCGTCGCCCCCCAGACTGCCCCCCGCCGAACGGGCTAAGGAATTGGAAACCCAGCGGGAACAGGCCCTGGCCGACGCGGAGGCCGCCCGGCAGGAGATCGCGTCCCTGGCGGACAGGCGGCGGGAGATGCTCTTTGCGGCGGATTACTACACCATGCGGGCGGAAAAATACCGGGTGCTGGGGGAATTATGGCAAAGTCCCCACACCTTCCAGCTGACGGGCTATATCCCGGCGGAGGACGCCCCGGCTCTGGAGAAGGAGCTGGAGGAGAATTTCGCGGCCTTTGTGGAGATCGAGACGCCCGGCCCGGATGAGGAAGTGCCGGTGAAGCTCAAGAATCACCTGCTCTCCGCGCCGGTGGAGGGCGTGGTGGAGGGTTACAGCCTGCCCGGCCGGTATGAAGCCGACCCTGCGCCGGTGATGTGCCTGTTCTACTATGTGCTCTTTGGCCTGATGCTCTCTGACGCGGCCTACGGGCTGCTGATGGTGCTGGGCTGTGGGATCATCCTGGCAAAGTTTAAGAATATCGAGGAAAGCCTCAAGAAGAATCTGCGGATGTTCCTGTTCTGCGGCATTTCCACCACCTTCTGGGGCGTGCTGTTCGGCAGCTACTTCGGCGACGCCATCCCGGTGATCGCCCAGACCTTCTTCCACAAGGAGATCACCATCCCAGCCCTGTGGTTCGTGCCGTTGAATGATCCCATGCGGCTGCTGCTGTTCAGCTTCCTGCTGGGGATCATCCATCTGTTCACGGGCCTGGGGATGCAGGCATATCTACTCATCCGGCGGCGGAAATTCGCCGACGCCCTGTACGACGTGGTGTTCTGGTACTTCCTGGTGGGCGGGCTGATTTTGCTGCTGCTCTCCACCGAGATGTTCCGCAGCATGATGAGCCTCACCTTCACCCTGCCGGGCTGGGTGGGCACGGCGGCCGCGGTGTTCGCGGGGATCGGCGCGGTGGGCATCGTGCTCACGGCCGGCCGGGAATCCAAAAATCCCGGCAAACGGCTGCTCAAGGGCCTCTACGGGCTCTACAACGTCTCCGGCTACCTAAGCGACATCCTGTCCTATTCCCGGCTGCTGGCGCTGGGATTGGCCACCGGCGTCATCGCCACGGTGTTCAACAAGCTGGGCAGCATGCTGGGCGGCGGCGTGGGCGGCGCCATCTTCTTCGCGGTGGTGTTCCTCATCGGCCACGGGCTGAACCTGGCCATCAACGTGCTGGGCGCATATGTGCACACCAACCGCTTGCAGTATGTGGAATTCTTTGGCAAGTTCTATGAGGGCGGCGGGAGAAAATTCAACCCCTTTGCCGCTCACACAAAATATTTTAAATTCACGGAGGAAAAGTAACATGAACGATCTTTCAACTCTCTTGGAAAGCGTCTCCTTCAACTGGGACAGCCTGGGCATCGTCTTTGCCCTGTTGGGTGCGGTGCTGGTGGCCCTCATGGGCGGCATCGGCTCCGCCATCGGCGTGGGCATGACCGGCCAGGCCGCCGCCGGCGTGGTCACCGAAGACCCCGGCAAGTTCGGCAAGGTGCTGGTGCTGCAGCTGCTGCCCGGCACCCAGGGCATCTATGGCCTGCTCATCGGCTTCGTCACCCTCACCCAGATCGGCATCCTGGGCGGCAGCGCCGAGATCAGCCTGGCAAAGGGTCTGCTGTATCTGGCGGGCTGCCTGCCCATGGCTATCGTGGGCATGATCTCCGCCAAGTGGCAGGCCCGGGCCTCTGTCTCCAGCATCGCGCTGGTGGCCAAGAAGCCCGATCAGTTCGGCAAGGCCATGATCTTCCCCGCCATGGTGGAGACTTACGCCGTGCTGGCGCTGCTGATCTCCATCCTGTCCATTACCAGCATCGGCGGCATGAATATTTGATCGCTGCCCAAGGAGACGATGACCATGACAGCTCTGGAGAAAATCATCGGGCAGATTTTGGACGACGCCCGGCAGGAGGCCGACACGGTGCTGGGATCTGCCCGGCAGGAAGCCGACGGCATCCTGGAACAGGCAGGGGCACAGGCCGGGGAAAACACCCGGGCTGCGCTGCAGGAGGCGGAGCAGGAAGCCGCACGCATCACCCAGCGGGCGGAATCCGCTGCCCAGCTGGCCCGGCGCAACGCCCTGCTGACCTTTAAGCAGGAACTGATCCGCAAGGCTCTGGACGACGCCCGGGCCTCGCTGGAAAACGCCCCGGACGAAGCGTATTTCGACACGCTGGTCGCTTTATACGGACGCTTCGCGGCAGAGGGCGTCGGCGAGATGCACATGAACGAACGGGACCTGGCCCGCCTGCCCCAGGACTTCGAGGCAAGGCTCAAGGCCGCCGCGCCCCACAGCGACACCACCCTTTCCAAAGAGCCCATCGACCTTTCCAGCGGCTTTGTGCTGACCTACGGCGGCATCGACGTCAATTGCAGCTTCCGGGCCATCTTTGAGGATCGGGAAAGCGAGCTCAGAGACCTGGCGGGACGGATGCTGTTCCCCGCCGCAGGATGAGCGGACAATCGGCAGAGAAAGGAAGGGGGTCGCAGCCATGAGCGACGATTACATTTACGCGGTGGCAAGGATCCGCGCCCGGGAATTGACGCTGCTCTCCCGGCAGGATATCGACCAGCTGATGGCCTGCCGCAGCTATGAGGAGTGCCTCCGCCAGCTGAAAGACAAGGGCTGGGACGACAGCGGTTCGGGTGAAGCCATGCTCTCCCACGAGGAGGAAAAGACCTGGGCCTTTTTGCGGGAGCTCACGGAGGATCCCGTGCTGTTCCGAGTGCTTTTCGCCCCCACCGAGTACAACAATCTGAAAGCCGCCATCAAATCCGTGGTCACCGGGCAGGAGCCGGTGGACGTGTTCCTCCCCGGTGGGGAGATTCCGCCGGAGACCCTGCTGCGCTGCGTGCGGGAGAGCGATTTCTCCGCCCTCCCCCCCGCCATGGCGGAGGCGGCAGACACGGCCTACAAGGCCCTCTTGCAGGAGCAAGACGGCCAGCGGTGCGACGTGATCCTGGACCGGGCGTGCCTTGGCGACATTCTGGCGGCGGCAAAGGAAAGCAAAAACGAAACGCTGATCGGCTACGCCGAACTGCTGGCGGCCACCACCGATATCAAGATCGCAGTGCGGGCGTGCAGGACGGAAAAAACAAAAGCGTTCCTGGAGGAGGCTTTGGCTCCCTGCGGCACGCTGGACGTTTCCGCCCTGGCCGACGCCGCCTGCCGCGGGCAGGAGGAGCTGTTCGCCTTTTTGGAGAGCACCCCCTATGGGGAGGCCGCGGAGCATCTGCGGGCATCCAATTCCGCCTTTGAAAAGTGGTGCGACGACCGGATCATGGCGCTCATCCGGGAGCAGAAGACCAACCCCTTCACCGTAGGGCCGCTGCTGGCCTATGCTCTGGCAAGGCGCAGCGAGATCGGTGTGGTGCGGATCATCCTTTCCGGCAAGCTCAATCAGCTGCCCGACGAGATGATCCGGGAAAGGCTGAGGGATATGTATGTATAGGATCGCAGTGATGGGAGACCGGGACAGCATCTATGGCTTTGCCGCCCTGGGGCTGGAGGTCTTCCCCATTTTCGACCGGGAGGAAGCCGTCCGGCAATTGCACAGCCTGACCCAGCGGGAATACGCGGTGATCTACATCACCGAAGCCCTGGCGGCCCAGCTGCCCGAAGAACTGGAGCGGCTGGCCGAACGGAAATTGCCCGCGATCATCCCGATCCCCGGCGTGCTGGGCAACACCGGCATGGGCATGCTGAACGTGAAGCGCTCGGTGGAAAAGGCGGTCGGATCGGACATTATCTTTAACGACGGCAAATAGCGCGGGCGGCAAGGAAGATTTGCCTTTGTGCCCGATTAGAACGATATGCAGATATGAAATGGAAAGCTAGGTGAAAACATTGAGTACTGGCACGATCAAAAAAGTGGCCGGGCCTCTGGTCATCGCCAAAGGGATGCGGGACGCCAATATGTTCGACGTGGTGCGCGTCAGCCAGGCCCGCCTGATCGGCGAGATCATCGAGATGCACGGGGATGAAGCCTCCATCCAGGTGTATGAGGAGACTTCCGGGCTGGCCCCCGGCTCCCCTGTGGAATCCACCGGAGAGCCCATGAGCGTGGAGCTGGGCCCCGGCCTGATCGGCAATATCTATGACGGTATCCAGCGTCCTTTGCAGGACATCATGGAGATCTCCGGCAACAATCTGCAGCGGGGCGTGGAAGTGGCCTCCCTGCGCCGGGACAAGGTGTGGGAGTTCGTCCCTGCCGTGCAGGTGGGCGATCCCGTCATCGGCGGCGACATTCTGGGCACGGTGCAGGAGACCGAGCTGGTGTCCCACAAGATCATGGTGCCCCCCGGCGTCTCCGGCACGGTGAAGGAGATCACTTCCGGCGGGAAGACCGTCACCGACACGGTGGCCGTCCTCACCGGTGCGGACGGGAAGGATATCCCCGTGGGCCTGATGCAGAAATGGCCCGTGCGCCGCGGCCGCCCCTATGGGCAGAAGCTCTCCCCGGAGATGCCGCTGATCACCGGGCAGCGGGTCATCGACACCCTGTTCCCCATCGCCAAAGGCGGTGTGGCGGCGGTGCCCGGCCCCTTCGGCAGCGGCAAGACCGTGGTGCAGCACCAGCTGGCCAAATGGGCCGAGGCGGATATCGTGGTCTACATCGGCTGCGGCGAGCGCGGCAACGAGATGACCGACGTGCTCAACGAGTTCCCCGAACTGGTGGACCCCAAGACCGGCTACTCCCTGATGAAGCGCACGGTGCTCATCGCGAACACCTCGGATATGCCCGTGGCGGCCCGGGAGGCCAGCATCTACACGGGCATCACCATCGCCGAATACTTCCGGGACATGGGCTATTCCGTGGCCCTGATGGCGGACTCCACCTCCCGCTGGGCCGAGGCGCTGCGGGAAATGTCCGGCCGTCTGGAGGAAATGCCCGGCGAAGAAGGCTACCCCGCGTACCTGAGCAGCCGCCTGGCACAGTTCTACGAGCGGGCGGGTCGGGTCACGGCCCTGGGCCATGACCACAGAGAAGGCGCGCTGTCGGTGATCGGGGCGGTCTCCCCGCCCGGCGGCGACATCTCCGAGCCGGTGGCCCAGGCCACCCTGCGGATCGTGAAGGTCTTCTGGAGCCTGGATTCCTCCCTGGCCTATAAGCGCCACTTCCCCGCCATCAACTGGCTCACCAGCTATTCTCTGTATCTGGACACCATCAGCAAGTGGTTCACCGAGAACGTCAGCAGCGACTGGGTCGCCCTGCGCACCAAGATCATGCGGCTTTTGCAGGACGAGGCGGAGCTGGAGGAGATCGTCCAGCTGGTGGGCATGGACGCCCTGAGCGCCCCTGATCGGCTGAAGCTGGAGGCTTCCCGATCCATCCGGGAGGATTTCCTGCACCAGAATGCCTTCGACGAGGTGGACACCTACACACCGCTGGAGAAGCAGCGGGATATGCTGCTGCTGATCACCGCCTACTACGACCAGTGCGTGGCTGCCCTGGACGAGGGCGCGGACGTGGAGAAGCTCATCGCGCTGCCGGTGCGGGAGCAGATCGGGCGATTCAAATATGCCCAGCCGGAGCAGGTGAAAGCCCAGTATGAGCAGGTCATGGCCCAGCTGGCGCATGAGATCGACGGCGTGAAAAACGGAAAGGAGGACTTCTGATGCCAAAGGAATATCGAACGATCCAGGAGGTGGCCGGTCCTCTGATGCTGGTGAAGGACGTGGAGAACGTCGCCTACGACGAGCTGGCGGAGATTGAATTGGCCAACGGCGAAAAGCGCCGCTGCCGCGTGCTGGAGATCAACGAGGGCAACGCGCTGGTGCAGCTTTTTGAAAGCTCCACCGGCATCAACCTGTCCAATTCCAAGGTGCGTTTCCTGGGCCGCAGCATGGAGCTGGGCGTTTCCGAGGACATGCTGGGCCGGGTGTTTGACGGGCTGGGCCGCCCCATCGACGGCGGGCCGGAGATCTTGCCAGACCGCCGGGCGGACGTGAACGGCCTGCCCATGAATCCCGCCGCCCGGAACTATCCCCAGGAATTCATCCAGACCGGGGTGTCCGCCATCGACGGACTGAACACCCTGGTGCGCGGCCAGAAGCTGCCCATCTTCTCTGCCAGCGGCCTGCCCCATGCCCAGCTGGCGGCGCAGATCGCCCGGCAGGCCAAGGTGCGGGGCACCAACGACCCCTTCGTGGTGGTCTTCGCGGCCATGGGCATCACCTTTGAGGAATCGGATTACTTCATCCAAAGCTTCCGGGAGACCGGGGCCATCGACCGCACGGTGATGTTTGTGAATCTGGCCAACGACCCCGCCGTGGAGCGCATCGCCACCCCCAAGATGGCCCTGACCGCCGCGGAATACCTGGCCTTTGAGAAGAATATGCACGTGCTGGTGATCCTCACGGACATCACCAACTACGCCGACGCTTTGCGGGAGGTCTCCGCCGCCCGGAAGGAAGTGCCCGGCCGCCGGGGCTATCCCGGCTATATGTATACCGATCTGGCCTCCATCTACGAGCGGGCCGGCCGGCAGAAGGGCAAAAACGGCTCCATCACCCTGATCCCTATCCTCTCCATGCCCGAGGACGACAAGACCCACCCCATCCCCGATCTGACCGGGTACATCACCGAGGGGCAGATCATCCTCAGCCGGGAGCTGTACCGCAAGAATATCGCCCCGCCCATCGACGTGCTGCCCTCCCTGTCCCGGTTGAAGGACAAGGGCATCGGCGAGGGCAAGACCCGGGAAGACCACGCCAGCACCATGAATCAGCTGTTCGCGGCCTATGCCCGGGGCAAGGAAGCCAAGGAACTGATGGTGGTGCTGGGCGAAGCGGCGCTGACGGAGATCGACAAGCTGTACGCCAAATTCGCCGACGCCTTTGAAGAGGAATATGTCTCCCAGGGCTACAACACCGACCGCAGCATCGAGGAGACGCTGAATCTGGGCTGGAAGCTGCTGTCGATCCTGCCCCGCAGCGAGCTCAAGCGGATCAACGACCGGCTGCTGGATCAGTATTACGGAAAGGTGTGATGCGCCGTGGCAGGTACACAGGTCAATCCCACCCGGATGGAGCTGACACGGCTCAAGAAGAAGCTCACCACCGCCACCCGCGGCCACAAGCTGCTCAAGGACAAGCGGGACGAGCTGATGCGCCAGTTTCTGGATCGGGTGCGGGAAAACCGCCGCCTGCGGGAAGAAGTGGAGGCCGGCATCCTGGCTGCCAATAAGAATTTCCTGCTGGCCCGGGCCGGCACCCAGGATCCGGTGATGAACACCGCCCTGCTGGCCCCCAAGCAGCGGGTCTCGCTGGAGTGCGGCGTGGAAAACGTCATGAGCGTGGAGGTGCCGAAATTCACCTTTAAGACCCGCACGCCCAACCGCCATGACATCTTCTCCTACGGCTTTGCGTTCACCTCCGGCGATCTGGACGGCGCGGTGCAGTCACTGCAGGATATCTTCCCCCAGATGCTGAAGCTGGCGGAATGCGAAAAGGCGTGCCAGCTGATGGCCGCGGAGATCGAGAAGACCCGCCGCCGGGTGAACGCCCTGGAGCACGTAGTCATCCCCGAGCTGCAAGAGAACATCCGGTACATCACCATGAAGCTGGACGAAAACGAGCGCTCCACGCAGATCCGGCTGATGAAGGTGAAGGACATGATGTTGCAGGAGGCCCACGGGTACGAGACGTTCTAGGTTATTATATAGTCCCTGCCGAAAGGTGGGGACTTCCTTTTTCTTTCGGAGAAAAAGGAAGCAAAAAGAACTTCTCGTGGCCCGGCCGCAGCTTTGCGTAAGGCATCCCCCGCCGAAGGCGGGGGATGCCTTACTATCCGTTGTGCGCTGTCTCTGGCCGCCAATTATAGAAAAGCCTTGCGGGAATGGCCGTTCTGTGCTATCATCATTCTGGAGAAATATTTACCGAAAGGAACGCGACTATGAAACTTTCCTTCCGCTGGTACGGCGAAGACGACAAGGTTACCCTGGAACAGATCAGGCAAATTCCCGGGATGCACAGCATCGTCACCGCGGTGTACGATGTGCCCGTGGGCGAGGTGTGGAGCCGGGAGAGCATCGCCCGGCTGAAACAGCGCACCGAGGCCGCCGGGCTGCACTTTGAGGTGATCGAAAGCGTGCCCGTCCATGAGGACATCAAGCTGGGGCTGCCCAGCCGGGACCGGTACATCGAGAATTACTGCGAAAATCTGCGGCGGCTGGGCGAGGCCGGGATCAAGTGCGTGTGCTACAACTTCATGCCGGTGTTCGACTGGACCCGCACCGACCTGAATCACGTGCTGCCCGACGGCTCCACCTCCCTGGTCTATTACAGCGAGCAGGCGGAGCAGGTGGACCCCCTCAAAACCGACAGCGATCTCACCCTCCCCGGCTGGGACGCCAGCTACACCCGGGAGGAGCTGCGGGACGTGGTGGCCCAATATCGGGAGATGACCGAGGAAGACCTGTGGGACAACCTGCGGTATTTTCTGGAGCGGGTCATCCCTGTGGCGGCGGAGGCCGGGATCAAGATGGCGATCCACCAGGACGACCCCTGCTGGAGCATCTTCGGCCTGCCCCGGATCATCACCGACGAGCAGAATCTCGACCGCTTCCTGCACCTGGTGGACGATCCCCACAACGGCCTGACCCTGTGCTGCGGCTCTCTGGGGTGCTCCCCCAAAAACGATATGCCCAAGCTGGCCGCCAAATACGCCGCCATGGGCCGCATCCACTTCGTCCACCTGCGCAACGTGCAGCTGCTCCCCGGCGGCTTTGAGGAGCGGGCCCATCTGAGCAGCTGCGGCGGTCTGGATATGTACGCCATTGTCAAGGCGCTGGTGGAAAACGGCTTTGACGGCTATGTGCGGCCCGACCACGGCCGGATGATCTGGGGTGAGACCGGGCGGGCCGGGTACGGCCTCTACGACCGGGCGCTGGGAGCGGCCTACATCAACGGGCTGTTCGAGGCCGCCGAAAAGGAAGTTAAGCGGTAAGCAAGTTCAAATAAAGGGGATTTGGGCACATGACGCTGCATGAAGGAGAATCGGAAAAAAGCTACGTGGTCACCGGGCTGGCGCTGCCGGTGGCCCTGGAACGCCGCCTGGAGGCGCTGGGGATTTTGGAGGGCACCGCCATCACCGTCCTGCGGAAAAAGCCCCGGGGCGCTATGGTGATCTCGGTGCGGGGCGCGCGATTCGCCATTGGCCGGCAGATCGCCGAGAACATCACTGTGATCGGAAAGGAGGCCCGGTAGTATGGAACACAGCTTATCCATCGGATTTGCCGGGAATCCCAACTGCGGCAAGACCACGCTGTTCAACGCCTACACCGGCGCCAATCTCAAGGTGGCCAACTGGCCGGGCGTCACCGTGGAAAAGAAAGAGGGCAGCTTCAAATTTCACGACGCCCTCTACAAGCTGGTGGATCTGCCCGGGGCCTACAGCCTGACCTCCTACACCATGGAGGAGCAGGTGACCCGGCAGTACATCCTGGGCGAGGACGTGGACGTGATCATCGACGTGGCCGACGCCTCGGCGCTGGAGCGCAACCTGTACCTGACGCTGCAGCTCATCGAGCTGGGCAAGCCGGTGATCCTGGCCCTGAACATGATGGACATCGTGGAGAAGCGGGGCATGGAGATCGACCTGCACCGTCTGCCCGAAATGCTGGGCATCCCGGTGATCCCCGTTTCCGCCCGGCGCAAGACCGGGCTGGATATCCTGATGCACGCCGCCGCCCACCACGCCGATGGCGAAAGCGACCTGCCCCTGATCCACCACCATCAGGCGGGCAGCGTCACCCACCAGACCCGGCCCCACCCTTACGAAGTCCACCAGCCCCATGCCCACGATCTGGACCGCCACCAGCGGCTGACTATGGTGTACAGCCGGGAATTGGAGGAAAAGATCGACGCCTTGAAAGAGCTGCTCCGGGTGAAGTACCCGGAAGTCACCAACCTGCGCTGGCACGCCATCAAGCTGCTGGAGGGCGACCGGGAGATCACCGAAAAGTACCCGGTGGACGCGCCGGACATTCTGGACCGCAGCTACGAGAAGGACATTATCAATCAGAAATACGACTTCATCGAGGAGATCATCCAGGAGGTGCTGGTGAACCGCGACCGCAAGGCGGCCCTCACCGACCGGGCCGACGGGCTGCTGACCCACCGCTTTCTGGGACTGCCCATCTTCCTGCTGGTGATGGCGCTGGTCTTTTTCCTCACCTTCTTTGTGGGGGACTGGCTCAAGGGGTACTTTGAGACGGGACTGGAGCTGTTCTCCACCGGGGCGCTGCGGGCGCTGGAGGCCATCCACGTGTCGCCCGTGGCCATCTCGCTGATCGTGGACGGCATCATCGCCGGGGTGGGCGGGATCCTCACCTTTCTGCCCAATATCTTCATCCTGTTCCTGGCGCTGGCCTTTCTGGAGGACAGCGGCTACATGGCCCGGGTGGCCTACGTCATGGACGGCATCATGGGCAGGCTGGGACTGTCCGGCCGGGCGTTTATCCCCATGATGCTGGGCTTCGGCTGCACCGTCCCGGCGATCATGGCCTCCCGCACGCTGGAGACTTCCCGCGACCGATTCCGCACCATCCTGATCACCCCGTTTATGTCGTGCAGTGCGCGTCTGCCCATCTATGTGCTGTTTTCCAGCATTTTCTTCCCCCGCCACGCCATGCTGGCGGCCTATTCCATGTACCTGCTGGGGCTGTTGGTGGCTGTGGTCAGTGCCTTTATCCTGCACCTCTTTGACCGGCGCAAGGGCGGGCAGCAGCAGGCTTCCCTGCTCATCGAGCTGCCGGAATACAAATCCCCCAGCGCCCGCACCATCGCCATTTACGTGTGGGAAAAGGTGAAGGATTACCTGACCAAGGCCGGCACCACCATCTTTATCGCGTCCATCGTGATGTGGTTCCTGCTGCACTTCGGCCCCGGCGGATACTCCGACGACATGAGCAGGACTTTCGGCTCCCTGCTGGGGCAGTGGATCGTGCCGGTGTTCGCGCCCATCGGGCTGGGCTTCTGGCAGATCGTCGTGGCCCTGATCGCCGGTATCTCCGCCAAAGAGGTGGTGGTCTCCAGCTGCGCGGTGCTGTTCGGCATCGGGAATATCAACTCCGGGGCGGGCATGGCCGCCCTGCAGAGCGCCTTGGCCGCCCTGGGCTTCGGCCCGCTGAACGCCTACGCCCTGATGACCTTCTCCCTGCTCTACGTGCCCTGCGCGGCCACTCTGGCGGTGATCCGCCGGGAGACGGGCAGCTGGAAGCGCACCCTGCTGTCCGCCGGGTTCCAGATCGGCGTGGCGTGGGTGGTTGCGTTCATCGTCTATCACATCGGGCTGCTGCTCGTGTAGGAGGAAAAAATTCTGGATATGCTGTCCACTGTTTTGATCTGTCTGCTCCTGGCTGCGGCGGTGTTCTTCGCCGCCCGGAAGCTCTATAAGGACAGGAAAGCCGGAAAAACCTGCTGCGGCGGTGGGAATTGCCCCGTTTGCGCCAAGCGGGATCAGACCAAAAAGACGCTGTGACGGAGGAAATCGCAATGGCAAAGAGATGCGTTCCCGATCTCGTTGCGCTGCTCATGGGGGCGGCGCTGCCCCTGATATCGGTACACCTGCTGTCCTCCGGGCCGGGCTTCGGGCTGTGGATCACGGCGCTGTTGATCTTGCTCCCCATCACTGCCCTGGGCCTGGGCGTCTATGCGGGCACCGCACCCAAGACCCGGTGGGCAAGCGCCGCGCTGTTCCTGGCGCTGTTTGTGCTGTCGGGATGGAAAGTGATCGAGATGGGCTGGGAAGACACCCTGGTCTATGGCGCGGTCTATTTGGGGATTGCCCTGGCGGGAGGCGTTGCGTCCGGGCTGGTTTCCCGGGCGCGTCGGCGGCAGAAAGGGTAAAAAAGAATACAAAAAGGCCACCCAAGTTGGGTGGCCTCTTTTATTAGTAATTATTGTGGAATCACTTCACCAGCTTGGCGATCTCGTCGGCGAAATTCTCCTCGCGCTTCTCCAGGCCCTCGCCCTTCTCAAAGCGGGTGAATGCGGTGATCTTGATGCTGCCGCCCAGCTCCTTGGCGACGCTGTCGGTGTACTGCTGCACGGTCAGCTTGCTGTCCTGCACATACTGCTGATCCGTGAGGCAGATCTCCTTGAAGAACTTGCTGAGCCGTCCGGCCACGATCTTCTCGGCGATGGCGGCAGGCTTGCCCTCGTCCACGATCTGCTGGGTCAGGATGGCCTTCTCGTGCTCCTTACGCTCCTCAGGCACGGAGGCTTCATCCAGGAACTCGGGATTCAGCGCGGCGATCTGCATGGCCACGTTGTGGGCATAGGCCTTGAAGCCGTCGGTGGCGGCGATGTCGTCGCTGGTATCGAAGGAGGCGATGACGCCGATCCGGCCGCCGCCATGGACATAGGCGGTGACGGCCCCTTCGTAGCGGGCGAAACGGCGGATCTTGATGTTCTCGCCGATGGTGAGGATCTTCTCCTTCAGCAGGGCGTCCACGGTCTGGTCGCTGCCATAGGCGGTGCAGGCCAGCAGGGTCTCCACGTCGGCGGGATTCTCATGGATCACGGTGTCGGCGCAGGTCTTGACAAAGGCCTGGAACTCGGCATTCTTGGCCACGAAGTCGGTCTCGGCGTTGACTTCGATCACCACGGCCACCTTGCCGCACTCGCTGACGGTAGCAAAAGCCACGCCCTCGGCGGCGATACGACCGGCCTTCTTCACGGCAGCGGCCAGGCCCTTTTCCCGAAGGATATCCACGGCCTTGTCCATGTCGCCGTCAGCGGCGGCCAGCGCCTTCTTGCATTCCATCATGCCAACGCCGGTCTTCTCCCGAAGCGCGGCAACATCCTTAGCGGTAAAATTCATGGTAAACTCTTCCTCTCTCTTTTATCCTGTCCGGCAGAGGCGCCGGGCACGGGGATCATTCTCTACTACTAACCGGGCGGAGGATCACTCCTCGACGGCTTCTTCGGTCTCTTCCTCGGCTTCCTCAGCCTCATCGGTCTCCGGCTCCTCCGCGGCGGCGGCGCCCATCTGGCCCTCGCGGCCCTCGATGATGGCGTCGGCCATGGCGCCGGCGATGAGCTTCACGGCGCGGATGGCGTCGTCGTTGCCGGGGATCACATAATCGATCTCATCGGGGTCGCAGTTGGTGTCGACGATGGCCACGATGGGGATGCCCAGCTTGCGGGCCTCGGACACGGCGATGCGCTCCTTGCGGGGATCGACGATGAACAGCGCGCCGGGGAAATCGTGCATTTCCTTGATGCCGCCCAGGTACTTCTCCAGCTTTTCGATCTCCAGCTGGAGCTTGGCCACTTCCTTCTTGGGCAGCAGCTCGAAGGTGCCGTCCTCCTCCATCTTGCGCAGCTGGGCCAGACGCTGGACCCGCTTGCGGATGGTGGTGAAGTTGGTGAGCATACCGCCCAGCCAGCGGGCGTTCACATAGTACGCGCCGGCGCGGGTGGCCTCTTCCTTCACGGACTCCTGGGCCTGCTTCTTGGTGCCCACGAACAGGATGTTCTTGCCGTCGGCGGCCAGGTCGCGGACGAAATTGTACGCGGCGTCCATCTTTTTCACGGTCTTCTGCAGATCGATGATATAGATGCCGTTGCGCTCGGTGAAGATGTAGGGAGCCATCTTCGGGTTCCATCTTCTGGTCTGGTGGCCGAAATGCACGCCGGCCTCCAGCAGCTGCTTCATAGATACGACTGCCATTTTGAAAACCTCCTGGTTTTTCCTCCGCCGCGTCTTGATTTTTTCGGAAAAGACCCGCTCTCGCAGGCACCAAGCCGAAACGCGGCGTGCGTTTTGCTGGAATATTATAACACACCGGAGTTGTGAAATCAAGCGTTTTTCCCCGGTTTTTTCAGATTTTCCCGCGCTTTCCGCAGCCCTATAAGCCCAGCTTGCTCAGCACCCGGCTGAGGGCGTTTTCCTTTTTCACCTCGGGCGGCCGGCGGTAATCCACCAGCACCGTGTCCCCGCCGATCAGCGCGATGTCCCGCCAGGGGATCACCAGGTCCGGCTCCCTCCCCAGCAGCCCGAACAGGCGCAGGCGGCCGTAGATCACCACGGCGGTGAGGTGCGCCGCGGCGGTGTCCAATTCCACATCGGAGATAAAGCCGATCCGCTCCCCGTCCTTCACGCTGATGACTTCCTTGTTGCGCAGCTCGCCCATCCTGCACGTCATACCGATCCCCCCAAATGCGCTTTTCTCTATGGATATGCGCCGCCGGCCCGGTCTATGTGGGAAAAGCCCAAAACTGCCGATTGCAAATCCCGGCGGCCCGTGGTACAATGAAAGAAAAAGGAGGGACTTCCATGAATATCTGGCACGATATCAACCCCAAACGCATCAAGGACGACGATTTCTTCGCGGTGATCGAGATCACCAAGGGCGGCAAGACCAAGTATGAGCTGGACAAGGACACCGGCCTGCTCCGGCTGGATCGGGTGCTGTACACCTCCACCCACTATCCCGCCAACTACGGCTTTATCCCCCGCACCTACGCCAACGACGGCGACCCGCTGGACGTGCTGGTGCTGTGCAGCGAAAACATCCTGCCCATGTCGCTGGTGCGGTGCTACCCCATCGGGGTGATCATCATGAACGACGGCGGCAAGGACGATGAGAAGATCATCGCCATTCCCTTTGACGATCCCACCTACAACGGCTATCACGACATCGTGGAGCTGCCCCAGCACATCTTCGACGAGATGCAGCACTTCTTCTCGGTGTATAAGCAGCTGGAGACCGGCAAGGATACGGATATCAGCGAGGTGAAAAATGCCGGCGAGGCCCGGCGGATCATCGGCGACGCGCTGGATCATTATCTGAACGATTTCTGCCGGTAAGGCAATCGACCCAAAAAGGAGACGTCCCATGAAACGCGCAAAAACCCTTGCGGCGCTGCTCTGCGCCCTGTGTATGCTCACCGCCTGCACCGGCGGCCGCGGCGCAAGCAGCCCCGCCCCCAGCCCGGAACTTTCCTCCGCCCCGACAGCGGCCCCCACGGAAGCACCCACGGCGCCGCCGGTGGTGGTGCAGACGGCCAAGGTGCTGGAATCGTACCGGGCGGGCGACAGCATCTCCGTGCTGGCGTACTTTACGGAGAGCGGCGAGCCCTTCACCTGCACCCTGCCGGAGGGGAGCAAAATCACCCCAGGCGACACAGTGGAGGTGACCTTTGACGGCGAATTGCGGGAGACCTACCCGGCGCAGCTCACCGCCCAGGACGTGACCCTGAAAGAGCCGGGCAACGATTACTACGGCGTGTGGCTGGCGATCCTCACGGCCCTGTGGGAGGAGGATCCCGGGCTCAACGACGACGCCGACTACTTCGGGTTCGATCTCACCGGCCTCTCCACCCTGAATGCGCAGGAGGCCCGGATCCTCGGCACGCTTTTCAGCCAGTCGCTGGGCAAAATCCCGCTGTTCGGTACCTATGAGGAACTGGTGGAGCAGGGGTATATCAACGACGCGGAGCTCTACTGGGAGGACGGGCTGCTCTTCACCCTGGCGGAGGATTCCGTGGCGGACGACCGGGTGGGCTTCCAGTGCTCCAAGTGGCGCAGCGGCCTGGGCGCGATCTTCTATGAGGACAGCGCCTTCTCCTTCAACAGCTCCGGCGGCGCGGATATCGAGTGGGGCCCCATGTATATTTCATGATTGCGCTCGCCTGTCACAGTTCGGATACGAAACCGCCCCTGCTGGAAAAGCAGGGGCGGTTTGATGTGAGAAAGTTATCGAATCTCTTTTTTGATCTTCCCCAGGGCGCCCTTTTCCAGCCGGGAGACCTGGGCCTGGGAGATACCGATTTCTCCCGCCACGTCCATCTGGGTCTTGCCCTGGAGGAAGCGTAGGCTGAGGATTCGCTTCTCCCGGTCGCTCAGGTCGCGGATAGCCTGTTTGATGGCGATTTCCTCCAGCCAATCGCCTTCGCCGCTGGAATCGCCCACCTGGTCCATGATATAGATGGTGTCGCCGCCGTCGGAAAACACCGGCTCATAGAGGGAGACCGGCTCCACAATGGCCTCCAGCGCCACCACCACGTCCTCCCGGCGCATACCCAGCTGGGTGCTGATCTCCTCCACCGTGGGTTCTTTTCCTTTCTCCGTGGTGAGCCTCTCCCGGCACTGGATCGCCTTGTAGGCGGTGTCCCGCATGGATCGGCTGACCCGCACGGGGTTGTTGTCGCGCAAAAAGCGCCGTACTTCGCCTATGATCATAGGTACCCCATATGTGGAAAACTGCACCCCTTGGGTCACGTCAAAGTGGTCGATCGCCTTGATCAGCCCAATGCAGCCCACCTGGAACAGGTCGTCCGGATTTTCTCCCCGGCTGCTGAATCGCTGGATCACGCTGAGCACCAGCCGCAGATTCCCGGCGATCAGCTGTTCCCGGGCATCCTTGTCGCCGTTTTTGCAGCGCACCAGCAGCGCCTGGGTCTCATCGTTTTTCAGCACCTTCAGTCTGGCGGTATTCACACCGCAGATCTCCACTTTTCCCTGCATGAAAAAACCTCCGTAATGCGTTGTTACGAAGGTATTTTCTGCAATTTCTCCGCGCTTTAATCACCGGGAATCAGCGCCGGTCAACGCCCCGCGGCCGCCATATAGCGAAAAAAGATACAGGGCGCGGCGGAAAGCGTCCGTGAAAAAATTTCTTGAAACAGTCCCTCAGGCGTTCCGGCCGCAGCAGTGCTTATACTTTTTGCCGCTGCCACAGGGGCAGGGATCGTTGCGGCCGATCTTCTTCCCCTTCACCACGGTCTTGGAGCGCTTCTGCTCCTTATAGAGCTCTGTCCGGCGCTCGGCTGGGATCAGCGGCTCCCACTGGGGCAGGTTGTACAGCCAATCGGCCTTGGCCTCTACCATGTTCTTGTAGAGCAGCTCTTTGTCGTAATTGAGATTCACCGGGGTATCCGCCTCCAGCGCCTCCGTGGGGTTGCCCTCCTTGAGGCTGGAATTGATCCCGTCCAGAAAAGCCGCCATGGTGAGCAGATCCACGCCATACTTTTTGGCGTACCCCTCCACGGTGTTCTTCCGGGGCTTGCTCACCAGGATCTTTTTGTAGATCTCCGTCTCCTGATCCACATAGGACCGCCAAAATTTCGCGGTCTCTCCCCGATCCTGCTTTTCTTCCCACAATGCCTGCCACTGCTGCAGCAACGCCATGACCTACACCCTTTCCGGTTTTTGCTAAGGAAATCCTACCATTTTTCCCGGGAAATGTCAACGAAACCTTGAAAAAAGCCGCAAAACATGGTAAGGTAAATCCCACAAGAAAACGGTGGAGGTGTTCGGATGGATATAGCGGTGCCGGAGGATGTGCTGCGGGTGCTTGCCCTGCTGGAGGGCGCGGGCTTTGAAGCCTGGATCGTGGGCGGCTGCGTCCGGGATTCCCTGCTGGGCCGCATGCCCGCCGACTGGGATGTGGCCACCGCCGCCACGCCGGAGGAGACTGCCGCCGCGCTTCATGGGATTCGCGTGCTCCCTACCGGCGTGCGCCACGGCACGGTGACGGCGGTGCTGCCGGGCGGGAATATCGAGATCACCACCTATCGGGCCGAGACGGGCTCCAGCGACCACCGGCACCCGGCGGCGCTGCGGTTCTCCGGGCGGATCGAGGAGGACCTGGCCCGGCGGGATTTCACGGTGAACGCCCTGGCCTATCATCCCCGACGGGGTTTGTTGGACGCCTTCGGCGGCGGGGCCGATCTGCGGGCGGGCATCCTCCGCACCGTGGGCGACCCTGCCCTGCGCTTTAATGAAGACGCCCTGCGCATCCTCCGCCTGCTGCGGTTCGCCGCCACGTTGGGCTTTTCCATCGAGAGCGGCACCGGCCGGGCGGCAATCGCCCAAAAAGACCTGCTCCATGCCCTCTCCCACGAGCGGGTTCGGGAGGAGCTGACCCGGCTGCTGCCGGGGCGTTGGGCGGCCCAGGTGCTGCGGGCTTACCCGGAGGTGGTCTTCACGGTGCTGCCGGAGCTGCGCCCCATGATGGGCTGCGGGCAGGAATCCCCCTACCATTGCTTCGATGTGTGGGAGCACACGCTGCACGCGCTGGACGCGGCGGAGGCCGATCCCATTGTCCGGTGGGCGGCGCTGCTCCACGACTGCGGCAAGCCCGATACGAAGTCCACCGACAGCGCCGGCGCACACTTTTACGGCCACGCGGCCCGCAGCGAAGCGATCAGCCGGGAGATTCTGGAGCGGATGCGGTTCTCCCGGCGGGACGGCGAAGCAATCTTGCAGCTGGTGGCCCTGCATATGGAGCAGATGCCGCCCACGGAAAAGCGCCTGAAAAAGCTGCTGGCCCGGCTGGGCGAAGCGCAGCTGTTCCGCCTGCTTGACCTGATCCGCGCCGACTGGGCTGCCCAAACGCCGGGCCTGTTGGAACAGCGCCTGCCCGGGCTGGTGGCCACGGAATCCGCTGCCCGAAGACTGCTGGCGGAGGAAAGCACCCTCACCCTCAAGGATTTGGCGATCTCCGGAAAAGACCTGCTGGCGCTGGGATATTCCCCCTCCCCTGCGCTGGGCCGGGCGCTGCATCGGTTATTGGACGAGGTGCTGGACGACCGGCTGGAAAACACCCGGGAGACCCTGCTGCGGCGGGCAGGTGAACTGGCGGGTGAGGAATCCGCCAATATAACCCATTGATCGGCGGCACGGATATGCGCAGCCGGGCCCAGCACGACCAGTGGGAGAAGGCCCTGACCTGCCCGGTGCTGCACCTGGACGGCGGGCAGCCAATCACGAAAAATTGGCGCAGCTTTGAAGAAATGATAAGAAAGCCCCGGCAAAGGCCGGGGCTTCTTCTCACTCTCCCACCGGGTGTGGGTCCTGCCGCTCCAGCGACTCCCAGAAGGCGTCGAATTCTTCGTCGGTGAGCGCGCCCCCGCTGCAAAGAATCTCATACTCCTCCTCGCGCCAGCGGTAGCGCACCGGCGTCTCCCCATACCCATGGCGGAGATAGAATGCCTTGCGCCGGGCACGCTGGGGATTGTTGGGCGCACCGGGATATTCCCGCTCGATATCCACCAGCAGCCGGTATCCGGGCCGCGATTCGGCCACCTGGCGCAGGATCGCGCCGCCGTAGCCCTGGTTCCGCAGGGCCTCCTCCACCGCAAAATAGATGATGTGGGAAATATCCCCGCTGGTGAGCAGGCAGACAAATCCCACAAAAGTCGGCCCGTCCCAGAAACCCGAAAAAGTCAAATAATCGCCCCGGGGACGGATCAATGCTTCAAAGTCCCGCCGCTCATTCTCCGGGAAGGCCCGGCAATAGAGCGCCTTGATCTCCGAAAGCTCCGGCGTCTGTTGCGTGATCGGCCGGATCGTCAGCTTGTCCATCGTTTTCCACTCCTTTTCTGCCTGTCATTATACGCCTCGCCACACGGGATTGCAACCCCACCACGGAAAAAGGCCCGCCCGAAGGCGAGCCTTTTCCAAAAAAGGAGGTCTCTAAAACGAGATGGATGCGATGAATTACTCGGCCATCTTCTTCAGCTTGGCGTACTTCTCCTCGGCGTACTGCTCGGCCTTGGTGAACAGCTGCTCGGCGCGCTCCGGGAAGGAACGGGTCAGGCTGTTGTAACGGACCTCGCCCATGATGAAGTCGCGATAGCTGGCGGAAGGAGCCTTGCTGTCCAGCTGGAACGGATTCTCACCGTTGTCGGCACGACGGGGATCGAAGCGGAAGTTGTGCCAATAACCGGCCGCGACCGCTTTCTTCTCCTCCAGCTGGGACACGCCCATGCCGCCCTTGATGCCGTGGTTGATGCAGGGCGCGTAGGCCAGGATCAGGGACGGGCCCTGATAGCTCTCGGCCTCGCTGAACGCCTTGATGCACTGATTCATGTCGGCACCCATGGCGACCTGCGCCACATACACATAGCCGTAGCTCATGGCGATGGCAGCCAGATCCTTCTTCTTGGTGGCCTTGCCGGTGGCGGCAAACTGCGCCACAGAGCCGGTGGGCGTGGACTTGGAAGCCTGGCCGCCGGTGTTGGAATACACCTCGGTATCGAACACCAGGATGTTGATGTTCTCGCCGGAAGCGATGGCATGATCCAGACCGCCGAAGCCGATGTCATAGGCCCAGCCGTCGCCGCCGAAGATCCACATGGACTTCTTGGCCAGATAATCCTTATCCTTCAAGATCTGATCGCAGAGAGAGCAGGCGGGGCAGTCGCAATACTTCTGGCCGGCAGCCTTCTTCTCCTCCAGCTCCTTCACATGAGCCTCGGCAGCTTCCTTGCTGCCCATGACCTTCACGGCCTCGTCGGACTTGGCCCAGTTGATGACCCAATCGATGGAGGCGCGGCTGTACTCCAGCGCGGCGATGTACGCCTCGGCGGCAGCCTCGTTGGTCTTGGAATCGTTCATGGTCTCCAGCCACTTCTTGCCGGTATCCTTGACTTCCTGCTCCACATAGTCGATGGCGATGAGCTTCTCGGTGAGCTCCGCCAGACGGCCGCGGACAGCGTTCTGCGCCAGGGCCATGCCCAGGCCGAATTCGGCGTTGTCCTCAAACAGGGAGTTCTGCCAGGCGGGGCCGTGGCCCTGCTTGTTCACGGTATAAGGCGTGGCAGGCGCGGAGCCGCCCCAGATGGAGGAGCAGCCGGTGGCGTTGGCGATGAACATCTTATCGCCGAACAGCTGAGTGGCCAGCTTGGCATAGGGCGTCTCACCGCAGCCGCCGCAAGCGCCGGAGAACTCCAGCAGGGGCTGCTTGAACTGGCTGCCCTTGACGGTAGTCTCCTTGAACTTCTCAGCCACTTCGGGCTTGGCGGGCAGATCGATGGCATAGCCGAACACATCCTGCTGGGCGCGCTGGGAATCGATGGGGGCCATCTTCAGGGCCTTCTCCTTGGCGGGGCAGGTGGTGACGCAGGAGCCGCAGCCGGTGCAGTCCAGAGCGGAGATCACCATGGCAAAGTGCATACCGGGCACACCCAGCATGGGCTTGCTCTTGGTGCCCTCGGGAGCGGCGGCCAGCTCTTCGTCGGTCATGGCGATGGGACGGATGACCGCATGGGGGCAGACATAGGAGCACTGGTTGCACTGGATGCAGTTCTCCACGATCCACTCGGGCACATCCACGGCCACGCCGCGCTTCTCATAGGCGGCAGTGCCCTGGGGGCTGGTGCCGTCGGCGTAATTCTCAAAGGTGGAAACAGGCAAATCCTTGCCATGGAAGGAGTTGACGGGATAGACCACGTTGTTCACATAGTCCACCAGCTCCTGGCGGTCGCCGGTAGCCACATGGGGCTTGGTGTCGTCCACGGCGTTCTTCCAGCTCTCAGGCACGTTGACCTTCTTGTAGCCGGTAGCGCCCTGGTCAATGGCGTCGTGGTTCATCTTGACCACGGCCTCGCCCTTGCGGCCGTAGGACTTGGTGGCGGCGTCCTTCATGTAGCCGATGGCATCCTCTTCGGGGATGATCTTGGCGATGGAGAAGAAGGCGGACTGCAGCACGGTGTTGATGCGGGTGCCCAGACCGATCTCCTTGCCGATCTTGAAGCCGTCGATGGTGTAGAAGTTGATGTCGTTGTCGGCGATATACTTCTTCACCTTGCCGGGCAGACGGCGATCCATCTCTTCATCCGTCCAGGCGCAGTTGAGCAGGAAGCTGCCGTGGGGCTTCAGATCCTGCACCATGTCGTAGGTGTCCAGATAGGCAGGATTGGAGCAGGCCACGAAATCCGCCTTGGAAATGTAGTAGGTGGACTTGATAGGGGTATGGCCGAACCGCAGGTGGGAAATGGTCAGGCCACCGGACTTCTTGGAGTCATAGTCGAAGTAGCCCTGGGCGTACATATCGGTGTGGTCGCCGATGATCTTGATGGAGTTCTTGTTGGCGCCCACGGTGCCGTCGGAGCCCAGGCCCCAGAACTTGCAGCTGGTGGTGCCGGCAGGAGCGGTATCGGGATCCTCGGTGATATCCAGAGACAGATGGGTCACATCGTCCACGATGCCGATGGTGAAGCGCTTCTTGGGGGTGGCGCTCTCCATGTTGCGGTAGACGGCGATGATGTCGCTGGGCTTGGTGTCCTTGCTGCCCAGACCATAGCGGCCGGTGTACACCGGGCAGGCGCCGAACTGGGTGCCGTTGATGGCGGCCAGCACGTCCAGATACAGGGGCTCGCCCAGGGAGCCGGGCTCCTTGGTGCGGTCCAGCACGGAGATCTTCTTCACGGTCTCGGGCAGGACGTCCAGCAGGTACTTGGCCACGAAGGGACGATACAGATGGACCTTTACCAGGCCGACCTTCTCGCCGGCGGCGGTGAGGTAATCCACCACTTCTTCGGCGGTCTCGCAGGCGGAGCCCATGGCGATGATGACTTCTTCCGCATCGGGCGCGCCGTAGTAATTGAAGGGCTTGTAGTCGGTGCCGCACTTGGCATTGACCTTGTTCATGTACTCCACCACGACCTCGGGCACCGCGTCGTAGTACTTGTTGCAGGCTTCACGGGCCTGGAAGAAGATGTCGCCGTTCTGGGCCTGGCCGCGGAGCACGGGATGCTCGGGATTCAGCGCGTGGCGGCGGAAAGCATCCACCGCGTCCCAATCCAGCATTTCGCCCAGATCCTTGTAATCCCAAACCTCGATCTTCTGGATCTCATGGGAGGTGCGGAAGCCATCGAAGAAGTGCAGGAAGGGCACCTTGCCCTTGATGGCGGAGAGGTGCGCCACGGCGCCCAGATCCATAACTTCCTGGGGGGAGTTGGAGCACAGCATGGCGTAACCGGTCTGCCGGCAGGCGTATACGTCGGAGTGATCGCCAAAGATGTTCAGCGCGTGGGTGGCGAGGGTACGGGCGGATACATGGATCACGCTGGGCAGCAGCTCGCCGGCCATCTTGTACATATTGGGGATCATCAGCAGCAGGCCCTGGGAAGCGGTGTAGGTGGTGGTCAGCGCACCCGCGGCCAGAGAGCCGTGGACTGCGCCGGCGGCGCCGGCCTCACTCTGCATCTCGGTGACACGGACCTCTCTGCCGAACAGGTTTTTGCGGCCTGCAGCGGCATACTTGTCCGTTTCATCGGCCATCACGGAAGAGGGCGTGATGGGGTAGATGGCGGCAACGTCGGTAAACGCATAGGATACATGCGCGGCGGCGTTGTTGCCATCCATGGTTTTCATTTGTCTTGCCATAGAACTTATTTCCTCCTTTTTGGATGATCGGAACAGACGGTACAGATCCCGGGTTGACCGGTACCCGCCCACTCATACAGGATTATTTTATCACCTTTTTCCCCCACTGTAAAGATGGAAATCACAAAAATTCCCGCCTCTCTCCCCTGGAGTTGACAGAAGGGGCGTTTTGGGATAGAATGGGGTCAAAACAAAGGAGGCGGATGGGGATGGGTTCTTTTGATTTTGCCGCCATGCAGGCGATCCAAAAGGAACTGCAGGCCAAGTATTTGGACAGATGGGGCGGCCTTGGGCCGGAAAAGGGCGTGCAGTCCCTGCTGTGGGCCGTGGGCGAGATCGGCGAAGTGGCGGATATCCTCAAGAAGCAGGGCGGTGCGATCATGACCGACCGCGAGACTCGGCGGCACTTCGTGGAGGAATTCTGCGACGTGATGATGTACTTAAACGACCTGTGCCTGTGCTATGGCGTCACGCCGGAGGAGATCGAGACCATCTACCGGGAGAAGCACCGGCGGAATATGCAAAGGTGGTAGCGCTGCGCATACGAAAAATCCCCGTCACAGAACGGGGATTTTCCTGTTTCATTACAGCCGGATGCCGTTGCCGTGCTGCCGGAGCACATTGACGCAATAGCTTTCCAGCTGTTCCCGGGTGGTCATCTTCACGCCGCTCTGCATCAGCTGTTCCCGCAGCGACGCGGGCAGGGTGTCGAAATATCGGCGGGCCTCAGGGTCCATCTCTTCCAAGTCTTTCTTCTGCATACGGAATACCTCTCTGTCAATGCTTTGTGTTATTCATTGTATCCGGAAAAGGCCAAAAGATACACGGCCTTGCAAAACAGGCGTTTGAGCAAAATCATATTCCCCGCCCTACGGGCGTTCGAGCAAAGATATATTCCCCGCCCTACGGGCGGGGAATATATCATGATAAAAAATCTTCGCTTGTGTTATTCATTGTATCCGGAAAGGCCCAAAAGATACACGGCAGTGCAAAACAGGCTGGCGTTCGGGCAGAGATATATTCCCCGCCCTACGGGCGGGGAATCAAATCAAGACAGTCAGTCGAACATTTTCCTCAGGTTGAGCTGCATATTAGTGCCCGCATACCCCAGCGACCGGTAGAAGGCGTGGGCACCCACCCGGGTCTCCCCGGAAGGGAGCCGCACCCCCGCCGCGCCGGACGCTTTGGCCCAGTCCTCCGTGCGAGCGGGACGAATGGCCATGTCTCCCACCGTGCGCTTCCCTACTTTTTGAGGATCTCCCGCACCCGGGCCTCGATGGCGGGCGCGGTGAGGCCGAATTCCTCCAGCAGTTCCAGTGCAGGGCCGGAATGCCCGAACACATCGTTGACGCCCAGCTTGTGCACCGGCGTGGGGCACGCCTCGGAAAGGTAGGAGGCCACGGCCTCCCCCAACCCGCCCACGACGTTGTGCTCCTCACAGGTGAGGATGCACCCGGTCTCCAGGGCGGCCTTGAGGATCAGCGTGGTGTCCAGCGGCTTGATGGTGTGGATATCCAGCACCCGGGCGCTGATGCCGCTTTCCGCCAGCGCCTTGGCGGCCTTCACAGCCTCCTGCACCAGCAGGCCCGTGGCCACGATGGTGATGTCCTCCCCATCCCGAAGGGTCACCCCGCGGCCCAATTCAAAGGAAAAGTCGTCGTTGTTGTGGACGCTCTCCACCGCCAGGCGGCCCAGCCGGATGTACACCGGGCCGTTATAGTCGGCGGCGGCCTTGACGGCGGCCCGCATCTC
>CANRMX010000010.1 GCA_947631855.1 uncultured Clostridia bacterium | reverse complement strand
GTGGATATAGCTTAGTTGGTTAAAGCGCCAGATTGTGGCTCTGGAGACCGTGGGTTCGAGTCCCACTACCCACCCCACTCAGGACACGGAGTTTAATTCATGGATTAGGCTCCGTGTCCGTCAATATTGGGCTGTCGCCAAGCGGTAAGGCAACGGACTTTGACTCCGTCATCCGTGGGTTCGAACCCCGCCAGCCCAGCCACGTCGGAGCAAAGTTCGCTTTGCTCCGACGCTTTTTCTTTGCCTACGGCACAAAAAAGCGTCATCCGCCCGCTCCTTTGCTCCTCCTCTCCGCAAAAAGTCACGCTCGGCTCGCCTGTTCAGTTGCAAGCGCCCTCGCGACGGCTCGCTGTCGCTAGCAACTTTTTGCGGTTCGCGCCTGCGGCGCGGAAAAGAAGTGCTACAAACAATAGTGCCAAACTTAGTGAGGTTCGATTCTCTATCTAATAAGGAGTGCTAAAAAATATACAGCGAAATTCAGGCACATAGCAGCTGAAACGTTAAAGCAAAAGACGCTAAAATACAGGGACGCAGCAAGAGCATTGGGGTTGCGAATCGCCCCTATATTGTCAGTTCTGAAAGGCGGATATATTTTGCGGAAACGTCTTGCGTTTTCAAAAGTGGGCTGTTATACTGGAATTACATTCGATCCTCTACTACGGTTTGGATTGCGTCTACGGCGCGCGTTGGACGCGTTGCTGCGTCGAATACTGTTTGCGTCTATACGCCCGTTGACGGGCTTGTGCTGTCGGGTGGGGAGCAGATGGTTTGCAAGAATCACCTATTCGAGAGAGTATGGACATTTTCATCGTGGAGTAAGGCCGGCAGGCTGGCGGCTTTATTGATTTTATTTCAGAAAGGAAGGAATCAGTCATGCAAGTGGGAATGCAGTTATATTCCCTGTGTCCGATGATCGATGACGGAAAACTGGAGGAGGCCGTCCGCACCGCCTGTGCCTCCGGGATCGACGGCTTGGAGTTGTACAGCCTGTACCACATTCCGGCCATCATCTACCGCAAGCTCATGAACGAATACGGCGTGGTGTGCTGCGGCACCCACAACTATTGGGCTTCGCTGCGGGACGATCTGGATCACGTCATGGAGTACAACTACGTCCTTGGCAACAAGAACGTGATCTGCCACTATCTGCTGGAGGAGGAGCGGGGCTGTCGGGACAACTACCTCAGGGTCGCGGAGAGCCTCAACGAGATCGGGGCAAAGCTCAAGGCCAACGGCTTCGAGCTGGTCTATCACAACCACGATTTTGAATTCCGAGAGGTCTTTGACGGGAAGCCCGGCATGGAACTGCTTTTGGAGAACACCGATCCTTTCCTGGTGGGGATGGAACTGCACATCGGTCAGCTGCCACCCTTTGGGTATGACATCCCCGAATACATCCGCAAGGTGGGGAGAAGGCTCAAGCTGATGCACGTCCACGCTTTTTTGGATTGGGGCGTTCCCTTCGACAGCCAGGCCGGCCTCGACACCGGGAAGACCCTGGACGTGCCATGGGCGGTGCTGGAGAATGTCTATCCGCTGGAGCACTGCGGCGTCGATACCCTGCGGGCGGATGTGGACGCCCTGCGGAAGATGATCCGCAAACAGGCATGAGACCAGGGCGGGATGATTCCGCGCTCCTACGGGACGCCCAGCCTATTGCCATGGAACTTAAGAGATCGACCGCGTGTACAGGCAATCCCTGCGGGATCCCCACCGGGTGGGAGACCGCAGGATCACAAGAGGAGGTTAGAACATGGAAAAGAAAGTCAAGGTGGGTATCATCGGCTGCGGCGTGATCGCCAATCTGACCCATGGGCCGGAATATGAGCGGCTGCACGATCAGGTCGAAATGGCGGCCGCCTGCGATATCGATCCCGCGGCCCTCAATGCCTTCTGCGACCGCTTTCATATCGAGAAGCGGTATGGGACCATCGCAGAACTGCTGGACGACCAGGAGATCGAGGCCGTGGATGTGTGCCTGCACAACAATATGCACGCGCCGGTATCCATCGAGGCCATGCGCCGCGGGAAGGATGTGTACTGCGAAAAGCCCATGGCCGGCTCCTATGTGGATGCGCTGGCCATGCTGGAGGCCGCGAAAAAATACGGCCGGAAGCTGCACATCCAGCTGGCGCAGCTCTACAGCGCCGGCGCGTATGTGAGCAAGATCCTGATCGACAGCGGCAAGCTGGGCCACATCTATCACATGCGCTCCACCGGATTCCGCCGCAGGAACCGCCCCTATGTGGACGGCTATGGCAAGAAGGAATTCGTGAATTCCGAGACGTCCGGCGGCGGCGCACTGCTGGATATGGGCGTGTACCACATCTCTCAGCTGCTCTACTTGACGGGAAATCCCCAGCCCCGGCGCTTTGTGGGCCACACCTATCAGGAGCTGGACATGGACCCCGTGCGCAAAGAGATCTCCGGCTACAATGTGGAGGAACTGATCACCGGCATGATCGACTTTGACGACAACCTGACCATGGACTTGATCGAGTCCTGGGCCATGCACCTGGACACGCTGGAATGCTCCAGCATCCTGGGCTCTCTGGGCGGCGTCCGGCTGGATCCCTTCAGCTATCACTATACGGAGCACGATGTGGTCTTCAACGCCACCATCGACGAGAGCGACTTGAATTTCCGCTCGGAGACCGTCCACCCGGAGCGGATGCTCTATCGCTCCAGCCAGGGCCACTGGCTGGGCGCTCTGCAAGGAAAGTGCCCGCTGCTGCCCACCGCGGAGATCGCCCTGGGCACCCAGCTCATCCAGGAGGGACTGTATCTTTCGGCGAAGCTGGGCCGTCAGGTCACCACCGAAGAAGTGATCGCTTCCAGCGTCTCGAAGAACACGGAAGTGATCGGGCTCTACCGCTGAGGGTAGGGAAATCTGCATTTTTGACTGCGCAAAGGAGGAGTCAACATGTATCAATTTGACCGCAAGAGCTATGAGGAACGGGTGCAGTGGTTCACCCAGGCCCGCTTCGGGATGTTCATCCACTGGGGGCTCTACGCCATCCCGGCCAGAGGAGAATGGGTGCGCAGCACCGAGCGCATCCCCAAGGACGCGTATATGCGCTACTTTGAGGAATTCGACCCCGTAGACTACGACCCGAAAAAGTGGGCCCGGCTGGCAAAAGAGGCGGGCATGAAATATGCCGTGATGACCGCCAAGCACCACGACGGCTTCTGCCTGTTCGACAGCCAGCTGACGGATTTCAAATCCACCAACACCGCCTGCGGCCGGGACTTGATCCGGGAATATCTGGACGCCTTTCGGGCGGAGGGGCTCAAGGTGGGGTTGTACTATTCGCTGCTGGACTGGTACCACGAGGATTACCCGCACTATGGCGATTTGGCCCATCCCATGCGGGACGACCCGGCCTATTCCAATGAGAATCGGAATTTTGATCGTTATCTGGACTATCTCCACGGCCAGGTGCGGGAGCTCTGCACCAATTACGGCAAGCTGGACCTGATGTGGTTCGATTTCTCCTACGACAACCCGGATATGCCCATGAAGGGCGAGACCTGGCGGGGCAGCGAGCTGGTGAGCATGGTGCGGGAGCTGCAGCCGGGTATCCTCATCGACAACCGCCTGGAGGTCAGCGGCGAGGGCGGCTACGGCTCTCTCTGGGAGGGCGACCCCAAGCCCTATCACGGGGACTTTGCCTGCCCGGAACAGATCGTCCCGCCCACGGGGATCTTGGACAAGGCCGGCAACGACATGGTGTGGGAAGCCTGCGTCACCATGAACAACAACTGGGGCTACGCGGCGAACGACCATTTCTTTAAGCCGGCTTCCATGTTGATCAAAAAGCTGGTGGAGTGCGTCAGCAAGGGCGGCAATCTGCTGCTCAATGTGGGCCCCGACGCCAGAGGCAACATCCCGGAGGAATCTCAGGCCATTCTCCGGGACATCGGACACTGGATGGCGAAGAATCATCAGAGCATCTACGGCTGCGGCAAGGCCGGGATGGAGAAGCCGGATTTCGGGCGGATCACCCGGAAGGGCAATACGCTCTACTACCATCTGTTCGAGAACACCGTGGGGCCGCTGCCGCTGCTCGGTCTCCGGGACGAGGATGTGGACGCCATGCGCTGGGTGGCCACCGGCGCAGAAGTGCCTCCTGCCGGGACGTGGATCCGCTCCAATTATCCCGACCTGGCCTTTGCCGATCTGGGGCCCGATCCCGTGCTGCCCGACCCGGTGGACGCCGTGCTGGAGGTGCGGCTCAAGGGTTGAGGGAGTCATCGCCGATCAAGCGAAACCTGAGCCTTCCTCCTAAAGCGCACTTGAAAAAACCGATGCTGTCTGGTATAATAGGCATATAGACGAAAGGCCCGGCGTTTCACCCGAACCGCCGGGCTGCACTATGGGGGCGGAGAAAGAATGACGGCGCAAAACAGCGATTTTTCTAAGGGGTCCGTCAAGCGGCAGATCGTGGCCCAGGCGGTGCCCCTGACGGTGGCGCAGATCGTCCAGCTGCTGTACAATGTGGTGGACAGGATCTACATAGGGCATCTGCCCGAGATCGGCGACCTGGCGCTGACCGGGCTGGGGATCACCTTCCCGCTGATCATGCTGGTGAACGCCTTCACCAACCTGTTCGGCACCGGCGGCACCACCCTGTTTTCGCTGGCCCGGGGCAGGCGGGACGAGGAGGCGGCGGAGATCTATCTGGGCAACGTGTTCGCGTTGCTGGTGATCTCCTCGGCGGCGCTGTTTGGATTCTGCTACGCCCTGCGCAAGCCCATCCTGCTGCTGTTCGGCGCCAGCCCGGTTTCCCTGGAATACGCCGACCAGTACCTGCAAATTTACCTTTTCGGCACCGCCTTTACCATGCTGGCCACCGGGCTCAACGGGTTTATCAACGCCCAGGGCTTCCCGCGGGTGGGGATGCTCACCACCGTGTTGGGCGCCGTGCTGAACATCGTGCTGGACCCCATCTTCATCTTCGGGCTGCACATGGGGGTGCGGGGCGCAGCGCTGGCAACCATCATCAGTCAGGGCGTGTCGGCCCTGTGGGTGCTGCGATTCCTCACCGGCAAAAAGGCCCTGCTGCGGATCAAGCTCAGCCGGATGCGCCTCAGCTTCGCCCGGGTGAAGCGCATCGCCGCCCTGGGCTTCTCCGGCTTCGTGATGATGGGCACCAACAGCCTGGTGCAGATCATCTGCAACAATCAATTGCAACTGTTCGGCGGCGACTTGTTCGTGGAAATCTTCACGGTGATCGGTTCCGTGCGGGAAGTGCTGACCATGCCGGTGCACGGCGTGACCGGTGGCTCTCAGCCGGTGCTGGGCTTCAATTACGGCGCGAAGAAAAACGGCCGGGTGAAGGAGGGAATCCGCTTCGTGTCGGTGGTGGGGATCATCTACACCATGCTCTCCTGGCTGCTGGTGATGCTGATCCCCCAGCAGCTGATGGCGGTGTTCTCCAGCGAGCAGGAGACCATTGTCACCGGCGCGGGGATGCTCAACATCTACTTCTTCGGCTTTGTGTTCATGGCCTTCCAATTCGTGGGGCAGACGGTGTTCCAGGCGCTGGGCAAGGCCAAGCAGGCCATTTTCTTCTCGCTGTTCCGCAAGGTGATCATCGTGGTGCCCCTGACGCTGCTGCTGCCTGCCATTGGCTTCGGCGTGAACGGCGTGTTCCTGGCGGAGCCCATCTCCAATTTGATCGGCGGGCTGGCCTGCTTCATCACCATGTGGTGCACGGTCTACCGCAAATTGTAAAACGATGTCTGTTCCCTCGCATAATGAAAAGCATTATTTCAAATTTGTCCCGGAGGCGGACATGCGCCGCCGAAGGGACCCCTTGAGAGAAAACCGGCGAAGGCGGTGTCCGAAGGGCGCAAGCCAAGCCGGTTTTCGATGAAAAGGGGGAATCGGGGGAAAAAGCACGGAGCAAGACGAGCTCAGCGAGCCGCAGCGATCGTGTTTGTCCCTCGAAAGCGTGGCGTCAAAGTCGCCACGCGTAAGCCCGCCGGGAAACCGGCGGGCTTCTGTGTTTATAGAGACTGATTTACCCGACAAAGGGCACAACGCCCTCCACTGCGTCGGCGGCGGTGATGCGCCGGTCGCCGTTGTCCACGTCGATCAGCACATACTTGTCGTTGCCCATGCCCAGCTCCTTCATATAGCTGAGCTGGCGGTATCCGTGGCGGCTCTCGATCCGCTCGATGAGATCGTGGTGCTGCTCGGCGGTCATGGCCGCGATCATGTCCACGCTGGCCTGATCCGCCGCCAGAATGTCCACGCTGGCCAGGATCCCCACGTTGGGAGTGACCACCGGCTGGGCGTCCATGCCCTCGCAGTCGCAGGACACGGACATATTCCGCAGCACATTCACGTAGGTCACGTGCTGGCCGAAATAATCGATGACGGACTTGGTGGATTCGCTGATCTTCTCCATCAGTTCTTCCTCCACCACGCCCCAGGGGCCGTTCTGATTGCCGTGGATCATGCCCTTGCCGATGCGGCCATCCGCGCAGCCGATGCCGATATTCTTGTTGCTGCCGCCGAAGCCGCCCATGGTGTGGCCCTTGAAGTGGGTGAGCACCAGCAGGGAGTCGTAATCGGGCAGGGACTTGCCCACGCTCATCTCGGTGAACCACTTGCCGCCCTTCACCGGCAGCATGGTGGTGCCGAATTCGTCGGTAATGTCCACGGTGGTAAAGTCCGTCCAGCCGTTGATTTCCAGCGTCTTGCGGTGCTGCTCGGTGGTGTAGCGGTCGCCCTCATAATAGGTGTTGGTCTCGATGATGGTGCCGTCGGGCAGTTCCTTCTCCATGAAGGTCTCCACCCAGGCCGCCGGGATGATGTTGGGCCCGTGGGGCTCGCCGGTGTGCAGCTTGATGGCCACCTTGCCGGTGATGTGGGCCTTCACCCGGTCGTAGACCTTGGCGATGCCCTCGGGGGACAGGTCGCGGGTGAAATAGACGATGCTCTCGTTGCCGGTGCGCTCTTCGTAGGGCACGTACCGATTGCCGCCGGTGGCGGCCTTGACTTCTGCCATGTGAAACACCTCTCCAGTATTCGGGCACGGGCGGTGGCCGCTCTGCCGGTTTTGGCTTCATTATAGCAGAAAAATCCTGCCGTGCATAGCAGATTTCTTTGAAAAGGAGCAGATTTTTTTGATGGATTCCCGCTACCGCGCCTGTCCCGCTAGGCGGTATTTCCCCTTGCCGATCCTTTTCAGCTGCCCCAGGGCGCAGAGCTTGCGCACCACCCGCTGCAGCTGGCTGCGGCTGCAATTGAGCTGCATCACCCCGGCATTGATGGAGTGGAGGGTGTGATCCGGCTGGATCTCGCTCAAAAAGGTCAGCAGCTTTTCCTCCACCGGCTGGGCGGGCTGGCCGATCAGGGCAAACAGCCGGAACTTTTCCGCCACGCTCCGGAGCATCGCGTTCAGGAACCGCACGTCCCGGGACAGCACTGCCCGATTGGGCGCCATGGGCAGGGCCACGCACAGCACGTCCTCCCGCGCCTCGGTGTAGAAGGGCAGGCTGCTCTCCTGGATGAATTCGATATCCCCCAGCACCACGCCCTGATCCACCAGGTACACGGAGAAGCTGCTGCCGTCCTCCCGGAGGCCGTAGATATTCACCTGGCCGCGCACCAGGAAATAGAAGGTGTCCATGGGCTTGAAAGGGGCTACCAGCAGCTCGCCCTTGCGAAAGCGCACCAACCGGAAGTCCAGCGCCTGCGTATCGAACCAGTCCCGGACGGCCCATTTGTCCAGCATCTCCTGGAGAAGGCGGGGATTATTCAGCGTCTGCATTTTTTCACCTCTTTTTTATCCATTGTATCACATGATACATTCCCGCGCAAGGGGCGGTGGTAGAATAAAGGCAGCAAAGCCCGAAAAATCTTTTTCACAGGAGGCACACCCATGAAGAACGGAAAATTGCAGGTGGCCATCATCGGCTGCGGCGGCATCGCCAACCAAAAGCACCTTCCCTCCCTCAAGAGCCAGGCGGACAAGTGCGAGATGGTGGCGTTCTGCGACATCATCCCCGAGCGGGCCGAGAAGGCTGCCAAGGAGTACGGCACCCCGGACGCCAAGGTCTACATCGACTACCACGACGTGATGAAGGACCAGGCCATCGATGTGGTGCACGTGCTGACTCCCAACGTGGCCCACTGCCCCATCACCGTGGCGGCCTTTGACGCGGGCAAGCACGTGATGTGCGAGAAGCCCATGGCGGCCACCACCGAGGACGCCCAGCTGATGATGGACGCCTGGAAGCGCTCCGGCAAGAAATTCACCATCGGCTACCAGAACCGTTTCCGCAACGACACCCAGATGCTCCACGAGGCCTGCCAGGCGGGCGATCTGGGCGACATCTACTTCGCCAAGGCTCACGCCATCCGCCGGAGAGCCGTGCCCACCTGGGGCGTTTTCCCGGACAAATCCAAGCAGGGCGGCGGCCCGCTCATCGACATCGGCACCCACGCGCTGGACATCACCCTGTGGATGATGAACAATTACGAGGTGGAGAGCGTCACCGGCTCCGTGTTTGAGAAGCTGGGCCATCTGCCCGAGGCCACCCAGGGCAATATGTTCGGGCCCTGGGATCCCGAGAAGTATGAGGTGGAGGATTCCGCTTTCGGTTTCATCAAGATGAAGAACGGCGCCACCATCTTCCTGGAGGCCGCTTGGGCCATCAACATGAAGGAGAGCCGGGAGGCCGCCTGCACCCTGTGCGGCACCAAGGCCGGCGCGGAGATCATCGGCGGCATGAGCAAGGCCGAGGGCGAATACGACCTGATCCTCAACAAGACCTCCCACGGCCGCCTCACCGAGGAGACCCTGTCTGCCGGCGGCTCCATCGCCTTCTTCGAGGGCGGCGGCAGCGGCAAGCCCGAGGTCATCGAGTGCAATCAGTGGCTGAACGCCATCCTCAACGACACCGAGCCCCTGGTGAAGCCCGAGCAGGCGTTTACCGTCACCAAGATTCTGGACAACATCTACCGTTCCGCCCGGGAAGGCCGGGAGATCAAATTCTAAGGAGGCATCCCAGTGTATACTTATGACCGCAAAGGCCCCAAGCGGGGCGTGGCGCTGTACAGCTATTCCGCGGAATTCGGCCTGACCAAGACGCTGGAGGACTGCTTTGAGGACGTCCACGACATGGGCGCCCACGGCATCGAGATTTTGGCCAACACCCACATCGAGAACTATCCCTATCCCACCGACGCGTGGGTGGAGAACTGGTTCCGCCTCTGCGACAAGTACGAGGTGGTGCCGGTGGAGTACGGCCACTGGATCGACAGCCACGTGCTGGGCGGCCGGGAATTGACCACCGAGGAGAGCATCGAGATGCTCTGCCGCGACCTGCGGCTGGCCCATCGGCTGGGCTTCACGGTGCTGCGCACCAAGATGCCCGTGATCAACGCAGCCCTGGAGCCCGTGGAGAACTGGCGGGAGATCATCAAAGGCGCGCTGCCTCTGGCGGAAAAACTGGGCCTCAAGATGTGCCCGGAGATCCACACGCCCTCCAACCTGAACGGCAAGATGGTGCGGGAGTATGTGGAATTCATCGAGGAGACCGGCACGAAGAATTTCGGCCTGAACATCGACTTCTCCGTATTCCGCTCCAAGTTCGGCGAAGGGGAGTGGAAGGATCCTGCCTTCACCCCCAACGTGCCCGAGGACATCGTGCCGCTGCTGCCCTATGTCTACTGCTGCCATGCCAAGTTCATCCACATGTCCGACGACTTTGAGGAGACCACCATCCCGTATCCCGAGATCGTGAAGCTCCTGCAGGAGAACGGCTGGGACGGGTACCTGCTCAGCGAATACGAGGGCGCGGACAAGTACGATCCCGGATACGAGGTGGGGCAGACCCTGCGCAAACAGCACATCATGCTGAAAAATCTCATCGGCGACTAAGGAGGCCAATGTTATGGAAAGAGAAGTCATCCAGTCCGTGGGCTTTCGCAACACCGTGGAAAACGGCGAAGTCACCGGCTTCCAGTTCAAGATCCGGCTGCCCTACTACCGGGGCGTGTTCCTGTCCCAGCTGCGGCCCGGCACCCTGATCGTAGACGGGGAGATCTTCACCAAGGAGCAGATCACCTGGTGCTTCGGCGGGGAGGAATACGCTCTGGACGAAATGGCCGTGGATTTCAAGACCCACTGGAATCCCACCGTCCCGGCGGTGCTGAAGGTCAAAAAGCCCGGCGGCCTGGCCCAGGGCTGGCACGATCTGACCTACGGGTTCTGCTTTACGTCCAGCTATATGCCTCCGGCGCTGCAGGACACGCTGGACCCGGACAAGGAGAGCTTCGTGTTCATGCCGGAGTTCGGCCACCACGTGAATCAACGGCGGATGCTCATCGTCTGAGCGGATCGCACTTTGCTTGAGGAAGCCATAAGAAAAGCCCCCGGAGTTTCCGGGGGCTTTTCAGTTTCCAGAATTTTTACGGCAGATAGCGGAACAGCCCGGGGATGCCGTTGCCCTGGCAGACGTACCCGTCTATGACGATGGTGCCGGGGCGCAGGGGATCGTAATAGGCGATGGTGTCCGGGCCCTCGCTGAGGCGGTTGTACCGCTCCACGCCCAGCCCGAAGAATTGGGCAAAGGTGAAGGAAAGTTCCGGCTGGGATCGTCCGTCGCAATAGATTTCCAGCTGGCCGGTCAAGGAGCCGCTGGGGATCTCGCCTTTGCCGATCTCCTCCGCGTCGAAGACCCGGAATTCGTTGAGGGTGTTGACGATGTGCCGCAGCTCCTCCGGCTCCTCAAAGGCAAGGGTTTCCCCGTTCCACTGGAACACGGCTTTGTCCACCCGCTGGAGATCGATCGCGAAAAGCGGCTCGCCGGGGTTGGTCACCAGATGGGTGGCGATGTAGGCCCCGCAGGCCCCGGCAATCAGCAGGAACAGGGCGAGCCCGATCAGCCGGCGCTTGTGGGTTTGGATGAATTGCTTCATGGGCGGATGCGTTCCCTCCGTTCCGTGGGCGGTGTTCACGCCTGGTGCACCAGGGCCAGGAATTCTCTGGCAGTGGTGGCGGCCCGGTAGATCACCGGCTCCTCACCGTCGTCGGTGGGGAAGTAGAAGTCCAGATAGCCGCCGTTCAGGTCCAGCACGGCGGTAAAGCTGCCGCCGTCCTGCTCCAGGGCGAAGCCGTTCTCGTCGGCGTGCAGGGACGCCCCCTGCACTGAGAGCCGATAGTCCGGGTAATAGGCAAACAGGCGGAATTCCTTGTCCAGGGGCGCGGCCTCCCGGAAAACCTCCCCAAAGGCCAGGATGCGTTCCAGATTGGCCTTGGAGCTGGCGTTGAGGTGCAGCAGCTTGAGATTTTCCCCGTAGCCCTGGGAGAGGTCCATTTGCAGGCGGTCGGGGGAGCTGCACCCGCTCAGGCCCAGTAGGCACAGTATCAGCAGGGCGCACACAAATCGCTTCACGGAAAAGTCTCCTTCCGCGGTTTCCATCGAAGCCGCACAACCATTGTACCCGGTTTTTCGCGGGTTGTCAATCGCGACGTATGCTCTTAAAATCCCAAAAGAAAAACCGCCCCGGAAGGAGCGGTTTTCGGTTTGCTTCGATCAGTCGCTGGTGTAGGGGAGCAGCGCCAGATGGCGGGCTCTCTTGATGGCGACGGTGAGCGCGCGCTGGTGGCGGGCGCAGGTGCCGGTCACACGGCGGGGGAGGATCTTGCCTCTCTCGGAAATGAACCGGCGCAGCTTGGCCACATCTTTGTAGTCGATGAATTCAGCCCGGTCTACGCAGAAAGCGCATACCTTGCGGCGGCCCTTGCGGCCACCCCGGCGGACTTCTCTTTCGGGCCTGTCAGGCATTGGGAAAACCTCCTTCTTTCAGGATTAATGAAAAGATCGTCGTATCGAGATTTTGAAGCCGCTTAGAAGGGGAGATCGTCGTCTCCCAGGATCTCTTCAAAATCCTCGTTGCTCCCGCTGGAATAGGCGGGGGCGGGCTCGCTGATGGCGGGACGGGAAGCGGGCGCGCTGTGATAGGAGCTGCCCGTGTTCTCGCTGGAGCCGCCGCCGGATTCCCGGCGGGACCCGGTGAAGCTCACGTCGCTGGCAACGATCTCAACGGCCGTGCGGCGGTTGCCCTGGCGATCCTCGTAATTCCGGGTCTGGATGGAGCCGGTAACGGCCATCATCTGGCCCTTGGTGAAGTATTTGCAGATAAACTCCGCCGTGCTTCTCCAGGCCACCACGTTGATGAAATCGGCCTGGCGCTCCTCGCCCTGCCGGACGAAGGAACGGTCAACGGCCAGTGTGAACGAGCACACGGAGATACCGCTGCCGGTGGTTCTCAGCTCGGGATCGGCGGTGAGCCGGCCCATGATGGCGGCAACATTCAGCATCAGTCACACCCTCTTTCTTTTGTGCGGATCATTCCGCGGTTTCCGCAGGGGCCTCGGCGGGCTCTGCGGGGGCTTCCACGGGCTCAGCCGGGGCCTCGGGGGCCGGGGCTGCTTCGGCTTCGGGAGCCTCAGCCGGCTCCTCCTTGGCCTTGGGAGCGGTCACGTGACGGGGATCCCGCTTGACGATCAGCGTGCGCAGGATGCCGTCGGTGATCTGGTAGCGTCTGTCCAGTTCGGCCGTGAAATCGGGCTCGCTCTCAAAGGTGATGAGCGTGTAAAAACCCTCGGTCTGCTTCTGGATGGGGTAGGCGAAACGGCGCTTGCCCCAGTCGTCCACGGCGGTGACAGTGCCGTTCTGCTCGATGAGGGTCTTGAATCTCCCCACCAGCTCCGCGCTGCCCTCCTCGCCCAGCTTTGCGGACGTGACGATGACGGTTTCGTACAGATTGGTTGCCATTGTGTATTGCACCTCCTTTTGGTCTGTTGGCCCCGGAATACCGCGCCGTTTGATTTGCCGCGCGCCCCGGAGCAAGGAAGTTTGAAACGCTGTCTCAAACAACGATCTATTATACCGTACCTGGGCAGGAAAAGTCAAGAAAAATCTTTCTTTTTGGGGATCAAAGGCTCTTGGCCAGTTCCTTGAGATAGGCCCGGAAAGCCTCGCCGACCTCCGGATGGGCCAGGCCCACCTCCACATTGGCCTGCAGCACGCCCAGCTTGTTGCCCATATCGTACCGGGTGCCGGTGAAGGCCACGGCGGTCATGCCCTTGGTCACGGCCAGCTCCCGCATGGCGTCGGTCAGCTGAATCTCTCCTCCGGCCCCGACGCCGGTATGCTCCAGAATGTCGAAAATTTCCGGCGGCAGCACGCAGCGGTCCAGGATGGAATAGAGGGAGAATTCCTTGCCGGGCGCGGGCTTTTCGATCATATCGGTGCATCTAAAATAGTTGTCCCGGATGTGGTCAAGCTTGAGGGAGGAGTAGCGGGTGATCTGCTCCCGGGTCACCTCCCGCACGGCCACCGCGCCCACGCCGAATTCGTCGTAGGCCCGGATCAGCTGGGCGCACACCGGGTCCTCGCCCAGGATCACGCCGTCGCCGTAGAGCACCACGAAGGGCTCGTCGCCCACAAAGCTCTTGGCGCAGGCCACCGCGTGGCCCAGGCCCTTGGTCTCTTTCTGGCGGATGTAGCTGATATTGGCCAGCTCCGCAATGTGCCGCAGCTGGTCCCGCAGGTCCTCCTTGCCGGTCTGCGCCAGCCGCTGCTCCAGCTCGGGGGAGTAGTCGAAGTGGTCCTCCACGATGCCCTTGCCCCGGCCGGTGATGATCAGGATATCCTCGATGCCCGAGGCCACGGCCTCCTCCACGATATACTGGATGGCAGGCTTGTCCACGATGGGCAGCATCTCCTTGGGCATGGATTTGGTGGCAGGCAGCACCCGGGTGCCCAGCCCCGCCGCGGGGATCACTGCTTTTCTGATCTTGCTCATACGATTGTCCTCCTCAAATTTGATACGTTATCTTACAGCAACAGGGGGATGAAGTTGCTGATCATGAACCAGCACACGCCGATGCACACGGCCACCGCCGGATTGACGCCGCCCTTGGCCGAGAGGGTCATGTTGGGGTCGCCGTCGCCCTCATTGGCCCTCACCATGCGCACCGTCTCGATGCAGTGCTTCATATACATGCGGTTGCCCCGGAAGCCCACCACGAACATGACGATCAACATGAGCGCCAGGAAAAGAAACGGCAGGAAAACCAGCAGCTCGTTCATGGGATCTTCTCCCAGCAGTTGGCTGATCACCAGCAGCTGATCGTTGGTGATCGCGCCGGCCCCGTTGATATCCACGCCCGCCCGGGTCATGAGATCCAGCATGATGGGGGTGGACACGAACAGCGACGTGAAGAAATACCCCAGATACAGCAGGGATACCAGGGCGGTCACCACCGCGCCCCACTTGTACTGCTTGCGGAAAAGCATCCACGCGCCGGAAAAGAGGAACGCCGAGAAGTTGAATTTATTCCGGCCGGTCTGCTTGATATATCGGAACACGGGCATATAGTACCCGGTGTTCTGCTTCACCAGCTTGGACGCGTCCCCGAAGGTGACGCCCGCATCCAGCACGTCGGCAGGGCTGACCCCGCCCATGGGATCGAAGGAAAAGGATGCGGCATAGCCCCGGCCCGCGCCCGGCACGGGATTGAAGGGCGGCGCTCCATGGACGCTCCGGCCGGTCTGAGGCCCCGGCGTGCCGGTGAGCGACGCGCCGCAGCGGTTGCAGAAGAGCGCGCTGTGGGCGTTCAGAGTGCCGCACACGGGACACTCCTGGTCCTTGATCTCGGCGGACACCGGCGCTTTGGGCGGCGCGGGCGGCTGCCATTCCTGGCCCTTCTCGTGCAGGTCGTCGAAGATGCACTTGCCCTCTTTTTGATAACATTCCCGGTGATAGGGCGCGCCGCATTCGGGGCAGACCACGATGTCGTCCCCTTCTTTGAAGGGCACGCCGCACACGGGACATTTTACGTCCTTGTAATCGAGCATAAAAAACGCCATTCCTTTTGGTGAGTTTATAGGATATTATACACGATGTTGTCCCAAATCGCAATGAAACGGACGTAAAATTTCCAATCTGTTAATATTTGCCCCGGATCGGGGCAGTGGTTGCCCGGGAATCCTCCCTTTACAACCGGCCGAAAATCGGGTATAATACCATCGGTATCGCGCCCAAGCGGGGCCGGAGGGTCCCGATCCCTAAGATAGAGAGGAAAATCGTATGCTGCAATATGACGAGCTGCGCCACGCCCTGGCGGAGCAGGAAAAGGAACTGGAGGCCCTCAAGGCTTCTCTGGGGCTGGAACGCCTCCGGGAAGAGGTGGAGATGCTGGAGCACAAGACCGCCGAGCCGGGCTTCTGGGACAATATGGAGGAGGCCCAGAAGATCACCCGCCGTATGGCCGCCTTAAAAGACAAGGACGAGGGCTATCGCCGCCTGGCTGCCCGGGCGGAGGATCTGGCCGCGCTGATCGACATGGGGGACGAGGCGGAGGATCTTTCCCTGCTGGACGAGGCCAAGGAGGAGCTGGCCGCCATCGCCGGGGAGATCGCTTCCATGCGGCTCACCACGCTGCTCACCGGGGAATACGACAGCCACAACGCCATCCTCACCTTCCATGCGGGCTCCGGCGGCACGGAGGCCCAGGACTGGGCGGAGATGCTGTTTCGGATGTACAACCGCTGGGGAGAGCGCCACGGCTTTAAGGTGAGCACGCTGGATTATCTGGACGGCGACGAAGCCGGCCTCAAAAGCGCGTCCATTCTGGTGGAGGGCGAAAACGCCTATGGCTATCTCAAGAGCGAGGCGGGCGTGCACCGGCTGGTGCGGGTCTCGCCCTTTGATGCCGCGGGCCGCCGCCACACCTCCTTCTCCTCGCTGGAGGTCATGCCCGAGATCGAGGAGGACACCAGCGTGGAGATCAACCCCGACGACATCAAGATGGAAGTCTACCGGGCAAGCGGCGCCGGCGGCCAGAAGGTCAACAAGACTTCCTCCGCCGTGCGGTTGATCCACATCCCCACGGGCATCGTGGTCTCCTGCCAGGTGGAGCGCAGCCAGTACCAGAACCGAGACGTGGCCATGAAGATGCTCATCTCCAAGCTGGTGGAGATCAAGGAGCGGGAGCACTTGGAGAAGATCTCCGACATCAAGGGCGAGCAGAAGGAGATCACCTGGGGCAGCCAGATCCGCTCCTACGTGTTCATGCCCTATACCATGGTAAAAGATCACCGTACCGGGTTTGAGACCGGCAACGTGAGCGCGGTGATGGACGGCGATCTGGACGGTTTCATCAACGCCTACCTCACCGCCCTGAGCCAGAACACCCTGGGATAGGACATCGAGTAAAGCGGATTTACCATTATATATGTATACGGCCCGCCGGATGCGTGGCAAGGGCCGGTCAGAAGCGTCCCGTAAAGCGGTTGTGCTTTACGGGACGCGCTATGTTGGGGAGTGTGTAAAGCTGAACCACTATACATAGTAGATGGATTGCCTCGATCTGGCGAAAGGATCGGGGCAGCGCCCGCGGTGCAGGGCAGGAAGCAAAATCTTTCAATTTATAAGGAGAGCCGTCAAAAAAAGCGTCAAAAATGGGCGGGTTTCATGCGTCGGTGAAAGGGGAGGGGTGCAGACATTCATTTGTGGATTTTTTGCAAAAAAGGGTTGATTCCCGGCGCAGAATATAGTATAATGCCCCTTGCGCCTGCCCAAGGGGCGTTTTTGGCAGCAAAATCGCCTTTTGTGTACTCTGCATAAACGGGGTGCCTGGGGTGCCCGGCGGCGGCAGGCCGGCCCGAAAGCGTCACGAAAATCGCGAAATTATGTCAACAATTTGACGTATTTTGCAGATTTTGCGGCCCCGGGTTGATAAATTTTTACGGTTTTTTGAATTTTTGGCAACGGCTGAAACCCGCATGAAATCTGGACTTCTCATCAATTTGAAGAAAAAGTAACAAAAATGTAAACTATTTTTTGCGGTTTTGGGGTGGACTTTTCTCGGCAGGAGCTATATAATAACAGGCAGAAGCGAACGTCATTTGTGCAATTTGCTGTTCCGCCCCGAAGACGCTGTGTAGCTGCGGTGGGGAAGGGGCAAACGGCAGATTGGGCCGCAGAGATTCGTTCGGTGCTTGCGGGGGCTCGTCCCCTCGCTTCAAATTAACCGTGCCCCGCGCGGGTGCGGCATTGGGAGTGATGAGATTGAAGAAATCAAGTGCAGAAGCCGCCATTCAGGGAGCTAACCCGAAGCCTAATGCTTTCCGTCAGTTCCTGGCGCAATGGGATCTGCAGCTGTTGGTGCTGCCGGGTATCATCCTGCTGTTCATCTTCAGCTACCTGCCCATTTACGGCGTCGTCATGGCCTTCCAGGAGTACAAGATCGGCGATGTCGTGGGTGCCAGCCAGTGGGTTGGCTTCAGATGGTTCATCGAGCTGTTCAAGACCCGTGAGCTGCCAGGCATCATCCGCAACACGCTGGTCATCAGTATCCTGAACCTGACCATCGGCTTTGTGATGCCGATCATTTTCGCCATCTTCCTTAATGAGCTCCGTGTAGCCCCCATCAAGAAGACGGTGCAGACAATCAGCTACCTGCCCCACTTCATTTCCTGGACGGTTTGCGCGCTGCTGCTGTTCGACCTGCTGGGCACCGACGGCTCTCTCACTGAGATGCTGGTCACCCTGCACATCCTGCCCGAGAAGGTGAACTTCTTCCAGAAGGGCGAGTGGTTCTGGGGCGTGGCCCTGATCTCAAACATCTGGAAAGAGCTCGGATGGAACGCCATCATCTATGTGTCGGCTATCGCGGGCATCGACGCCGAGATGTATGAGGCGGCCGACATCGACGGCGCTACCCGCGCCCAGAAGATGTGGCACATCACGGTCAAGTCCATTAAGCCCACCATCATCCTGCTGCTCATCATGAACGTGGGCGGTGTGCTGAATGCCAACTTCGACCAGATCATGATGCTTACCAAGCAGATGACCAACTCCTTCCTGACCCCCTACGCCCAGGTTATCGATACATATTCGTATCGCATGGGCCTGGCGCTGATGCGGTTCTCCTACGGCTCTGCTGTTGGTCTGCTCAAGTCGGTCATCAACTTCATCCTGCTGCTCACGGCCAATAAGATCGCTGATCTGGCCGGCGAGACCGCGCTTGTTTAATCTAGGGAAAAGGAGGAATTACACATGGCAGCTGCAAAAGTTAAGCCCACCAAGATGAAAACAAAAAAGGTATTCAGCGACTATGTGATCAGCGTGACGATCTTCATCGTTATGACGGTTGTGTTCGTCACCACGCTGTATCCCTTCCTGAACTCCCTGGCGATTTCGCTGAACGCTGCGTCGGACACTGTCCGCGGCGGCATCACGATCTATCCCCGTCAGTTCACCATCGACAACTATAAGAACATCTTCACCAACGAGAAAATCTACCGGGCATACGGCGTCACCATCGCCCGTACCGTCATCGGTACTATCGGCGGCCTGCTGGTCACCGGCGCAATGTCCTTCGCCCTCTCCAGAAAGACCCTGGTGTTCCGGCGCTTCTACACCATCATGTGCCTGATCCCCATGTATTTCGGCGGCGGCCTGATCCCCACCTACATCATCACCCGCAGCCTGGGTCTGGTGAATAACTTCTGGGTGTACATCATCCCGTCTCTGGTCAACATCTGGAACATGATCCTGATGCGCAGCTATTTCGCCGGTGTGCCGGATGCGCTGGAAGAATCCGCCCGTATCGACGGCGCGAGCTACTTCACCGTGTTCTTCCGCATCTTCTGGCCTGTGTCCACGCCCATCATTGCCACCATCGCGTTGTATTTCGGCGTGCAGCACTGGAACGACTGGTATGTACCGACCATCTACATGATCGGCAGAGAAGATCTGAAGCCCATGACCTGCGTGCTGCTGTCCATCATCAATGAGGCGGCTTATGCAGAGCGTATGGCGGCGGCCGGCGCCTCCGCCGAAGCCATCGGCCACGCGGCCCAGGGCGTGAAGACGGTCAACTCCCGTTCCATCACCATGGCCACCATGATCGTGTCCATCATTCCCATCATCGCGATCTATCCCTTCCTGCAGCGCTACTTCATCAAGGGCATCATGATCGGCTCCATCAAGGGCTAAGTAAAATTTTATCGGGCAATGCGCTGAAAACTCTTTCCGGGCTTTCAGCGCGGTGGCCCGTGAAAAACCCTTGTCACAACGGTTCTTAGGGGATCTTCACCCCTTTGAATAAATTCATCCTAGGAGGATAAAAAAATGAAGAAAAGAGTACTGGCTGTTTTGCTGGCAGTCGTTATGCTCGTGAGCGTGCTCGCGGCTTGCGGCGGCGGCGGCAATAGCAGCACCACCAGTGGCGTCACGTCTACGCCTAACAGCACGGCTGGCAGCACTGGTGACACTTCCACCACCAGCGGTGGCGGCGAAGAGGAGCCCAGCAACGTTGCTACTGGCCCCGCGGATGTGTCTGAGCACTATGACTTCACCCGTTATGCGCGTATGGATTACTACGCCGTTAAGGAGTGGGGCGCCGACCTGGTGTCCCAGGCTCTGGGAGAGAAGTTCAATGTGACCATGACCACCACTAAGCCCGATGCGGACGCTGACTCCCGTTTCGCTATCATGCTGCAGGGCGGCGACTGGCCCGAGGCCGTGCTGCTCGAGAAGTCCGTGTACATGCGGCGTCTGGTCGAGGCCGGCGGCGCGCTGAACCTCCGTCAGTTCTTCTATGAGGGGAACAACTTCGAGGCCAACATGACCGAGACCTCCATTTACTCCAATGGTCTGGACGGCGAGCCCTATGGCGTCGGCACCTGGGTACGTGGCGGCAACACCGGCTTCGTAGCTACCGGCGGCAACTACTACTGGATGGTCGATCCGGCTATCTATAAGCAGCTGGGTTCCATGCCTCTGAACACTCTGGACGACTATCATGATTATCTGGTAGCCGCCAAGAATGCCAACCTCACCAATTCTGAGGGCAATTCCGTTACGCCTGTGTACTTCTATCCCAACGGCAACGGCTACAACATCTACTGGCCCATCACCCGTTCTCTGGGCGGCATCAACTTCCCGGACAACTACTGGGTTGAAGAGTTCATCGATGGCAAGGCCACCATTGAATTCCTCACCAAGAGCGAGAAGGTCATCGAAGGCCTGAAGATCGCCAACCAGTGGTACCGCGAGGGCTTGTGGACTGCGGATACGTTGTCTGATGACGCGGATACCTCTCTGTCCAAGATGACCACCGGCCGTGCTGCTCTGCTGTGGTATGACTTCTCTCAGGACAACACCAACAACTTCCGTCGTATCCTCAGAGAGTCCACCAACAACGAGCACAGCTGGGAAGTTGTCGGCGCCGAAGGCCCCGATGGCTATGACCTGACTCAGTATCCCTTCTATCCCCATGAGCAGGGTCTCACCACTTATGGTGACATCAACGGCGTGGTTGGCTGGTGCCAGACCTGCATCACCCCCAAGGCCGGTGATGAAGCTCTTCGTCTGTTCGATATGTTCTCCTTCATGATCTCTCCCGAGTATGCTGCTTGGGCTCAGTATGGCCCGCCCAGCACCGCCCTCTCCAACCAGGAGGACAAGGACGCTACCATTTGGGACGAGGCTGATGAGAACTGGGCTCCCAAGCTGAAGATGTCCTACGGCGACCTGACTTCTGCTCAGTCCGACCGTCTGGGCGCCTGGCTGTGGATGGATCCCATCAACTCTGACCCGGTTGACGCCATCAAGTTCGCTGTCAACGCTGAGTCCGAGAGCAAGGACTTCACCTCCACGCTGCAGACTCAGACCACGCTGGATCCTGACAATCCCAAGGCCGGCACCAAGCTGCTGTCCATTGAGACCGACAACATGAGCGACTCCATCGCCACTGAGAGCGATCTGGGTGTTGCCCGTCAGGCTCTGCAGGACTTCTGCCAGCAGAACATCCCGAATGCTCTGATGGCTGCTGACGATGCGACCTTCGATTCCATCATTGCTTCTATCAACGATTACTATGATACCGGTTCTGGCGAAGAGATTCGCGAGACCTATCAGGGTGTTGTTGATTCCAACGTGAAAATCCAGGGCTACAGCGTCCTGGATCCCGAAGTTTGCCCCTACACTGAGAAGTAATTTACCGACCAGTGCGAAAGTAACTTCACACAAAAGGCGGGCTGACCGAAAGGTCAGCCCGTTTTTTGCAGCGTGACGCTGCACCCGCTTGGCTTGACCGCCAGTGTGCGGCTTTTCGCCTGGCCTGCTCCAGGCAACGTGACGTTGCACCCACGTGGCTTGACCGCCAGTGTGTGGCTTTTCGCCCGGCCTGCTCCCGGCGGCGTGACGCTGCATCTGCTCCCATATTTTTCTGATTTTGCTTGCCCCGGCTCTTGCAGTTTGCCGGGGTATTTGTTATAATAGACGAAAGACGCTTGATCTGAAAGGAAATCTCTATGGAAAACACATTACAGCAAGTCAAAGAAAACATCGAGAAGGTGCTGGTGGGGCAGGGGCAGACCATCGACCTGCTCCTCACGGCGATCCTGTCCGGCGGCCACGTGCTGGTGGAGGATGTGCCGGGCATGGGCAAAACGGTGCTGGCCCGCTCCCTGGCCAAGTCCCTTTCGGCGGATTTCGGCCGGGTGCAGTTCACCCCCGATCTGCTGCCCACGGACGTGACGGGGCTCAATTTCTTCGATCAGCAGCGCGGGGAGTTCGTGTTCTCGCCGGGTCCGGTGTTCTGCAACATCCTCCTGGCGGATGAGATCAACCGCGCCACGCCCCGCACACAGTCCAGCCTGCTGGAGTGCATGGCGGAATTCCAGGTGACGGTGGACGGCGTGACCCGCCGGCTGGAGCGGCCGTTCTTCGTCATCGCCACCCAGAACCCGGTGGAGACCCTGGGCACCTATCCGCTGCCCGAGGCCCAGCTGGACCGTTTCCTCATGCGCATCTCCATGCAGCCGCCCACCCGCGAGCAGCAGGTGACGATCCTGGAGCGCTTCCGGGATGACGAGCCGCTGGACGCCCTGGAGCCGGTGTGCACCCGGGAGCAGATCGTGGCGCTGCAAAAGCAGGCCCGGGGCATCCATATTTCCCGGGTGCTGCTGGGGTATATTGCCGATCTCTGCGAGGCTTCCCACAGCCTGCGCAACGTGGAGCTGGGGATCAGTCCCCGCGGCGCGCTGGCGCTGCTCCGCGCCTGCCAGAGCTATGCCCTGCTGCAGGGCCGGGAGTTCGTCACCCCCGAGGATATCAAGGCCGTGGCGCCGCCGGTGCTGGCTCACCGGCTTTCCGTCAGCGGCGCGTCCGTCTCCACCGAGGCCCAGCTGCAGGCGGTGGACGGTCTGCTGCGTTCCGTGGCGGTGCCCACGGAAGACTGGACGAAGTGATATGGGCATCGTAGTCATTGCGGGCCTGCTGGTGGCGGTGTTCTTCCTCATCAAGCAGATCTACGCCCGTTTTTGGGACCGCGGCCTGTCCTGCAAGATCGCTTTCACGGAGGACTACGCGGTGGAGGACGACACCTCTGTGCTGTCGGAGGTGATCGTCAACAATAAGCTGCTGCCCATGCCCGTGGTGGAGATCGACTTCCACATGGACCGGCGGCTGCAATTCAAAGAGGGGCAGAACGCGGCGGTGAGCGACCAGACCTACCGTCGGGATGTGTTTGCGCTCTCCGTGCGGCAGAAGATCACCCGCCGGCTGGAATTCACCTGCACTGGCCGGGGGTATTTCCGCATCGACAGCGCGGGCGTGCTGGGCCGGGACCTGTTCCTCACCCAGAAATTCCTGGAGCATCTGCCCCAGAGCACGGATTTCTATGTCCTGCCCCGGCTCATCCCCTTCCGGGAGATCGAGATCCCCTTTTCCCGGATCATGGGCGCGGTGCTCAGCCGCAAAAAGGTGTACGACGATCCCTTTGAATTCGCGGGCCTCCGGGAATATTCCCGGGGCGACCCCATGAAGTACATCAACTGGAAGGCCACCGCCCGGGCGGGAGAATTGCTGACCAATCTTCATGAATCCACCCTTTCCCAGCGGGTGGAGATCCTCATCGACATGGAGGGCAAGGGGCTGCTGCAATCCGACGTGCTCAACGAGGCTTCGGTGCGCATTGCGGCCACCCTTGCGGAGCGCCTGCTGCGGGCGGGCGTGGAGATCGGGCTGTACAGCAACGGCCACAACGTGCAGACCGGGCAGCTGTGGAAAATGGACAGCGTGTCCGGGGCGGGCAGCCTGCTCTATCTCCGGAAGCAGCTGGCCTGTCTGGAATCCGGCAACGATCTGGCCCCGGCCTGCGAGTGCTTTCCCGATACGTCCGTGGGCGGCGGGGAGGAAGACCTGCTGGTGCTGATTTCCCGCAGCGTGCGGGAGGACCTGTGCGAGGACTTTTCCAACCGCGTGGGCAAAGGGCGGGGCGTGCGGATCGTCCCCTATTTTGCCGAGCACAAGGAGCTGCCGGGCTATAAAAACGTGGACCTGTTCTGGATGGAGGTGTGACCGTGGAGAAGCTGCGTGGTTTTTTTGGGAGCAGCTGGCGGGTGGTGCTGATGCGGTTCTTGGGCCGTCTGCACGCCGCCCTGCCGGTGGCCATCGTCTGCTGCGGCGTGTATGAGGTGCTGGGGTGGAACGCCCTGGCGGCCTATTTCCGTGGCCTGCTGTTTGTGATCCCCATGGCCGCGTCCTATTATCTGGCCGACCGCGTGCCCTATATGTGGCAGTTCCTGGTGGGCATGGTGCTGCTGGCCGGGCTCTCCTGGCTGCTGCTGGGGCATCCCGGCGGGCTGGCGCTGGCGATTTTGCTGGGCCTGCTGCGGGCGCGCAACCGCATGTCCGAGGAGCCGGTGATCTCCTACATGGATAAGCCCACCTATTTCATGCTGATCTTCTTCGCCGCGGCGTTCTTCATCAGCGCCTTCAACGATCTGCACCTGCTGCAGCGGCTGTCCCTTATCAGCGGCGCGGTGTATTTCCTGATCTGCGTGCTGTACCGGGGCGTGGGCCGGCTGGAGAATTACCTCTACCTCAACCGCAGCATGCACGGTATGCCCACCGGGCGCATCCAGCGCACGGCGGGCGGGGCGGTGCTGCTGGCGGTGGTGATCGCCGCGGTGCTGATGCTGCCCCTGGCCTTCAGCGCTTCGGGTGATCTGCACCTGGACCTGCCGGAGGGCAACGTGGACCGGACAGATCTGGAGGAGATCATGGATACAGGGGAGACCGTGGACAGCAACTCCATGGGCGGCGACGTGCTCGCCCAGCTGAGCCAGGACGCGCCGGAGTACCACATCCCCAAGTTTCTGTCCTATCTTTTCTATGCGGCGGTGGCCGTGGGGCTGTTCGTTCTGCTGTTGGACGCCCTCTATATCCTGTTTAAGAATTTCCGCGCCACCTACACCGACAGCCGGGACGTGGTGCAGTATTTGAAGGACGATCCCAGCGGCACCGACACCCGTCAGCGCACGGAACGGGAAAAGCGTCCCCGTTTGTGGGATCGGTCGCCCAATGCGCTGGTGCGCAGGGCATACCGCAAGGCGGTGCTCCGGGCGGCCCAGGAGGCCCCTGAGCGCTGGCTGACGCCGGAGGAGCTGGAAGCCTGGGCTGGGGTGGAGAATCCCCGGCTCCACGCGCTCTACGAAAAGGCCCGGTACAGCGGGCAGGAATGTACCAACGAAGAAGTGAAAGAGGCCCGGCGATGAACGAGCTGGAGGTCTATTACAATCATTATGACGAGGATGGCCGGCTTCAATCCCGGCATGGGCAGGTGGAATATTTGACCACCATGCGGTACATCAAAAAGTATCTGCGCCCCGGGATGCGGGTGATTGAGATCGGCGCGGGGACGGGGCGATACAGCCATGCCCTTGCCCGGGAAGGGCACCCGGTGGACGCGACCCATCATATGCTGGACGTTTTCCGCAAGCTGTAAATCATTTGCAATACAAAAGACCGGGTGCTCGAGGCGCCCGGCCTTTTTGTATCATATGATTTAACTACGGGTGAGGGGATCCAAAAACAGGGGAGAGAGGGCGAAGAACAGGAAGCCCAGCGCCATGTTGAGCACGGCCGACAGGATCACCGCCAGGGCGGCGTGGCCGAAGAGCATCCCAAAGACCAGGATCGCAATATCGGGCAGCAGGCCGAAATAGACGAACATGATCTGCACAACCTGCTTGATGGTCTTGCCCGCGGCCACCGGCACCGAGAAGCCGATGAACGCGCCCACATTGGTGGCGTAGAAATCCACCGAGACGATGAAGGGGATCCACACCAGCGCCAGGAGGGGATTTGCCCCCACCAGCACCGCGCCGATCAACAGGGGAAGCAGCGCATCCAACGCGCAGTTGGCCGAGCCGCCCATCAGCGACCAGAACAGCTTGGCCCAGGTGTTTTCGGGGATCAGCTTGAAGTAGTCCATGTTGGTGTCCTGCTCCAGGGGATTGCCCAGGGAGCGGAAAAAGGCCAGCCCTGCCAGGGTCAGCGCCACCGGCACGACGCTGGTGGTCTTCACCGCGAAACGGCAGATCGCCCCGACGCCCAGCGCGGCCACCAGGTAGAATTCCATGGTCTTGGTGAAGAAGCCCAAATGGGCGAACCGAAAGCGGTTGTACATGGTCTTGAAGAAGAAAACGTTGGCGCCGTTCCCGTGATCCAGCCCCTCCCGGCGGAGCTTTTCGCTGCGGTCTTTCTTGCGCCGCACCACGATTCCGGAGGATTTTTCCGATTGCGCCCGCTCCAGCAGCTCGGCGACCTCCTCGGATTTCGCCATGGCGTCCTCGTAGAAGTCTGCCTTGATGTGGCGGATCAGCCACAGCAGCAGGGCAACGCCCAGCAGCACCGCGGCCAGACAGCCCAGCGTGGCGGGCAGATTCCCCTCCACGGCGAACCGGCAAAAGCCCTTGAGCCAGCCCCATAGTGGGATCCAGCGGGAGACGCCGGCGTTGAAATAGCGCACGGCAGCAGTCAGGTAGTCGCCGCCGCTGCGCTGCAGGGTGAACACATACCCCGCAAGGATCAGCGCCAGCAGGAGATAGATGCCCCTGCGCACATGGGGCTTTGCACCGGGATAGCTGGAGGAGACCAGATACAGCAGCACCTGCACCAATGTCGCCACCACCAGAGTGAGGCACCAGGCGGCGATGAGCGCCAGCGCGGCCCAGAGGCTCATGCCCACGTTCAGCACCAGATTGGGGAGCTGGAACAGCAGGTAGAGGCTGCCCAGCACGGACAGGCCCAGCCGGGTGGAGAGGCGGAACATCAGCACGGACTGGGGCCTCATGGGCGAGGCAAACAGCAGGGGCACGTCGGCGGGCAGGAAAATGTTGATGCCCTTGGAGTTGGCGCTGAAAGCCATGTAGACCAGCACCCCCAGGACCACGGCCCCGGCGGCCAGTTCCACGATGTCCATAGCTTCGGCGGGCAGCGCATCCTGCAGGTCTTCCAAATCCTCCGGCGTGTATTCGTAATCATCGTATTCCTGGGTCGCGCTGTCCGTGGGAGCGTCCTCCTCCAGCCCGTCCTCCACCGAGGCGGCGATCAGGCCGATCACCCCGCCCAGCACCATGCACACCACGAGGAAGATCAGCACCCAGGTCTTGAACAGCTTTTTCAGCTGGTTTTTGAAGGTGTGCAGCACGTAATAGGCGAAAAGTCTCATGGGGCGGCGACCTCCCCGTCGGCGTCGGCGCCGCGCATATCGTCCTGGGCCAGCCCTTCGGTCACGTCGAAGAACAGCTGCTCCAGCGTGCGGCCATCACGATCCAGTTCCTCCCGGGTGACGTTTGCCCGAATCTTTCCCTCCTGCATGATGACCGTGCGGTTCCAGAGCATATCCACGCTGTCGATGATGTGGGTGCTCACCAGCATGGTCCTGCCCTGGGCCCGCATTTCAGTCAGCATGGTCTTCAGCTCCTTGATGGCGTGAGGGTCCAGGCCGATCATGGGCTCGTCCAGCAGGAGGACTTTGGGCTCCGGCAGCAGCCCCAGGCAGATGTTCAGCTTCTGCTGCATCCCCTTGGAGAGCTCGTCGCCGAATTTCTTCCGCTTGTCGCTGAGCTCGAAGCGCTCAAACAGGCTGTCGATCCGGCCCTTGTAGTCGGTGAGGCGGTAGGCCCTGGCCAAAAATTCCATGTGCTCCGCCACGGTGAGATTGGGATACAGCGACGGCATCTCCGGTATGTAGCCCAAAAGCCGCCGGGCGTCGGTGGTCTTGTTGGGGAGGCCGTCCACGGTGATCGCGCCCTGATAGCGCAGGAACCCGATGATGGCCTTCATGATGGTGCTTTTGCCCGCGCCGTTGGGTCCCAGCAGCACGGTGACGCTGCCGGGCTCCAGCTGGAAGCTCACGTCGTCGCAGGCGGTCACCTTGCCATACTTTTTCGTAACGTGGGATACGCTCAGCATTTCTTTTTCAATCCTTTCCGATAAAATCCTTTCCGAAAAAACTTGCCAAAAAATAAGAAGTGCGCAGCCGCGACCGCGCACCCTAAAAACGCAGCCCGCCCTCTGTTGCCACACAGTTTATCCCCAGACAGGAATCGCAAGCAAGGCATACGTTTTTAGCACTAGTATGCCTGTCTGAAAGCGTATTAAACTGTGTGGCACTTGTATTTTAGCACAGGATGGCAGAAAAAGAAAGGGCTTTGTCGAAAAACTTTTGCCCGCAAAAGAAGTTCGGTGCGGGTCGGGGTCGGCAGTTCGCCCAAGTTCTATCTGTAACAAAATTGAAAGAAATAGAGGGCTTGACAACTGTCCCGCTTGTATGTATAATATTTGTGTTGTATTGGCAACATCACACCCCTGCCGAGTGGCGGATGGGAGGGATATACATGGCTGAGATTCGGCTCAAGGAGAACGAGTCCCTGGACAGCGCGCTTCGCCGCTTCAAAAAGCAGTGCGCCAGGGCCGGCGTGATCCAGGAGGTTCGCAAGAGAGAGGCTTATGAAAAGCCCTCTGTCAAGCGCAAGAAAAAGTCTGAGGCCGCCCGTAAGCGCAAGTACCGCTAAACGGGCCGGTCTCCATCTCGTGAAGCGGGCCGAAAGCCCGCTTTATTGCGTTTAGGAGCAACCGTATGCCGCTGTTTCGCCCTACCGTTCTGAGAGACCGGGTCACCCAGATCACCCCGGAGCTGTTACATACGCTCCACGTTTCGGCGCTGCTGCTGGATGTGGACAACACAATCGCCGGCTTCACTTCCCACGAGCCCCTGCCCGGCACCGTGGAATGGGCCCGGGAGATGGTGCAGGCCGGATTTCGGGTGGTGATCGTCTCCAACAATTTCAAAAAGCGCGTGGCGGCTTTTGCCGCGAAGTTCGGGCTTGGATGGATCAGCTTTGCCATGAAGCCCTTCCCCTTCGGGTATCTGAAAGCCCGGAGAATGCTGAAGGTCCGCTGCCGGGACTGCGCCATCGTGGGGGACCAGATCTTCACCGATGTGGTGGGGGCGAACTTGTGTGGGATGAGATCCGTGCTGCTCAAGCCCATCGAGCTGGAGGAGGGCATCTCCTTCCGGATCCGCCGATACTTTGAGCGGCCGTTAAGAAAAAAATTTGAAGCCAGAAAGGAAGATTTACAATGAAAAACCCTGTTGAACGCCTGATCGAGACCCTGCTGAACAACGACAGCCAAAAGGCTGCGCTGATCACTTCGGGCAAAAACCGCCGGTATTTCACCCAGTTCCCGTCTTCTGCGGGCATCCTGTTCATCACCGCCGGCGGCGCGTACCTGCTGCTGGATTCCCGGTATGCGGAGGCCGGCGCCAATAAGGCCAAAAACTGCCAGGCCACCGGCTATACTGACCTCGCCGCCAAGTTCGGTGAGATCATCAGCGCCCACGGCGTGAAGGAAGTCTATATGGAGGCCGATCAGCTCACCGTTTCCATGGCCCGCCGGTTTGAGGGCATGCTCAACCAGTGCGGCGCTCAGGCGGTGCTGGACGGCTCTCTGGACGCCGCCATCCGCAACCAGCGCATGATCAAATCCCCCGAGGAGATCGCCAAGATCGAGGCCGCCCAGGCCATCACCGACGCCACCTTCGAGCACATCCTGCCCTTTATCAAGGAGGGCGTCACCGAGAAGGCCATCGCCCTGGAGATCGAGCTGTTCATGCGCAACAACGGCGCAGACGGCCTGTCCTTCCCGTCCATCGTGGCGGCGGGCCCCCAGGGCTCCCAGCCCCACGCCGTGCCCTCCGATTACCAGATCAAGAAGGGCGACATGGTGACCATGGATACCGGCACTCTGCTGGACGGCTATATCTCCGACATGACCCGCACCGTGGCGGTGGGCAAGATCTCCGACGAGCAGCGCAAGGTGTATGACACCGTGCTCAAGGCCCATGTGGAGGCCATGAAGGTGGTCAAGCCCGGCATCGTCTGCAAGGATGTGGACAAGGTGGCTCGGGACATCATCGAGGCGGAGTATCCCCCCGAGGCTTTCGGCCACACGCTGGGCCATGGCGTGGGTCTGGATGTTCACGAGTGGCCCGGCTTCTCTCGGAGAGACGAGACCATCACCCAGCCCGGCATGATCATCACCGACGAGCCCGGCGTGTACATTCCCGGCAAGTACGGCGTGCGCATCGAGGACATGGTGCTGATCACTGAGGACGGCCACCGCAGCCTGACGCATTCGCCAAAAGAACTCATCGAACTGTAAGGCGTTCGAGCGGAAACTGTGTTGGGTTAGAGATCAAAAAGAAATAGAGAAGAAAAATAATTTTCTTTTTCCGAAGGAGTTAATCGAGCTCTAAAGCGTTCGAGCGGCGACCGTGTTAGATTAGAGGTCAAAAAGAAATAGAGAAGAAAAATAATTTTCTTTTTCCGAAAGAACTCATCGAGCTCTAAAGCGTTCGAGCGGAGACCAAAAATATTTTTTCCTATTTGCACATTTTCCCGGCGAGTGCCGGAAAAGGGCTTGAAAAAAACGGGGAGATAGGGTAGAATAGGGCAAAGACAGTATCGCTTTATCGGAAATACAGGAGGTTCATTTTATGGTAACAGCAGGCGATTTCAGAAATGGCGTCACCTTCGAGATGGATGGCAGCGTCTATTCCATCATCGAGTTCCAGCACGTCAAGCCCGGCAAGGGCGCGGCCTTTGTGCGCACCAAGATCCGCAACGTGCTCACCGGTGCCGTCACCGAGAAAACGTTCAACCCCAACGACAAGTATCCCACCGCCTACATCGAGCGGAAGGATATGGAGTATCTCTACAACATGGACGGCCTCTACTACTTCATGGATAACGAGACCTATGAGCAGCAGGCCATCAACGCCGACATCCTTGGCGACAGCTTCAAGTTCGTCAAGGAGAATATGCAGTGCCGCGTGCTGTCCTACAAGGGCAATGTGTTCGGCATCGAGCCCCCCAACTTCGTGGAGCTGATGGTCACTTCTACCGAGCCCGGCGTTCGCGGCGATACCGCCACCAACGTCACCAAGCCCGCCACGGTGGAGACCGGCGCAACGATCCGCGTGCCGCTGTTTATCAACGAGGGCGAAATGATCCGCATCGATACCCGCACCGGCGAGTACATGGAGAGAGCATAACTGAAAAGGAGAATTCTCATGAAAAATTCCGAACGCGCTTCCTATATCCGCGGCCTGATGGAGGGCCTGCAGCTGGATCCCAACGCCAAGGAGACCAAAGTGCTGAACGCCATGGCCGATCTGCTGGACGATCTCTGCGCGGCCATCGAGGAGCTGGAGGACGGCTTTAGCGACCTGGGCGAAGTCTTGGACGAGATCGACGAGGATCTGGGCAATCTGGAAGCAGATTATTACGGCGACGACGAGGATGAGGATGACGCGTGCGGCTGCGAAGGCTGCCACCACCATCATCACCACGACGACGAAACGGAGTTCGAGGTCACCTGCCCCAGCTGCGGCGAAGGGATCACCCTCACCGACGATATGCTGGAGGAGGGCGGCATCATCTGTCCCCATTGCGGCGAGCACCTGGAGTTCGACTTCGACGAGGAAGACGAGGACGAAGAAGACGGCGACGGTTGCTGCTGCTGCGGCGACAAGGAAGAGGGCGAAGGCTCCTGCGGCTGCGGATGCGGCGGCGAGGAGAAGAAGTAAGGCACTCTCCGGCCTGATAGAAGCTACGAAAACCGGTATGGGTTTGCCATACCGGTTTTTTTGTATCGAGGACCCGGCGGGGAGAAAATCACCCGCAGGGGACGAAAAAAACGAAAAATATGGATGATCCAACAGATTTGCCCATATCTTGTGCCGATCTTCAAAAAAATAACAATAATGTGTGTTTTCCCGCCAGAGTTCGACAAATTATTTCCGACCAAAGGCGTATAATGTCCTTGTCGGTAAGCGGCGGCGCGTAGCAAAAGAGCGTGGCCATGTGGCCACGCCCAGAGCTTCCGGCGGCCGGCTCGCTCCCTGCGCAAACGGACGCGGGCCGGATAGAAGGACTGCCTCATTAAGAAACGCTGATCGTCTGCAGGGTGAGCTTATCCGCGATCATGGCGATGAATTCGGAATTGGTGGGCTTGCCCCGGGTGTTGTGGATCGTATAGCCGAAATAGGAGTTGAGCACGTCCACATCGCCCCGGTCCCAGGCCACCTCGATGGCGTGGCGGATGGCCCGCTCCACCCGGGAACTGGTGGTGTTGTAGCGCTTGGCCACGCCGGGATAGAGCTGCTTTGTCACCGCGTTGATGATATCCGGATCTTCAACGGCCATGATGATGGAATCCCGCAGATAGTGGTACCCCTTGATATGGGCGGGCACGCCGATCTGGTGCAGGATCTCTGTTACCTGCCGCCGCATACTGGACGCAGAGGACAGCAGCTCCGGCTGCCTGTCCCGCTGGACAAGGAGGGAGAACATCCGCTCCACCATGTCGTCCTTGCTGTAGGGCGATAGGGCGAAATAGGCCGCGCCGGCGCTGACGACTTCCCGTTCCAGCATGGGCGTCGTGTAAGAGGCGGTGACTATGTAGAGGGGCTCGGGGATGCCCGCCTGCTTGACCGCGTGCATCACGCCGATGGCATCCAGACCGGGCATGAACAGCTCCATCACCACGATCTGCGGCGAAAGCTCCCGGATCTTTTCCAGCAGCAGTGTGCCGTCCCGACCGACCAGCGTTGGCTGGCCGCCCCGCTGTGTCAATTTCTGCAGGGCGTCCCGGCCCCATTCGCCGTCTTCCGAACTGATTATGATCTTTATTTCCTTTTCCATGACGAACCTCCCAAGTTTTGTCTGATGTGAAAATATTTTACCATAACTTCCTGCAATTATCAAGAGGTTTCGTGGAAAAAACATAAAAAATATCCTGCCGAAAGGCGGCGAATCCTGACCAAAAAGCCAGAAATATTGTGTTACGACTTACTTCGACACACCAGATATTGTGCTTTCCTCACACATGGTCTGGGCAAATATCCCGTAGCCCCGGGATGGGTCCTCGGTGAATACGTGGGTCACCGCCCCGGCCAGCCTGCCGTTTTGCAGGATGGGGCAGCCGCTCATGCCCTGGACGATGCCGCCAGTGCGCGCCAGCAGCTCGGGGTCCGTCACCCGCACCACCAGGTTCCGGGTGCGCTGCTCGTCCCGGCGCACCTCCTCGATCTCCCCGTCATAGAGGGCCGGGCCGGTCTCGTCCAGCGTCACCAGCAGCTGCACCGGGCCGGTGGTCACCTCCTCCCGGGGCAGGACGTCTACCGCCTCACCCGTGGGGATTTCCTTGAGCACGCCGAAAACGCCCGTTTCGTTGTTGGCGGTCAGCACCCCCAGGCTGTCGTCGGAGGAGAAATACCCCCGCAGCTGGCCGGGGTCGTTTTTTTCGCCCCGCACGATGCCGCACAGGGTGATGGGCGCGGGCTCACCGCTTTTCAGGGAGATCAGGCCGCTGGTATCCAGGTCGCAGATGCCGTGGCCCAGCCCGGCAAAAGCGCCGGTGGCGGGATCGCAGAAGGTCAGCGTGCCGATGCCCGCCGCGCTGTCCCGGATCCACATCCCCGTCTTGAAGGAGCCTTCGCCGAACACCGGGGTCACGGTCACGTCGAAGAGCTTGTCGCCCCGCCGCACGGTGAAGGTGATCTCCTCGCCGGCGCTGGCGCTGATGATCCGCGCCACATCGGCGTTGTGGGTCAGCACTTCTCCGTTGGCTTTCACCAGATAATCGCCGGGACGGATGCCGCTTTCGCCTGCGGGACAGCGGGCGCCGTCGCCGGTATAAATATCGGAGAGGGAGGCAACAATAACACCGTCCGTGAACATCTTAATGCCGAAGGTCATGCCCAGCGGGATCACCTTTGGCAGGGACTGGACGGAGGCCGCGGCCGCCGTGTCCGAAGGAGCGGGACTGCTGTTGAAAACGGAAGCCTCCACCGCCGTTTCTTCCCAGCGCTGGATGGGCCCCAGGAATCCCAGCGAGGAGAGCATACACACCGCCGTGGCGCCCACGCTCAGGGCAAAGATGCGGATCGCCTTACAAATCGCGCGTTTTTTGTGGACAAATCGTTTGATTGCTTTCACCTCCTTGGGACGCTCAGGTCCCGATCTTACTTTGCCACCCGGGATGGATTTTATTTTTGCAAAGAATAACGTCCCTGGCAAAAGCTGCAAGGGACGTTACCTTTAAATATGCGAGTGATGAAATCTATGGGGGTCACGTTTTGGAGAAAGCTCCAAAAACGAGAATGATTGGTCTGCCGCAGCCGCCGGACGTTCGCTTTGGAACGACTGTCGCCGTTCCCGCCCGACGGAAGGGGCAGTGAAGGGGGTTTGGATGAGAAATTCTTTAGAACACGCTTATAGCATACAGGGAAATTGTGAAGCAAAGATAAGGAATTTTTGAAAAAATTGTGAATTGTTTTTTACGCGCCCGCCGCAAACTGGATAGTTTGACGAATTCCGCCTGCCGTTTCCGGAAAATTCCCGGAGGGTGGGCGGTTTTGGTTGAAACCGGGACAGCTTTGTGGTAAACTATATGGATAAGGCCCCGCCGGGTAGTATAAGGCGGGCGCACGGAGGGGAGGACACGGCATGGCTGGGGACAAGCGGATCACGGTGATCTGCGGCCACTACGGCTGCGGAAAGACCAATCTGGCGCTGAATCTCGCGCTGGAGGCCGCTGCCCGGGGCGAGCGGGTCACGCTGGCGGACCTGGACGTGGTGAATCCCTACTTCCGCTCCTCGGAGTATGGCCCCTTGCTGGAAAGCCGTGGGATCCGGCTGATCGCGCCGGTGTTTGCGGGCACCACGCTGGATACGCCCACTCTGCCCGCCGAACTGTTTTCGATCTTCGAGCCCGCCAGCGGCCGGGTGTTGATCGATGCGGGCGGCGACGACGCAGGGGTGACGGCCCTGGGCGGGCTTTCGGCGCAGCTGCGGGCGGCGGGCTATGAGATGCTGTATGTGATCAACCGCTACCGGGCGCTGAGCCAGACCCCGGCCCAGGCGGCGGAACTGCTCCGGGAGATCGAGCACGCCTCGCGGCTTACGGCCACAGCGCTGGTGAACAACTCCCATCTGGGCGTGGAGACCACTCGGGAGGCGCTGGAAGCGGCCCTGCCCTTTGCGGAAGAGACGGCGAAGCTGACCGGCCTTAAGCTGCTCTATTCCACCGCGCCGGACTTTGCCGGGCTGGGGGAAAATCAAAAAGACTATAAGATCATTCAAAGATATGTCCGGTTCCCGTGGGAGCAGGACGCAGGATAAGAGGAGGAAAAACCATGGCAAAGATCATTGTGGACGAGCTGGTGTGCAAGGGCTGCTCCATGTGCGTCAACGCCTGCCCGCTGGGGTTGATCGCCCTGGCCCAGGAGGTGCTCAATTCCAAGGGGTACCATCCCGCGCGGCTGATGCACCCGGAAAAATGCGTGGGCTGCGCGGCCTGCGCCACCATGTGCCCGGACACCGCCATCACGGTGGAGCGCTGACAACCGGAAAAGGAGTGTGGACTATGGCTGAAAAAGTTTTGATGAAGGGCAACGAGGCCCTGGCGGAGGCCGCCATTCGGGCGGGGTGCCACCATTTCTTCGGGTACCCCATCACGCCCCAGACGGAGCTGGCCGCCTACATGGCCAAGCGGATGCCCCAAGTGGGCGGTACATATTTGCAGGCGGAAAGCGAATTGGCTGCCATCAACATGGTGCTGGGCGCGGCTTCCGCAGGGGTGCGGGCCATGACCTCCTCCTCATCCCCGGGCGTGAGCCTGAAAGGGGAGGGCATCTCCTACATGGCGGGGTCCGATCTCCCGGCACTGATCATCAACGTGCAGCGGGGCGGCCCGGGATTGGGGGGCATCCAGCCCTCTCAGGCGGATTATTGGCAGGCCACCAAGGCCGGCGGCCATGGGGATTTCCAGGTGCTGGTATTCGCGCCCTCCACGGTGCAGGAGATGGTGGACCTGGTGAGCGACGCCTTTGACGCCGCAGACAAATACCGTATGCCCGCCATGATCCTGGCCGACGGGATGCTGGGCCAGATGATGGAGCCGGTGATTTTGCCGGAGGCGGGAGAGAAGCAGCCCGTGGAGAAGCCCTGGGCCGCCAACGGCCATCAGAACAAGCGCCCCCACAATGTGATCAATTCCCTGTACCTGACCCCGGAAAAGCTGGAGGATCTGGTGCTGGAGCGCTATGAGCGGTACAAGGTGATCGAAGCCACGGAGCAGCGGGCGGAGGAATATCTGGTGGAGGACGCCGAGCTGGTGGTGGTGGCCTACGGGGCCTCGGCCCGGGTGGCCCGCAGCGCCGTGAACAAGGCCCGGGAGCAGGGCAAAAAGGTGGGGCTCATCCGGCCCATCACCCTGTGGCCCTTCCCGAAAGATACGCTGAAGGCCGCCGCCTCCCATGTGGGGAAAATGCTCACCGTGGAGATGAGCATGGGCCAGATGGTGGACGACGTGCGGCTGGCGGTGGAATGTAAGATCCCTGTGCACTTCTTCGGCCGCACCGGCGGGATCATCCCCACGCCGGCGGAGGTGCTGGGGGAGATCGACAGGCTGCTGGAAGAATAACGGGAAAGGAACGATCCATATATGGCTATTGTATTTGAAAAGCCCCATGCCCTCACCGATGCGCCGCTGCATTACTGCCCCGGCTGCACCCACGGCATCGTGCACCGGCTGGTGGCCCAGGCGCTGGACGAGCTGGGCGTGGAGGGCCGCGCGGTGGGCGTGGCGTCGGTGGGCTGCTCCGTTATGAGCTACGACTACTTTGCCTGCGACATGGTGGAAGCCCCGCACGGCCGGGCTCAGGCGGTGGCCACGGGCCTCAAGCGGGCCAGGCCGGACAACGTGATCTTCACCTATCAGGGCGACGGCGACCTGGCGGCCATCGGCACGGCGGAGACGGTACACGCCGCCACCCGTGGGGAGAATATCACGGTGATCTTCATCAACAACGCCATTTACGGCATGACCGGCGGCCAGATGGCCCCCACCTCTCTGCCTGGGCAGATCACCCAGACCACCCCCTATGGTCGCGACACCAACACGGCGGGCTACCCGGTGCGGGTGTGCGAGCTGCTGTCCACCCTGGACGGCGTGGCATTTGCCCAGCGGGTGACGGTGGACAGCGTGCAGAACGTGAACATCGCCCGGAAGGCCATCAAAAAAGCTTTCCAGAACCAGCTGGACGGAAAGGGGTACTCCATCGTGGAAGTGCTTTCCACCTGTCCCACCAACTGGGGACTGTCCCCGGTGGAGGCGCTGGATTGGCTCAGGCAGAACATGATCCCCTACTACCCCTTGGGCGTGTACAAAGATGTGGAAGCGGGTGTGAAAAAATGAAGGATTTGAATATCGTCTTTGCCGGCTTTGGCGGACAGGGCGTGCTGTTCGCCGGCAAGGTGACGGCCTACGCCGGGCTGCTTTCCGGCAAAGAGCTTTCCTGGCTGCCGTCCTACGGCCCGGAGATGCGAGGCGGCACGGCCAATTGCAGCGTGTGCGTTTCCGATGCGCCCATCGGCTCGCCGCTGGTCACCGCGCCCAACGTGCTGGTGGCCATGAACCTGCCCTCCCTGGACAAATTCATCGACGCGGTGGAGCCCGGCGGGGTGGTGCTCATCGACAGCACCCTCATCGATAAAAAGGTGGAGCGGGACGATGTGACCGTGTACTACCTGCCCGCCACGGCCCTTTCGGAAGAGAAGGGCCTCCGGGGCCTTGCCAATATGATCCTCATCGGCAAGCTGTTCGCAGCCGTCTGCTGCGGAGAGGGCGAACGGGCCTTCTGTTCCTGGGAGACGCTGGACCGGGCGCTGCAAAAATGCGTGCCCGCCCGGAAAGCCGAAATGCTGGCGTATAACCGCCAGGCGATTCAATTGGGGGCGACATTATGAATGTAAAGCTGCTGACCTATACACCCGAACCCGAAAAGACCGTGGCCTGCGCCGCCAAGCTGTGCTACGCCGCGTCGGATATCGACACCCTCTACGACGGGCTCACCGAGGACAAGGTCTCGGCGTTCCTCGACCACCTGTCCGCCATGGGCCACGAGAGCCCCATCGAGCACGCCAGCTTCACCTTTGGCATCGAGGGCGTTTCCCGGTCGCTGCTGGCCCAGATCACCCGGCACCGCATCGCGTCGTTTTCGGTGCAGAGCCAGCGCTATGTCCGGGAAGATTCCTTCGACTATGTGCTGCCGCCGGAGATCGAGGCCATCCCCGAGGCGAAAGCGGAATTCATCGCCGCCATGGAGGAGGACGCCCGGCACTATGAGCGGCTGGCGGAGCTCTTGAAGGAGAAGCACGTGCAGGAGCTGATGGAAGCAGGGGAGGATGAAAGATCCGCCCGGCGCAAGGCGGAGAAGCAGTCCATCGAGGACGCCCGCTTCGTGCTGCCCAACGCCTGCACCACCAAGATGATCGTCACCATGAACGCCCGGTCGCTGATGAATTTCTTCGCCCTGCGGTGCTGCAACCGGGCACAGTGGGAGATTCGGGAGCTGGCCACCCAGATGCTCAAGCTGGTGCGGGAGGTGGCGCCCCATCTGTTCCGGAACGCCGGGCCCCGGTGCCTCCACGGCCCCTGCCCCGAGGGCGGGATGTCCTGCGGGAAGGCCACCCAGGTGCGGGAAAAGTTTGCAAATCTCTAAAGCGCGGAGGGAAAAGCCATGGGCTTGATCGTCATCGAGGGGCTGGACGCCGCCGGCAAGGGAACCCAGTCCCGGTTGCTGCTGGAGGCGCTGGAAAAGCAGCCGTGCGGCGCCCGGGCGGTCCAGTTCCCGGACTATGCGTCGCCCTCCTCGTCGCTGGTGAAGATGTATCTGGCCGGGGAATTCGGCACGTCGCCGGACGCGGTGAATCCCTATGCCGCCGCGGCCTTTTACGCGGTGGACCGCTTCGCCAGCTACCAGAAGGACTGGAAGCAGGATTACCAAAACGGGGTGACGATCCTGGCGGACCGCTACGTGACGGCCAACCAGATCTTCCAGCTGGAGAAGCTGCCCCGGGATCAGTGGGAGGATTTCCTGCTGTGGGTGGAGGATTTTGAATACGGCAAGCTGGGGCTGCCCCGGCCCGACCGGGTGATCTTCCTGGATATGCCCGTGGAAGTCTCCCAAAAGCTGCTGCTCAAGCGATACCACGGGGACGAGAAGCAGAAAGACATCCACGAGAGCGACCGCGCCTTTTTGGAGCGCTGCGCCCTGTGCGCCCGGTTTGCGGCGGAGCGGCTGGGCTGGCGGACGATCCTCTGCGCGGAGAACGGCGAGCCCAGGCCGGTGGAGGACATCCACCGGGAGGTGCTGGCGCTGGCGGGGTTATAAATCTGAACAGAAAGGAAATGCTGTATGGTATTGATTTTGTTTGCCCAGGGATTTGAAGAAGTGGAGGCCCTGACGCCGGTGGATATCCTGCGCCGGGCCGGGGTGGAGGCCAAAACGGCCGGCGTGGGCGGCCGGGAGATCACCGGCTCCCATGGCATCCCCGTGGTGACGGATATGACCGCCGAGGAGGCGGACGCCGCCGATTTCGAGGCCATCGTGCTGCCCGGCGGCGTGGCGGGTACCGCCAATCTGGAAGCCTCCCCGGCGGTGCAGGCCCTGATCGACGCTTTCGCGGCCCAGGAGAAGCTGGTGGCCGCTATCTGCGCCGCGCCCTCCATCCTGGCCCACAAAGGGCTGCTGAAGGGCAAGACCGCCACTTGCTATCCCACTTTCCAGCAGGCGCTGGTGGATGGAGGCGCAAACCTGACCCAGACCTCCGTGGTGCAGGACGGGCACTTCCTCACCGCAAAGGGCATGGGCGTGGCCACGCAGTTTGGCCTGAAGCTGGCCGCCCTGCTGGCCGGGCAGGAGACCGCCGACCATATTCGCGCTTCCATCCAGTGGGAAGACTGAGAATCATCAATCCTGAAAGCGGCGCCGGGCGGTTTGCCGAAAGCCGCGGGAAAGGAGCAGAAGTATGAACGAACGTCCCGATCCGAACAGAAGAAACCCCGGGCAATCCCGCACGGGGACCTTCAAGCTGAATATCGACGAGCGCGACATGATGACCGGGTCCTACGACCCAGTGGGCAGAGGGGAGGAGCGCCCCTATGCCCAGTCGTCCAGCGGCAGCCGCCACGCCGCCTACCTCACCGAGGAGGAGCGCCGCAAGGAGAAGAAGGCCGCCCGCAAGCGCAACCGGATCAAGGCCCGGAAAAACAAGCGGGTCTTTAAGATCGTGTGGGTGTGCATGGTGCTGCTGATGTCCTTTACGGTGGCGGCCTATTTGATCACCGGCAGCAACGACTTTTTGGGCGCCAGCCGCAATCCCGGCACCACCAAGGTGGAGATCCCCGAAAAGCCCACCGCCACGGAGCTGGCCAATATTCTCTATGAGCATGGGGCCATCAGCAAGCCGGAATTCTTTGCCCTCTACTGCACGGTGAAGGATGAGATGGAATATTTCTCTCCCGGCACCTTCGAGCTGGACACCGATATGGACTATGAAGATTTGATCAACACCCTGCAGGGCGGGAACGATTCCCGCGAGGTGGTGACGGTGACCTTCCCCGAAGGCATCAACGTGCTGGAGGCGGCCCAGCTGTTGGAGGAAAACGAAGTCTGCACCGCCCAGGAATTCCTGGCGGAGGTCAATTCGGGGAACTACTCCAATTACGACATGATCGGCGCGCTGGACAATCTCCCCGACCGGTACTACGATCTGGAGGGGTACCTGTTCCCGGACACCTATGACTTCTACAAGGACGAAGATCTGGATTCGGTGGTGGGCAAGCTGCTGCACAATTTCCAGGTGCGGCTTTCCGACAGCACCCGCAGCATGATCGCCCAGAGCGGCATGACCGTCGATCAGGTGGTGACTATGGCGTCCATCATCCAGGCCGAGGCGGCGAATCAGAACGATATGTATGACGTATCGGCGGTGCTGCACAACCGTCTGGAATATGGCGCGGACTACGACATCTACTGGCTCCAGTGCGATTCCACGGTGTACTACCCCTATCGGGAGGCGGAGGATGTGCCCGTCGAGGGCGCGCTGTCCTACGGGGCCTACAACACCTATGAGATCACCGGCCTGCCGGCGGGGCCCATCTGCAATCCCGGCGCGGACGCCATCATGGCGGCGCTGAGCCCCAACACCCAGAACGGCGCATCGGAATACCTGTACTTCTGCCACGCGGAGGATGGCACGGCCTACTACGCCACCAGCGCGGCGGATCACCAGTACAATCTCCAGCTGGCCGGGCTGGCATAGGAGCGCGCAGTGGAACAGAACATGAACCGGAAACCCGAGCTGCTGTCGCCGGCAGGGGATATGTCCCGACTGCGGGCGGCGGTGGACTATGGGGCGGATGCGGTGTATCTTTCGGGCAAGAGCTTCGGGATGCGCTCCGCGCCTGCGAATTTTGAGCTGGAAGAAATGGCGGAGGCCGCCGGCTATTGCCACCGGCACGGCGTGCGGCTGTATGTGGCGTGCAACACCCTGCCCCGAAATGATGAGCTCGAATCGCTGCCCGGCTTTCTGGCCGGGTGTGCCGCCAGCGGAGCGGACGCGTTGATCGTCTCGGATCTGGGCGTGCTTGCCATGGCGAAACAGTATGCGCCGGGGGTGGAACTGCACGTTTCCACCCAGACGGGCATTGTCAATTACGCCTCGGCTGCCGCCTGTTATGAACTGGGCGCCAGCCGGGTGATCCTCGCCCGGGAGGTGCCGCTGTCGGAGATTCGCGGCATCCGCGACCATACGCCGGTGGGCCTGGAGCTGGAAGCCTTTGTCCACGGGGCCATGTGCGTGTCCTTCTCGGGACGGTGCCTGCTTTCCAATTACATGACCGGCCGGGATTCCAATCGGGGCCAATGCGCCCAGCCCTGCCGCTGGGAGTATACCCTCATCGAGAAGGAGCGGCCCGACCGGGAATTCACCCTGCTGCAGGAGGAAAAAGGGGCTTTCGTTTTCAATTCCAACGACCTGCGGATGATCGAGCATATCCCCGCCATGGTGCGGGCCGGGGTGGGCTCCCTGAAGATCGAGGGGCGGGCGAAATCCGCCTACTATGTGGCGTGCATCACCGGGGCGTACCGCCGGGCCATCGACTTCTTCGCCGAGCACCCGGACGAGCCGCTGCCTCCGGAAATTCTCCGGGAGACGGAGAAGATCAGCCACCGGGAATATTCCACGGGTTTCTATTTCGGCGGCGAGCCGGGGCAGACCACCGACCGCAGTCAGTACACCCGGCAGTATGAGCTGGTGGCCATCGCCCAGGGCCGGGAGGGCAAATACATACGCCTCACCCAGCGCAACCGCTTTTTCCGCGGCGACACCGTAGACGTCCTCCAGCCCGGCACTGCGCCCTTTACCGTCCCGGTGGAGGAGATGTTCAGTGAAGATCTGGAGCCCATCGCCGTGGCGCCCCACGCGGAAATGACCGTCCTCTGGAAGACGGACGCGCCCATCACGCCCGGAGCTTTTCTACGGATCAAAAGAGGGTAGGCGGTGCCAGTATAGAAAAAACAAGGAGCCTCGTGTAGGGGCTCCTGTTTTTTGGCGGGGTGTTATCAAAAATCGGCAAACTGATCTTTGAGTGAATAGTGAAGAGTGAATAGTGAAGAAGTAAAAATCGGCAAGCGACGAAAGTCGCTTGCCGATTTTTGGTGCGCGAGACGGGACTTGACCGCGCTGGGCACAGGGCGGCCCAGCGCTTTCAGCTCGCCCACCCCAGCGCTATGCGCTGCGGTACCGGGCTCGCTGCTCCTCGCTAAAAATGTCCCGCAGGGACATTTTTTACGCTCGGACCCCCATGGGGTTCAAGTCCCGTCTATATAGAAAACAAGGAGCCCCATGTAGGGGCTCCCTGTTTTCTGGTGCGCGAGACGGGACTTGAACCCGTACGTCGTCGACACACGCACCTCAAACGTGCCTGTCTGCCAGTTCCAGCACTCGCGCATCTAACAGGTGAATTATAGCATTGTGCCGGGGGATTGTCAAGGCAAATTTTTCAGTTTTCTCATTTGCGGCGCTGCAATGGGTGGGGCTCACAGAATCCCAAGGAAGAATTCAAAGATGCTCTGGCCGTCCACCGTGTCCGTCCGGCGGTGGGCGAAAGCCATGCGCTCCGGGTGGAACTGCACCGCATACAGCCGCTTTTCCGGCCATTCCAGGGCCTCGGGGGTGCCGTCCAGGGTGCGGGCGGTCACCTTGAGCGCATCGCCCGGCCGATCCACTGCCTGATGGTGGGCGCTGTTGACTGCAAACTTCTCGCCGTAGAGCGGCCGCAGGAAGCAGTCCGGCTCGGCGGCGATTGCATGCACCCGGTCGCCGGTCATCTCCTGCCACTTGTGGGTCTCGGTGTGGGGGACGTCCTGCACCAGAGTACCGCCCAGGGATACGTTGAGCACCTGCATGCCCCGGCAGATGCCCAAAATGGGTCGGCCCGTCTCTAAAAAGATGTGGATCAGCGCGATCTCGTCCCCGTCCCGCTGGGGATCGATCCCGGCGCTGGCGGTGTTTTCCTGCCCGTAGCGATTGGGGTCCACATCCCCGCCGCCGGGCAGCAGCAGCCCGTCGCAGGCCGCGGCATCGGCCAGCTCCTTAGAAAAGACGGGCTCGCCGCCCACGCCCCGCACTGCCGCCGCGTAATTGGCCAGCTGTTCTTCTTCGCCGTAGATGAATACCTTTTTCATGCAAGTACCTCCCGGGGTGCAAGGGGCGGCCCGGCATTTTTGGCAAAATACCCTGTTTTCGGTGAGCAATATCGCCAAAGTCTGTGAAAAAGCCGCCGCCAATTTTTCCTTGCCAAACCCTTTCATTCTGCTATAATAATATACAGGAGAAGCCGACTTTTTGCAAGGCTTTTTCCATAAGGAGGTTCACGGATGGAAGTAAGGACACGGTACGCGCCCAGCCCCACGGGCTTCATGCACGTTGGGAATCTGCGCACGGCATTGTATGAATATCTGGTGGCAAAATCCCAGGGCGGCAAATTTGTGCTGCGCATTGAGGATACCGACCGGGAACGGCTGGTGGAAGGCGCCGAAGAAGTGATCTATAAAACCCTGGAACAGGTGGGGCTCTCCCACGACGAAGGTCCCGACGTGGGTGGCGCATACGGCCCCTATGTCCAGAGCCAGCGCAAGGGGCTCTACCTGCCCTACGCGGAGCAGCTGGTGCGGGAGGGCAAAGCCTACTACTGCTTCTGCACCAAGGAGCGGCTGGAATCCCTCAAATCGGAAGACGGCTTCGCCGGGTATGACCGCCACTGCCGGGACCTGCCCGCCGAGGAAGTGCGCAGTCTTCTGGACGCGGGCACGCCCTATGTGATCCGCCAGAAGATCCCCCTTACCGGCTCCACCACCTTCACCGACGCGGTGTTTGGGGAGATCACCATCGAGAACAAGGAGATCGAAGATCAGATCCTCATCAAGGCCGACGGGTTTCCCACCTATAATTTCGCCAACGTCATCGACGACCACCTGATGCACATCACCCATGTGGTGCGTGGCTGCGAGTATCTCACCTCCACGCCCAAGTACAATCTGCTCTACGAGGCTTTCGGCTGGGAGATCCCCACCTATGTGCATCTGCCGCTGATCATGGGCAAAAACGACGACGGCACGGTCAGCAAGCTCTCCAAGCGCCACGGCTCCGTGAGCTTCGAGGGGCTGGCGGAGGAAGGGTACCTCAGCGAGGCCATCGTCAACTATGTGGCCCTGCTGGGCTGGAGCCCCAGCGACAACCGGGAGGTGCTGAGCCTAGAGGAGATCACGGAAGATTTCGATATCGCCCGGATCAGCAAATCCCCTGCGGTGTTCGATTACGACAAGCTCACCTGGTTCAACGGGGAGTATATCAAGGCCATGGACGCGGAGACCTTCCTGGCCCACGCCGCGCCCTATTACTGGGAGGTGTTCGGGGAGCAGGAAAAACCCGCTCCCGTACTGCAAAGCATTTTGCAGGCGCGCATCAGCCGGTTTAAGGACATCCCCGGGCTGCTGGGGTTCTTCAAAGAGCTGCCCGACTACCCGGCGGAATACTTTGTCAACAAGAAGAGCAAGACGACCCTGGAGAATTCTCCCCAGATGCTGCAGGCCGCCATCGGGGCGCTGGAGGGTCTGGACGACTGGACACTTACCGGCATTCACCAGTGCATGATGGGCCTGGCGGAACAGCTGGGGGTCAAGAACGGCACCCTGCTGTGGCCGGTGCGGATCGCGGCTTCGGGCACGCTGGTCACGCCCGGCGGCGCCATGGAGATCTTGACGCTGCTGGGCCGGGAAGAAGCCCTGCGGCGGCTGCGGGCCGGGCTTGAAAAATGCTGAACAATAACGACCTATAGGAGGTATTTTTATGAACGACGAATTCCGTCCCGAGGACGTGGAATCCACCAGCTTCATCGACGAGTTTGTAAAAGAGGACATCGGCCCTGGCGGGCGCTGCGAAGGAATGCAGGTGCACACCCGTTTTCCGCCGGAGCCCAACGGCTATCTGCACATCGGCCACTGCAAGGCGCTGTATATCGACTTCCGCACGGCGGAGAAGTTCGGCGGCATCTGCAACCTGCGGTTCGATGACACCAATCCCGCCAAAGAGGACACGGAGTATGTGGAGGCCATTCAGGAGGACATCCACTGGCTGGGCTTCGATTGGGGCGACCGGCTGTACTACGGCTCCGACTATTTTGAAAAGACCTACGAGCTGGCGGTGGGGCTCATCAAAAAAGGGCTGGCCTATGTGTGCGAGCTGACCCCCGAGCAGCTCAAGGAATACCGGGGCGACACCACCACCCCAGCCCGTTCGCCCTGGCGGGACAGGCCCATCGAGGAGAGCCTGGACCTCTTTGAGCGGATGAAGAACGGCGAATTCCCCGAGGGCAAGTACACCCTGCGGGCCAAGATCGACCTGGCCAGCGGCAACTTCAATATGCGGGACCCGGCGCTGTACCGCATCCGCTATATCGAGCACCACCGGCAGGGCACCAAGTGGTGCATTTTCCCCATGTACGATTTCGCCCATCCCATCCAGGACGCGCTGGAGGGGATCACCCACAGCCTCTGCTCCTTGGAATATGAGGACCACCGGCCGCTGTACGATTGGGTGATCCAGAACACCGACGTGCCCAGCAAGCCCCGGCAGATCGAGTTTGCCCGGCTGGGCATCAACAACACGGTGATGAGCAAGCGCAAACTGCGCGCGCTGGTGGAGGGCGGCTATGTCAGCGGCTGGGACGACCCGCGGATGCCCACCCTCTGCGGCCTGCGCCGGCGGGGCTACACGCCCCGGGCCATTCGGAATTTCAGCGAGCGCAACGGCGTCTCGAAAGCGGCCTCCACGGTGGAATACGCCTTTTTGGAGTATTGCCTGCGGGAAGACCTGAACAACATCGCCCAGCGGGTGATGGCGGTGCTGAAGCCGGTGAAGCTCACCATCGTCAATTATCCCGAGGGCAAAAGCGAGACCTTCATGGTGGAGAACAATCCCAACCGGCCGGAGGACGGGGAGCGGGCGGTGACATTCTCCCGGAATCTCTGGATCGAGGCGGAGGATTTCCTGCCCCAGGCCGCGCCCAAGTACAAGCGGCTGTATCCCCAGGGGCCGGAGTGCCGTCTCAAGGGTGCATATATCGTGAAGTGCGTGGGCTATAACACCGACGGGGACGGGAACGTCACCGAGGTGCTGGCGGAGTACGACCCCGACAGCCGGGGCGGCGACCCTGCCGACGGGCGGAAGATCAAGGGGGCGACGCTCCACTGGGTGGACGCGGAAACTGCCCTCACCGCCCAGGTGCGGATATACGACGATCTGTTCACGGTGCCCAATCCCGAGGAAGGGGATTTCCTGCAGCATCTCAATCCCGATTCTCTGACGGTGTTGGAGGGCTGCAAGGTGGAAAAGGCGCTGGCCGACGCGAAGCCCGGCGAAAGCTATCAGTTCATGCGGCAGGGGTATTTCTGCGCCGACAGTCGGGACAGCCAGCCGGGGCATCTGGTGTTCAACCGCTCGGTGAAGCTGAAGGACAGCTACAAGCCCGTGTGATTGGATAGACCGCAGAACGGGAGGGCGGGAGACCGCCTTCTCTTTGCGTGGAGGTTGCTATGGATCGTTTTACGGAAAGGGATTTTACCACCGCCGACGTGCAGGCCCTGCTGATGGGCCCGGCAAGAGCCGCCCATGTGACGGTGGAATCCTGCGTGGGCTCCACCAACGACGAACTCAAGGCCCGGGCGGAAGCCGGCGCGGCGGAAGGGGAAGTGCTTATCGCCCGGCAGCAGACCGCCGGCAAGGGCCGGCTGGGGCGGAGCTTCTATTCGCCCAAAGGCACCGGGCTGTATGTGAGCCTGGTGCTGCGGCCTGCCTTTCCTGCGGAACAGGCGCTGCTTATCACCACGGCTGCGGCGGTGGCGGTGGCGGAGGCCATCGACGCGCTGACGGGCCGGCGGGCGAAGATCAAATGGGTCAACGACGTGTATCTGGAGGGGCGCAAAGTCTGTGGAATTTTGGCCGAGGCCGCCATGGATTTCGCTCATCAACGGCTGCGGTACGTGGTGCTGGGCATCGGCGTGAATCTCCTGGAGCCCCCGGGCGGCTTTCCGGAGGACATCCGGGCGGTGGCGGGAGCGCTCTTTACGCAGGCGCCGCCGGAGGACGCCCTCTGCCGGCTGGCGGCGGAGATCCTCAACCGGTTTTTCGGGTATTATTGGGCGCTGCCCCACACCGGCTTCATGGCGGAGTATCGTGCCCGCTCCCTGCTGGACGGGCTGACCGTCCGCTTTGCCCAGGGCAGCGAGACCTTTACAGGCACGGCGCTGGGCGTGGATGACGAAGTGCGGCTGCGGGTGCGGCTGCCGGACGGCACGGAGCGGTGCTTTGCTTCGGGAGAAGTGACGGTGGAGAAGGATTTCCTCCGGCAGCTGCGGGACAGAGAACGCTCGGGCTGACCGCAGGGGACGGGAAAATCCACCAAAAACAGGAGGTGCGCGGATGGAACCGAAACGCAACTACGACCGGGAGATGCGGGCGATCCTTGGGGGACTGCCGCCGGGCGAAAAGCCCCGGCTGCTGCTCCACGCCTGCTGCGGGCCCTGCTCCAGCGCGGTGCTGGAGATGTTGGCCCGGTATTTTCAAATCACCCTGTTCTACTATAATCCCAACATCGCGCCCGAGGCGGAATACCAAAAACGCCTCGGGGAGCTGGAACGGCTGGTGGCGGAGATGCCGCTGGAAAGCCCGGTGGAGTTCCTCTCTTGCGAATATGACGGCGAAGCCTTCGCGGCCATTGCCCGGGGATTGGAGGATGCCCCGGAGGGCGGGCCGCGGTGCGCAAAATGCTTCCGGCTGCGCCTGGAACGGACGGCCCGGGCGGCAGCGGAGGGAAAGTTCGATTTCTTTACCACCACCCTGACGGTGAGCCCGCTGAAAAACGCGCCGCTGCTCAACGCCATCGGCCAGGCGGTGGGGGCGGAATACGGCGTGCGGTTCCTGCCGTCGGATTTCAAGAAAAGGGACGGCTATAAGCGGTCCATCCAGCTTTCCCGGGAATACGGCCTCTACCGGCAGGATTACTGCGGGTGCGTCTATTCCGCCGCGGAACGCAGACATAAAGCTGAAAAGAAAGAGGAAAATGCCCATGGCTGTACTCCATAACGGCGTGACCTATGCTGCCGCCGACACCCACGCACACATCTATCCCGGAAAGATCGCCGAGAAGGCCACGGCTTCCGTGGGGGCCTTCTACCATACTTCCATGAAGAACGTGGGGCTGCCCCATGTGCTTGCCCAGCGGGGCGGCGCGGCGGGCATCGACCGATTCGTGGTGTGCTCGGTGGCCACCAAGGTGGAGCAGGTGCGCTCCATCAACGCCTTTATTCAGGAAAAGTGCCGCAAATATCCCCAGTTTGTGGGATTGGCCGCATGGCATCAGGAGATCGAGGATATCGACGGGGAGCTGGACGATCTCCAAGCCCGGGGACTTCGGGGGATCAAACTGCACCCGGATTTCCAGAACGTGGCCATCGACGACCCTCGGCTGATGGCACTGTATCGGGAGGCCCACCGCCGCGGGCTGCCGATCCTTTTCCACATGGGCGATTCCCGCACCGATCTTTCCGCGCCCCACCGGCTGATGAACGTGCTGGATAAACTGCCGGAGCTCACCTGCATCGCGGCGCACCTGGGCGGGTACACCGTGTGGGAGACGGCCCTGCACGAGCTGCGGGGCATGAACGTGTATGTGGATACCTCCAGCTCGCTGTTTGCCCTGACCCGGGAGCAGGCGCTGGAGAGCCTGCGCCATTTCGGCATGGATCGGGCGCTGTTCGGCACCGACTTTCCCATGTGGGACCCTGCCGAAGAGTTGGAACGCTTCTTCGGGCTGGGGCTTTCGGAGGCGGAGAACCGGGCAATTTTGTACGGGAATTTTGCCCGGCTGTTCGGGGTGGACGCGCCGTGAGGGATCGACGTGCATCCTCCTGCCTCCCCGCCGCAGGCGGGGATACCATCAAATAAACTTAAAATGGCAGTTGGTGGGAGAACACACCCATGGATCAAACCAGATTTTTAGCCGCCTGCGGCCGTGTGCTGGACACGGGCCGTGCGGCCCAGGGTGTTGGCCTGCACTCTGTGGTCTCCCCGCCGCAGGCGGGGATACCATCCAAAAATCACGAAGACGGCAATCGGTGAGGGAAACCCATGGATCAAACCAGATTTTTAGCCGCCTGCAGCCATGTGCTGGACACAGGCCGGGCGGTGCAGGGTGTTGGCCCACTCTCTGTGGTATCCCCGCCGCAGGCGGGGATACCATCACATAAACTTAAAATGGCAGTCGGTGAGGGAAACCCATGGATCAAACCCGATTTTTAGCCGCCTGCGGCTGCGTGCTGGACACGGGCCGTGCGGCGCAGAGGAACGGCCCGCACTCTGTGGTCTCCCCGCCGCAGACGGGAATACCATCCAAAAATCACGAAGACGGCAATCGGTGAGGGAAGCCCATGGATCAAACCAGATTTTTAACCGCCTGCGGCCACGTGCTGGACATGGGCCGGGCGGCGCAAGGTGTTGGCACGCTCCCTGTGGTATCCCCGCCACAGGCGGGGATACCATCAAATAAACTTAAAAGCAGTTGGTGAGAGAACGCACCCATGGATCAAACCAGATTTTTAGCCGCCTGCGGCCACGTGCTGGACATGGGCCGTGCGGCGCAAGGCGTTGGCCCGCTCCCTGCGGTATCCCCGCCGCAGGCGGGGATACCATCAAATAAACTTAAAATGGCAGTTGGTGAGGGAAACCCATGGATCAAATCCGATTTTTAACCGCCTGCGGCCACGTGCTGGACATAGGCCGGGTGGCGCAGGGCGTTGGCCCGCTCCCTGTGGTATCCCCGCCGCAGGCGGGGATACCATCAAATAAACTTAAAATGGCAGTTGGTGAGAGAACACATCCATGGATCAAACCGGATTTTTAGCTGCTTGTGGCCATGTGCTGGACATGGGCCGTGCGGCGCAGGGCATCGGCACCCTGGGCGAAAAAAGCGTCCATGCGGTGCTGAAAGAATATTTCGATCCCCGCCCCGAGTGCCACGAAGTGCCCGTCGGCCCCTACGTGGCGGACGTGGCCAACGAGGAGGGCTTCTTCGAGATTCAGACCCGGGATTTCAGCCGCCTGCGGGCCAAGGCGGAATACCTGCTGACGCTGGGCCCGGTGACGGTGGTGTACCCGGTCAACGGGATCAAATGGGTGATCTGGATGGACGAGGACGGCGTGCAATCGCCCCGGAAGCGGGTGCCCCGCAAGCCCACGGCCCAGGCGATCCTGCCAGAGCTGTACCGCCTCAAGCCCCTGCTGGGCCGGCCCGGCCTGCGGTTTTGCGTGCTGGTGCTGGAGGTGGAGGAATACCGCCTGCGGGACGGCCGGGGAGAGGACCGCAAAAAAGGCGCCACCAAATTTGACCGGCTGCCGGTATCGCTGCTGGACGAGGTGTGGCTGGAGGGGCCGGAGGATTTCCTGGCGCTGGTGCCCGAGGAATTAGGGGAGACCTTCACGGCCAGGGAATTTGCCAAGGCGGGGAAGATTTCCCTGGCCGCCGCCCAGGCCGGCCTCAACGTGCTCCACGCCCTGGGCGTTTTGGAGCGGGTCGGCAAGGAGAAGCGGGCCTACCTGTACCGGCGGGCGCTGTGAGAGGGGAATCGCCTGTGACGTAAGCAGAACTAAACGCCCTGTGCCGGGAGCTGGCGGAGCAGCTGGCGGCGCTGAAAATCCCCGTATCCAAAAAGATCGCGCCGGAAGTGCGGGTCAATTCCCGGGCCAAGCGGCGGTTGGGGTGCTGTTATGCCCAAGACGGAGGCTATGTGATCGAGGTCTCCGTCGGGCTGCTGGAGGACAGGGAGCGCCTGCGGCAAACGCTGGTGCACGAGCTGCTGCACACCTGCCTCGGATGCAGGAACCACGGGGAAAGGTGGAAATCTTACGCCCGGCGGGTGAACGAGGCGTGGGGGATGGAGATTCGGCGGCTGGCGCCCGCCGATGGGCCCACGGAGCCTTTGCGGCGGGAGGAAGTCAAATACATCCTGCAATGCACCCGGTGCGGGCGGGAATTCCCCCGCAGCCGGATGTCCAAGGCTGTCAAATACCCCGGACGGTACCGCTGCCCCTGCGGCGGCGCGCTCCGTCGGGTGCGATAAAGGAGAGAGAAATATGCTGAAAGACAAAACGGGCGGAAATGTGCTGGGCACCGATCTGACCGGCAAGGTGGCGGTGGTCACCGGGGCGGGCGGCGTGCTGTGCAGCGGATTTTCCAAAACGCTGGCCAGGGCCGGGGCGAAGGTGGCTTTGCTGGACTTGAACCTTGACGCCGCGGCGAAGGTGGCGGCGGAGATCACCGCCGAGGGCGGTGCGGCGAAAGCCTATGCCTGCAACGTGCTGGAGCCGGAGACCTGCAAGGCCGTGGCTGCCCAGGTGCTGGCGGAGCTGGGCCCCTGCGACGTGCTGATCAACGGCGCGGGAGGGAACAATCCCCGGGCCACCACCGACAAAGAATACTTTGAGCACGGCGATTTGGAGGCCGATCTCAAGAGCTTTTTCGATCTGGACGCGGGCGGGGTGTCCTTTGTGTTCAATCTGAATTTTCTCGGCACCCTCATCCCCACCCAGGCGTTTGCGGCCCAGATGGTGGGGCGGGAGGGCTGCTGCATCGTGAACATCAGCTCCATGAACGCCTACACGCCCCTGACCAAGATCCCGGCCTATTCCGGGGCAAAGGCTGCGGTGAGCAACTTCACCCAGTGGCTGGCGGTGCACTTCTCCAAGGTGGGTATCCGGGTCAATGCCATCGCCCCGGGATTCTTCTCCACCGCCCAAAACGCGGCCCTGCTGTGGAATCCCGACGGTACCCCCACCGCGCGCACCGGGAAGATTCTGGCAGCCACGCCCATGGGCCGCTTCGGCGAGGCTGAGGAACTGGAGGGTGCGCTGCTGTTCCTGGTGAACGAGCAGGCCGCCGGGTTTATCACCGGGGTGTGCATTCCCGTGGACGGCGGATTTTCGGCCTACTCCGGTGTGTGATGACGCGTGAACGATTTTTAGCGTGAAAGAAGCCCCCGAATGTTCGGGGGCTTCAGTCTGTCGAAAAAGTCCAGCATAGGCTGGGCTTTTTCGCTTAGATATGATATAATAAGACGGGTGATGAAAGATGCTGGAACGCGGGAAACTGGATCGC
>CANRMX010000009.1 GCA_947631855.1 uncultured Clostridia bacterium | reverse complement strand
GTCGCTTTCAGCTGGTTGTAGTAGGCCAGGAATCCGCTGGGATTGTATGCGTAGGGCGCGATCTTCTTCATATCCTCGTCCACAGCAGCCTCAAAGCCGATCACATGGTTGCCCTGAATGAAGATGTGCCCGTTGCAGGTGGCCCACACCAGCAGCTGGGTCACCAGCCACTTGTCGTTGCTGTCTCCACGGCCCCAGGCGTATTCGCCGGACGGCTTGCCCGAATACTGGAAACCGTGGGCCAGGATGGTGCCGATGACGTCCGCCCGGCGATCCTGCCCCAAGTCTTCCCAGGTATACCCGGTGCCGTCCGTGGCCAGTTTCTCATGGTTCAGGCAATAGGCCGCCGCATAGGTGCCGTCCGACCGGGACAGAGTGTAGGCCGGGTTGCCCCGCAGCGCGCCCATGGTCTGCGTGTACAGAGGGCCGTCCACCGTCCCCTGCTCCAGCCCCATGCCCAGGTCCCACAGGGTGTAGTACATGACGTGCAGGGTACCCTTCTCCCCGATGGACAGGATGCGCAGGATGCCCTCCCGCACCCGGGAAAGCTCCGCGCCGTCCAGACTTTCCGGCACAGGCTCAGGCACGTCTTTTGCAAAAACAGAGGCCGGGATCATGCTGACGCAGAGGATCGCGGCCAAAAGCATGGCAAGAATTCTTTGAATCGTTTTTTTCATGCAGTTTCTCCTTTAAGAACAGCAGCCCCCGGTTTCCCGGAGGCTGCACAGATTAATTCGTTTGTTAATTGATCAAGTTCTCCTCAATAGTAGTAGTAAAACCTCCCCGGCGTCGGCTCGCTGATCCAGTAGGTGAAAACTTCATCCTTTCTGTGCCACTCGTCGAGATTGCGGAGGGCGGCGTCTGCCACGCGCCGGGCGTTCTGCTCGGTCGTCAGGTCGGGAGCGGATCCAGTGTATCCGCTCCACCCATGGACGCCGCCCATAATCTCAAAGCGTGCGTTGGGGAACTCCGCCCGGATGATCTCCTTGGCCCTAGCCAGGACGGGGCTGTCCGCCCGCTCCGGCACCGTGAAATACAGGGTCAGGCCCTCCTGCGGCGTGCCGCCCACCGTATCCTCACAGATGTAAAAGTGGTCCGCGCCCGAATCGTTGAGCAATTCTAGACCGTTGTACACGGCCCAATCGCCGGTGTAGTGGGTGTCGCCCCAATCGGCGAAGTCGATGAGGACTTCCCGGTAAGCCGAAGTTTGGTCCAATGCAGCATCCCACTTTGCGCCCGTCCCGGCCACGATCTGCCGGACAATCTCATAGGGGTTCTGATCCTCCGTCCAGTTAGTGGTATAGAGGGTCAAGTTGAGGAGATCGTTCTTGGCTTCTTCCTGCTGCTGGCCCGGCTCTTTGCTTACTTCCGCGCCCGCCAAAATCCCCTGCGCCCGCATGAAGATTTGCGCTGCCTGTGCGCGGGTGGCCGTGCCCTGGGGCAGCAGTTTCCCGTCCGATCCCGCGATGATCCCATGGCTCACCGCCCAGGCCATGGCCTCCCTGGCGTAGCCGGAGAGCTTCCCGCTGTCCGGGAATCGGTCGAGGTCGTACACGGAAAGTGACGTATCTCCGCCGATGGTCTGCACATACCGCAGGAGCATGGCGGCCAGCTGTTCTCGGGTGATGGGCTGATTCGGAGCAAATTGCCCGCCGCCCACGCCGCTGACGATCCCTGCATCCGCCGCCCATGCCACATACGGGCCGTACCAGGCGGTGGGGGACACGTCCGTAAAGCGGGAGGTGTTGAATCTGCTCTTGTCCACCCCTGCCTGATTCCCCAGCACCTTGACGAACATTCCACGGGTCATGCCCTGTTCCGGCGAGAACGTGGTGGCGCTGGTGCCGGAGAACAGGCCCGCTCGGGTGGCGTAGTCCACCGCGTCATAATACCAGGCAGTGGGCCGCACATCTTTGAAATCTGAAACCTGCGCGGCCTGGGCGGAGAGTGCTGTGGATGCAATCGCCACGGCCGCGAAGCCAATTGCCATTGCTTTCCGTAGGGCGTTGTTCATATTGATCCTTCCTTCCGATTGATTCCACTCTTTCGTGGTACCAGCAACCATACTCTACAAGCGGCGGCAATGTCCACCCCAAACCCGAAAAGTTTTCACTTTAGACACAGACTTTTTCTGCGCACGGCTACATCCCCATCACCGGGCCGTCTTCCTCAAAAGGGAGGTCATCGTCCGAGACATCCGTCTCCATCTCGGGCTGCTGTTGAATGGAACGCCCCATCCGCTGGGCCACAGCCCGGTACTCACTGAGGATGTTTCCAAAAATGGCCTCCCGTGCCTCTCGGGTGATGGGCTGTACGATGGAGCTATAGCGCCGGGTGTTGTTGCTCTCAAATACCTGCTGCGGTTCCCGGACGAACAGGCCCCGGTCGCCCTGGAAGATGCGGAATCCGCTCACCACGAACGCGCCCGCCACCGTGATCTGTGCATTGGCCTGCAGTTTCCCACTCGGATGATTCACCGGGAAGACGCGCACAGTAAAGGGCGGCACTGCGGAGACTTCCTCCACTTGATCGATCTGCGCTTGAATATTCTCAGTCATTGAAATTTCTCCCTATTCTTTTACCATGTTGACGCTGAGGTAGATCAGCGCCGCCCGCTGCTGCTGGGGCGTAAGGCTCTCCAAATACTCTTGGAGGCTTACGTCCTCCTGCTCCACTGCGGCCTCCGGATTATTCTCGTCCAAATCGAAGTCCACATCCTCCGCCCCGCAGCCGTCGCACACGGTCTCCTGCCGCAGAATGATCCCCATGCCGTCCTCCGTTTCTGCAAAGGACAGCAAATTCCCTGGCCGAAGATCCAGCCGTTCCCGGAGCGGGAGCGGGAGGGTGATCCTGCCGCGCTTGCCCAAAAATCGGTACAGTTTCATTGCATATTCTCCTTTCTGTGCTTTATTCGGACAGCGGACAGCTTTCGCAGTCCCCATCGCACAGGTAATCCTCCACATCCTCCGGGCTGACCGATTCGATGACGATCTTCCCGTCCTCGGCGGTAAACTGCAGCACCCCGTCCAGGTCGATGCCGGAATCCTCCAGCACGTCCATGGGCACTGTCAGCAGCACAAAGGGCCACGTCACTTTATTTGCCATGATACACACTCTCTTTCAGCATTTTTTCAAAGTCAAAATGTTCATCGTACAGTTCTTCCATGGTCACCTGACAGGGAGCATCCCGCGCCCGCGCCAGCAAGTCGTAATTGCCGATGAGCAGTTCCCGAAACTCCCTGCCCGCCTCGTATCGCTGAGCCATAGAGTGCGGCCGGGCAAACTCAAAGCGCGGAAACCCCGCATACAATTCCCGAATCTCCGGGCAGTCGTTGTAGGAGAGTAAAAATTTCCCCCGCAGATTCCCCAGCGCATCTCGAAGCCGCTCATGGTCGTCCCGGGTGAAACCCTCGTACATATCCTCGGTGGAATAGTAGGGCGGGTCGCAGTAAAACAGAGCATCCTCCCGGTCAAAGTGGCGCAGCAGGGTCTCAAAATCCTGATTCTCCACCACCACGTTTCGCAGCCTGTCCTGCATCTGCTCGATGAGCCCGAACAGCTTTTTCAGGTCGAAGGGCTGGGCCGCAAAGGATTTGCATCCGCTGGCGTAACTGAATCGCAGCAGCCGCAAATACATGGCCGCCCGGCGGGCATCCACATCTCCAGCCAGCTTCTGGAACATCTCGATCATTTCCTGCGCTGTAGGCGGCGGAAGCATGATTTTCGTAACGGTTCTTTCATCTTCCATCATGCTCATAGGCTCGGGCGCCTTTCCCTTGAAGAAATCCCGGATGGCGTTAAAATCTGCACGGGCATTGAGGGTGCAGAATCCCAACTCCCGGATGAGCGCCATGGGCCGGGACTTCATCACCCGGAACAGATTCACCAGATTCCCATCGAAGTCATTGTAGACTTCAAAACTGTCGATCCTCGGCTTGCCCAACAGCACGCTGCCCGACCCGCCGAACACATCCACAAATCGGTTGTAATCGGGCGGGAACAGGGCGTATATGATCCCCAGGAGATTACTTTTGTTCCCTACCCGCGATACCGGCGTCTTGATACGATCCACCTGCCTTTCCCAAGGGCGGACCGCTCCAAGGCGCAAAAAGAAAAGGGTATTGATCCGTTGGAGCGATCAATGCCCTTGATTTGTCGTTATCAGTTTTTTTACATGGTCATGGTGGGACTTCCTTCGGCGAAGCGCGCGTAATCTTCCTCCGTCACGGGGACAAAGTCCGAGATAAAGTCCAGACTGTCCCGCCCGGGCTTGGGGAGAAAGATGCTGGCCAGCGCTCCGTGGGCATACACGGCCTCCCCGCAATGATACCCAATGTCCTCATCCGCCCACCGGTGCCGCAAGACGATGCCCGGATTCTGCTCCGCCAGTTTTTCCAGCACCGGCGTGGGGGCATCCCATGCGGTGAGAAAATTCAGGGTAACGGAGGAGTCTGTATGCTCCTGGATCGTCTGGTCGCAGGCGTTCCACTTGGTATTCCAGTGCTCGTTTCGCCAGCCATACCAGCTGGTGTGGCCGTATTCCAGCTTATTGAAATATGCCTTTTTCCCAACCGCCCAGGTTTCCTCACTTTGCACGGTCACCTTGGGATCCAGCTTTCTGGCCGCCTCGACGGTCAAGGAGAGCAGCGCATCCTTTTGAATATCGGGGTGTCGACTCAGGAAATCCCGAACGGCTTCATAGCCGGCGTGGGTGACGCTGCCCTCATCGATGAGGAGAGCGGACGGCATGGGGATGATCTTGTCAAAATCGATGGAGCCCGGCCCCAGCTCGTCGTTCTGGATAGATTCCAGCATCGCTTGCAGCAGAGCGGGTTCGCCTTTCATCTCCAATCGGTTCAACACATAGTTCGGCAATGGTCTTCCTCCTCAAATTCTTACATTCCCATGGAGAAGGACTGCTCCTCAGATTCCGACGGATCTTCATCAAGCCCATCGGATTCTTCCAACCCCTCATCCTCGGTTTCTTCCTCGTCCTCGTAATCCGATTCTCCTTCCTCATCCAGCTCCTCATCCTCGGCGTTCTCGCTGAACGCGTCCTCTACCGGCCCCAAATCGGCGGTCTCGGCAGTCTCCTGGGCAGTTTCTGCTGCCCCGGCCTCAACCCCGCTCACAGGTCCGGACAGGGCTTCTTCTATGCGGTTCGCCAGCGTCTGTTCCTCCCGCTCCAGCTCGGCCTTGATCAGCCCGATCACAAATTCCTTTTGCGACATTTCGTTACGCTGCAAATATGCCTTGATCTTCTGAAACAGCGATTCCGGCACTTGAAATGCCAGCGTTCTCATCTTTTCCATGTTCTGACCTTCCTTCTGGTTGAATTTTGGATGCAGCTCATCCTGCAAGGCCAGGGCCACAAATTCGCCCATGGTCATCCCGTGGCTCTCAATGTACGCTTTCAGCTCTGCGTGGATCGCCGCATCCACCTGTACGGATATGCCTTTCTTATTGCTGGGCATCCTGTTCACCTCTTTCTACAAAGTTTCTCATGGCTCCCGCCACGATCTCCGACACGCTGACGCCTCGAATCCTGGCCAGCTGCATCAGCTGCTGCCAAAGGGCTTCGGAGACCTCAACTTCGATCTCGACCACGACCTCGCCTCCTACATCCCCATGACCGGCCCGGCATCCTCGACTAGCTTACTTTCCTGTTCTTCCGCCAATTCCGCATCGGTCAGCTTGCGGAACCTGTCCTCGCCGGGGATGAGACCCAGGATCCTGCCGTTGTCGAAAGCGCAGTGCATCGTGCCCATGTCATCGACAAACCTGACCGTCCCGCGCATATGGTCCTCCACCGGTCTGGGATCCTCGCCCATGTGCAGAAGCAGAACCCGCGTCCCGGGCGGATAGGCTTCCTTGCAGCGTTCTGCCTGTCGATGCAGCCGTTCCCATTCGTTCATCCTGTTTCCCTCCTTTTTCATCGTCATGCCATCGTGTTCGGATATGATGTCTCGCAGCATCTCCACTGTGTTGGCGTATTGATCGTTGAGCAGATTCTGTTCCAGCTCCTGCCGGATATCTTCGTCCGCATTCAGCACGGCAAAGGCCGCTGTGTTGGCGTCTGCCAGCGTACTGTTTTTGCCCAGCAGGTGGAGCAGATGATTGCCGATATCGCTGTCCGCATAGAGCTTGACCCGGATCGCGTCACCCTCGTTGTCGGTCAGCGGGATCCTTTCCAGCGCTTTGCGGCTGCCTATGGAATTCAGTTCCTCGTAAATTTTGAGATAGTCTTGTGGCAATTCCATAACCAGCGTTTTTCCTTTGTAGGTGATAGACGCATGGAGAAGTGCCATTTTACATCCCTCCCAGCGTCATACCATCGTCTTCGGACATGGTATCCTCCAGCAATTCACTCATCGCCCTGTCGTTGCAATAAACGAATCCGCCGTTTACGAATTGCCCGTCGTGTTCCCTGGCAAACTGCCCTCCGAAGCCGCCGAAATCAAAATAGGCTTTCATTGCCGGATCCAGACTGTATTTTCCCACATTGTCCACGAGATAATGGGCGAGCGCTGCCTCGTCGGCGACAGCGGGAAAGTAGTCGAAACCGTCCAGACGCTCTGCGAGGACAGTAAGCTGGGACAACCTCTGCACATCCACGAACTCTGCGACGGCGGCCAGTTTTTCCCAATTCACGTTCCGGTGCTCCAGCTGATTCAGCGCGGCGTTGACTGCATAGAGGCTCTCGCGGCGCAGCAGGCTTTCCATTCTTTCCGTCATAGCATCTGCCAAGAGGGGCGACGCGTCGATGCACATCCTGCAATTCTGGATCGACGGCGCACCCAGGCGGGCGACCGCCTTGCGGATGGCAAGCTCTTCACCCGGGAACAGCAGGAGTTCCTGCCGCCCGCTGTATTCCAGTGTGACGGACAGCACAAAGTCAGAGCGGTCATAGTATGGCGGGAAGGTATGGCCGTCGTAGACCTCCTCCAGCGGGGAGGCAGAATCATAGATGAGCAAGCCTTTTGAGGTGATCTCTCCGAGCCCGCGGTCGATGAGTTCCTTCCCGATGACGGCATATTTCGGATCGTCCTCGTCGTTGGCCGGGACAGCACCCTCTGTGTTCAAGACATAGGCCCTGCCGATCGTTCCGTAATTGCGCACATCCTGCGCCAGCGTGAAGCGATCCAAGTTGAACGTCAGGTTGATGAGATTTTTGAGGGACGGCTCGTCCAGTTTGGAGATCCCAATAAGGAACTGATCCATCTCCAAGTCATCGAAGCTGTCCAGCCGCTTAGCGAGGTAATTCATCTCGTTCAAGTCAACCTGCCGCCCTTCCAGCACGGAGAATTCCTCCGGCCAGTAAATGCCTGTCACCGTGACAGACGGCTGATTGCCCTCGTCCTCCATTATGTGAATTGCCTCCAACTTTTTGCACAGCTCGCTTTCGCTGATGGAGAAACGGATATCCGTCTCCCATCTGCCATTTCCAATTTTGATTTTGATCATATCCAGTTTCCTTTCCTGAAAACAAAAACGGCTGACTTCCATTCTGCAAAGCCAGCCGTTCTCCAATTGTATTTGTTTGGGATGTCGCCTCACACATTGTGAAGGTATCCTCCTTTGCCCCATGCGCACTCCTTATAATTCTTTCTCTTTTCGCGCATAAAAAAGGGAGCCAACCGTCTGCGTCAAACGATTGGCTGGACAAAAAACACATGGTGTGCCTTTCCGCGCCGCAGGCGCAAGACCGCAAAAAGTTGGTAGCGACAGCGAGCCGTCGCGAGGGCGCTGGCAACTGAGCAGGCGAGCCGAGCGTGACTTTTTGCGGCAGGGAGCGGCAGCCCGAAACGCGAATCCGCATTTTCGCATGAAAATGCGGCGAGCCACAAGGGCTCGCCGCGACGTGGTGGAGATGGCGGGAGTCGAACCCGCGTCCGAAAGAAGGTTGCCGGGGCTTTCTACGAGCGTAGCTTTTGATTTAAATCTCCCTCTGCCGGACGTCCAAAAGCAGACTTCCGGCATTGGCAGCCCTTAGGTCATGGCAGAGGTAAGGGCGTCGCTCTGCGCACGTTCACCGCTCATCGACGCTTCATCCCCGGCCGCGGTACTCTGGGGTGAAACGGCAGCCTAGTTAGGCCGCGAGGGCAACAGAATTGTTGTCGTTTAATTTGTTGATTGCGGCTTTTTAAGCGGTTCCGCACCGCTGCTCGCTTACCAGGGCTCCCCGCCCCCGTCGAAACCTTTACATCCCCATTTCTATATTATTTTTAAGATGATATTAAAATATCATCCATGAAGCGCGTCGAAACCTTTACGATCTCATCTTCTCTATTTTTTGATGATATTGGAATATCATCCGTTGAGCGTGTCGAAACCTTTACATCCCCATTTCTAAATTATTTTTAAGATGATATTAAAATATCATCTATGGAGCGCGTCGAAACCTTTACATCCCCATTTCTAAATTATTCTTAAGATGATATTAAAATATCATCCATTGAAGCGTGTCGAAACCTTTACGGCCCCATCTCCTTTATTTTTGATGATATTAAAATATCATCCATGAAGCGTGCCGAAACCTTTACAGCCGCATCTTCTCTTTTTTTGATGATATTAAAATATCATCCATGAAGCGTGCCAAAACCTTTACGGCCCCATCTTCTTTATTTTTTGATGATATTAAAATATCATCCATTGGTGTGCCGAAACCTTTACGGCCGCACCTTCTCTATTTTTTGATGATATTAGAATATCATCCATGGAGCGTGTCGAAACCTTTACGGCCGCATCTTCTCTTTTTTTGATGATATTGGAATATCATCCGTGAAGTGCGTCGAAACCTTTACAGCCTCATCTTCTCTATTTTTTGATGATATTGAAATATCATCCGTGAAGTGTGTCGAAACCTTTACAGCCGCATCTTCTCTTTTTTTGATGATATTAAAATATCATCCATGGAGCGTGTCGAAACCTTTACAGCCGCATCTTCTCTTTTTTTTGATGATATTAAAATATCATCCATGGAGCGTGTTGAAACCTTTACAGCCTCATCTTCTCTATTTCTTTGATGATATTGGAATATCATCCATGGAGTGCATCGAAATCTTTATTGAATACCATCCGTCGGGCGAACATTCCCCCGCCCCCTCATTATAGCCGCCTTTTACGCCTTTGACAAGCAAAAAATGTCACAGCAGGTGGGTGCACAGCTCCGGCAGGGTGGGTTCTCCGCACAGCAGGGTATTGTCCAAATCAAACAGCACACAGGCGTACACGGCCTCTCCTCCTTGTGGATGGGCGCTCACCCCTGGCGCATGCGTTCCTTCATGGTGCGCTCGATCTCCCGCTGGGCGGAGCGCTGGGCCATGTCGGCCCGCTTGTCATAGAGCTTTTTACCCTTGCACAGACCCACCTGCACCTTCACCCGGGAATCCTTAAAATACAGGGACAGGGGGATCAGCGAATACCCCTGCTGCTTCACGATGCCGTACAGCCGCAAAATCTCCCGCTTGTGCATCAGCAGGCGGCGCACCCGCATGGGGTCGCGGTTGAAGATGTTGCCGAAATCGTAAGGGCTGATGTGGCAGCCGTTGAGGAGCATCTCCCCGTTGACCACCGAGCACCAGGCGTCTTTCAGGTTTGCCCTCCCCTGCCGCAGGGATTTTACTTCCGTCCCCACCAGTTCGATGCCGGCCTCAAAGGTCTCCTCCACGAAATAGTCGTGGTAGGCTTTTTTATTGTTCGCAATGGTCTTTGTGTTCGCTTTTCCCGCCACGGCTATTCCTTCTTCTCCTTTATAATTTTTACAATTCCTGCCGGCCCTCCATGGCCCGCTGCAGCGTCACCTCGTCGGCGTATTCCAGATCGCCGCCCACAGGGATGCCATAGGCCAGCCGGGTGACCTTCACCCCAAGGGGCTTGAGCAGCCGGGAAAGGTACATGGCCGTGGCCTCGCCCTCCACCGTGGGATTGGTGGCCATGATGACCTCCCGCACGCTGCCGTCCATCCGGGCCAGCAGTTCCTTGATCTTCAGCTGCTCCGGGCCGATGCCGGAGAGGGGCGAGATGGCCCCGTGCAGCACATGGTACTGGCCGTCGTATTCCCCGGCCCGCTCCAGCGCGAACACGTCCTTGGGCTCCTCCACCACGCAGATCGTCCCCTTGTCCCGGGTGTCGCTGCGGCACACGGGGCACAGCTCGCTGTCGGTGAGATTGCAGCACACGGCGCAGTAGTGTATCTTCTCGTGGGCCTCGGTGATGGCGGCGGCGAAGCTCTCCGCTTCCTCCTTGGACATATCCAGCACATGATAGGCCAGCCGCTGGGCGTTCTTGTGGCCGATGCCCGGCAGGCTCTCGAATTTCTCCACCAGCGCCTCCAGGGGCGGCACATGATATCTCGCCATCAGAACATCCCCGGCAGGCCCATGCCGCCGGAGATCGCCGACATCCGGGTCTCCCGCTCCTGGGCCGCCTCCCGCAGGGCGGCGTTCACTGCGGCGGTCACCAGATCGCCCAGCATCTCCGCGTCCTCCGGGTCGATGACTTCCGGCCCGATCTCCACGGACTTGACCTCCATCTTCCCGGTGACGGTGGCTTTCACCGCGTCGCCGCCGGCAGTGGCGGTGTATTCCTTCTCATCCAGCTCGGCGGTGAGGGCCGCCATCTGCTCCTGCATCTTCTGGGCCTGACGGGCCAGCTGCTGCAGATTGGCCGCGCCGCCTCCACCGTAGCCCTGGGGTAACCTTGCTTTCATCCAAACCAACCCTTTCCTTTATTGTTCAGTTTCGTTTTTGATGGGCGTTTCGTCCGTCACTTCGATCCCGGCCGCCTCCGCCCGGCGGATCAGCTCATCCAAGGGGTCCGCCTCCTGGGTGCCGGGCGTCCGGTAGGGCCCCAGCCGATAGGTGCGGCCCGTCACCTGGCGGATAGCCTCCCGCATCCTGCTCCGCTGTTCGGGGCGCTTCAACAGTTCAAAGGCGATCTCCGGGGCCTCGATGAGCATATAATCCCCATTGATATACGCCGCCGACCCGGCAAAGGCCATGGCCACGCTCTTGGTGGTCTCCCGGATGATCTGCAAAATCTCCGGCCACTGCTTAAACCGCTGGGCCCCTGCGGAAAGGGCCTCCACGTCCACCGTCACCGGGGCTTTGGGCGGCTGCTTGGCGACCGCTTGCCGCGGGACGGGCGCGGGCGCCCGGTCAAAGGGCGGCTCCGGCTCGGGGAGCTCTTCCTGCACCGGCTCCGGCGCGGCGGGTTCTTGCACTGCGGGCTTGGGAGTCTCGGGTGCTGGGGCTTCGGGAACAGTCGGCAGCGGCTCCTGGGGGATTTCCGCCACCGGCGGCGCGCTTCTCTGCCCCCGTTCCAGCGCTTCGATCCTGCGCAGCAGCGCGTCCACGCCGGTATCCGCCGCCGGATCGCACAGCCGCACAAAGGCCATTTCCAGTTCCACCCGAGGGTTCGCGTAGCGCATCTTGTTGAGCGTTTCTTCAAAGGTATCCAGCCCGTGGAGGATGGCCGGCAGGCTCATCCCCAGGGCCAGGCGGGTCATGCTCTCCCGCTCGTCGTCGGTAACGGTCATCAGGGCGGACGCGTCCCGCATGGTTTTCAGCAGCATCAGCCCCCGGAAATACTCCGCCAGCTCCTCGCACAGGCGGCTCATGTCTTTGGATTCCCTGTGCAGTGCGTCCAGGATCCGCAGGGCAGCCGGGGCGTCCTCCTGGCTCATGGCAGCGGCCAGCTCGTGGAGATATTCCCGGGCCGCCACCCCGGCGGTCTGATTCACCGTGGCCACAGTCACATGGCTGTCCCGGCCCAGGCACTGGTCCAAAAGGGAAAGCGCGTCCCGCATGGCGCCGTCGGCCAGCCGGGCGATGAGCAGCCCCGCGTCCCGATCCACCGCAGCGCCCTCCTTGGCCGCCACCTCCTCCAGCCGGCCGGCAATGGCCTCGGGAGAAATGCGCTTGAAGGTGAACAGCTGGCAGCGGGAGAGGATGGTGGGCAGCAGCTTGTGGATCTCCGTGGTGGCCAGGATAAAGATCACATGGGGCGGCGGCTCCTCCAGCGTCTTGAGCAGGGCGTTGAAGGCCGCCGTGGAGAGCATGTGCACCTCGTCGATGATATACACCCGGTATTTCGCGGTGGCCGGGGTGAAATTGGACTCCTCGATGAGGCTGCGGATGCTGTCCACGCCGTTGTTGCTGGCGGCGTCGATCTCCACCACGTCCATGATGGAGCCGTCCTCCAGCCCGCGGCAGATCTCGCATTCCCCGCAGGGGTCGCCGTTTTGGGGGTGCAGGCAGTTCACCGCCCGGGCCAATATCTTGGCGCAGGTGGTCTTGCCCGTGCCCCGGGAGCCGGAAAACAGATAGGCGTGGGCGATGCGGCCGCGCATCAGCTCGTTTTTGAGGGTGAGCGTCACCTGGGGCTGATCCACCACATCCGAAAAGAACTGGGGCCGATATTTCCGATAGAGCACCTTATACACGCTGACCACCTCCCGCCAACAGGGAAAGTTCAAGGCAGAAGCGCGGTAGAATATGTGAACGGACAGGCGACCTGCATCGCCCGGAAGCCTCCGCTTAATGCTGCTCGGTTCCCCGCCTGACATGGTTCACGGCGTTCCGCCGCGCAGACCTGCCCGCTCGCATATTCCACAGTACCACTGCCTGTAAGCCTATTATACAATCTCCGAGTTGAAAAAACAAGAGAAAATTGTTATGATATTCGTATCTTCTTTGAAAAGAGGCTTTTTTATGTTGATCCGCTCCGCTTCCCCCGCCGATCTACCCCAAATCGTGGGGCTCTACGACGCCGCCAGGGCGTTCCTCAAGGCCCAGGGGCTGGACCAGTGGCAGGATGGCTACCCCAACGCCGCCTCGGCCCAAAAGGATATGGCCGCAGGCACCTGCTATGTGCTGGAGGAGGGCGGCGTCCTGCTGGGCACCGCCTGCCTGGCTTTCGGCCGGGAGCCCACCTATGAGACGATCTATCAGGGCGCGTGGGCCGCAGACCCGGCGGTCTACGGCTTTCTGCACCGCATCGCCGTGTCGCCAGAGGCCCGGGGGCAGGGCATCGCCGCCCGTTTCTTTGGGGAGCTGGAGCGGCAGGCCGCGGCGCGAAGCGTCACCGTGCTGCGGGGCGACACCCACCGGGGCAACCGGCCCATGCAGCGGGTGATGGAAAAAGCCGGCCTCGCCTACCGGGGCGTCATCTATCTGGAGGACGGCGCGGAGCGGCTGGCCTACGAAAAATTACTTTAACCGGATATAGAACGTGGGCGAAGCGTTGGCCTTGCGCTCGGATTTGATCTCGAACATATCCAGCGAATCCAGAAACGGCGTGAGCTTGGAAAAGCCATAGTTGCGCACGTCGAAGTCCGGGTAGCGCTTGTTCAGCTGGTTGCCCACCTTGCTCACGGAGATCCACTCGTCCTCGTCGGAATTCTCCCGCACGATGGTGCGCAGCGCCCGCCGTACGGTCTTCACGCTGGTCTGGGGCTCCGAACGCTCCTCCGGCCTGGGCTTCGCCTTGGCCGCGGTCTTGGCGGCGGATTTGCGGCCCTTCTGGGCGGGGGCTTTTTTGGTTTCCTCCTCCGTCTCCTCCTCGTCGGCGGCAGACAGGATATCCAGATACAAAAACTTATTGCAGGCCGCGATGAAGGAATTGGGGGTCTTGGATTCCCCCATGCCGATCACCGTCATGCCCGATTCCCGCAGCCGGGCCGCCAGCCGGGTGAAGTCGCTGTCGGAGGACACCAGACAGAAGCCGTCCACCTTGCCGGAATACAGGATATCCATGGCGTCGATGATCATGGCGGAGTCGGTGGAATTCTTCCCCGCCGTATAGCTGTACTGCTGGACGGGCAGCACGGAATTATCCAGCAGGGTGCTCTTCCAGGACACCAGCGCCGGGTTCGTCCAGTCCCCGTAGATGCGCTTGTAGGTGGCAATGCCGTCCTTGGCCAGCTCGTCCAAAATCAGCTTGATATACCGCACGGAGACATTCTCCGCGTCGATCAACACCGCAAAGCGGGATTCGTTTGCCATTGTGCTTCTCCTTTCAGGTTTTATTGGGATCCTGCGCCAGCAGCCGGGCCGCCAGGGGCAGGAAATCTTCCCTGGGGTACAGGGCGTTCACCGCCTGCAGCAGGCCGTTGGCCGAGAGCCGTTCCGGCAGCTCCAAGGCCCTTTGCAGACGCCTGCGGCGGGCCGCGCTGTCCTTCCCGCCGGTGAGGCCCAGGTCGTAGAAGTCTCCCTTGGTGATGGGCGCACCCGGCTTTCTCTCCACAGTCTCCCGATCGATGGTGGCCCCGGCGCGTTCCAGCACCGCCTGCAGCGTGGGCAGGTCCATGCCCTCCACGCCCAGCTTGCCCTCTTTGGAGGGCGAAGATTTTCGCCGCTCCCGGCCGAACACATCGGGGATATAGGCGTGCTTCACCTGCTCCGGCGGCAGCATGGAGGCCAGCCGCCCGCGGATGAGGAAACCCGCGCCGTCGCTGTCCAGCAGGAGGATCACGCCCCGCTCCGCCGCCAGTCTGCGGAGATAGGCCAGCTGTTCCGGGGATTTGAAGATGCTGAAGCCGCCGGTCTCCACGATCAGGCCCTCCACCAGCCCGGAGAGCTTGATCTTATCGTATTTGCCCTCCACAACGATGGCCTCCCGGACGGCGATCATGAGACGCGCTCCCCTTTGGCTGCCAGCAGCAGCTTGGCGATCAGCTCCTCCAGCACGATGCGCCCGGACAGCCGGGAACTTTTCAGCGCCCCGTCGGCCTCCAAAAGCAGGGCAAGGCTCTCCTGCAGCGCGCCCGGCCGCAGCCCCCGCAGATTCCGCTCCGCCTGGCGCAGGCGGAATTCCCTGCCCCGATATTCGCCGTATTCCGCCGCGGCAGCCCCGGGCCGGCCGCTTTTCAGGGCGGTCTGCACCCGGTACATATCCACATAGGCGGAGGCCAGCGCCGACAGGATCGCCACCGGCTCCTCGTTCTGATAAAACAGCGTGTCCAGCAGCCGGTAGGCTTTTTCATATTCGCCGCCCAGCAGCGCCCCGCTCATGAGGAACACCGTGGTCTCGGTGCTCTTATAGGCCGTCTCCTCGATCATCCCGCCGGTGATCTCCCCTTCGCCCCGGCCCAGGGCATAGGCGATGAGCTTCTCCAGCTCGTTGAGCAGCCGGGTGATGTCCCTGCCCGCATATTCCATGAGCTTTTCCGCGTTCCGCCGGGAAAGGGCACACCCGGCCTTTTCCGCTTCCCGCATCAGCAGCCGGGCCAGGTCGCTCACGCCCCGCTGGGCGAAATCCACCACACCGCCCCGCTCCCTGGCGGCGCTCAGGAAGTTTTTCCACTTGGCTTTTTTGGGGTCGAATTCCAGCGTGGGGTACCAAAACACCAGCGTGGTGGTCTCGGGGGACGCGCCCACCAACTCCAGCAGCTTTTTGGTGTCCGCACCGTCCAGTCCGTCCACGTCCAAGTCCTGCACCGCCACGCACTTGTGCTGGGCAAAAAGGGGCAGCGCCATGGCCGCGTCCGCCAGGGCGTCGATGGACACGGCGGCGGGCAGCTCGCTGCGGTTGAATTCCGGGAAGGCGTCCCCTGCGGCCTTGCGGATCACCCGCCGGGCCGCCCGCTTGAGCAGATATTTTTCCTCGCCCATCAGCACGTACAGGCCGCGCAGTTCTCCTGCGGTGAGCTCCTTCGTCAGCTGGGCTTCGCCGATCTCAGGCATCCGTCTCCCCCCTCACATTCATGGTCCCGTCCGGGTAGATGTCGATGAACAGTCCCGATTCTCCTGGCTTTATGGAGCTGCCCGGCGGCGCCTCCGCATCCCCGTCGCCGATCAAAACCGTCCAAACACTGCCCACGGATCCCTGTCCCGTAGTGAACAGCAGGTCGCATTCCCCGCCGGGATTCTCCCCCGTCTCCACGGCCGCCTGCACCCCGTACACCGAAAAGTCCGTCCGGGCCATCTCCGGGGCGGAGCTTCCCGAAATATCCTCCAGCAGGGTGAATGTCTCACCCTCCGCCACAAAGGCGATCTCCGCATTCCCTGCCGCCGTCAACAGGTCCCGCCCCACATAGGCGTCCTCCGGCAGCAGCAGCCGTTCCGTGGGGTACACCCGGAGCAGCTCCGCCGCGGCCTCTCTGGCGTCGGGGTCTCGCAGGGGCATGCACAAGGTCTCCACCGCCCGGACATTCGCCCTGCGCAGCAGGCTGTCCGCAGTGTCTGTCCGATAGCCGCCCAGGGCCAGCACCGCCGCCCGGTTGTCCTGGATCATCAGCACCGCAGAGGAATCGGCCACCACCGCCAGGGTGACCACCCCTTTCCGCTGGGCGTCCACCATCCAGAAACCGACGGCCCATGTCGCCGTGAGCCCTGCCAGCAGCAGGCATACCGCCCGTTTGCGCCTGCGCATGCCCACCGCAAAAAACAGGAAGATCGGGGTCAGCCCCAGCGCCAGCAAGAGCAGAGGCTCGGTCAAGTCCAAAAATACTCCGGGCAGAGCCGCCAGCCAGCGGGCCAGCCGGAAAATCACCCGGGCAAGCCACCCGGCGCAAAAGGCGAAGGGCGCGGCCAGCGGCTGCAGGGCGGGCATCAGTCCCAGCACCGCAGGGGGAATCGCCAGATACAGCAGCAGCTGACAGGGAAAGATCAGCACCAGATTGGCCAGGGGCGCGATCAGCGGCAGCCCACGGAACACCAGCATCTGGATGGGCAGGCACATCACCAGCACGCTGAGGTTCACCCCCAGCACCCCTGCCACCGGCCGCAGCGCCCGCCGCAGCCCGGGCCGGTTCCCAAAAGGCCGCAGCACAAGCCCGGTGAGCTCCCTTGCGAAAAGCAGAATTCCCAGCGTCGCCATTGCAGAAAGGGCAAAGCCCAGATCGCCGCCGGCAAAGGGATGGAAAAGGCAGATCACCAGCACCGCCGCGCCCAGGGAATTGGCGCTGTCCGTTTCTCTCCCCAAGCTGTCCGCCAGCAGAAAGATCAGCAGCATGATCCCGCTGCGCACCGCCGAGGCCGGGAAACCGATCACCACCAGAAACACCAGCACCACCAACGCGGTGAGCCCGTTGCGCCCCGCCCGCCCAAAGGGCAGCCGTCCAAAGAGAAACCGAAAAAGCGCCGCCAGCACCGACAGGTGCAGCCCGGACACCACCAGCAGATGGGAAACGCCCACCCGGAGGAAATCGTCGTAGACCGACTCTGGCACCCGCTCCCGCTGGCCCAGCAGAATTCCCCGCAGCAGCCCGGCCTCGTCTTCCGGCAGCTGCTGCGCAAAGGCTCTCCCCACCAGCTCCCGCAGGCGCACGGCGATCTCGCCCGGAGGCAGCGCCAGCCCCAGGATGCAGTCCGCCTTGCCTGTCCGGTAAGCGCCCAGCACCACGCCGTCGGCCAAGCGGGAATTGCGGGTGGAATACAGCCCGCCGGTGCCGTCGAATTCATAAAAGGAAACGGTGCACTCCACCAGATCGTAGGGCTCGCAGTCCATGGGCTGCCAGCTGGTCATCCGCACGGTGAAGGGATTGATCTCCACCCTTTCGCCCTCCATGCGCAGGGATTCCACCCGCACCGTGTAGTAGACCCGGCCGTATGCCCGCTCGGGATAGTCCAGCACCGTGGCGCGGATCGCCCCCTCCCGCCCCGCAAAGGACTGGACAGGGGCCACCTGTTTATCCCAGGCGCGGAGGAAGATGCCGAGGAAAAGCCCGGCGGTGAGACAGACGCACGCCGCCGGCAAAACCCATTTCTGCTTGGTAGGAGCGCGCCGGATCACCCTGCGGAGCATCCCCCACAGAAGCAATACGCCGCCCGCAACTCCGCAGAGCAGCGCGGCCTTTCCCGCGGCCTCCCGGCCCAGTCCCGCGGCGCAGGCCAGCGCGGCCAGCGCCGTAAAACCCATCAGCGCAAGGGGACGCTTCACCTTTTTACTTGAAGAACAGCGGCAGCGGCTCCAGATAGATGATATCCGTCCGATCCTTCGCGTCGCCCTCAGCCAGCACGCAGGCCTTGCCCACCACCTGGCCTCCGATCTGCTTCAGCAGTTCTTCCAGCGCCGCCAGCGATTCGCCGGTGGAGATCACGTCGTCCACGATCAGGATGCGCTTGCCGTTCAGGTTCTCGCGATCCGCCTTGGAGAGGTATAGCGTCTGCACGTGGTCCGTGGTGATGGACTTCACCTCCACATGGATCGGGTCCTCCATATACGCCTTGATCCCCTTCCGGGCCACCACGTAGTTGCGGCAGCCGATGCGGGCCATCTCATAGGCCAGGGGGATGCCCTTGCTCTCGGCGGTGATGATCACGTCGTGGGCGGGGCACTTCTCCAGCAGGGCCCTGGCGGCGCACTCGGTGACCTCCACGTCGCTGAACATCACGAAACCGGCGATATCCATGTGCTCGTCGATGGGGCAGATGGGCAGTTCCCGGTCGCACCCGGCAATGTTGATCTTATAAACGTCTCCCATGATATAAACCTCCTAAGATTCTTTTGAGCCTTCGCAGTGGATCATGATTGCGCGGGAAAGGGCGGCCAACCCATTTTCTTCCCGCCCAGCAGATGGAAATGCAGGTGCTGCACGCTCTGCATCCCGTCCTCGCCGCAGTTGTTCACGATGCGGAACCCGTTCTCCAGCCCCAGCTCTTTGGCGATTTGCGCCGCCACCTCGAAGATGTGGGCCACCACCCCGCTGTTTTCCGGGGTGATCTCCGCCACGGAGGCGATATGCGCCTTGGGGATCAGCAGCACGTGTACCGGGGCCTGGGGGTCCAGATCCCGAAAAGCCAGCACCGTGTCGTCCTCATACACCTTGTTCGCGGGGATCTCTCCCGCCGCGATCTTGCAAAATACACAGTCGCTCATGGTCGTCCTCCTTTTTGCGATCTACGCGTCCAGCTGCTTCTTCACCAGCCCGGGCACCGCTTCCAGCGCCTCGTCCAGCCGGGTCAGGTCCTTGGCCCCGGCCATGGCGAAATCGGGCCGGCCGCCGCCGTTGCCGCCGGTGAGCATGGCGGTCTCCTTCACCAGCTGCCCGGCCTTGAGGCCCTTCTCCTGGGCGGCCTTGCTGCAGGCCGCGGCCAACGTGGCCTTGCCGCCGCTGACGCCGGCAAACACCGCCGCCACCGGCTCTGTAAAGTCCTTCACCTTGTCGCACAGGGCCCGCAGGGCGTCGCTCTCCGTGCCGGAAAGCAGGGCGAACACCACCTTCACGCCGTCCACGTCCTGGGCATCCCGGAACACCCCATCCAGGGAGGCGGAAGCCACCTTGGCGTTGAGGGTCTCGATCAGCCGGTCCTTCTCCTTGAGCTCCGCCATCACCTGTCTGGCCCGGGCCGGCAGGTCGGCGGGATTGAGCACCTTCATGGCGGCGGCGGCCTCGTTCACCGTGGCGGACTGGGCGGCCATCAGGGCCAGCACGCCGGCGCCGGTGACACCTTCGATCCGCCGCACGCCGGAGGCCACGGAGGATTCGGAGACGATCTTAAACAGCCCCAGCCGGGCAGTGTTGTCCATGTGGGTGCCGCCGCAGAATTCCATGGTGAATTTGTCCTGGGTGCTCACCACCCGCACCACGTCGCCGTATTTCTCGCCGAACAGCGCCATGGCTCCCAGCTTGCGGGCCTCCTCGATGGGCATCTCCCGCATCTCCACGGGAACGGCCTTGAGGATTTCCTCGTTGACCAGCAGCTCCACCGCGCCCAGCTCTTCCGGCGTCATGGCGGAGAAGTGGGTGAAATCGAACCGGACGTGCTGCTCGTTGACCAGCTGACCGGCCTGCTCCACGTGATCGCCCAGCACCTGCCGCAGCGCAGCCTGGAGCAGGTGGGCCGCCGTGTGGTTGCGCATAATGGCCTTGCGCCGCAGGGCGTCCACAGAGGCTTCCACCCCGTCGCCCAGGTTCAGCGTGCCTTCCGTGACTACCGCCCGGTGCAGGAAGATGCCCTCGTGCCGGGTGGTGTCCACCACGTCCACGGAAACGCCCTCGGCCTCCAGCACGCCGCTGTCGCCCACCTGGCCGCCGCTTTCGCCGTAGAAGGGCGTGGTATCCAGCACCACGCTGACTTCCTCCCCTTCTCCGGCGCTCTCCACGCGCTGGCCGTTGCGGATGATCCCCAGCACTTTGGCGGTGGTTTTCAGTTCGGTATACCCGGTGAAATCGGTCTGGGGCAGGCCGGCCACGGCTCCGCCCTCGCCCTTCCAGGCGTCGGCGCCCGCGTCCTTTCTCGCGGCACGGGCGCGCTCCTTCTGCTGGCGCATCAGCTCGTGGAACCGCTCCTCGTCCACCTCCATGCCGCGCTCCTCCAAAATCTCCCTGGTCAGATCCAGCGGGAAGCCGTAGGTGTCGTTGAGGGTGAAAGCGCTGTCGCCGGAGAACACCTTGGACTCCGCCCGGTCGATAAAGCGGCTGAGCAGGGCCAGGCCCTGGTCGATGGTCCGCATGAAGCTCTCCTCCTCGAAGGAGATGATCTTCCGGATGGTCTCCTGCTTTTCCAGCAGTTCGGGATAGGCCGTGCCGTTCTCCTGCACCACCGTGTCCATCAGCTCCGTGAGGAACGCCCGGTCGATGCCCAGCAGCTTGCCGTGGCGGGCGGCCCGGCGCAGCAGGCGGCGCAGCACATAGCCCCGGCCCTCGTTGGAGGGCAGCACGCCATCGCCGATCAGGAACACGATGGAGCGGATGTGGTCGGTGATCACCCGCAGGGAGACGTCCGTCTTTTCGCTCTGGCCATAGGGCACCCCGGAGATCTCCGAGACCTTTTTGAGAATATTCTGCACCGTGTCCACCAGGAACAGATTGTCCACGTCCTGCATCACGCAGGCCAGGCGCTCCAGCCCCATGCCGGTGTCGATGTTCTTCTGCACCAGCTCGGTGTAATTCCCCTGCCCGTCGCTGTTGAACTGGGAGAAGACGATATTCCAGACCTCCACATAGCGGTCGCAGTCGCAGCCCACGCCGCAGGTGGGCTTGCCGCAGCCGTACTTTTCGCCCCGGTCGAAGTAAATTTCCGAGCAGGGGCCGCAGGGGCCGGAGCCGTGCTCCCAGAAGTTGTCCTCTTTGCCCAGGCGCTTCACATGGTCTTCGGGCACGCCGATCTCGTTGACCCAGATGTCCCACGCCTCGTCGTCTTCCTCATACACCGAGGGATACAGCCGCTCCTTGGGCATTTCCAGCACTTCGGTGAAGAATTCCCACGCCCACCGGATGGCGTCCCGTTTGAAGTAATCGCCGAAGGAGAAGTTGCCCAGCATTTCAAAGAACGTGCCGTGGCGGGCGGTGTAGCCCACGTTGTCGATGTCCGTCATGCGCATGCACTTCTGGCAGGTGGTCACCCGCTGCCGGGGCGGCGTGACCTCGCCGGTGAAGTACTTCTTCATGGGCGCCATGCCCGCGCCGATGAGCAGGAGGCTGTTGTCCCCCTGGGGGATCAGCGAAAAGCTGGGCAGCCGCAGATGCCCCTTCTCCTCGAAAAATTTCAGGTATTTCTCCCGCAGTTCGTTGAGTCCTGTCCACTGCATTATCGTCAGATCCTTTCGTCTTTCATGTTTTGCCGGGCGGCGCCCCAGGGCAGCAAGCCGTCGGCGTCGGCCTGCGCCTTGCAAAAAAGATAGACCTGCCCTTCCCACATGGGACGGACAGGCCGCGGTACCACCCAATTTGCAAAGCACCAGGCTTTGCCGCTTTGCCCCGCTAACGCCGGGATACGCCGCCGCTCCTCGCGGCGAAGCGCCAATGAAGCGCCGTCCACAGACGGCGGGAGCGGCCTGCCCCCCGCTTCCTCACGGCTCACACCCACCGCCGCGTCTCTGAAAGGAAACCGGAAAACATCTTCTCCGCGCTGTTCGCTGTTCACTTCGGGCATATTATACCCCGTGGGAGCCCGGTTTGTCAATCTTTTTCGGCGAATTTTGAGCAGGGCCGTTGACATCTTTTCCCGTTCCCGGTATACTGATTGCTGGATATTTTCTCGATCGATTGGGAGGCAATCTATATGGAACGTGTCAAGCAGCCCTCCGATGGGTTTTACAGGCAGACCACCAAGCTCCTGATCCCCATCGTGCTGCAAAATCTGCTGAGTGCGCTGGTCAACTCCGCCGACGTGGTGATGCTCAATTTCGTGGGGCAGGAGGCCATTTCGGCGGTGTCTTTGGCGGCGCAGTTTGCCAGCATTCTCTTTATGGTGTTCTATGGGCTGGGCACCGGCGCCACCATGCTGTGCGCCCAATATTTCGGCAAGGGGGACCTACGGGCCATCGACGTGGTGGAGGGCATCGCCCTGCGCTTCTCGGTGGCGATCTCCGTGCTCTTTGCCGTCTGCGCCCTCACCATCCCCGAATGGATGATGCTGATCTACACCCACGATCCCGTGCTCATCGCCCTGGGCGCCAAGTACCTGCGCATTTTGAGCGTGGCCTATCTCTGCTGGGGCGTGATCGAGGTGTACCTCTCCATCCTGCGGAGCATCGGGCGGGTGGCCATCTGCACCGCCCTCAACACCATCGCCTTCGGGCTCAACATCGTCCTCAACGCCGTGTTTATTTTCGGCTGGCTGGGCGCACCGAAAATGGGCGTGGAGGGCGTGGCCATCGCCACCTCTCTTTCCCGGCTGATCGAGCTGGTGCTGGTGCTGATCGTCTCCGCGAAAAGCCCCAACGTCAAGCTGCGGCTCTCCTATATGTTCAAGCGCAACAAGGCCCTTTTCACCGATTTCATGAAGATGTCCGTCCCTGCCCTGGCCAACGACGTGGTATGGGGCCTGGGCTTCTCCATGTATTCGGTGATCATCGGCCACTTCCTGGGCAGCGACGTGGTGGCGGCCAACGCGCTGGTGTCGGTGGTACATAATTACGGCACGATGCTGTGCTTCGGCGTGGGCAGCGCCGGCGGCATCCTGCTGGGCCAGATGATCGGCGACAACCGGCTGGCAGAGGCCGAAGCAGGCGCGAAGAAGCTGATGAAGCTCACGGTGATCACCGGGGCCATCGGCGGCGGGATCATCCTGATCGCCACTCCTTTCGTGGTGCACTTTGCGGGATTCAACGAGGCCGCCACCGGGTACCTGCGCACCATGCTGCTGATCAACACCTACTACGTCATGGGCGCGGCCGTGAACACTACCCTCATCGCCGGGGTGTTCCGGGCCGGCGGCGACAGCCGGTTCGGCTTCTGGTGCGACCTGATCGATATGTGGTGCTACGGCGTGCCCCTGGGATTCCTGGCCGCCGCCGTGTTCAAACTCCCGCCCATGTGGGTGTACTTCCTGCTCTGCACCGACGAATTCGTCAAGTGGCCCTGGGTGCTCAAGCACTATAAGAGCCGCAAGTGGCTGAAGAACATCACCCGGGACGACATCTTCGAGGAGAAGCCCGCCGATACCCATTGACCGGCAGCGGCGATCCCATGTGCACCTTCACGCCGACAGCCCCAGGGTTTGCGTGTTTGCACGCACCCTTCATCCTGCATAAAACCTCCCTGATCGTTTCGTGATGCGGTTGCCAAACCATCCCGATCTGATCTCGGGGGTTTTATTTTGCCACGCTTTTTCTGCTCCGAACGGATCGGAAGTCCCCATACAGAAAGCCCTCCCCTTGCTTTTGGGGAGGGCTTGGCTTTTATTGAAAAATCATACAGGCGGTATCGGCCAGACGCCTTACGGCACCGAGACCACTTCGCCCGCGTACACCCGGGCCATCAGGTCTTTGGCCTCGGCCACGGTGGACTCGTTGGGCCACATCACGTAGGCCGGGGATCCCAGGGAATAAGGCACCTGGGTGTCCCCTTCGCCGGTGACGTTGTAGCTCACCACGTCCCATGCGCCGCCGCTGGAAAGCTGCTCCTGCACCATGCTGGCGATCATCTCATAGGGCACGGAGGTCTCAAAGCTGCCCTCCGCCGCGGACATGATCGACAGGTAATTGGTCAAGATATCCGGCGAGGTGCCCTTGTTGATGATCCCGCGGATCAGCGCCATCTGGTTGCGGCCCCGCTGATTGTCTCCGCCCGCCAGATTGTACCGCTCCCGGGCGAAGGCCAGCGCCGCCGCGCCGTAGAGGTAGTTCTCGCCCTCGTTGTAGTAGTACATCCCGTCCGAGCTGGAGAAGGCGTACTCCGAGTTCACCGTGACGCCGCCCAGGGCGTCCACGATATCCTCAAACCCGCCGAAGCTCACCTTGAAATAGTAGTCGATGTCCACGCCGTAGAGCATCTCCAGCGTATCCATGGACACGTCCACCCCGTAGATGCCCGCGTGGGTCAGCTTGTCCCGGGCGCCGCCGGAAATGGACAGGGGCACGTAATAATCCCGGGGCGTGGACACCAGCAGCACCTGATGGGTGTTGGGGTTAAAGGTCGCCAAAATATTCACATCGCTGCGGCTGGTGGAGTACAGCCCGGAACGGCTGTCCACGCCGCTGATATACACGGTGAAGGGCTCGCCCTTTGCCTTGGGCGCAGGGGTGGGCGTGGGCTCAGCGTTCTCCACCTCCACCACCACGGTCATGGAGGTGATCTCCCGGATGCGGCTCCCCACATCCGCGTAGCCCTCCACTTCCTCCAGGGTGTCCAGATAGGCTTCGTTAAAGATGATCGCCCCTACCTCTCCCGTTTCCAGCCCGTCGATCAGCTGGGTGAGGCCGGCGAATTCCTCGATGGGGATCTCCTTGCCAAAGGCCGTGCGGATATCCCCCGCGGCCTTTTTCACGCTGTCCTGATCCAGATGGGCCAGCACGCCAAACTCATAGTCGGAAAGGTCGCCCAGATTCTGGGCAGGGTCCTCGGCTTTCACATACACCCCGATATGGGAGGTCTGCTGGTTCACGGTGGTGATGGTGTTCAGCGTGGAAACGCCCCGCAGCACCGCGATGATTCCCAGCACCATCACGGCGCCCATCAGCAGGCTCAAAACCGTGCCGCCCGCAAACAGGCCCTTCTTTTTGAAGTCCCACACCATGAGGGCCAGCAGCGCGATGATCAACAGCAGCACGCCCGACGCCACCAGCAGGATCTTCCCGGGGATCATCCGGGTATAGAGCAGCGAGCCGATCAGCGCCGCCGCGATGACCAGCAGCAGCCCGATGATGTATGTGCCCGGACGCTGCGAAAGTTTCTTCTTTTTCTTCTTCTTTGCCAAGCTCTCGTCCTCCCCGGTCTCCCTTTTGAGACTTCTGCCGCGCTGGGACGCGCTGTCGGAATAGATCTCCTCCACGCCGTCCCCACCCGTGGGGCCGTCATAGGCGCTGACGCCCGGCAGGGTGCCGATCACCGGACAGCCGCCCTTTTCGATCTGGGCCAGCACGCTCTGGGCATATTGGGCTTCGCCCCGGCCTTCCCGGCCCACCACCACCGCGCAATCGCAGACCTGGGCCGCCACTGCCGCGTCGCTCACCATGCCCAGCGGGGCGGTGTCCATCAGGATGTAGTCATACCGGCTGCGCAGGGTCTCCAGCATCCGCTGGAACCGCCGGCTGCCCAGCTGCTCGGTGGGATTGGCGGGACTGGGCCCCGCGCACACCAGATGCAGCCCCGGCACGTCCGTGGCGCACACGATGTCCTGCAACTGCACCTGCCCGGCCAAAAAGTGGGTCAACCCCACCATTTCCTCCCGGCTGCGGGCCACCTTGCCCAGCAGCGCCGACCGGCGCAAATCGGTGTCCAGCAGCAGCACCCGGTGCCCCCACCCGGCCAGGAACCGGGCGAAGTGCAGGGCGGCGTCCACCTTCTCCTCGCCGATAGCACGGCTGCAGAGCAGGATCGTCTGGGCGTCGCTCCCCAGGGAACGGAGCCTTGTATAGAGCGGCTTAAACGCCTCTTCTTCCCGGATGTCCACAGCGGCATCCCGCAAATAAACCTGTCTCATAATTTACTCCAGCGCCTCCCCTTCATTCTTTCCGAAATCCGGCCAGAAATACCCGGCGCAAATCCACACTTGCTCATAATTGCAGAGTATTATACCACATTTTCCGCCTGCACGCAACCCTGTTCAAAAAAACTTGCCGATTTTTCTGGCCGAAATTTCCTTCTTTTCGACGAATCCCTGCACCTTTCGCACTCTCTCCCCATAAGATACCATTGAGGGGATGAAGCACGCAATTAATCAGGATTCAATTAATCTGGAAGGGAAGGAGTCGCAGGAAGCCAAATCGATCCACAGCAGGAGCGCCTGCATGCAATCCGGACAGCCTTTTGAAAGCGCAGGTGAAATAGAAATGACACAGGTTTCCGGGGTCGCTAGCCTTTTGGCTCCCCCCATCGGGGGAGCCAATAAATAACCGGGGTCGCTGGCCTTTTGGCTCCCCCCACCGGGGGAGCCAATAAATAAATTGAAAGCGAAGGTGAAATAAAGATGAACAAAGGCTTCTGGGGTATGCTGCTCTTCGGGCTGGCGGAGGAGTTGATCCTCCTGGGGCTGTGGCGCCTGCTGCTGCACCCCTGATGCCGCTTTCACCGGGATCGTTTTCGCGGGGGCGCGCAGACAGCCCTCAATGGGGATTTTGGTGTTGCAAAACCCGGCAGTCCCCTGTATAATAATGGGGAACAAACCCATCGCAGAGAAAGGAATCCTATACCATGGCACAGCAGAAAAAACGGGTGGAAGATATCACACCCATGGAAGAAGATTTCGGCAAATGGTATACCGACATCGTGAAAAAGGCCGAGCTCATGGACTATTCCAGCGTCAAGGGCTGCATGGTCATCGAGCCCTATGGCTACGCCATCTGGGAAAATATGCAGCATGATCTGGACGCCCGGTTCAAGGCCGTGGGCGTGCAAAACGTCTATATGCCCATGTTCATCCCCGAAAGCCTCTTCCTCAAGGAAAAAGAGCACGTGGAGGGCTTCGCGCCCGAGGTGGCCTGGGTCACCCAGGGCGGCGACGAGCCTCTCACCGACCGCCTGCTGGTGCGCCCCACCAGCGAGGTGCTGTTCTGCGAGCACTATCAGAAAGTCATCCACTCCTATCGGGACCTGCCCAAGCTCTACAACCAGTGGTGCTCGGTGGTCCGCTGGGAGAAAACCGTCCGGCCGTTCCTGCGCTCCACGGAATTCCTGTGGCAGGAGGGCCACACCATGCACGAGACCGCCGAGGAGGCCGAAGCCTTCACCCTGAAGATGCTCCACGTCTATGCGGATTTTTACCGGGACGTGCTGGCCATCCCCGCGGTGATCGGCAAGAAGACCGAAAAGGAAAAATTCGCCGGGGCCGTGGCCACCTACACCATCGAGCCCATGATGCACAACGGCGTGGCGCTGCAGGGCGGCACCACCCACTTCTTCGGGGACGGCTTCCCCACCGCTTTTGGCATCACCTTCACCGGCCGGGACAACACGCTGAAGCACCCCTATGAGACCTCCTGGGGCGTCTCCACCCGGATGATCGGCGCGGTGATCATGGTGCACGGCGACAACAACGGCCTGGCCCTGCCGCCCAGAGTGGCGCCCGTGCAGGTGGTGATCGTGCCCGTGGCCCAGCACAAGCCCGGCGTGTTGGAGAAGGCCGGGGAGATCACCGCGGCCCTGGGCCAGAAATTCCGGGTGAAGCTGGACGACAGCGACAACTCTCCCGGCTGGAAATACGCCCAGTACGAGATGCAGGGCGTGCCCATCCGGCTGGAACTTGGCCCCCGGGACATCGAGAACGGCCAGTGTGTGCTGGTGCGCAGGGACACCGGCGAAAAGACCACAGTGGCCCTGGACGATCTGGAAGGGGCCATCGCCCAACTGCTGGACGACATCCACCAGAACATGTACAACCGGGCGCTGGAAAATCTCCGCAGTAAGACCTTCGAGGCCCACGATTATGAAGAATTCCTGGAGATCGCCCGGGACAAGCCGGGATTCATCAAGGCCATGTGGTGCGGCGATCCCGCCTGCGAGGACAAGATCAAAGAGGACACCGGCGGGGTGAAGTCCCGGTGCATCCCCTTTGAGGAGGAGCACCTGGGCGACGTGTGCGCCTGCTGCGGCAAGCCCGCCAAGCACATGGTGGTCTGGGGCCGCCAGTATTAACCGGCTGCCGCCGGAGGGCACTTCGCTTAGCCGTACTTGGGCGGGGCTTTCCAAGTGTGTGCAACCGAGAAACGGTGTGCCTCTACTGCGGCAAAACCCGCCAATACCAGTTTTTAGTCAGCCGCTCCGTTTGGGGCGGCTGATTTTTTCATCCCCAGCACCCATGGGCCAGTTGGAATATGCTGCCGGAAACAAATAGATTTTTTTATACTTTTTGACAGTTATCATAATGAATCCCAAGTTGCGCACAATTTTTTGGAAAAAAGTTACGAAATCCCCTTTACTTTTCGCCGGGGTTGTACTAAAATAAACTTAAATCCTATCATGCGGTCTTAGGGCCGCGTGAAATTATCACAGGAGGAATTTTCTATGTCTAAATTAAAGATCGGCTTCATCGGCTGCGGCGGTATCGCCAACCAGAAGCATCTGCCCGGCATGGCCCAGCAGAAGGAGTACGTAGATCTGGTGGCGTTCTGCGACCTGATCCCCGAGCGCGCCGAGAAGGCCGCCAAGGAGTATGGCACCCCTGACGCCAAGGTCTACACCGACTATCACGATCTGCTGGCGGACAAGTCCATCGACGCCGTGCACGTCCTGACCCCCAACATCGCCCACTGTGAGATCACCGTGGCCGCGCTGGAGGCCGGCAAGCATGTGCTGTGCGAGAAGCCCATGGCCGCCACCACCGCCGACGCCAAGAAGATGCTGGAAGCCCGCGACCGCACCGGCAAGATGCTGACCATCGGCTATCAGTACCGCCACTTCCATGAGAACACCGTGGCCCGCAAGGTCGTGGCCGACGGCTGGCTGGGCGACATCTACTACGCCGAGGCCACCTATCTGCGCCGCCGTGGCGTGCCCACCTGGGGCGTGTTCACCGATAAGTCCAAGCAGGGCGGCGGCCCGCTGATCGACATCGGCACCCATGCCCTGGACAACACCCTGTTCATGATGAACAACTACGACGTGGAGTATGTAGTCGGCACCTCCTTTGAGAAGCTGGGCCGCCTGCTGGATCCCGAGCATCAGGGCCAGGTCAGCTTCATGGGCGACCATGACAGCTGGAACAACGAGACCTACGACGTGGAAGATTCCGCTGTGGGCCACATCAAGATGAAGAACGGCGCTGTCATCAACCTGCGCGCTTCCTGGGCCATCAACATGGCGGAAGAGGCCGGCGGCGACAACGCGGCCCATGTGCTGCTGTGCGGCACCAAGGGCGGCCTGGATACCCTGGCCGGCCGTGTGCGCCTGAATCATGTCATCGCCAACCAGCCCACCATCTCCTGGGTCGGCAACCAGGTCCGCGGCTTCATCCCCGGCTTCTCCCAGGGCCCCGCGCCTGTCAGCAAGGAGCATGATATCTGGGTCAAGGCCCTCCGCGGCGAAGGCGATCTGTTCGTCACCGCCGATCAGGCCTTTGTGGTCACCAAGATCCTGGATTCCATCTACTACTCCTCCAAGCACAACAAGCCCGTCTATTTCGACGCGGAAGGGATGCCCATCTTTGATTGATCGGTCCTGCAAATTCTACCATAAAGAGGGATCGTCCTATGCAAAACGTTAACCTGCAAGTCTATTCCTTCGGCCATGACTCTCCCCTCTCCTTCCTGGAGAAGATCAAGTGCGCCGCCGAGATGGGGTATGCCGGTCTGGAATTCGCCCGCGGCTATGAGGATCTCCCGGTGGAGACCGTGCAGCAGGCGCTGAAAGAGGCCAACATCAAGGCCGTGTCCGGCCATGTCGCCTTCGATTTCATGGAGCATGATATCCCCTATCTGGCCCAGCTGGGCGCCACCTTCGTGGCCTGCCCCATGACCGACTTCGCCAACGCCGAGGAGGCCAAGGAAGTGGCCGAGGAGCTGAACAAGTGGGGCAAGTTCGCCAAGCCCTATGGCGTCACCATCGGCTATCACAACCACACCCAGGAGTTCAACACCGACAACGGCAAGTATCTCTATGACTACGTGATCGAGAACACCGATCCCGAGACCGTGGCTTTTGAGATCGACTGCGGCTGGGCTTCCGCTGCGGGCATCGATCCCGTGGCCTACATCCAGCAGCATGCCGGGCGCATCTGCGCCATCCACATCAAGGAGAACAACGCGGTGATCGGGCCCGACCCCGCCAACTCCCGCCATGTGAAGCGCGAGTGGCCCAAGTTCGAGCTGGATGCCGACGGCCATCCCATCTTCCCGCCAGAGTTCCTGCAGAGGATGGAAGAGCGCAACAAGCTCAACGCCCCCACCGGTTCCGGTATCGTGGACTGGAAGGCCGTCAAGGCCGCTGCCGACGCCCAGCGCGAAGGCGTGCTGTACGTAGTGGAGCGCGAAGCCAGCTACGGCGGCAAGACCCGCGTGGAGTGCCTGGCCGAGGATGTTGCCTGGCTGAAAGCCAACGTGTAAGTTTCCTGCACAAAAAAATCCCCTGGCTTTCCAGGGGATTTTTTTTGCGATTTGAGGGCGGCTTTACGGGAGGACATTCTCCGCCGTATAGGTCACCGCGTCCACGTGATAGAGATCGGTCAGCCGGACATTGGGATCGGTGTAGCCGATCTCGGTGCCGTTGATCGAGATGGACTCGATCCTCTTGTCCTTGAGCGTGCGGTGCCACTGAGGAGTCAAGCCCTCCATATAGCCGTCGTAGCTCGAGAGCAGGATGTCCGCGCAGCCCACGTTTTCCGCAGCGGAATAGCACACCAGCTCGTCCAGGGCGGAGCCGGGCAGGCCCGTCCGGGTAGACAGATAGGGCGCAAAGGCTTCGCCCTCGTCTGGCAGATAGTAGTACCCCAGCTCCGCGTCGGTGATGGGATAATTCCTGTAATTCACCAGCGCCATCCTGCCGGTATACGCCATGGTGGCGGCTCTCCGCAGGGTGTCGTCGGCCTTGTCGAACAGGCTGAACCCATATTCCTCCACCCCACGCCCGTCCAGATTGCGGACAAAGCCGTTGTAGCTGGAGATATTCCCGTAGGTGTAGCCCTGGCCAATGAGCTGCTGGGCCAGATAATCCAGGACAAAGGCGTTGCGGGCCCACATGAAATCCACAAAGGTCTCCAGGCTGTGCGCCTGGGCGTATTGGAGATATTCCTCCGACACCTTCAGCCGCACCTGATTGTCCCCCAACAGCTCCATGTCCACCGCATCGGGATCCGCCGCAAAGGCCGCGACCTGGGTAAACTCCTCCCGCAGCACGTCATTTTGCAGGGGATCGAAATCCCCGGTCTCCCAGTCCTCCTGGGAGAAGAACACGCCCTCATAGGTCTGGTAGGATGGGCCCAGGTAAATCAGCCGGCTGCCGCTCTGCTGCACCTTCTCCAGCGCCCAGTAGAGCAGATCGTCCACGGTGAACACCTGATTGGGCCCGTGGTTGATCGCGTACAGGCTCACCATGTCGTCGAAGGCTTCGTCCACGTTGAACTGGCGGTAGGCCGACACCATCACGTTGGAGTAGATGGTTTCCAGCTCCCGGCGCTGGGTGGTGGGAGAAGCCCCGTCGGTACCCAGGTTGTAGTTGAAGTAGAACTCGTCCCCCAGATTCGCCTTGGCCGCCGCGTTCACTTCGATCTGCTTCCAGCCTTTCTGCGAGGAGATCAGCTGGGAAAACCCATAGGTAAATCCCGCGGCGCCCACACCCAGCAGCAGAATAAACGCCACCAGCCGCAGCTTAAAGTGCTTCTTCGAGACTTCGATATCTTCCTTCGTCTTGGGCGCCTGCTTCTTTCGGTCTTTGCTTTTGCTTCCCATATTGCCACCTGCCCGGGGACTTGTCGCGAAGCGTCCCCAAAATTTAGAGCTCTGTTCAAATTGCGCTTATCGGCCACAAGCGGGCAAGCCGCCCAAAAGCAGCTTGCCCGTTTTTTTGCAGTGGATTTGCCGCATACCTGCTGTTTGGTGTTAAATGATCGACAGCAGTACCAGCAGCAGGAAGATCACGACCAGCGCGGCGATGGTGCCAAAGCCTACCAATGCGCCCTTGCGGCACGCCTTGTAGTTGCGGATGTACCGGTGCTTCTTGAACACCTGGGCCGCGATGATGCCGATGATGGGCAGCAGGAACGACAGGAACACATACCAGCCGCTGCCCGTATCGTGGGTGGGGGACTTGAGGAAGTCCTCGTCCACCACGTAGTTGCCGCTGTTCGCCGCACGGTGGGCCTCCACGCCCTCCTCACCGGCAATGGTGATGGGCCGCATGGGCACGCCGGCCTCCCGGGTGGCCTTATATTCCTCGATCTCCTTCTTGTTGCCGTAGACCCAGTGGTCGTGGCCGATGTTCACAAACTCCGGCTTATCCACACTGTAGTCGTGCACAGAGGGATCGTAGGTGTACAGCACCTTGTTCTTCTCCAGCTGAGGATCGGGGATCGGGATGGCGGAGATCAGCGAGTGGGTGTAGGGGTGCAGCGGATAGGCAAACAGCTCTTCCGCCTCGGCCACCTCTACGATCCGCCCCTTGTAGATAACGCCGATACGGTCCGAAATGAACCGCACGATGGACAGGTCGTGGGCGATAAAAAGGTAGGTCAGGCCCTTTTCCTCCTGGAACTTCTTCATCAGGTTAAGCACCTGGGCACGGATGGACACATCCAGTGCGGAGATGGGCTCGTCAGCCACCACGAATTCAGGCTCCATGACCATGGCCCGGGCCAGGCCGATCCTCTGCCGCTGTCCGCCGGAGAACTCGTGGGGATAGCGGGTCAGGTGCTCGGGCAGCAGGCCCACGGACTCGATCATCTTTTCCACCTTGGCCACACGGTCGGCCTCGTTCTCGAACAGATGGAAATTGTACAGGCCCTCGGAAATGATGTAGTCCACCGTGGCGCGCTCGTTCAGGGAAGAAGCGGGATCCTGGAAGACCATCTGGATGTTGCGGATCACTTCGCGGTCCAGGGACCGGGGAATCTTGCCGGAAATCGGCACGCCCTTATACTCGATCTCGCCCTTGGCCAGGGGATTGACCCGGATGACCGCGCGGCCGATGGTGGTCTTGCCGGAGCCGGACTCGCCCACCAGTGAGAAGGTCTCGCCCTTGTAGATATCAAAGGAGGCGTCGGTGACGGCCCGCACAGCATTTTCGCCCTTGCCGAAGGTGATGTCCACATCCTTTACGGAAAGCAGGATCTCCTTGCCGTTTTCGGCGATGGGGCCCTTTTCGGGAAAGTGAGTGACGCGCACATTGTTCTTTGTTTCATTCTTCGTTGCCACTGTTCTTTCACCCCTCTATGTTGAATACGTGCATCAGCTTTTTGTGGATGTCCTGGATGCCCTCGGGCTTCTCGATCTTGGGCGCCCGGGGATCCAGCAGCCAGGTCTTTGCAAAGTGCGTCTCGCTCACCTGGAACATGGGCGGCTCCACCAGGGTGTCCACCTTCAGGCAGTGCGGGTTACGCGGGGCAAAAGCGTCGCCGACGATGTTGTTGTACAGCGAAGGCGGAGTGCCGGTGATGGAATACAGCTTGGTATTCTTCTGGGCCAGCTGGGGCAGCGAGGAAAGCAGTGCCCAGGTGTAGGGGTGCTTGGGCTCGTAGAAGACTTCCTCCACGGTGCCCAGCTCCACCACCTGACCCGCATACAGCACCGCCACGCGGTCGGCCACGTTGGCAACAACGCCCAGGTCGTGGGTGATAAACACGATGGTGTAATTGAACTCCTTCTGCAGATCCTTGATCAGCTGCAGGATCTGGGCCTGCACCGTCACGTCCAACGCGGTGGTGGGCTCGTCGCAGATGAGGATCTTGGGCTGGCAGCTCAGGGCGATGGCGATAACGATTCTCTGCCGCATGCCGCCGGAATACTGGAAGGGATAGTCGTCAAACCGGTGCTCGGGATTGGGGATACCCACCTTGTACATCAGCTCGATGGCCCGGGTACGGGCCTCGGCCTCGGAGCACTTCTGGTGCTTGATGATGATGGAGGTGATCTGCTTGCCGATGGTGAGGATGGGGTTCAGCGAAGACATGGGGTCCTGGAACACCGTGGCGATGCGGGTGCCGCGGATCTGCGTCCAGTCGCCGCCGAACTTCACGTTGGCCAGGTTCAGAATGCAGGTGCCGTGGAGCTGCTCCTCGGTCTCGTCCAGATACCGCACGCGGAACACCACGGTGTCGAACACGGCGTTGCGCTGGTTCTCGTCGGAGAGGTCCACGCCCAGCCGCTGGGCTTCTTTCAGCGCCGCGATGAGCTTAAAGGTCAGCCGCACCCGGGCCAGGCCGGGATAGCGTCCCACGGAGAGCCAGATCTCCTTGGCCAGGACCTCGTTGCGCTTCACCGTTTTGGGCGCGATCTCGCCGGCGATCTCCTTCTCATACTGGGCCTTGAGGGTGGCCATCTTGCTGTTGAACTCGCTGTTGTAGGCGGTGTCGTTCTTGGCGGCGTCGGCTCTGGCCTTTTCCTTCTTGGCCAGCTCCTCCTGCATGGACTTGATCTTCTCGTCGAATTCCTTCAGTTTCTTCCCGGCCTCTTTGATCTTGTCCTTCTCCTTGGAGGGATCGTAGGTCTGGCGCAGGTTGAACAGGTCGGTCCGGTCGGCCACCAGGTCGTGGATCTTCTCGTCCATCTCGGCGCGCTCCTCTTCGGTGAGGGCGGCGCGGGCCTTCTTCTCGGACTCCAGCTCCAAAATCTTCTGATAGGTCTTGGCGCCCAGCTCCAGCTTGGAATTCTTATTCAGCGTGTGCAGCGCCCGCTTCATCAGGTCCTTGCCCTGGGCGGATTTCCGCACCTTGGTATCCGCCAGCTCCTCATCGTTGTAGATGATCTGGCCGTTGCTGATAAAACCGTTGGTGTCCAGCATACCGGCGAAGGTCTTGGTGAACACCGATTTGCCGGAGCCGGATTCGCCCACGATGGCGATGGATTCGTTCTCGTAAATATCAAGGGAGATGCCGCGGATGGCGGTGAGCACTCTGCCGCGCACGTTGAACTTGACTTCGAGATCCTTGACGGACAGCAATACTTTTTTATCTTCCATGTCAAGTCCCTCCTTACATGTGCGTTCTCGGGTCGGATGCGTCGCCCAGGTTCTGGCCTACCACGAACAGCACCACGGTGATGATCGAGGAGACGAAAATGGGGCTCCAGAACTCAAACTGCCAACCGGGCGTAAACATTGCGCTCTGGTTCTCGGTGATCAGCTTGCCCAGAGACATTTCGGAAATGCCCAGGCCGATGTAGGACAGGAACACTTCGGAGCCGATGTAGCCGGGGATCTCGGTGGCCATGATGGTCACGATGACGGAGGTCATGAAGGGCAGGATGTTCTTGATCGCGATCTTAAAGGTGGAAGTGCCCAGGCAGCGGGAGGCCAGATTGTACTCCCGGTCGCGGATGATCAGCACCTGGGTGCGGATGAAGGAGGCCACGCCCAGCCAGCCGGTGATGCACATGGCAAAGATCAGGGTCCAGAAGCTGGGAGAGAAGATCAGCACCAGCACGGAGATCAGCAGGGTGCCGGGCACGTTGCCGATGATGTTGCGGATCTCGATCATGATCACGTCCAGCTTCTTGGAGAAGCCCCACACGGCGCCCAGCAGGATGCCGATGGACATGTTGATGACCGTGCAGATCATGGCCAGGGTCAGGGACACGCGGGAGCCAAACCAGATGGCGTCCCAGGTGGAGGCGCCGGAGCCGCCGGTGCCCAGGATCCACCGAATGCTGGGCCCAAACCGCGCAAAGGCTTCGGCGGGGTTCAGGTGCTTGGTGGTGGCATCGTTCAGGTTGGAGAACTGGTCATACCCGAAGACCGTGGGATACACGAAGGCCATCAGGAACACCAGACCCAGGATGCACAGAATGACGATGTTGATCTTTCTGCGGAAGAAAACTCTAAACACCGAGCGCCAGTAAGAATAGCGGGGCGCAGTGATACGCTCGGACTCTAACAGATTGTGATCCACGCGGGAGAAAAGCTCCTGCTCGGACAGCCCCAAACTTTTCAAATCTTCCATTGTAGTCACCTCATCTAGCCGAATTCGTGAAGTTGATCCGAGGATCGACCACAGCCATCGTCACGTCGCCGGCCACGGCGGCAATGATCGACAGGAGGGCAAAGAACAGGGTCACGCCAATGATAACGCCGTTGTCATACTGCTGGATAGCGGTGATCATCAGATCGCCCATGCCGGGCACACGGTACACACGCTCGGTGATCAGCGAGCCGGTCATGGAGAACAGCAGGCTGCCGGGAATGCCGTGGGCGATGGGGATCGCGGCGTTCTTCATGATATGCTTGAAGAAGATCTCCCGCTCGGAGAGGCCGCCGGCCCGGGCGAACTTCACATAGTCCGAGTTCATCTGGTCGATCATGTACCGGCGCATCCACTTCATCAGGTTGCCCACAGAGGGCAGCATCAGGGACACGATGGGCAGAATATACATGGCGATGGTCGGCGTATCGATTGTGAACTCAGTAGGCACGCCGGTGGCGCCGCCGATGGCACGGAAAATGAAGATATAGGCCAGAGACGGCACGGAAGTGATAAAGATGACGTAGATCGTGCCCAGCTTGTCAAACCAGCCATCTTTATTTAAGCTCATGGCAATGCCCAGCGGCAGGCCCAGCAGATACGCGCCCACGGTGGCGAAAATGCCCACGGAGAACGAGAAGCCCATCTTGGAGAAGGAGTGCTTCGCCGAAGTGGTGATGGTGTAGTCATCCGCGAAACGGGCCGCCACGAAATCGCCGCTGGCACGGGAGCCCGCGGAATAGGTCGCGGTGTGCAGGTCGTCGGCGGAGTTCTCCACCAGGCCGGTGGGATAGGTGATGGTGGAATACACCAGAGAGCCCTGGGGCTGGGTCATGGACTGGAACACGTCGATGCCCTTGTTGACCGAATAGGACTTGCCCAGCTGGATGCTCAGGAAGTTCTGGTGGATGTAGGGGAACTTGCCATCAAAGTACAGCAGATACTTGTGCTGGGTGCCGTTGCCCATGATCACCGGTGCGAAGGTATCCCCGCCCTTGGCCGGATCGTTCCAGGTGAAGGTGAGGCCACGCTCGCCGATGTCGTTCTCCTCGGGCACATAGTGGATGTTGTCCACCTTGAACACGCTCAGGAAGAAGCTCAGCGCGCGTCCCAGCAGCGGCTTATCGCGATAGGCAAACAGCTGCGGGCGGCCGCCCTCGGCGATCTTCCTGCCGCCGCTTGTTATCGCTTTCAAACGTTGAACCGTATAGCCCTTGGACTCATAGGTTTCCGTAAATTTCTGAACATATTCGGCGACGCCGGCCTCGTCCGAATCCGCCGTGCGGCCAAGAGCGCCCACGGTGTTACGGGTCTCGCTGTCGATCTCGCCTTTCTTCACCAGCTCGTCGAGATAATCGCCGTAGGGCACGTAATCCAAATACCCATACTCTTCCCAACGCTGGTACATGTACACTGTTCTATCGTTTGCTTTCACTTTCGAGAACTGCTGGTCCTGAGTAAAAATCTGCTGGCGGTTCATCAGGCCATACACTAACAGCATGACGATCACGATCACCACGATCACTGAAGCAAGTCCATGGACCAGACGTTTCAGTACATAACTTGTCATAAATCATCCACTCGCTTATTTATTTAGTACAGACAAGGATTTCTTCTGTCCGCCCCGGCCTGCGCCGGGCACGGGCGCGTGGCGCTTTTAATATGAATGCGCGGGAGAGTGAAAACCCTCACCCTCCCGCAACATTAGCTCATATTACATAAAGTTTAAGGTTTTGGCTCAATAAGATTAGTAGATACCCAGGATCTTAACCATGTAGCCGCCGGGCACAATGGTATCCAGATAGCTGGAAGCGTCGCCGTAGTCCGGATTCCAACCGGAGCTGAAGTACCAGTCGTAGTTCATCTCATAACCCATCTCAGCATAGAACTGCACGTTGCCGCCATTGTCGGAGTTGCCGGTGGGCACCAGGTTCATGATGACCTCGCCGTCGAACACTTCTTCAATGTTCTGCTTCCAGGCGTTGGCCACGTTCTGGCCAGCGGTGGTGTAGTCGGTGTAGGGCAGGTCGATGTAGATCGGGTTCTCAGCGGAGATCTCGATCCCCTGCTGAGCCAGGTCGGACTTCGCAGCCTCGAAGTACTCCTTGGCAGCCTCTACATTGTAGTAGCCGTCAAAGGTATCGGTGGTCTTGGTCTCGTCGTCCCAAACGTTCATCTTGGAACCGTCGGCCTCCAGCTGCGCCTGCACGATCTCGCCGTACCAGGTGCCGGTGGGGAAGGTGGTCTCGGTGCCGTTGATGTCAAAGGTCACGTCCTTGGTCAGAGAGGAGAAGTTGCCGGGCACAAAGGTGTTGCGGATGCTCAGCTTGGCCAGTTCCTCGTTGCCGGTGGACTGAGTACGCCAGGAAGCACGATCCCAGCCATGGAGCAGGGCCAGACGGAAGTTCTGGTCCAGCAGGGCGGCGCGGGTGCGATCCTTGTCCTCATCGCTCTTGGGAGAAACAACAGCGGTCTCGTCGTTGTAGTTGGCATAAGCCTGACGATACAGGTTGAAGCTGCCCAGGAAGGTGCCGGAGCCGGACTCGGTGACATAGGCGAACTGGTCAAACCAGGTCTTGCCGTCGGCGTAATCTTCGTTCTGCGCGATCTCCAGGGTGCTGGCGTTCAGGCCAAGACCGGTGAGCTTGTCGTTCTTCAGATCCTCAAAGGTCTTGACAACGTCGGAACCGTCATTGTACCAGTAGTTGATGGTCTTGATGCGCACGTTCTCAGCATCGTAGTAAGAGGGGTTGGCTTCCCAAGTCATCTGAGCCTTCTCAGTGATGTTGGTGGGCAGATAGGGGCCGCAGAACACAACGGTGTCGGGGCCGGTGCCGAAGCGGTAATCCTCAGCGGCGGAGTCGAAGTCAGCGCCGAACTTGCCGCCCATGCTCTCGTACCAGGAACGGCACAGAGGAGCCAGATGGCTGTAAGTGAACTCGGTCATGAAGTAAGGCGTAGCAGTCTGCAGCGTGTATTCCACAGTGTGCTCGTCAACAGCCTTGATGCCCACGGTGCTGAAGTCATCGGTAACGCCGTCGATGTAATCGTCGATGCCCACGATGATGCCGCGGAGCAGATCCTCCAGGCCGCCGCCAGCGTCGCAGACGTGCTGCATGCCGGCCACAAAGTCATCGGCCACCAGGGGAGCGACCTCACGGCCCTGCTGGTCCACCCACTTGATGTCGTCGCGGAGGTGGAAGGTGTAGGTCAGGCCGTCGTCGGAGATATTCCAGCTCTCAGCCAGAGCGGGCTGGGCCACGTTCATCACGTCGTACTGGACCATGCTCATGCTGCCAAAGGCACGCTGAACAGTGGACTCGGCATGGCTGTCGGCCAGCGGATCCCACGTGACATAAGTCGTGGAGAAGGTGGTGTTATAGGTGTCGCTGAGGGTGTAGCCCTGGCCGGTGAGGTAACTCTCCACGTCGGCCAGATAGGTGGCCGCGTCGGTGCCGGCGGTGTTGGCGTCGTTCCACATCTCACGGATGTGCAGATAATCCTCAGCAGCGATCGGGTCGCCCTTCACGATCAGAGCGGTCTGATACTTGTAGATGTCGCCGCCCCACATCACGCTGGGCACGGTGTGCGGAGCCTGATGGTTGATGGCGTAGTTGACGCCGCCGTTGGAGCCGATCGCCATAACGCCGCTCTCCAGCAGCTTGGCCTCGGCAACGGCCATCTTGACCAGGCGCACATCCACGTCGGTCTCAGCCTTGGCGTCCGCATAGGCCTCGTTGAAATCGGACATGGTGTAGTCGGCTACCAGGCTGGAGATCTCATCCCAGTTGGCCACCGGGTCTTCCAGCAGCTCCTCCGGGATCTCCAGAGGCTGGTAGGCCTCGGGCTCTTCGCCGTCGCCGGTACCGGAAACGTCGCTGCCCGTGCTGCTTGTGGGCTGGCTGTTGGGCGTGCTGCTGTTGTTTCCGCCGCCGCAGGCGACCAGAGAGCAGAGCAGAACCGCAGCCAGAAGCAGGCTTAAGAACTTCTTCATCTTTGTTTCCTCCTTCATAATTTATTTAACCATCCGGGCCCTTCCCCGACGAATGAGCCGGTCGCCGTGTCGGGACTCGACGGTTAAATTTGGTGGAAGTACCCCCGTGGGTTTCAAGATATAGTGTCCCCCTCGGTAGTGATTGTCTGAATTATACATCTTTTCCCGCGCCATTTCAATTGGTGAAAATGAAAAAGATTGCGCACTTTTTCCGAGATTTCCGGTAAAATCACATAAAACCGCGCCGAAGTTTTGCAAAACGGTTTCGAAAAAATTTCAAATTGTAACTTTTTCGAGATTCCGCCGCCCCACGCGAAAGCAGAGTTTACGCCGCTTTTTCCCCTTTGCGCCCGAAAGGCACTTTGCATTTTTGATTTTCAAAATTGCATGGCCCTTTCACCGCCCCGGAAAGCCGCCCTTTGCATACACCTTGCACGTTTTTGCATGATTATTCACATATAGAGGGTTTTCACTCATATAGTGCCACTTTTCTGTATACTCTGTGCAGAACACACCGTGCCTGCCGCCCGGAGCAATCCTGCAAAACGCCTTTCTATATATATATATATATATAGCCCCGGGCTCTCAGAGGTTCACCCAGTAGCGGCGCACCAGCTCGCCGTCCTCGTCCTCCACCAGATTCTCCAGCACGCCGCCGCAGTCCCGGATGGTGCGGGCCGAGGGAAGATTGCCGTCGTCGCAGGTCACCAGCGCCCGTTGGATGCCCAGCTCCCGGGCCTTCTCCAGCCCCAGCCCCAGCAGGAAGGGGGCCAATCCCCTGCCCCGGGCGGTGGGCCGCAGCCCATAGCCGATGTGCCCGCCGGTGAGCAGCAGCGCGCCGTTCAAGTGCTCCCGCAGGGCCAGCGCGCCCAGCGGCCGCCCGGTATGATCCACAAAGAGGTACAGGGTGCTGGGTACCCGGCCGGGTGCGGGCCGTGTCCGGTTGGCGATGGTCTTGTCCAGCCAGGCGGCTTCGCTGAGGCCCTGCAGCCCCATGGCGTAGGGCGTCATGGGCTCTCTCCCCCACTCCCGGCGGTATTCCGCCCGCAGCGCCGGGTCGATCTCCTCCGGCAGCCGCAAGCAGTAGCCCTGCTCCTTGGCCCGCAGGGCGTAGTACTCGGCGGCGGTAATGGAATAGCTCCACAGATCGGTGACCGCCCCGTTGTACCGCACCGCATAGGCCCGCATGATCCCGTCAAACCGGAAGCCGGTCTTTTCGATCACCCGCCGGGAGCGGTGGTTTTCCGGGTAGTGGGTGATGACCACGGCACTGAGCTTCCACTGGCAGAAGCCGAAATCCAGCATGGCCCGGGCGGCCTCGGGCATCAGGCCCCGGCCCCAATGGGCCTTGGACAGGGCATAGCCCATCACCACCACCCCGGGCACCCTTGGCCGGTGGGCGTCCACCGCCAGGGAGATGGTCCCGATGATCTTCCCGCTTTCCTTTTCCTCGATGCCCAGACAGACGCCGCTGCGGGTCTCCCGGAACACCTGGATCAGCCTGCGGCTCTCCTCCACGCTCTGGTGCGGCGACCAGCCCGCCATGGGGCCCACATCCGGGTCCTGGGCGTAGGCGAACATATCCGGGGCGTCCTCCGCCGTCAGGGGCCGCAGCAGCAGCCGGGGCGTCCCGATCCGCACATTCTTGTACTTCTCCAAGGAGGCTTCCGCCATCTTCTTCCTCCTGTATCTCATATCCGCAGCCGCAGGGCCATGGCCACCCAGCCCCGGTCCTCCCGGCGCTCCAGAATTTCAAAATCTCCCGCAAGAGCCGCCTGCACGTCCGGCTCCCGGGCGTCGATGATCCCGCTGACGATGTACACGCTGTCCGCGGTCAAAAACCGCCGGGCGTCTTTGGATAGGGCGATGATCGCATCCGCCACGATATTGGCCGCCGCCACCGGGTACGTCCCGGTGACCGCATCCGCCAGGTTGCCGCAGATGCCGGTGAAGCGATCCGCCACCCCGTTTTGGGCGGCGTTCTCCCGGGCGGTCTTCACCGCCAGCGGGTCGATATCCACCCCCACGGCGGATTCTGCCCCCAGCAGCAGCGCCGCCACCGAAAGGATCCCGCTGCCGCAGCCCACGTCCAGAAATGCTCCGCCCGGCCGAATATACTTTTCCAGCAGCTCCAGACAGAGCCGGGTGGTCTCATGGCTCCCGGTGCCGAAGGCCAGTCCCGGCTCCAGATGCAGCACCGTGCGGCCGCAGGCGTCGGGGGCGTCCTCCCAAAGGGGGCGGATCAGCAGCTTCTCCCCCACCGGGATGGGCTTGAAATACCGCTTCCAGTTGTTGATCCAGTCCTCCTCCCGGCACGCTTCGGTGGCGATGGAGAAGGGGATCCCCTCCGCCTGATAGCGCTGGGTGAGGAACGCCACCGCCTCCATGGGATTCTCCCCGGCCTCGATATAGATATGCACGATGGCCTTGCTGCGGTCTTTTTGCAGCAGCGCCTCGTCGATCAGGTCGATGTGGGCGATTTCCCGGGCGCCCGCTTCTAAATCGGAATAATCTTCAATATAGATGCCATAGGGCACGGTCATGTGGGCGATGTCTCCCGCCCGGTCCACGAATTCCACGGGCACTTCCACCCTGATCTCGGTCCAGCTCTCGTTCATAAGGCGATTCTCCTGTTCCATGCTGATTGTCTCATACTACCACAATCCACCGGCCTTTGCAAGCCGAAATCCCCACCCCACGAGGCGGCCTATGACAAAGAAGAAATTTTTCGTGCAGGGCACCATCCTCACCCTGGTGTCCCTTGCGCTCCGGGTGCTGAATATGGGCTACCGGTCCTATCTCTCCCAGCGGATCGGGGCTCAGGGCATGGGGCTCTATCAATTGATCTTCTCCATCTTCATGCTCACGGTGACGCTCTCCACCTCGGGCATCAGTCTGGCCGTCACCCGGATGGTCACCGCCGCCATCGCCGCCGGGCGCCGGCAGGTGATCCGCTCCACCGTGTCCCGGTGCTTTGCCTTCTGCCTCTCTGTGAGCGTATCCATCGCCTGCCTGCTCTTTTTGCTGGCCGAGCCCGCCGCAAAGATTTTCCTCAGCGACGCTGCCGCCGCGCCCTGCCTGCGTATCCTGGGGCTGGGGCTGCCGTTTATGTCCCTGTGCACCTGCATGAAGGGCTACTTTCTGGCGGTGGACGAGTCGATCTCCACCGCCGCCGCCGATGCCCTGGAACAGCTGCTGACCGTGGGAGCCACGGTGTTTTTCTTTTGGCGATTCGCTCCCCGCAGCATCGAGGCCGCCTGTCTGGCCGCCATGGCCGCCTCCACCTTGGGAGAAGCCGCCTCCTTTCTGGCGGGGTGGTGCGCCTATCGCCGGAGCTTAACTCGCAACGCCCCGGGCAAGGAGAAGGGTTCCGGGGTGCTCAAAGGGCTCTCCCATATCGCCCTGCCCTGCACCCTCAGCTCCGCCGCCAGGAGCCTGCTCAATACCGGCGAAAATCTGCTGATCCCCCGAGAGCTGCGGAAATACGGCCTGGATCCTTCCGCCTCCCTCTCCCAATACGGCCTGCTGCAGGGGATGGCCATGCCCATGCTGTTTTTCCCCTCCTCCCTGCTGGCCTCCTTCGCCTCCCTGTTGATCCCCAAGATCTCCCGGGAGCGGGAGCTGGGCCACAAAAAGGCGGTGGCCCACATCACCACACTGGCCCTGTCCGCGGCGCTGGCCTTCGGCATCTTCTTCGCGGCGGTGTTCACGGTCTGCGGCGGCCTGTGGGGCCGGGCGTTCTATCGCAGCGAGGCCGCCGGAGAATACCTGCGGGTGCTGGCCCCCATCGTGCCGCTGATCTATCTGGACGTGGTGGTGGACAGCCTGCTCAAGGGCATGGACGAACAGTTCAACTCCATGAAGTACAATTTCTCCGATTCCTTCATCCGGGTGGTGCTGGTGCTGTGCCTGCTGCGGTTTTTCGGCATGGAAAGCTACGTGGGCATCCTGTTTTTCAGCACCATCTTCAACGCCGCCCTGAGCCTCCACCGCCTGCTCAAGGTGACGGAAGTCCGGCTGTCCCTGCCCCGGCACGTGCTGCTCCCGCTCCTCTGCGGCGGCGCGGCCGTACTGCTGGGCAGGCTCCTGCTGGGAGGGCTCTCCTTCTCCGGCGCACTGACGGAAGCCCTGCTCCACGCCGTGCTTTCCGGGGCACTGTTTGTGGCGCTCCTCACCGGGACTGGCGGCAACCCGCTGGCCCAGCGTCCCGGCCGATAGGCAAAAATGGCAGGTCGGGAAGCAAACGTAAAGTTTTTCGCTCACCTTTTGCTGGCAAAAGCTTTTAGCCTCTTTTTCAAAAAGGCTGGCAGGGGGTTCCCCAAAAATCTTCACGCTCTATACCTGCCGCCAATCCGCTCGCCATTTTGCCTTGCAAAAACCCGGCCTCCGCAGAGACCGGGCATTCTTTCTATATAAATATAAATTGCGCTTATTCCGCCGCTGGTCCGGTGCTGACGATCACCGTCACCGCCGCGCCGTATTCCAGCGCGTCCCCTTCGCTGTGGCCCTCATAGCCCACCACATACCCGGCCTCCACGCCGTCGCTGGCCTGCTCCACCCGGCTGGGCACGAAACCGTCGGCCCGAAGGATGCCCTCCAGCGTCTCATAGCTCATCCCCTGCACGGCGGGCAGGGTGCGGGTGGCGCTGCCGCGGCTCACCGTGACCACGATCTCCCCGCCGGATTCCAGCGGCTCTCCCGCCAGCGGGCTCTGGCTGATGATGTGCCCCTCCTGCACCGTGTCGTTGAAGATGCGATCGGAGACCCGCAGGGTGAAGTGGTAATCCCCCTGGGCGATGCGCTCCTCCCAGGCGGCGTACTCCTGATTGATGAGATAGGGGGTTTCCAGTTCCTGGGCGGAAACGGTCTCCCGGTCGAAGAGGTGCTTCAAATCGCCGAAGGACATCCCCCGCTCGCCCATCCACACCGAGGCCACGATGAACAGCGCCACCAGGGTGATCGCCAGGGAGCCGATCAGCCAGGCCATGGGCGGCAGGCCCCGGCGGCCGATCTCCATGTCGATGGGGATACGGCGGATGGCGTGGGTCTGATCCACCTCGTTGACGATGGTGGGCGCGCTGGAAAGCTCGGTCTTGAAGCGCTCGAAGCTGGCGGTGCGATCCTCCGCCCGCACCTGCAGGGCGTTGGCGATGGCCGTCACCACATAGGGCGGCAGGGAGCGCAGCACCTCTTTGGAGATCATCAGCCGCTGATCCCGCAGCCGGTCGGGAGCGGGATCCGGGGCGTGGCCGGTCATGGCATAGACCATGCAGGCCGCCAGGGCGTAGACGTCGCTGGCCTCGCCGCACACCGTCCGCCGGTCGTACTGCTCCACGGCCGCAAAGCCCGGGAACAGCTCCTCCCCGATCTCATAGCCCGCCTGCCGGGCGCTGCGGATGGAAAAGCCCGTGATCAGCAGGGTGTTGTCCTTGGTGACCCGCAGGGTCTCGGGGCTGACGCCCAGGTGGGCGATCCCCAGAGAGTTGATCAACCCCAGGGCGGTGAGGATCGGCATAAACATCCGATTGACCGCGTTCCAGCTGAGGGGGCCGGAATGATCGATCAATTTGCGCAGACTCGTGGCGGGCACGTATTCATACACGGAATAGGCTGTGTTGTTCTCGGTGAAAATATCCAGTACCGTGGTGACCACCGTCAGCTCCCGCAGACGGCTCACCCCTTTGGACAGGGCAAGGAAATCGTCCAGCAGCCGGGCATAGGCGGATTCATGCCCCGGCAGGGGCTGCACGCTCTGTTCTCCGGCAACGCGCTCCGCAAGGGTCGTGGGAAAAAATTCCCGGATCTCCACCGCCCGGCGGGTGGTCTGGTCCAGCGCGGCGTAGGTGATCCCCTCGCCGTTCATGGCCTTTGCCCGGCCGATGCTGTAGTGGGAAGACAAAACCGTGCCGTATCGGAGGCCCGCAGGAAGCTGCGGTTTCCCGTTGTCCCAGCCGCAGGCAGGGCAGATCCCGCCGTCTCCGGCGTGGAGCTCTGTAAAACAATTCATGCACAGCTTGCTCTCCATAGGGCACTCCATCTCCTTTCCTTGCACATGGGTCTGCACAAGTATAACACATCTGGATGAAAATTACAAGAAAAGTCTGGAAAATCCCTTGAAAAAGGGCAGCCGCCACCACTTTGCCCGCGAAAATAGGCGAAAAACCGCCCGCTTCCCACAAACGGAAACGGGCGGCATTCAGCGATGATCGGGCTTATTCAGGCGAACCCCAGCGGCTCAGGCTTTATTGACGGAGCCGAACAGTTCCATCTTTTCCTTGACCGTGGCCTTGATGGCCTCAAAGCCGGGCGCCAGCAGCTTCCGAGGATCGAAGCCCTTGCCCTGCTGATCCTTGCCGGCCTCGATATACTGCCGGGTGGCGGCGGCAAAGGACAGCTGGCATTCGGTGTTCACGTTGACCTTGGACACGCCCAGGGAGATGGCCTTCTTCACCATGTCCTCGGGGATACCGGTGCCGCCATGGAGAACCAGGGGCATATCGCCCACCTTCTCCTGGATCTGCGCCAGCACGTCGAAATGCAGGCCCGTCCAGTTGGCGGGATACACGCCGTGGATGTTGCCGATACCGGCGGCCAGCATGTCCACGCCCAGTCCGGCGATCTTGGCGCACTCATCGGGATCGGCCACTTCGCCGCCGCCCACAACGCCGTCTTCCTCGCCGCCGATGGCGCCGACCTCGGCCTCCACGGAGATGCCCAGCTCAGCAGCCTTGGCGATGACTTCCTTGGTCTTCTGCACGTTCTCCTCGATCCCATAGTGGGAGCCGTCGAACATGACGGAGGAGAAGCCGGCCTCCATGGCGGCAAACGCGCCGTCATAGGTGCCGTGATCCAGATGCAGCGCCACGGGCACGGTGATGTTCAGGGTCTCCACCATGGCCTTGACCATAGCGGCCACGGTCTTGAAGCCGGTCATGTACTTGCCGGCGCCCTCGGACACGCCGAGGATCACGGGGGAGTTGTTCTCCTGCGCGGTGAGCAGGATGGCCTTGGTCCACTCCAGGTTGTTGATGTTGAACTGACCCACGGCATATTTGCCTTCATGGGCCTTGGTGAGCATTTCCTTTGCAGAAACTAACATAATACTGCCTCCCGAAGAGAAAATAATTGGTATTTTTATTATAGCGGAGACGGCGGAAAAAATCAAGACATTTTCGCGATTCCGTGCGCGGACTTTGTTGTCATGCGCAGGCCCAGGCATTTGGGTGATCCGCTTCGCTTTCGCATCCCGCAAGTGCGCGGCACTGCGCGGCTTCGCCCGCCTCGCCCGCCGGTTTTCTCCGAAAACCGCCGCCCTGCCCGTTCCCTTGCGGGAACGGGCAGGAGCCGGGGCTGCGCCCCGGCGGCGCGGCGGGCCCGGTCAGCCCTCCCACTCGGCCTTGTGCTGTTCCCACCACGCCGGGAACGCCGGGTCTTTCGGGGAGAAGGTGGGCTTGACCCGATTATCGTATATATTGGCGCTATTATATTTTTTGATAAAGGGGCCCATCATGCCGGTAGCTTCACCTAAATGGTATAACATCATAAGTTTGGCGGTATCGGTTGTCCAAATCTTACCATCATACTTATGTATGCTTTCTTTTGAATCAATGATATAACTGCCAGTATGCACACTTGGTAACTCACCAAAAAGATATGCAACTATTTTCTTGTTCTGTTTGAGTTTTTCTATACTAAATGTAACCGGTGTTGAGTCCTTATCATACCCATAATCTCTTTGAAACAAAATGCTAAAATGCGTATCGTCAAATGGAGTTTCCTTTTTCGCCAAGCATCTCTCAAAGATTGCCTGGACATTGCCCTCGTTCAAATCCAGCGGAGTAAAATGCTGCTTGATTTCACTCATTTTCTCAGCCGCTTTACTGAAATCAAACTTCATATCTCAACGCTCCTTTCCAAAAATCAAGAAAAATCTACTGCCATAATAGCATAACAGGCCGCGAAAAGCAATCCGCATTTTGCCCCGTTCCGCCTATCCGGCCCGATCCACTTCTGAATACGGGTGCGCAGTTCCTACTCGGTGAACAGCAGCTGATTTTCCTCCACATCCGCCAGCCGCCCAAAGACGGGGCTTGCCATGCTTCCCCATTGCCGCAGCGCACCAGCATATCCTGCCAGGTCAGCGCGGCGGGCCCGGTTGACTTCTCCCCTGCCCCATGCTACAATGTCCCCATCATTCCTGCTCCGGGAGGTTTCCATGTTTCTCAACACCGATTTTCTGAAAAGCGACGAGATCGCGCTGATCCTGGAAAAGACCGCCCCGGCCGACCCCGCAAAAGATCGGGTGCCCGCCTATCACTTCGCCATCTGCGACCTGGCGGGCGTCAAAATGGGCGTCTGCGACCTGCGGATCGGCCACAACGAAAAGCTCTATTACGGCGGCAATATCGGCTATCGGGTGGAGCCGTCCTACCGCGGCCATCATTACGCCGCCAAGGCCTGCCGATTGCTCTTCGAGCTGGCGCGCAGACACGACCTGGGCTATGTGATCATCACCTGCAATCCGGATAACCTGCCCTCCCGCAGGACCTGCGAACTGCTGGGCGGCCAGCTGCTGGAGATCGCCGCCCTCCCCGAGGACAACGATATGCGCATCGAATCCGGCGAAACCGAGAAATGTATCTTCCAGTTTGAGGTTTGAAGTGTTTGGGGTGGTTTTCTCACAAGAACATGAACACCGAGCGCTCATGTCACCATCCTTTTTGTCCTGTGCGTGTGATTTGATCCTTCGCGCCGCAGTATTGGCTTCGCTTCTCCGCACTCACAATGTCCTATCGGGCACCTCCGGTCGTGAAAAAAGTATCGTACCTTACTCAATTGGGTGCGAGTGTTTGTGGCAATTCTTTTTCCGCGCCGCAAGCGCAAACCGCAAAAAGTTGATAGGCCGTCGCGAGGGCGCTTGCAACCGAGCAGACGAGCCGAGCGAGACTTTTTGCGGAGAAGGAGAAAAGCCTGCTTCGCAGCTTTTTGCAGCCCGATACACTCGCCGCTCTGCACCTCAACATCCAGTCCGACACTTGCGGTCGCGCAAAAAAGTATCGCACCCCCGAGAAGTGGGGTGCGATTTTTTATTAGCTACTTATCACTTTCTAAAACTGGCGTGGCAGGTTTGAGTGAAGAGTGAACAGTGAATAGTGAAAAAGTAAAATCGGCAAACGCCTTCAGGCGTTTGCCGGTGGTTGTCTATTCCCGCCAAAAAAGATTTTTTGGCCAATTGTACATCCCGATTTGAACCCGCGCACGATCCACGCAAGTTGAATCCACACAAAATCTCTGGCCTTTGCATTCGCTATGGCCGGAGACTTCTCGATTCTCTGTTATTTGACTGTACCGATTACCTCCATTGTAGAACGGAGCCGTTCGCCGGGATCGCCGTTGTCCTTCTCATCGCTTTATATACAGGATTCCCGCATCTTTGTCAATCTGAATTAACCCAGCCCCTGCTCTACTTCCATCCCGCCGACAAAGACCACCTTTATCCGCTCTTTGGATTCTACGATCACGCATTCCAGCAGCTGCCGTACCAGATAATCATCATATTCCATCGGGTGATTTTGCAGTGCGTCGAGGATGTCACAAATATCATCCAGTCGTGATTTGGAGTTCCTGCGTTTTTGCACGGCGTCAGCAATCTGCGAAAGCTGCTGTTCCAGGCTGGCTTTCTCATGCAGCAACTCCGCCGCCCTGCCCTCGTCGAACTGCTCGGCGTTTTCTGCGGATATGGCGCTCATCATCGCTTGGAATTCCGCGTCGATCTCCGCGATCCGAATCTGGATGTCCAAGCTCCTGTCCTCGGTTTCTTCGCCTGCCAGCCCCATGCCAATATGTGTTTTCAGCGTCCGCAGCACATCCGCATTTTGCCTGGCCGTCTTTTGGATGGCCTCCATGATGGCTTCGTGCAGGACGGTTTCTTCAATGGACGGCGAATGATGGCAGTATTTCTTGCCGTAATCCAGCCGGCTGATGCACCGCCACACGATTTTCTTCTGCCCGCCAGCCGTCCAGGTGCAACGTCGGTAGGGTGTTCCGCATTCCCCGCAGAGCAAGAGCTCGGTCAAGGCATATTTCCCACAGTATTTGCCCTGCTCGGTCTTGGTGCCGACTTGCTTGACTTTCCGCTTTGCCCTGCGCCGGGCGATCTCCTCCTGCACACGGCCAAAGGTGGCAGCGTCGATAATGGCGGGATGATTGTTCTCCACATAGTATTTCGGCCGCTCGCCGTTGTTGACGCACACCTTTTTGGACAGACAGTCCTTGATGTAGGTCTTGTTGAGAATGGCGTCGCCCTTGTACTTTTCGTTGGTAAGAATGGAGCAGACGGTGCTTTCGCTCCATTTTGCCCTGCCGCTGGGTGAGGAAATGCCTTTGCTTTCCAGGAAACGGGCGATTACCGTGTAGCTGTCGCCCGCAAGGAATCGGTCATAAATCAGGCGAACGGTTGCAGCTTCTTCGAGATCGATCTCCGGCTTGCCATCCGCGCCTCTGCGATAGCCCAGGAAATTGGAATAGTGAAACGCCACATTCCCTTCCTTCGCACTCTGCGCTTTCCCCCACCGCACGTTGGCGCTGATGTTTTCCGATTCGCTCTGGGCCACGCTCCCATAGATGGTGATGTAGAATTCAGCGCCCGGCTGTATGCTGTGGATGCCCTGCTCCTCGAAGAACACGTCTACGCCCAATTCCTTGAGCAGGCGGGTGTGCTGCAAACAGTCCACCGTATTGCGGGAAAACCGGGCAATGGATTTCGTCAGGATCAAATCGATCTTGCCCTGTTTGCATTTGCGGATCATCTTGTTGAATTCATCCCGCTTTTTCACGCTGGTGCCGGTGATGCCCTTATCCGCAAAGATGCCCACCATGGACCAGTTCGGCTCGGAATTGATCCGCTGGGTATACGTTTGGACTTGCCGTTCGTAGCTCTCCAGCTGCTCGTCCTGTTTCGTCGACACCCGGCAGTAGGCTGCGACCCGAATCGGTCGATTATCCTTTGGGACGCGGCTGGCCGTGTCCACGGTCGCCGGGATCACCCGGACGGTCTTTTGTGGCAATACAGTTTCCATGTGGCTCCTCCCCGATCTCCTGATCGTTTATAAGTAGAATACCGACAGTCCCGTCTTCGTGGAAGCAGATCGCTTTCACGGTACGGTTGCATAAGTCGGCGGAAAAAGTGGAGAGCGGCTCTGCGTTTGCAAAGTCCGCCCGCATCCGTCTGGCAATATAGACATCGTTTGGAATGTCCCGATAAGCCGCCGCCACGCGCTGGAGCATAGCCCGCCGCAAGCCGTCTTTATCGGCCTTGGGGCTTTCCAGCATCCTGCCGACCTCGTTGTCCAGCTTGCGCACCGCAACGCTTGGCTCCATCTCCGATGCCGCAGGGATGCGGATCATCTCCGGCTTGGCAATTAGCCGGTTCAGCAGGGCCATGATTTCGCTCAGCAGTTCGTCATCCGATTTGGCGATCCACCGTTTGCAGGCGGGATTCGGACAGATCCATCTCTGCTGCACTTTGAATCGCGTATCGCACTTCCGATACATCTTCCCGCCGCAAACAGGGCATCTCGCCGGAACGTCGATTTGAAAGATGGGCGCGCTTCGATCCAAGCCCTTCAAGGTGTTCTTGTCGGCCTTGAGCCGTTGCATGGCGTCAAATGTTTCTGGATCAAGGAGTGCAGGATAGGGTTTCCTGCCCAGGTATCGCTCGTCCTCGATGATCCTTTTCAGCCTGGCCTTGTTCCAGCCGGTAACGCCGGGTAGATATTCCACACCATCCGCATTGAGACGCTCGGCGATTTGCAGCAGGGACGCTCCTGCAAGATAGGCTTGACTGATTCTCACAACGATCTCCCGTTCCTGCGGATGGAGCGCAATTTTCCCGTCCTGATACTGATACCCGAAGGGGATGTTCCGATTCTTCATTTCCGTCTGCACCTGCCTTTCTCGGTCGGTACACCGAACCATACCACAACCCGGCCTGTTTATCCAGCGGCTCCGGAAAAAATTAAGACTTTAGACATAAAAAACTTTCAACCCATAATGGGCGGCGCTGATACGGTCGATTCGCTTGACACGCCGTAAGGTTTCCGATGATTTCATGTAGCCTCCTAAAAAACAATATGTAAGATAGCATACCCGCAGGCAGTGTGCACCGCCAGCGGGTATGCGGTATTGATCGTTTGCTTACAGTCTCTATTTGTCCACGACGCCCGAGACT
>CANRMX010000008.1 GCA_947631855.1 uncultured Clostridia bacterium | reverse complement strand
GTGGGCTCAGCCCGGAAACATGAACTTCGCGTGGCTCGCGCCAACAAACAAAAAAGTATCCCTCACCGTGCGGTGGGGGATACGCATTTATGGCGAGGCCAGCAGGGCGGCGGCTTCACCGGCGGCGCGGGCCCAGACGGTCTCATCGGCGGCGGTGCGCACATAGAAGCGGCCGCCGCGCAAGGCGGAAAACCGCATCAAGGCGTCCTGGGCGTACAGGGTCTCGAAGGAGCGAATCTGCTCGTACCGCCGGCAAAATATCTTGTCCCGGTAAACGGAATACAAAAACGGAGCCGTGGTGTACAGCCGGAAATCCACCCGGTCGTCCAGGGCGGCTAAAGTCAGGGGGATCGTCCCGCAATAGCCGGACTCCACCACCAGCAGTTTTTTCGCCGGGATGGCCTCCAGCAGTTCCCGCAAAGTCCGCTCCAGCGCCGGGTACCGGCCCAGCGCCTGACGGATGCGGGGCAGGCAGAAATCCGCGAAGGCTGCGTAGTCCCGGGCGCCGCTCTCCAGCGCCTCATAGATGGGCATTCGCAGCAGATCGTCGGCCCCGTCTCCGGCGGCCTGTGCGAGAAAATCCCGGTTGATCACCCACGGGTAGAGATCGTCCCAGCCCATGTTCACGCAATAGAGATAGGGCAGAAAGGCGTCCCGCAGCAGGAACACGGTGGCGGTGTCGGATCCATGGGGCAGCCACCGGCAGTAGGCCCGCAGGTCAGAGAGAAAGGGGTCCGCCGAAGCAGGGACTCCCGCTCGCACCCGGGCCAGCAGAAGGGCGCAAACCGCCTGGGGCTCCACATCTTTCTGGCCGTAGGCTGTGGCGGCGAGGAGCTTTTTCTGGATGGGGAACACCGTCCCGTGATGGGTTTCCAACAGGGCGTGCAGCCGGGAGACCGCGCCGCAGGTCTCCTCCAGGGTGCGGCTGAGCAGAGGATAGCCCTCGTCCACCAGGTCGTCCAGCAGCTTGAGCAGCTGCCCGGCCTCGTACAGTTCGGCCCTGCCCGGCGGCCCGCTCTCCAGACGATCCAGCGCCGCGGCATAATAGCGCTGATGGAATGACAAAAACCCCATGGAATCCTGTGCTCCCTCTGAAAAATGCGCAAAAAAATAAACCGGGAAATTTGCAAAAAATGCTTGACAGCAAGACGGGGCTAGGATATAATAATATACTGCTTCATAATAGGCAAAGTAGCCCCGATTCCCGGAAAATAGTATAGCACAGGTCTTCGGAAGAATCAAGATGCTAAACAAAATATTTTGTCGGGGACGGGAAGATTTTAGCGGTTTTCGCGGCAGGGGCCTTTGTCTTGCGGGTATAAAAATAATAGAATTAGAATGGAGTGGCTGTGCCAATGGTGAATGTCAAACCGGTACGATTGGGCAGGGACACAAGGATGAGCTTTTCGCGGATCGAGGAAGTGCTGGAAATGCCAAACCTCATCGAGATCCAGAAGGATTCCTACAACTGGTTTCTCAACGAAGGGCTCCGGGAAGTGTTTGAGGACGTCTCCGGCATCACGGATTTCAGCAACAATCTGGTTCTGGATTTTGTGGATTACCGGCTGGACGAACAGCCCAATTACAGCGTGTCGGAGTGCAAGGAGCGGGACGCCACCTACTCCGCCGCCCTCAGGGTGACGGCGAGGCTGCTCAACAAGGAGACCGGCGAGATCAAGGAATCCGAGGTCTATATGGGGGAATTCCCCCTGATGACCGCCAGCGGCACCTTTGTCATCAACGGCGCCGAGCGGGTGGTGGTCTCCCAGCTGGTGCGTTCTCCCGGCGTATACTACCGCATGGATTACGACCGTTCCGGCAAGGAACTGTTCAGCTCCACCATCATCCCCAACCGGGGCGCATGGCTGGAATATGAGAACGACGTGAACGACGTGTTCTATGTGCGCATCGACAAGAACCGGAAGATCCCCGTCACCGTCCTGCTGCGCTGCCTGGGCCTGGGCACCGATCAGCAGCTCATCGACTTCTTCGGCGACGACGATAGGATGCGCGCCACCATCGAGAAAGATACCTGTAAATCCATGGAAGAGGCGCTGTTTGAGATCTACCGCAAGCTGCGCCCCAGCGAGCCGCCCACCATCGAGAGCGCCCAGTCCCATCTCCATGGGCTGTTCTTCGATCCCCGCCGGTATGATCTTTCCCGGGTGGGCCGCTACAAATACAACAAGAAGCTGGCGCTGGAAGGCCGCTTAGTTGGGCAGGTGCTGGCCCAGCCCGTGGCCGATCCCTCCACCGGCGAGCTGCTGGGCGAGGCCGGGCAGACCGTCACCCTGGAGCAGGCCCGCCGCATGGACAACGCCGGCGTCAGCAAAGTCACGGTGCTGCTGAACGACCGGGAAGTGGTGATCGTCTCCAACGGCATGGTGGACATCTCCAACTATGTGGATTTCGACGCGAAGGCCCTCTGCGGCATCAACGAGCGCGTCAGCTATCCCGTGCTCCGGGAGATTCTGGGCCAGGAGCTGGACGAGGAGGAGCTGAAACGGGTGCTCCATGCCCGGCGCAGGGAGCTGATCCCCAACCACATCACTGTGGCGGATATCTTCGCCTCCGTCAACTATATGAACTGTCTGGCCGTGGGGCTGGGCGTCACCGACGATATCGACCATCTGGGCAACCGGCGCATCCGCTGCGTGGGCGAGCTGCTGCAGAACCAGTTCCGCATCGGCTTCTCCAGATTGGAGCGGGTGATCCGGGAGCGCATGACCCTGCAGGCGCAGGATCTGGAATCCCTGACCCCTCATTCCCTCATCAACATCCGGCCCGTGGTGGCCGCCATCCGGGAGTTCTTCGGCTCCTCGCCCCTCTCCCAGTTTATGGATCAGACCAATCCCCTGGCCGAGCTCACCCACAAGCGGCGGCTTTCCGCCCTGGGCCCCGGCGGCCTCTCCCGGGACCGTGCCAGCTTTGAGGTGCGGGACGTGCACTACACCCACTACGGCCGCATGTGCCCCGTGGAGACCCCCGAAGGCCCCAACATCGGCCTGATCTCCTATCTGGCCACCTTTGCCAAGATCAACGAATACGGCTTTGTGGAAGCCCCCTTCCGCCGGGTGGACAAGGAGACCGGCATCGTCACCGACGAGGTGCGCTATATGACCGCCGACGAGGAGGACGAGTTCATCGTGGCCCAGGCCAACGAGCCCTTGGACGAGAACCACCGCTTCGTCAACGCCAAGGTGGTGGGCCGTCACCGGGACGAATTCGTGGAAGTGGAGGCCAGCCGGGCGGATTATATGGACATCACGCCCCGGATGGTGGTCTCCGTGGCCACGGCCATGATCCCCTTCCTGGAGCACGACGACACCAACCGCGCCCTGATGGGCGCCAACCAGCAGCGCCAGGCCGTGCCGCTGCTGAAGACCGAATCTCCCATCGTGGGCACGGGTATCGAATACAAGGCCGGGGTGGATTCCGGCGTGTGCGTGCTGGCCAAGCGGGGCGGCGTGGTGAAATCCGTGGCCGCCGACCGCATCCGCATCACCGCGGACAACGGCGAGACCGATGACTATGAGATCATCAAATTCATGCGCTCCAACCAGAGCACCTGCATCAATCAGGTGCCCGTGGTGGACGTGGGTGAGCGGGTGGAAGCCGGCGACGTGATCGCCGACGGCCCCGGCATCAAGAACGGCGAGATCGCCCTGGGCCGCAACGCCCTCATCGGCTTCATGACCTGGGAAGGCTACAACTACGAGGACGCGGTGCTGCTCAACGAGAAGATGGTGCGGGACGACGTGTACACCTCCATCCACATCGAGGAGTACGAGATGGAGTCCCGGGACACCAAGCTGGGGCCAGAGGAGATCACCCGGGATATCCCCAACGTCAACGAGGAGCTGCTGCGGGATCTGGACGACCGGGGCATCGTCCGCGTGGGCGCGGAAGTGCGTGCGGGCGACATTCTGGTGGGCAAGGTGACCCCCAAGGGCGAGACCGAGCTCACCGCCGAGGAGCGGCTGCTGAGAGCCATCTTCGGCGAGAAGGCCCGGGAAGTGCGGGACACCTCCCTGCGGGTGCCCCACGGCGAATACGGCGTGGTGGTGCACGTGGACGTGTTCACCCGGGAGAACAGCCACGACGAGCTGTCCCCCGGCGTCAACAAGGTGGTGCGGTGCTATATCGCCCAGAAGCGCAAGATCAGCGTGGGCGACAAGATGGCCGGCCGCCACGGCAACAAGGGCGTTGTCTCCCGGATCATGCCCGAGGAGGAGATGCCCTTCCTGCCCGACGGCACCCCGCTGGATATCGTGCTCAATCCTCTGGGCGTGCCCAGCCGTATGAATATCGGCCAGGCCATGGAGGTGCATCTGGGCATGGCGGCCAAGGCCCTGGGGTGGAAGATCATGACCCCGGTCTTTGACGGCGCCCAGGAGGAGGACATCCGGGAGTGCCTGAAAATGGCCGGCATGGCCGAGGACGGCAAGTTCTGGCTGCGGGACGGCCGCACCGGCGAATATTTCGACAACCCCGTCACCGTGGGCTATATGTATTACCTCAAGCTCCACCACCTGGTGGACGACAAGATCCACGCCCGCTCCACCGGCCCCTACAGTCTGGTGACCCAGCAGCCCCTGGGCGGCAAGGCACAGTTCGGCGGCCAGCGCTTCGGCGAGATGGAAGTGTGGGCCCTGGAGGCTTACGGCGCGGCCTACACCCTGCAGGAGATCCTCACGGTGAAGTCCGACGACGTGGTGGGCCGTGTGAAGACCTACGAAGCCATCGTCAAGGGCCAGAACATCCCCACCCCGGGCATTCCCGAGAGCTTCAAAGTGCTCATCAAGGAGCTGCAGTCCCTGGGTCTGGATGTGAAGGTGCTGGACAAGAACAACGAGGAAGTGGACCTGAAGCAGAACTTCGACGACGACGATGATCTGGGCATGGCCCGTTCCGATGCGGTGTTCGACGAGCCCGGCGTGGCGGACAATCTGGACGGCTACAACGTGGACGACGCGGAGAACATTCTGGACGGCGCGGAAGACGGGGACGACGACTACGCCGGCGAGGATGAGGACGGCGATTTCTACGACGACGAGGACGAGGACGAAGGCGACTTCGATCTCGACGACGGCGACGATTTTGAATAAAACAGGAGGATGAATCCATGGAATTTAACACCTTTGAGTCCATTAAGATCGGCCTGGCTTCTCCTGAAAAGATCCGGGAATGGTCCTACGGCGAAGTGAAAAAGCCGGAGACCATCAACTACCGCACCCTCAAGCCTGAGCGGGACGGCCTGTTCTGCGAACGCATCTTCGGGCCCACCAAGGACTGGGAGTGCCACTGCGGCAAGTATAAGCGCATCCGCTACAAGGGCAAGATCTGCGAGCGCTGCGGCGTGGAGGTCACCCGGGCCAAGGTGCGCCGGGAGCGCATGGGCCACATCGAACTGGCGGCCCCGGTCTCCCACATCTGGTACTTTAAGGGCATCCCCTCCCGCATGGGGCTGATCTTGGACGTCTCCCCCCGCGTGTTGGAGAAGGTGCTGTATTTCGCCTCCTATATCGTCACCGATCCCGGCGACGTGCGGGAGATCAGCAAATATCAGACCCTCACCGAAAAAGAATATCGGGACCTCAAGGAAAAATATGAGGACGATTTCGAGGCCGGCATGGGCGCCGAGGCCATCCAGAAGCTGCTGAAAGAGATCGACGTGGAGGCACTGTCCGAACAGCTCAAGGAAGAGCTGGAGAACACCACCGGCCAGAAGCGGATGCGGCTGCTCAAGCGGCTGGAGGTGGTGGAATCCTTCCGGCTGTCCGGCAACCGCCCCGAGTGGATGGTGCTGGATGTGATCCCCGTGATCCCGCCGGATATCCGGCCCATGGTGCAGCTGGACGGCGGCCGTTTCGCCACCAGCGATTTGAACGACCTGTACCGCCGGGTCATCAACCGCAACAACCGTTTGAAAAGGCTGCTGGAGCTGGGCGCGCCGGACATCATCGTGCGCAACGAAAAGCGGATGCTCCAGGAGGCCGTGGACGCGCTGATCGACAACGGCCGCCGGGGCCGCCCGGTGACGGGCCCCAACAACCGGCCCCTCAAGTCCCTGTCCGATATGCTCAAGGGCAAGCAGGGGCGTTTCCGCCAGAACCTTCTGGGCAAGCGCGTGGACTATTCCGGCCGTTCCGTCATCGTGGTGGGGCCGGAGCTGAAAATGTACCAGTGCGGCCTGCCCAAGGAGATGGCGCTGGAGCTGTTCAAGCCCTTCGTGATGAAGCGGCTGGTGGAGACCGGCGCGGTGGGGAACATCAAGGCCGCCCGGAAATCCGTGGAGCGCAGCCGCCCCGAGGTGTGGGACGCGCTGGAAGTGGTCATCAAGGACCACCCCGTGCTGTTGAACCGCGCCCCCACGCTGCACCGCCTGTCCATCCAGGCCTTTGAGCCCGTGCTGGTGGAGGGCCGCGCCATGAAGCTCCATCCCCTGATGTGCACCGCCTACAACGCCGACTTCGATGGCGACCAGATGGCCGTGCACGTGCCCCTTTCCGCCGAGGCCCAGGCCGAGGCCCGGTTCCTGATGCTGGCCGCCAACAACCTGTTGAAGCCTTCCGACGGCCGGCCCGTCACGGTGCCCACCCAGGACATGGTGCTGGGCAGCTACTACCTGACGCTGGAAAAAGAGGGCGAGCCCGGCGAGGGCCGGGTGTTCCGGGACATGGATGAGGCGCTGATGGCCTACGATGCCAAAGTGGTCAGCCTCCATGCCAAGATTCGGGTGCGCCGCACCGCGGAATTTAACGGCGAGACCGTCACGGGCCTGGTGGATACCACCGTGGGCCGGATGATCTTCAACCGCCCCATCCCGCAGGATCTGGGCTATGTGGACCGTTCCGCCCCCGAGGGTGCGCTGCAGTTCGAGGTGGGCTTCCTGGTCAGCGGCAAGAAGCTGGGGGAGATCATCGCCAAGTGCATCCAGGTCCACGGCACCGAGCGCACCGCCGAGGTGCTGGACGACATCAAGGCCCAGGGCTATCGGTATTCCACCGTCAGCGGCATCACCGTGTCCCTGAGCGACGCCACCACGCCGCCGGAAAAGCCTGAGCTTTTGAAGGCCGCCGCCCGGGAGATCGATGAGATCACCGAAGAATTCAACGAGGGCCTGCTCTCCGAGAGCGAGCGCTATAACGCCGTGCTGCGCACCTGGGAAAAGTGCACCGACGACGTCACCGCCGCCCTGCAGCGCGGCTTGGACAAATACAACCCCATCTATATGATGGCCGACTCCGGCGCCCGCGGCAGCATCAGCCAGATCCGCCAGCTGGCGGGCATGCGCGGCCTGATCGCCAACACCTCCGGCAAGACCATTGAAATTCCCATCCGCGCCAACTACCGCGAGGGCCTGAACGTGCTGGAGTACTTCATCTCCTCCCGCGGCGCCCGCAAGGGCCTGACCGACACCGCCCTGCGCACCGCGGACTCCGGCTACCTCACCCGCCGTCTGGTGGATGTTTCCCAGGAGGTCATCATCCGGGAGGAGGACTGCGGCACCACCGAGGGCCTGGAAGTCTTTGCCATCACCTCCGGCCCCGAGTCCATCGAGACGCTGCAGGAGCGCCTGACGGGCCGGTACCTGGTGGAGGATTTCACCGACGCCGACGGCAATGTGCTGGTCTCCAAGGACAAGATGATGACCGCCGCCGATGCGGAGAAGATCATCGCCACCGGGGCCGAGCGGGTGAAGATCCGTTCCGTGCTGCACTGCCGGGCCAAGAACGGCGTGTGCCGCAAGTGCTATGGCGCGTCCCTGGCTAACGGCCAGCCCGTACAGGTGGGCGAGGCCGTGGGCATCATCGCGGCCCAGTCCATCGGCGAGCCCGGCACCCAGCTGACCATGCGTACCTTCCACACCGGCGGCGTGGCCAGCGCCGAGGACATCACCCAGGGCTTGCCCCGTATCGACGAGCTGTTTGAGGGCCGCAAGCCCAAGCACGTGGCCATCCTCAGCGAGATCGACGGCAAGGTCTCCTTCGAGGAGATCAAGAAGAACCGCCATGTGGTGGTCACCAACGACGAAGACGGCGAGAGCCGTTCCTATCTGATCCCCTTTGCCTCCCGGGTCACCGTGGAGGAGGGGCAGTATATCAAGCGGGGCCACCGGCTCACCGAGGGCTCCGTGAATCCCCACGACCTGCTGAACATCAGCGGCACCGAGGAAGTGCAGAACTATCTGATCTCCGAAGTGCAGCGGGTGTACCGGATGCAGGGCGTGGACATCAACGACAAGCATATCGAGATCATCGTGCGCCAGATGCTCCGCAAGGTGCGGGTGGACGACCCGGGCGATACCGATCTGATGCTGGGCGCGCTGGTGGATAAGAATCAGATCTACAGCGCCAACGAGCAGATCAAAGCCCGGCTGGAGGCCGGGGAAGAGGGCCTGCGGGAGGCAACGTTTACGCCCATCCTGCTGGGCATCACCAAGGCTTCTCTGGCCACCGATTCCTTCATGTCCGCCGCCTCCTTCCAGGAGACCACCCGGGTGCTCACCGACGCCGCCATCAAGGGCAAGGTGGACACGCTGATGGGCCTGAAGGAGAACGTGATCATCGGCAAGCTGGTGCCCGCCGGTACGGGCATGAAGTGCTACAGCGAGGTGGACATCCTGCCCAGCGAAGGCGGAGAGAGCCCTGCCGAAGAGGTGAGCTTCCCCACGGAGGAGACCGCCCCATCCGCCGAGCCCGCCGCCGGCATCTGAGCGGCCCATCGGCGAGAAAAAACCGGGAAAACAGCCCTTTTGTGGGGTTGACAAACCCAAATTGGAAATGCTATACTCTTAGACTGGAGGTTTCCGGGGAAAGATCCCCGGAGGCCCACCGGTTGTGTGTACGGATCGTACCATTTCCCGTATGCGAAGCGTGCGGCTTTCCGCAGGCATTCACATAGACATCTTTGAGGAAAGGAGGAAAACAATGCCTACTTTTAACCAGCTGATCCACACCGGACGTTCCGCAGTGGAGAAGAAAAGCAAGGCCCCTGCGCTCAACCGCGGCTGGAATTCCAAGAAGCGTGCAGCTATCGATCAGGATTCCCCCCAGAAGCGCGGCGTGTGCACCACGGTGAAGACACTCACCCCCAAGAAGCCCAATTCGGCGCTGCGGAAGGTCGCGAAGGTCCGTCTCTCCAATGGCATCGAGGTCACGGCGTATATCCCCGGGGTTGGACACAACCTGCAGGAGCACAGCGTGGTGATGGTGCGCGGCGGCCGTGTGCGCGATCTGCCCGGCGTGCGGTACCACATCATCCGCGGCACGCTGGACAGCCAGGGCGTCGCCAAGCGTATGCAGGCCCGCTCCAAGTATGGCGCCAAGCGCCCCAAGGCCGGCAAGAAGTGATCCGGCCCGTCTGCAAGTGATTTTGTGGCCCCCAAGCAATTTGGGAAGGCATTTTATTGATAGATCCACAGGGTCCGGTAAAACTGCCTTTGGCCACGGGGAGAACTCCCCGAGTACCGATGATATCATTCTATGAAGGAGGGAAGAGTATGCCAAGAAGAGGCAATGTTGCAAAGCGTGATGTTTTGCCCGATCCTCTGTACCACTCCAAGCTGGTCACCCGGCTGGTGAACAACGTGATGCTCGACGGCAAGAAGGGCGTCGCCCAGAAGATCGTGTACGGTGCGTTCGGCATCGTGCAGGAAAAGACCGGCAAGGAGCCCTTGGAAGTCTTTGAACAGGCAATGGAAAACGTGATGCCCAGCCTGGAATGTAAGTCCCGCCGTGTGGGCGGCTCCAACTACCAGGTGCCCATGGAGGTCCGCCCCGAGCGGCGGCAGACCCTGGGCCTGCGCTGGATCACCACCTTTGCGAGACAGCGGTCTGAACGTACCATGCAGGAACGTCTGGCCGGCGAGATCCTCGACGCCAGCAATGGCACGGGCGGCGCGGCAAAGCGCCGTGAGGATACGCACAGAATGGCAGAGGCCAACCGGGCCTTCGCACATTACAGATGGTAATGGCCAGAGTAAGGAGAGAACCAGGAGGAAATCATGGCACGTCAGGTACCACTTGAACAAACTCGAAATATCGGCATCATGGCCCATATCGATGCCGGTAAAACCACAACCACCGAACGTATCCTGTACTACACGGGCGTGAACTACAAGATCGGCGAGGTGCATGAGGGCGCGGCCACCATGGACTGGATGGCCCAGGAGCAGGAGCGCGGCATTACCATTACCAGCGCCGCCACCACCTGTTTCTGGCCGGACCACTATGGGCGGCAGAACCGCATCAACATCATCGACACCCCCGGCCACGTGGATTTCACCGTGGAGGTGCAGCGTTCCCTGCGTGTGCTGGACGGCTCCGTGACGGTGTTCTGCGCCAAGGGCGGCGTGGAGCCCCAGTCCGAGACCGTGTGGCGCCAGGCGGACGAGTACAAGGTGCCCCGCATGGCCTATGTCAACAAGATGGACATCATGGGCGCCGACTTCTACCGCGTGGTGCAGATGATGAAGGATCGCCTCAAGTGCAACGCGGTCCCCATCCAGCTGCCCATCGGCAGTGAGGATACGTTCAAGGGCATTGTCGACCTGGTGGAGATGAAGGCCTACGTCTACTACGACGAACTGGGCAAGGACATCCGCCAGGAGGAGATCCCGGAGGATATGCGGGAGCTGGCCGAAAAATATCACACCGAAATGGTGGAGCACGTGGCCGAACAGGACGACGACCTGATGGACAAATACCTGTCCGGCGAGGAGCTCACCATCGAGGAGATCAAAGGCTGCATCCGCAAATCCACCATCGCCAACCACATGGTGCCGGTGGTGTGCGGCACCTCGTATCGCAACAAGGGCGTGCAGAAGCTGCTGGACGCCATCGTGGACTATATGCCCTCTCCCGTGGATGTGCCCGCCATCAACGGCACCAATCCCGAGACCGGGGAGGAGGAAGTCCGCCATTCGTCCGACGACGAGCCCTTCGCGGCCCTGGCGTTCAAGATCGCCACGGACCCCTACGTGGGCAAGCTGTGCTTCTTCCGGGTCTATTCCGGGCATCTGGAGGCCGGCTCCACCGTGTACAATTCCGTGAAGGACCACGACGAGCGGATGGGCCGCATCCTGCAAATGCACGCCAACGACCGGAAGGACATCGACCACGTGTACGCCGGGGACATCGCCGCGGCGGTGGGATTGAAGAACACCACCACCGGCGACACCCTCTGCGACGAGAAGCATCCCGTCATTCTGGAGTCCATGGAGTTCCCGGAGCCTGTGATCCGTGTGGCCATCGAGCCCAAGACCAAGGCCGGCCAGGAGAAGATGGGCATCGCCCTCTCCAAGCTGGCGGAGGAGGATCCCACCTTTAAGGCCTACACCGACGAGGAAACGGGCCAGACCATCATCGCCGGCATGGGCGAGCTGCATCTGGAGATCATCGTGGACCGTCTGCTGCGGGAATTCAAGGTGGAGGCCAACGTGGGTCAGCCCCAGGTGGCCTACAAGGAGACCATCCGTAAGAACGCCGACGTGGACACCAAGTATGCCCGTCAGTCCGGCGGTAAGGGCCAGTACGGCCACGTCAAGATCCGCATCGAGCCCAACCCCGGCCAGGGGTACGAGTTCGTCAACGCGGTGGTGGGCGGCGCCGTGCCCAAGGAGTATATCCCCGCCGTGGATCAGGGTATCCAGGGTGCCATGCAGGCCGGGGTGCTGGCCGGGTACAACGTGGTGGATGTAAAGGTCACGCTGTACGACGGCTCCTACCACGAGGTGGACTCCTCCGAAATGGCCTTTAAGATCGCCGGCTCCATGGCCTTCAAGGAGGCCATGCGCAAGGCCGATCCCGTGCTGATGGAGCCCATCATGAAGGTGACGGTGATCACCCCGGAGGAATATCTGGGCGACGTCATCGGCGACCTGAACTCCCGGCGCGGCATGATCCTGGGCATGGACGCCATTCCCGGCGCCCAGCAGATCAACGCGGAGGTGCCGCTGAACGATATGTTCGGCTACGCCACCGATATGCGTTCCAAGACCCAGGGCCGCGGCCAGTACACCATGGAACCCGCCCACTACGCGGAGGTGCCCAAGAACATTTCCGAAGGCATTATTTCCACCAGAGGCAAAAAGTCCGATTAAAATCCAAAAACCGCTTGATTTTTCTACGCGTTGTTGGTACAATGAAACGTAGGAAAGCCTAAAAAAATTTCCAGCCTGATAAGGAGGCAAATCCCAATGGCAAAAGCAAAATTTGAAAGAACCAAGCCCCATGTAAACATCGGCACCATCGGCCACGTTGACCACGGCAAGACCACCCTCACCGCCGCCATCACCAAGGTGCTGGCCATGAAGGGCCAGGCCAAGTACGAGGCCTATGACATGATCGACAAGGCTCCCGAGGAGCGCGAGCGCGGCATCACCATCAACACCGCCCACGTGGAATATGAGACTGACAACCGTCACTATGCCCACGTTGACTGCCCCGGACACGCCGACTACGTGAAGAACATGATCACCGGTGCTGCCCAGATGGACGGCGCTATCCTGGTGGTTTCCGCCGCCGACGGCCCCATGCCCCAGACCCGTGAGCACATCCTGCTCTCCCGTCAGGTGGGCGTGCCCTATATCGTGGTGTACCTGAACAAAGTGGACCAGGTGGACGACGAGGAGCTGCTGGATCTGGTGGAGATGGAAGTCCGCGAGCTGCTGGACGAGTACGATTTCCCCGGCGACGACACCCCCATCATCCGCGGTTCTGCTCTGCAGGCGCTGGAGTCCTCCGCCAGTGATCCCACCGCTCCCGAGTATGCTTCCATCCTGGCGCTCATGGACGCTGTGGACAGCTATATCCCCACCCCCGAGCGCGACGATCAGAAGCCCTTCCTGATGCCCGTTGAGGACGTGTTCACCATCACCGGCCGCGGCACCGTGGCCACCGGCCGTGTGGAGCGCGGTATGCTGAAGATGAGCGACACCGTGGAGATCGTTGGCCTCACCGACGAGACCCGCAACACCGTCGTTACCGGTATCGAGATGTTCCGCAAGCTGCTGGACTTCGCCGAGGCTGGCGACAACATCGGCGTGCTGCTCCGCGGCGTGCAGCGCAACGAGATCGAGCGCGGCCAGGTGCTGGCCAAGCCCGGCTCCATCCATCCCCACACCAAGTTCTCCGGCCAGGTTTACGTGCTGAAGAAGGATGAAGGCGGCCGTCACACCCCGTTCTTCAACAACTATCGTCCTCAGTTCTATTTCCGTACCACCGACGTGACCGGCGTCATCTCCCTGCCCGAGGGCACCGAGATGTGCATGCCCGGCGACAACGTGGTCATGGACGTTGAGCTGATCACCCCCATCGCCATCGAAGAGGGCCTGCGCTTCGCTATCCGTGAAGGCGGCCGCACCGTTGGCTCCGGCGTTGTCACCGCGATCAATTCCTAAGCATCGCGAGGCACCCCGCAAGGGGAAACCCAATTGAACTGCAAAAGGGCACACGGGTCGCTCCGTGTGCCCTTTTTTGCGGACGCTTCACGGACTGCCTGCTGGCGGCAGCCCCGCGCCGCACGGGCTGGGCCGCAGGCCCAGCCGGGCCCTTCGGGCCCGCGCCCGGCCCCTCTGGGGCCGGGCGTGCGGCGCGGGCGGTCGGGCGGTGCAGGCAACTCGAATGTTTTTTCGGATTTTTTCCGTACCGTATTGACAAAATTCCCGCCGGTTGTTATAATGAAGAAACGCTGAAACTGTGCCGTGGCCATGGGCGCTGCCGCATAGTTTATGCCTGTGCTCATCTGCACCCGCGACGTGAAAAGGGCGTCACGCCCAGCCCATGAACGACCCTCAACAAACGAATACCGCGTGCTGCTTACCAACGTAGCGTGTGAACTTTCACGCGCGTCTTGGATGGAGCGTCACGCCCAGCTCATGAACGATCCTCAACAAACGAATACCGCGTGCCGCACATTCAACGCCCGTGCTCATTTGCACCCGCGTCTTGAACGGGGCGTCACGCCCCCTTATCGAGAGCGGCGGAGGGACAGGCCCTGTGATGCCCGGCAACCTGTGGCGAAAGCTGTAAGGTGCCAATTCCTGCGGTGAAAACCGAAAGATGAGGCTTTTGAAGGCTCTCGATATTTGCGAGAGCCTTTTTTGCATAGAATCAATCCTCCATCAGGAGAATCAAAGGAGAATGACTATGAAACTGTTTACTTCCGAATCCGTCACCGAGGGGCATCCCGACAAGGTCTGCGACCAGATCTCCGATGCGGTGCTGGACGCGATCCTGGCGAAAGACCCGGCGGCCCACGTGGCCGTGGAGACCACCGCCACCACCGGGGTCATCCATGTGATGGGCGAGTTCAACACCACCTGCTGGGTGGACGTGCCCGCCATCGTGCGCCGGGTGGTGCGGGAGATCGGCTACGACGGCCCGGACAAGGGCTTTGACGGCAACACCTGCGGCATCCTCACCTCCATCGACGGGCAGTCGCCAGATATCGCCATGGGGGTCAACGCTTCGCTGGAGGCCCGGAACGGGGAAGAAGGAGACGAGCTGAGCCGCACCGGCGCGGGCGATCAGGGGATGATGTTCGGCTACGCCTGCGACGAGACCCCGGAGCTGATGCCCCTGTCCGTTTCCCTGTCCCACGGATTGGCGAAGCGCCTGGCCCAGGTGCGCAAGGACGGCACCCTGCCCTATCTCCGGCCCGACGGCAAGACCCAGGTCACCGTGGAATACGACGGCGAAGCCGTGAAGCGCATCGCGGCCATCGTGGTCTCCACCCAGCACAGCGAGGATGTGACCCTCTCTCAATTGCAGGCGGACGTGCTGGAGCAGGTGATCCGCCCGGTGATCCCGGCGGCGCTGATGGACGGGGAGACCCGCATCTATATCAACCCCACCGGGCGGTTCGTCATCGGCGGGCCGGCAGGGGATACGGGCCTCACCGGGCGGAAGATCATCGTGGATACCTACGGCGGCTGGGGCCGGCATGGCGGCGGGTCTTTCTCCGGGAAGGACCCCACCAAGGTGGACCGCTCGGCGGCCTACGCGGCCCGCTGGGTGGCGAAGAACATCGTGGCGGCGGGGCTGGCCAGGCGCTGCGAGATCGAGCTGGCCTACGCCATCGGCAAGGCCCGGCCCGTCTCGGTGATGGCCGATACCTTCGGCACCGGGCAGGTGCCCGACGAGGTGCTGACGAAGGCCATCCAGCAGGTGTTCGATCTGCGGCCCGGGGCGATCATCCGGGATCTGGATCTCCGCCGCCCCATCTATCAGCAGCTGGCCGCCTATGGCCACATGGGCCGGGAAGATCTGGACGTGCCGTGGGAGCGCCGGGACCGGGCGCAGGCGCTGCTGGACGCGGTGCAGGCGCTGTAAGGGCACAAAATCCCGCCGCCGCGCATAGGATGGTGCAGCGAGGTGAGCGGTTTGAAGGTTTTGTTGATCGCAGTGTGCGGGCTGCTGGCCGTGCTTGCTGGCGTGGAAGGGGTGCGCAGGGGGAGCTTCCGCAGCCTGCGGCCCGATGAGCAGCACCCGTTGATTTTGATCGCCGCGCCCCAGGGCCCGGAGGATTGCGAATCCACCCTGCGGGCGGCGGCCCAGCGGCTGCGGTGGATGCGCGCGCCCTGTCGGCTGGTGTGCCTCATCGATGGCGGCGACTGGGAGACGGTGCAGATCTGCACGCTGCTGGGGCGCGAATACCCCTTTCTGCAGGTCTATGCAAAGGAGAACCTGCCGCCTTTGGAGCGGCTTTTCGGGGAAAGGATCGTGTGAATTGGCGGAGAACGGATTGCTGGAGCTGAAGGGCACCGTGGAGCACGTGGTGTACCACAACGACAAAAATCAATATACCGTGCTGGAAATGGCCGCCGGCGGGGAAGTCGTCACCGTTGTGGGGGCTTTTCCGTTCGTCAGCGAGGGGGAGGAATTGCAGGTCTACGGCACGTGGACCAGCCACCCTTCCTTCGGCGACCAGTTCAAGGCGGAGGCCTTTGAGCGCGCCCGCCCCGCCACCACCGCCGCCATGCTGAAATACCTGTCCTCGGGGGCGGTGAAGGGCATCGGCCCGGCCATGGCCCGGCGCATCATCGATGCCTTCGGCGCCCAGGCCCTCACCGTCATTGAGGAAGACCCCGGCCGCCTGGCCCAGATCAAGGGCATCTCTCCCGAGAAGGCCCGGGAGATCAGCGAGGAGCTGAAGCGCGTGTACGGCATCCGGGAGCTGATGGCCTTTCTGGGGGCCTATGGCGTGCGGCCCGAGGAAACGGTGCTGGTGTGGAAAGCCTTCGGCGAGGCCTCGGTGGCGTGCATCCAGAGCGATCCCTACTGCCTCTGCGGCGCAGGGCTGGATATCAGCTTCGACATCGCCGACGCCATTGCCGAATCCATGGAAATGCCCCGGGACGACGCCAGCCGGGTGCAGGCGGGCGTGCTCTATGTGCTGCGGCACAACCTGAACAACGGCCACACCTGCCTGCCTGCGGACAAGCTGGTGCGGGCGGCGGCCCAGCTGCTGGGGGTGGAGACGGAGGCCGTGCGGGACGCGGTGTACACCCTCACCCAGAATTTCCAGATCGCCGCGGAGGAGTTCGACGAGCGGCAGTTCCTGTTCCTCAAGGAGCAGTATGCAGGGGAAAGCTATATCGCCGCCCGGATGAAATCCATGCTGCGGATGCCCCCCAAGGCCATCACCGGCACGCCCGACCAGCTGGCCCAGCTGGAGCAGCAGTGGGGCATCCGCTATGCGGACAAGCAGCGGGAGGCGGTGGAGGCCGCCCTGGGGCAGGGCATCCTGATCCTCACCGGCGGGCCGGGCACCGGCAAGACCACCACCCTCAACGCCATCATCCAGCTGCTGGAGCGGGCAGGGGAGAAGGTGTATCTGGCGGCGCCCACGGGCCGTGCCGCCAAGCGCATGAGCGAAGTCACCGGCCGGGAGGCAAAGACCCTCCACCGGATGCTGCAAGTGGATTGGGACGAGCACGACAACCCGGTGTTTACCCGCAACGAGCGCAATCCGCTGGAGTGCGACTGCCTGGTGATCGATGAGCTGTCCATGGTGGATGCCTACGTCTTCGAGAGCGTGCTGCGGGCGCTGCCCCTTTCCTGCCGGCTGATTCTGGTGGGCGACAGCGACCAGCTGCCCTCGGTGGGCGCGGGGAACGTGCTGGGGGACCTGATCGCCTCCGGGCTGTTTCCCACGGTGCAGCTCAAGGAAATTTTCCGGCAGGCCATGGAGAGCCTGATCGTCACCAATGCCCATCGGGTGGTGGGCGGCGCCCTGCCCGAGCTGCGGCGCAGGGACGGGGATTTTTTCTTCCTGCCCCAGTCCGAGCCCGAGGCCGCCCGGCAGCTGATCGTGGACCTCTGCGCAAAGCGTCTGCCCAAAAGCTATGGCCTGTCGCCGGTGACGGATATCCAGGTGCTTTGCCCCGGCCGGAAAGCCGACCTGGGCACCGTGGAGCTGAACAAGCTGCTGCGGGAGGCCATCAATCCCGCCGAAAAGGGCAAGCCGGAGGTGAAGCTGGGCGGCGCGATCTTCCGATTGGGGGACAAGGTGATGCAGGTGCGCAACGATTACGACCTGCCCTGGTCCCGGGAGGACGGCACCGGCGGCGAAGGCGTGTTCAATGGGGACATGGGTGTGGTCACCGCCATCGACCGGCCCGGCGGCGCGCTGCACGTGCGCATCGACGACAAGGACGTGCTCTACGATTTCGAGCGCGCCCAGGACGAGCTGGAGCCCGCCTACGCGGTGACGGTGCACAAGAGCCAGGGCAACGAATTCCCGGCGGTGATCCTCCCGGTGCTGCGGACGCCCAGCCAGCTGTGCTACCGCAATCTGCTGTATACCGGCATCACCCGGGCGAAGCAGCTGTTGATCCTGGTGGGCGAAGTGGCCGTGCTGCGGAAGATGATCGAGAACGACCGCAAGACCCGGCGGTATACCGGGCTGGGCAAGCTGCTTCTGCGGGACGGCAAGGACGAGATCGTTTGAGAAACCCCAACGGAGGAGGCGGGATGCGAATGAGAAAAGCGCTGCAGATCGTGCTGACGGCGGCCGCCCTGGGGTGGCTGGCCGTGTGCCTGTTCCTCTCCTGGCAGACCGGGGCGAAAACGGTGGGGCTCAGCTGGCGGATCGCCCGGTGGCTGCACGGAATTTTGCAGGATTTCGGCATTTCCTGGGGCCTGACCAGCCTGCACCGGCGGCTGCGATTGCTGGCCCATGTGGGCATCTTCTTCGTGGAGGGGTTCCTGGCGGCTGCTGCGGTGGGGGCCTCCCATACCCGGCGGAAGGGGCTGGGCATGGCGCTGACGGCGCTGTTCGTGGCCGGGGCGGCCGTGCTGGCCGAGGTCTGCAAGATCAACATCCCCGGCAGGCACCTCCAGTGGGACGAGACAGGCCTGGACGTGCTGGGCGGCGTCGCCGGGGTGCTGCTGGCGGCCGCCGGGCTGTGGATTTTCCGCCGCCTGCGGGCCCGCGTTTTGGGTGTTGAAAAAAGCCCGCGGATATGATATACTAAATTTGTATCTGCACGGATTTCAGTTTGTGAGAGGACAGGATCGGATGATTGGAAACGATATCGCCATTGATCTGGGCACTTCCAGTTTCAGGGTCTATATGGAAGGCAAGGGCATTATTTTGTGCGAGCCCTCCATCATCGCCGTGGATAACCTGACGGACGAGGTCATCGCCATCGGGTCGGCGGCCTATGATATGCTGGGGCGCACCTCCAGCCGGATCACCGTGGCCAGGCCGCTGGCAAACGGCGTGATCTCCGATCTCTCCATGGCCGAGCACCTGATCCGGTACTATCTCAAAAAGCTCAACCCTTCCCGGGTGTTCATGCCGCGGGTGGTGGTCAGCGTGCCCTGCGGCCTCACCGAGGTAGAGCGCCGGGCGGTGGTGGATGCCATCGGGTCGGCGGGCGTGCGGAAGGTGTGCCTCATCGAGGAGCCGGTGGCGGCGGCCATCGGGGCGGGGGTGGATATCTCCGTGCCCCACGGCACCATGATCGTGGACGTGGGCCAGGGCACCACCGATATGGCGGTGATCTCCCTCAACGGCATCACCATCGCCAATTCCATCCACATCGCTGGGGACGATTTCAATGACGCCATTGTCCGCTATGTCCGCAGGAAGTTCAATCTGATGATCGGCGACCGCATGGCGGAGGACGCGAAGATCGCCATCGGCTGCGCGTACCCCCGAAAGGAGCTGCTGACATACACCCTCAAGGGCCGCAACGCCATGAACGGCCTGCCCATGACCACCACCATGAATTCCGACGAAATGCTGGAGGCCCTGATCGAACCGGCCATCAACATCATCCGCACGGTGCAGTCCACGCTGGAGGAGACCCCGCCGGAGCTTCTGGCGGACATCTTCACCGACGGCATCTATCTCACCGGCGGCTCGGCGAATCTGTATGGCTTCTCCACCCTGCTCTCCAAGAAGACCAAGATCCCGGTGGTCACCGAGGAGAATCCCCAGGACTGCGTGGTGCTGGGCGCGGGCAAAGCCATCCGGTATATCGACAAGATCGACAGCCGCACCGGCGGAGGCAAGATGAATCCTCTGGTGGCATATAGTTGATTTTTTATATCCCCCGCCCTTCGGGCGGGGGATATAATTTGAAAGAAAACCCAGCCGCACCGGTGGCGGGCAGGGCCCGCTGCCACGACGCGGGGCGCGCACGTTTGCGTGCGCTGGCGGGATATGAAAAAAAACGCTCCCAGTCGCGAAACCCACTTTGTACTTTTGCGGGAAGAAGGCCAATCATCGTCCGTGGGCCGCAAAGGTTGACAGGGATTCCGCCCTGTGCTATAATCAGGCAAATTCCCACAAAGGAGGCGGCGCCATGTGTCCCATCGAATTTGACCCCAATCCCAAGGCGCTCATCAACCCGGAGGAGCAGATTCCGCCGGTGGAGGCTATGCCCCGGGACGCCGTGCTGCTGTTCGCCGACGACATGGTGCGCGCCTCTCTGGAAAAGTACCGGGCCCAGCCCGTGGCCTTCGCAAAAAGCGTCTGCGGGGACAGGCCCATCTACCGCTGCACGGCGGAGGACGGTTTCCCCTTTGCGCTGGTCAGCATGATGCTGGGCGGGCCTGCAGCAGCGGGCTATATGGAGGAGATGATCGCCATGGGCGTGCAGCGCTTTCTGGCGGTGGGCAGCTGCGGAGTGCTGGTGCACGAGCTGACCGCCGGGCGCCTGATCGTCCCACAGGCGGCGGTGCGGGACGAGGGCGTCAGCTACCACTACCTGCCGCCCGCCGACGAGGTGGCGCTGGACGGCAGCGCAATCCACGCGCTGTGCGCGTCGCTGGAGGCGCTGGGGGCGCCCTATGCCCGCACCAAGACCTGGACCACCGATGCCTTTTATCGGGAGACGCCGGGGAAGATCGCCCAAAACAAGGCCCGGGGCTGCGCTGTGGTGGAGATGGAATGTGCCTCCATGGCGGCGGTGGCCAAGTTCCGGGGCGTGTCTTTTGCCCAGCTGCTCTGGGCGGGGGATTCTCTGGCCGGCACTCAGTGGGACAAACGGAACCTCTCCGACCACGGCATGGGCGCGGAAGACCTCTACTTTGCGGCGGCGCTGGGCGCGCTGAAGCGGATGGCGGCGGGCCGATAGCCCTCTGGAAGGATCGGAAAAAATCAACAGCGTCCTATCCCCTTTTGGTGAACAGGACGCTGTTTTCGTATGCTTTCGGCTATTGCCTCTCCCGATACCGCTCCACGACAAGATTGGCGCATTTGTAGATATCGCCGCCGCCCAGGGTGAGGATCAAATCCCCGTCACCGGCGCGGGCCATCACGTAGTCGGCGATCTCCTCAAAGCTGGAAAACCACACGCTGCCGGGGATTTTGGCGGCCAGGTCGCTGGTGTGGATGCCGTAGAGATTTTCCTCCCGCACCGCCAAAATCTCCGTCATCACCACGTGGTCGGGGATGGACAGCGCCTTGGCGAAGTCGTCCAGCAGGGTGAAGGTGCGGGAAAAGGTGTGGGGCTGGAACACCGCCCACACCGCGCGGTACCCCATGGACATGGCCGCCGTGAGGGTGGCGGTGAGCTCGGTGGGGTGGTGGGCGAAATCGTCCGCCACGGTGACGCCGCCGAACCGCCCCAAAATCTCAAAGCGCCGGTGCACGCCGGTGAAATTGCTGAGGGCGCGGCAGATCGAGCCCCCGTCCACCCCCAGCACATGGGCCGCCCCTGCGGCCGCCAGGGCGTTGAGCAGATTGTGCTCCCCGGGCACTTGCAGTTCCACTTCTCCCAGCGCTTCGCCGCCGTGCATCAGGGTGAAGGCCCGCCGGGTGCCGGGAAGCACCCGAATCTCCCGGGGGTGGTAATCATTCCCATCGCCCAGCCCGAAGGTGGACACCGCCTTGCCTTCCACGCCCTCCAGGGCCTCCAGCACCCGCGGGCTCTCGCCGTTCACGATCAGCGCCCGGGAAGTCTGCCGGGCAAACTGCCGGAAGGCTTTCACGATGTTCCCGATCTCCTTGTAATAGTCCAGATGATCGGCGTCCAGATTCAGCAGCACCGACACCGCCGGGTGCAGCTGCAAAAAGGTCTCCACATATTCGTCGGCCTCCACCACCAGCAGATCGCTTTTGCCCACCCGGCTGTTGCTGCCCAGCAGGGGCAGCTTGCCGCCGATGATGGCGCTGGGGTCCCGCCCGGCCTCGATGAGGATCTGCGTAAGCATGGCGGTGGTGGTGGTCTTGCCGTGGGTGCCGGCCACGCCCACGGGGCAGCCGAATTTCTGGGTGAGCATCCCCAGCATCACCGAGCGCTCCAGCGTGGGGATGCCCCGCTCCCGGGAGGCCACCAGTTCGGGGTTGTCGGCCTTGGCGGCGGAGGTGTACACCACGCACTGGGCGTCGCCGATGTTTTCCGCCCGATGGCCCATATACACCGGGATTCCGTAGCCCCGCACCCGCTCCAGCGTGTCGGATTCGTTCATATCGGAGCCGGAGAGGGCATAGCCCTTGTGGAGCAAAATTTCGGCGATGGGGCACATACCCGAGCCGCCAATGCCCACAAAGTGCAGCTTGTGCACCTGATCGAGAATATTATTCAAAGGGATCACCTCATGGTTTGGAATCGGGCGTCAGCGCCCGGTACTATTATATTGCCAAAAGGCGGTAAAATAAAGCCTTTCTTTTGAAAAAAGCGTTTTTTTCGTCCGATGCGGCGCACCAAAGCCCCGCCGCCGCCATAGAATACAGTATCCGGAAAGGGAGAAAAGGCGGGATGAGCGATGGGAGAGAGACGGCTGGGCATCCTCGGCGGCGACGGGCGGCAGGTGTATCTGGCCAGGGCCGCGATAGCGGACGGCGAACACGTGCTGCTGGCGGGGCTGGACCGCGCCGATACGGGGGAGATGCCCGTGGTATCGGTGGCCGACCTGCTGGCGGCCTGCGACGTGCTCCTCCTGCCCCTGCCCGCCACCCGGGACGGCCGGACGCTGAACGCCCCGCTGGCGGCGGAGCCCATCCCGCTGGGAGACGGCCTGGCCAAGGCGATGCGGGGCAAGCGGGTGCTGGGGGGCATGGTGGGCAGGCTGCGGGATTCCTCGCCTTTCTGGGCGGAAACGGCGCTGCTGGATTACTATGACCGGGAAGAACTGCTCACCGGCAACGCCCTGCTCACCGCCGAAGGGGCCGTGGCCGCGGCGATCTTGGAATATCCCGGCGCGCTGGGCGGCGCAAAGGCGCTGGTGACGGGCTTCGGGCGGATCGGCAAGGCGCTGGTCAGGCTCCTGCACGCCCTGGGCGCCCAGGTGGATTGCTGCGCCCGCAAGCCCGCCGATCGGGTGCTGCTCCGGGGCATGGGCTGCGGGGCCCTTTCCTTTGACGCCATGGGAGCGGGGTACGAATTGATTTTCAACACCGTGCCTGCCCTAGTGCTGGGAGAGAAACAACTGGCCCGGCTGGCGCCCGGCGCGGCGGTGTTTGAATTGGCCTCCGCACCCGGTGGGATCGACCAGCTCGCCGCCCGCCGACTGGGGCTCAAGGTGACGGAGCTGCCCGGCCTGCCCGGCCGCACCGCGCCCAAGGCCGCCGGGGAGCTGATCTGGCGCACCGCCGCCCGGATGCTTGCGGAATCATAGAAAGGATGGATATCCATGCAAACTGTGGGATTTGCCCTGTGCGGCTCCTTCTGCACCATGGCTCAGGCGCTGGAGCAGATGGCGCGGCTGCGCAGGGAGTACGAGATCGTGCCGGTGATGTCCCAAAACGCCTTTGCCACCGACACCCGGTTCGGCAAGGCGGCGGATTTCATTGCCCGGGCCCGGGAGATCTCCGGCCGCGAGGTGCTGCACACCCTCGTGGAGACGGAGCCCATCGGGCCCAAGCGGCTGGTGGACCTGATGTGCGTCTGCCCCTGCACCGGGAATACCCTCTCCAAGCTGGCGGGCGGGATCACCGACACGGCGGTGACCATGGCGGTGAAATCCTGCCTGAGGATCGGCATCCCGGTGGTGCTGTGCGTGGCCAGCAACGATTCCCTGGGGGCGTCCGGCCCCAACCTGATGCGGCTGCTCAACACCAAAAACGTGTATCTCACGCCGCTGCGGCAGGACGACCCGGAGAAGAAGCCTTTCTCTCTGGTGGCGGATTTCTCCCTGCTGGAGGAGACCGTTGCGGCGGCGCTGGACGGCAGGCAGCTGCAGCCGGTGTTCCGATAAGGGGTTGCGGCAGGGCGCAGATTCTGGTATAATAGGGCAAAGCCTACGACCTTTTTCGTGGAAAAGGCGGATGGGACTCCACCGCGAAATGCAGGTGATCGTATGTTATACTGCGCCCGGTGCCGGCGGCTCTGCGAGGACACCGTCAAGCGCTGCCCGGCCTGTAAAAATTCCCGCTTGCGGGCGGCCCATGAGGACGATCTGGTGCTGCTGCACCGCGCCGACGAATACACGGCGGCCCGGCTTGCCCAGCAGCTGGAAACGGCGGGCCTGACCTTTGAGCTTTCCCCCTGTGGAGGCAGCTATTCCGCCGCGCCCCAGGACGCCGCGCTGCTGCCCACCGACCAGAACATCTACGTCCGCTATGGCGATCTGCCCACCGCCCAGGCCCTCTCCGCCGCGCTGAAGGAGGAGATCGACCGGGCCAACGCCCTCACCGAGGACGACCCCGCCGACAGCGTGCCGCCGAGAAAGCGCATCGTGCTGGAGATCCTCTCGGTGACGGCGTTCCTGCTGCTGGTGATGGCCGCGGTCTTCGGCGCAGACGCCTTTGCCAATTGGGTCAGGACCCTGCTGGGGATGTGATCGATCCGCACATAAAAGTAAAGCCCGCACCGACTTGGGTGCGGACTTTTTCTTTTCGGGGCAAATGAATGGCTATCCATGCGGACTTTGTCTTTTTAGGCGGTCTAAAAGCCAAAACACAGCAGGCCTGCAAAGAATATACAAACCGTATCCGATCACGCCGCCGACAGCATTGGTAATAACATCTGTGATATCCGCAGACCGAAAGCCATTGATGAGGGGCTGCAGCAGTTCAATCCCAAGGCTCATGAGGATACAGCATAATACCGTCTGGCCGAATTTACCGGCCCGATTCCCGGTCAGAGGAAACAGAAACCCAAATGGGACGGTCATAAAGACATTTAATACGACCTGTCGGATAAAATCCCCTCGGCCCATGAAAACATCTACAAATGGGATCGTATTCATCGGTGAATAAGGGTGGTTGAACACAAACGGCAAAGCAGCCAGGATCGGCATCAAGGTAACAAACAGCACAAGGGAAAGATACAGATACATGAGCGTATTGACCAGCAGCCTGTCCCTGCTTTGCTTTTTCCATCGCGGGAAAAAGACCAAGAAATAAAGAAAAGCCAAAACAGCAAAATCTATCAGGTATTTCATAGGCGTTTATTGGGGTTCCGCCCCTTCCTCCGGCTGGGGCTGGGCCGGGAGCAGCGGGAAGTCCACGGTGACGGTGAACAGGTCGCCGTCGGTGGAAACCGACAGCCGGCCGCTGCAGGCCTCGGTGAAGCTCTGGGCGATGGACAGCCCCAGCCCGCTGCCCTCGGTGGTGCGGTTCTGGTCGCCCCGGACGAACCGCGCCACCAAGTCCTCGCCGGAGACGGTGAGCTCCGCCTTGGAGATGTTCCGCAGGGTGGCCACCGCCCGTCCGTTTTCGGCTTTTAAGTTTACATAAACTCTGGACCCTTCCAGCGAATACTGGGCGCAGTTGCGGATGAGATTCTGGAACACCCGGTACATCCGCTGGCCGTCGGCGTAGATGGGCATGGGGGCGTCGGGGATGTCGATCCGCCAGACCAGGGAAGTCTTCTCCAGTGTTTCTGCCATTTCCGCAAAGGTCTGCTGGAGCAGTCTGCCCAGATCCAGCTCCTCCATATTCAGGGTGATATTCCCGGTGGCCGCCTTGGACACTTCAAACACGTCCTGCACGATCTGGCTCAGCCGCTCCGCCTTCACCGAAAGGATGTTGACATAATCCTTCGCCTGCTCGGAGAGGCCGGGCTCCTTTTTCAGCAGCTCCGTGTAGCTGATCACCGAGGTCAGCGGCGTCTTGATATCGTGGGACACGTTGGTGATGAGCTCCACTTTGGTGCGCTCCGCCCGCACGCCCTCGTCCACCGCCCGCTCGATGCCCGTGCGGATCATGTTCAGCTGCACCGCGCTGTGGTACAGCTCGGAGGTAAAGGGCACCCGGTTCACCGCGTCCAGATTGCCCCCATAGATCTCGTTGATCTGCGCCGCCAGTGCCATCAGTTCCCGCTCCTTCCGGCGGGTCTCCCGCAGATACCAGGCGGCGGTGCCCGCGGTGGCGGCGGTGCCGAGGATCATCAGCAGCAGCACGAAGAGATAGTCGCTGTCCAGATAGCTGTCCATCGGCCACACCAAAAACCCGAACAGCGCCACCGACGCGCCCAGGAAGAACAGGGGCACCGCGCAGAAGGCGATGGCCCGGCGCATGGCCTTTTCCTCCAGGGTGGCAAAGGATCTGCAGGTGGCGATCAGGCGCGTCACCGAGTGGACGATATTGTGGCCGAAATACCGGCGGTTTTTGCCGATATCCAGACACAGGAAGTACACCCCCAGCACATAGTAGGGCAGCAGCAAAATCAGCACGGTGGGCTCGTACCAGCCCCAGGAGAGGCTGCGGAAGATCGTCACCGACAGGGGCAGATAGATCACCGCCAGCGCCGCCAGCTTCACCTCCACCCAGATATGCCCCAGCGCCCGGCCCACGGCGGATTCGATGGCGCGCCGCGCCTTGCGGAAGCCGAAGGTGAAGAACAGCAGCAGCGCGAGGATGCCCAGCACCGCCAGAGCATACAGCGTCAGCATGGTGACGGACAGCCCCAGCTCGTGGGGATAATACCGCAGGCCGATGATGAAATCCGACAGGTCCCGCCAGAGGCTGAAGTCGATGAGCAGCGCGATGCCCAGGCCCACCAGCGCCGAGGCCAGGATCAACAGCAGCAGCGCGCTGACCCAGGACAGCACCCCTTTGAAGACGAAGCTGCCGCCGCCGTTATTTTCTTTCAAGTTTGTAGCCAATGCCCCACACCACCTTTAGATATTCCGGGGCGCTCGGGTTCAGCTCGATCTTCTCCCGAATGCGCCGAATGTGTACCATCACGGTATTTTCCGTCGAGTAGGCGTCCTCGTTCCAGACCCGGCTGTAGATCTCCTCGGCGGGAAAGATACGCCCGGGGTTGCGCATGAACAGCTCCATGATCTTGGTCTCCGTGGCGGTGAGCTTCACCGGCTCGCCGTCGGCATAGAGCACCCGTTCGTCCAGATTGTAGGTGAACCGGCCGTTGACCAGCACGTTGCCGCCGCCGGTGTGGATATCCCCCAGGCTCATGTACCGCCGCAGGTGGGATTTCACCCGGGCGGTGAGCTCCATGGGATTGAAGGGCTTGGTGACGTAATCGTCTGCGCCCATGGAAAGCCCCAGCACCTTGTCGGTATCCTCGCTTTTGGCGGAGAGCACGATGATGGGCAGATTTTTGGATTCCCGCAGCCGCAGGATGGTGGAAAGCCCATCCAGCTTGGGCATCATCACGTCGATGATGATCAGGTGCACCGGCCGGGTGGTGACGATATCCAACGCCTCCAGCCCGTCGTAGGCCTTGAAGACCGTGTACCCCTCCTGCTCCAGATTCAGCGCGATGGCCCGCACGATCTCCCGGTCGTCGTCCACCACCAGTATGTTTTTGTCCAGCAGCGATTCCATACGCATCCCTCCGAAGAAAAGAATAGCCGGTCTTCCTTACAGGCTCCCCACAAAAATCTTACAAAACCCTTATATTTTTGCCCTGACCAGACGATGATAGCATAATTTGCCCCCAAAGGCAATGCGGCCGTGCTATTTTTTCGCGGGCCCGCATACAGGTGGAACAGAAAGGGGAGAGCTGTATGCGGGGAATGCGGATCAAACGGCGGCGGGTGCTGCTGGTGGCACTGGGGGCACTGCTGCTGGGGGTCGCGGGCGCGGCCCACAGGGCCGGAGACGGCGCGGTGCCGGCCAGCGGGGAGATCACCAACTGGGGGCTCAGCTTCCAGACGGAGGGCGCGGCGCCCATCGGCAACGCCACGCCGGAGTATCTGGCCCAATACGACGCCCTGTACCGGGCGGACACGGAGGAAAAGGTGCTGTACCTCACCTTCGACGCGGGCTTTGAAAACGGCAACACGGCGCCCATTCTGGACGCGCTGAAAAAGCACGGGGTGAAGGCCACGTTCTTTCTGGTGGGGAATTATCTGGAGACCCAGCCGGAGCTGGTGCGGCGCATGGTGGCGGAGGGCCACACGGTGGGCAATCACACCTACAGCCACCCGGATATGTCCAAGATCGCCGACAAAGCCAGCTTCCGGGCGGAGCTGGAGCAGAACGAGGCCGCCTACCGGGCCGTCACCGGCGGGGAGATGTCCCGGCTCTACCGGCCGCCCCAGGGCAAATTCTGCGAGAGCAACCTGCAAATGGCCCAAGAGCTGGGGTACCACACGGTATTCTGGAGCCTTGCCTATGTGGATTGGTACGAAAACGATCAGCCCACCCGGGAGGAAGCCTTTGCCAAGCTGCTGCCCCGGATCCACCCGGGCGCGGTGGTGCTGCTCCACAGCACTTCGGCCACCAACGGGGCGATCCTCGACGAGCTGCTCACCCGCTGGGAGGAGATGGGGTATACTTTCGGCAACTTAGAGGAATACTGTTCTCATGAATAAATAACCTATAATTCCCGGAGAGAAATATCTTTCCGGGAATTCCCTGTACAATAGAAACCGCACGAAAGAAGTCGAAAAGTACAAGAAAGAGGGGCATTGTATGGAAGGGATCGTAGGGGCGCTGGTGAATTTCTTCAAGAATACCATTCCGGCGGAGCTGACGGTGTTTGTGCTGTCGCTGCTGCCGGTGATCGAGCTGCGGGGCGGCATCCTGGCGGCCACCCTGTTGAAGGTGGACATGCTCCCGGCGTTTTTCATCTGCCTGACGGGCACGCTGCTGCCGGTGCCCCTGATCCTGCTGTTTTTGAACCGCATCTTCGACCGGCTGCGCAACACCCGCTTCGTGAAGCTGGTGGATCGGCTGGAGGCCAAGGGCCGCAGCAAATTCGACAAGATCAACCGCTATGAGACCCTGGGGCTGATGCTGTTCGTGGCGATCCCGCTGCCGGGCACCGGCGCGTGGACAGGCTCTCTGGCGGCGGCGCTGATGAAGATGGATTTCAAATTCGCCATGCTGTCGGTGGCGGTGGGCTCCTTCATCGCCGACGTGATCATGTGCCTGCTGAGCTACGGCGTATTGGGCCGGGTGATCTGAATGAAGCGCTGGGATGTGGCGGTGATCGGCGGCGGCGCGGCGGGACTGATGGCCGCCCGGACAGCCGCCCGGTGCGGGGCGGAGACGGTGCTGCTGGAGGGAAATCCCAGGCCGGGGAAGAAGCTGCTGTCCACGGGGAACGGCCGGTGCAACCTGACCAATCGGGCCATCGGCCCCGAACATTACCGGGGAGACGATCAAAAAATCGCGGCGGTGCTGGATTCCTTTCCTGCCGACCGGGTGATTCGCGCCTTTGAAGCCATCGGCCTGCTGTGCCGGGCCGACGGCAAGGGCCGGGTGTATCCCAACAGCCTGCAGGCCGCCTCGGTGCTGCGGGCGCTGTGGTCGGCCTGCGAAGAGGCCGGGGTGGAGATTTGCGCCGATTTCCCGGTGGACGCTGTCGCGCCGGAGCCCGACGGTTTTCGCATCACCGGCGGGCAGGGTGCGTGCCTCCGGGCGGAGCGGGTGATCCTGGCCTGCGGGGGCAAGGCGGCGCCCAAGCTCTCCTGCAAGGCGGGCGGCTACGGGCTGGCCCGGTTGCTGGGCCATTCGGTGACGGCCCTCAGCCCGGCGCTGGCGCCGCTCAAGAGCCCATCCAAGGTGTGCGGCGCGCTGAAAGGGGTGCGCTGCCGGGCGAAAGCCTCCCTGCTATGTAAAGGCGAGGAGATTTACAGCGAAAGCGGCGAGGTGATCTTCGGCGAAGGGCAGCTCTCCGGCATCTGTATTTTTAATTTATCCGCCCGCCTCCGGGCGGCGAAAGGCGGCCCGCTGGCGGTTTCGCTGGATCTGCTGGAATCGCTGGACGCTTGTGCCGTGGCCGAGTATTTGCAGAACCTGCGGCTTGCCCGGCCTGCTCTTCCGGCAGGAGAGCTTTTTGCGGGGGCGCTGCCGGTGCGCATGGGGCAGGAGGTGGCCAAAGCCGCCGGCCTGCCCAGAGAAAAGACCATCGCCCGGCTCACGGAAAGCGAGCTTGCCCGGGCCGTGGAGACGGTGAAGCATTTTGAATTTCCCATCACCGGCCCGGCGGGCTGGGAGGCCGCCCAGGTCACCGCCGGGGGCGTGCCGCTGAGGGAGATCGATGAAACCACCATGGCGTCCCTGCGCTGTCCGGGGCTGTATCTGGCGGGAGAGCTGCTGGACGTGGACGGCGACTGCGGCGGGTACAACCTCCACTGGGCCTGGGCCACCGGGCTGCTGGCGGGCGAGGCCGCGGGCCGGGGAGGCAAAGCATGATCGGCGTGGGCGGCCTTCGGCTGGGGCTGGATTTCACCGGGGAAGATTTGTGGCGGGCCGTGGCGAAAAAGCTGCGGGTGCCGATTTCCGCCCTGGAAAGCGTGCGCATCGCCCGGAAATCCGTGGACGCCCGGCGAAAAACCGATGTGCATTTCGTCTGCACGGCGGAAGTGACGCTGACCGGCAGCGAAGCCGGAGTGCTGGCCCGGGTGCGGGATCCTGCCGTCCGCCGGATGGAGCGATATCGCTATGCGCTGCCGGAGTATGCGCCCTTGACGCAGCGGCCGGTGGTGGTGGGCTTCGGCCCGGCGGGGATGTTCGCGGCGCTGATTTTGGCCCAGTGCGGCCAGCAGCCCATCGTGCTGGAGCGGGGCCTGCCCGTGGAGGAACGGCAAAAGTCCGTGGCGGCTTTCTGGCGAGATCGGGCGCTGGACCCGGAGAGCAACGTGCAGTTCGGCGAGGGCGGCGCGGGGGCGTTTTCCGATGGCAAGCTCACCACCGGCACAGGGGATGCCCGCATCCGCAAGGTGCTGGAGGAGCTGGTGCGGTTCGGTGAGCCGGAGGCGATTTTGACGGACGCAAAGCCCCACATCGGCACCGACCGCCTGCCCGGCGTGGTGCGCGCCCTGCGGCAGGAAATTCTCCGGCTGGGCGGAGAAGTGCGGTTTTCCAGCCGGGTGACGGGCTTCCTCCTTCGGGACGGGAAAATCTGCGGGTGTAAAGTCGAGCGGCCTTACGGAGAAGAAATCCTCGACTGCGACCGCATCATTCTGGCCACGGGCCACAGCGCCCGGGATATTTTCGAGACGGTGCACCGCCTGGGGCTGCCCATGGAGCCCAAGGCGTTTTCGGTGGGGGCGCGGATCGAGCACCCGGCGGAACAGATCGACCGTGCGCGGTATGGGGATTTCGCGGGCCATCCCGCCCTGGGCGCGGCGGATTACAAGCTCAGCTGCCACCTGCCCAGCGGCCGGGGCGTGTACACCTTCTGCATGTGTCCCGGCGGCATGGTCACCGGCGCGGCCTCGGAGCCGGGTGGCGTGGTGACCAACGGCATGAGCGCCTACGCCCGGGACGGCGCGAACAGCAACGCGGCCCTGCTGGTGGGGGTCGGGCCGGGAGATTTCGGCGGGGAAGGGCCCTTGGCGGGAGTGGCCTTCCAGCGGCAGATCGAGCAGGCCGCCTACCGATTGGCGGGGGAAAACTACAACGCGCCCGCCCAGCTGGTGGGGGATTTCCTGGCCCGCAGGCCCTCCCGAGGCGGCGGGTCGGTGCAGCCCACCTACCTGCCCGGGGTGACCTTTGCCGCACTGGACGGCTGTCTGCCGGATTTCGTCACGGAGGCCATGCGGCAGGCCCTCCCGATCCTGGGCCGCCAGCTGCCGGGGTTCGACCACCCGGAGGCACTGCTCACCGGGCCGGAGACCCGCAGTTCTTCGCCGGTGCGCATCCTGCGGGATGGGACGCTCCAATCGCCGCTGGCTAAAGGGCTCTATCCCTGCGGCGAGGGCGCGGGCTATGCGGGCGGCATCGTTTCCGCCGCGGTGGACGGCATCCGGGCAGCAGAAGCGGTGCTTACCTCGGCAAATGAAAAACCGTAAAGCAGTTCTGCTTTACGAACAGCCGCGAAAAATGCGGGCCCGCCCTTGCAAGTTTCCTGCGGGCGTGGTATACTATTTATTTAGTTTTCAATCAGTGTGCAAAAGGGAATGGAGTGAAGACGGGTGAACGTGAAGAAATGGGTGGTCGCTCCGCTGGACCGGGACCGGGCGGCGCAGCTGGCCGAGCGGTATTCCATCCCGTTTTTCCTGGCGATGCTGCTGGAGATTCGGGGCGTGCGGACGGACGAAGCCGTGGCCGCCGCCCTGCACGGCGCAGCCGGGTTCTCCGATCCCTTCCTGATGAAGGACATGGACCGGGCGGTGGAGCGCATCCGCCGGGCCATCGACGGCTTTGAGCGCATCGCGGTGTACGGCGATTACGACGCCGACGGCGTCACCTCCACGGCCATGCTGTTCACCTATCTGCAGGCCATGGGCGCGGACGTGCTCTACTACATCCCTCAGCGGGAGGGCGAGGGCTACGGCATGAACAGCCCCGCGGTGGAGGCCCTGCACCGGCAGGGGGTGAAGCTCATCGTCACGGTGGATAACGGCATTTCCTCGGTGGAGGAGGTGGCCCTGGCCAATTCCCTGGGCATGGACGTGGTGGTGACGGACCATCACCGGCCCCATGAAAAGCTGCCGGCCGCCGTGGCCGTGGTGGACGCCTACCGGGCAGACGACGAAAGTCCCTTCAAAGATTTTTCCGGCGCAGGCGTGGCGCTGAAGCTGCTGATGGCGCTGGAGGACGGGGACGCGGAAAGTGTGTTGGAGGAATACGGCGATCTGGCAGCTCTGGGCACGGTGGGCGATTCCGTGCTGATGCGCGGAGAAAACCGGCTGATCGTGCAGATGGGCCTGCGGGGCATTTTGCGGGGCGGCCGGCCGGGGCTTTCCGCCCTGCTGGGGCAGGACGGCGCGGGCCGGGCGCTGACGGCCTCCGACCTGGCCTTCACGGTGATCCCGCGGATCAACGCAACCGGGCGCATGGGCGCGCCGGAACGGGCGGTGCGGCTGCTGTGCTGCGAGGACAGCGAGGAGGCCCTGCCTCTTGCCCAGGAGATTCTGGGCGAAAACGACCGCCGCCGGGAGGTGGAGGCGGAGATCTCCGCCGAGGCCATGGGGAAGATTCGCCGGGACCCCCAGCTGCTTTTCAGCCGGGTGATCGTGGTGGACGGCGAGGGCTGGCACCACGGGGTGCTGGGGATCGTGGCCGCCCGGATCACCGAGCGCTTCGGCAAGCCCTGTTTCGTGATCTCCAAAGACGGCGACGCCGCCAAGGGCAGCGGCCGCAGCGTGGAGGGCTTTTCTCTGTTCGATGCGGTCTCCGCCTGCGCCCGGCTGCTGGAACGCTTCGGCGGCCACCCCATGGCGGCGGGCGTGACTATCCGCGCCGGGCAGATCGGAGAATTCCGGGCGGAGATCAACGCCTATGCCCGGCGGGTCTGCCCGGAAATGCCCGCCATGACGCTGCCCATCGACTGCCGGCTGAATCCGGCGGCCATCAGCGTGGAGATGCCCCGGGACATGGCGGCGCTGGAGCCCTTCGGCGTGGGGAATCCCCGGCCCACCTTCGGGCTGTTCGGCATGGAGCTCCGGGAGATCACCCCGGTGGGCGGCGGCAGGCACCTGCGGCTGGCTTTCCGGAAAGGGAACGCCTTCCTCACCGGGATGCGCTTCGGCACGGCGCCGGAGGAATTCCCCTATGGCATCGGCGACCGGGTGGATTTGGCGGTGCAGCTGGATCTCCGGGAATTCCGGGGCAAGCCGGAGATGACGGTGAACGTGCGGGACATCCGCCTGTCCGCGCTTTCGGACGAGGAATGTATACATACCTACCGGCTGTATGAGAAATTCCGCCGGGGAGAGACGCTCAGCGCATCGGAGGCCGGGGCGCTGACCCCGGACCGGCAGACGCTGGCGGTATTGTACCGGCAGCTGCAGGCCCTGCAGGGCAGGCCGGTGACGCCCCTGACGCTGCTGGGGACGCTGCAGGGGAAGGGCTTCCATCTGGGCCGGCTGCTCAGCTGTCTGGATATTCTGGAGGAGCGGGGCCTGATCGCCGTGGAGGGCGACGAGGCGCTGAAGATTCGGGTGCCGAAGATGGAGCAGAAAGTGGATATATTCGCTTCCGAGGTGCTGGCGCGGCTGCGGGCACAGACGGAGGCTTCGGGAAAGGAGGGCGTCTGATGGAACTGGTCGTGAAGATCAGCGCCTATGAGGAGCTGGAGAAGATCATCGCCGAAAGCGGCAAGGAATACGACACGGACAGGATACGCCGGGCCTATGACATGGCCAACGACAAGCACGGGGGCCAGATGCGGCGCTCCGGCGAGCCGTATATCATCCATCCCCTGTCGGTGGCGGCGATCCTGGTGGGCCTGGGCATGGATACGGAATCGGTGATGGCGGGGCTGCTCCACGATGTGGTGGAGGACACCGACTGCACCACCGAGGAGCTGACCCGGGCTTTTGGCAAGGAGGTCACCCAGCTGGTGGATGGCGTCACCAAACTGGGGCGCATCCCCTATTCCTCCCGGGAGGAGCAGCAGGCGGAGAACCTGCGGAAGATGCTGATGGCCATGGCGGAGGATATCCGGGTGATCATCATCAAATTTGCCGACCGGATGCACAATCTGGCCACCCTGGATTATGTGTCGCCCCAGAAGCAGCGGGACAAGGCGGTGGAGTGCATCGAGGTGTACGCGCCCATCGCCCACCGGCTGGGCATCCGCCGGGTGAAGGACTTCATGGAGGACGTCTCCCTGCGGTATCTGGACCCCGAGGCGTATCGGGAGATCCAGCACGATTTGGAGCTGCGGGGCGGCGAGCGCAGGCAGTTCGTGGAGGACACCAAGGCCCTCATCCGGGAGCGGGTGGAGCAGTCGGTGCCCAACGTGTATATCGAGGGCCGGGTGAAGAGCGTCTACGGCATCTACCGCAAGATGTTCATCCAGGGCAAGAGCTTCGAGGAGATTTACGACATCTACGCCATGCGGGTGATCGTGGACACCATCGAGGACTGCTACAACGTGCTGGGCATCGTCCACGATATGTTCCGGCCCCTGCCCAACCGTTTCAAAGACTATATCTCCACCCCCAAGCCCAATATGTACCGCTCCCTGCACACCACGGTGATCACCAAGGCGGGCATCCCCTTCGAGGTGCAGATTCGCACCTGGGAGATGCACCAGACCGCCGAATACGGCATCGCGGCCCACTGGAAGTATAAGCTGGGCATGTCCGCCAAGGAGTCCGATTCCTCCGAGCTGGACGACCGGCTGGCATGGATTCGGCAGATGCTGGAGAATCAGGCGGAGAGCGAGGACGTCACCGATCTGGTCCACTCCATCAAAAGCGATCTGATGCCCGAGGAAGTGTTCGTCTTCACGCCCAAGGGGGACGTGGTGGACCTGCCCATGGGCTCCACGGTCATCGATTTCGCCTACGCCATCCACTCGGCGGTGGGCAACCGGATGATCGGCGCCAAGGTGGATAAGCGCATCGTGCCGCTGGATTATAAAGTGAAGACCGGGGAGATCATCGAAATCCTCACCACCCGGGAGGCGGGCAAGGGCCCCAACCGGGACTGGCTGACGCTGGTGCGCACCAGCGAGGCCCGGAACAAGATCAGGGCCTGGTTCAAGAAGGAAAAGCGGGAGGACAACATCATCGAGGGCAAGGCCGAGCTGGAGCGGGAATTCCGCCGCAGCGGCATCTCCATGGTGCCGGGGATGATGGAATTCCTTCTGGAAAGCGTAGGCAAGCGGCACAGCTGCACCACCGCCGAGGACCTGTATGCGGCCATCGGCTACGGCGGCATTCAGCTGTGGAAGGTGATGCCCCGGGTGCGGGAGGAATACCAGCGGCTGGTGAAGGCCGGCGGCGGCGACCAGCCCGTGGTGCAGAACCGGCACATCCCGCCCGCCGAGCCCAACCGCAAGGCCGCCGGCGGCGTGCTGGTGGACGGCATGGAGGGCTGCCTCATCAAATTCTCCCGGTGCTGCAATCCGCTGCCCGGGGACGAGATCATCGGCTTTATCACCCGGGGCTTTGGCGTGTCCATCCACAAGCGCAGCTGCCGCAACGTGCCCCAGGACCTGACCTTTTGCCCCGAGCCGGAGCGCTGGGTGCGTGCCCATTGGGAAGGAGATGTGAAGGAGAATTTCAAATCCACCCTGCACATCCTGGCGCTGGATCGGGGCGGCCTGCTGGCGGACGTGGCCCAGCAGCTTTCCAATATGCGCATCTTTATCCACAACCTCAACGCCCGGCAGGAGAAGGGCGGCGACCACGCGGTGATCACCGCCACCATTGCTATCAATGGCCTGCCCCAGCTGCAAAGCGTCATCGACCGGCTGAACAAGATCCCGGGCGTCGTCTCCATCGACCGTTCCTGAATCCCAAAGGAGGCGAGCCTATGGAACTGGCGCTTTTGGGCCACGGATTCCGCTATGAATGCGAGAACCTGTGCAGGCTGTTCTTTCCGTACAGTCCCGTGCGGGTGGTGGAGGGCGACCCCTTGGCCGGTGGGGCGGGGGTGCTCACGGAGATCGCCGAAACGGACGGCGGCTGGCAATACACCGTCAAGGCCGTGTGGGAAGGCCGCGCCGCCGCCCACAGCGAGACCCATGCGGCGCTGGAAGAATATTCTCTCACCGATCTGCTCTACCGCACCCTGCGGGAGCTGACGGGGATCACTCCCGCCTGGGGCATGCTCACGGGGATCCACCCGGTGAAGCTGCTCCGGCAATACTGTGAAGAATTGGGTGACGCGGCCGGGATGGAAAAATTCCGGTCCCGCTGCCATGTCAGCAAGGACAAAGCCGACCTGGCGTACAGGACGCTGCGGGCCCAGCGGCCCGTGGTGTCGGCCATGCGGCCCAGGGATTTCTGCCTCTATGTGGGGATCCCCTTCTGCCCCAGCCGGTGCTCCTACTGCTCCTTTGTGTCCCAGAGCGTGGCCCAGGCCAGGAAGCTGATGGAGCCCTATTTTGCCCTGCTGCTGGAGGAGATCGCTCGCACCGCGGAGATCACGGCCTCTTTGGGGCTCACGCTTTCCGGTGTCTATATCGGCGGCGGGACGCCCACCACCCTCACGGCGGAGCAGTTGTCGGCGCTGTGCGGGGCCATCCGGCAGGGGTTTGATTTTTCCCGCTGCACCGAATTCACCGTGGAGGCCGGCCGCCCGGACACCATCGATCTGGAGAAGCTCACCGCCCTGCGCGCCGCCGGCGTCACCCGGGTGAGCATCAATCCCCAGTCCCTTTCCGACGAGGTGCTGCGGGCCATCGGGCGCAGGCACACGGCACAGGCGGTGCTGGATGCCTTTGCGCTGGCCCGGCAGGCGGGATTTACCCAAATCAACTGCGACCTGATCGTGGGCCTGCCCCGGGATACCCTGGCGGGCTTCCGGCACAGCCTGGATGGGGTGATCGCCCTGGGCGCGGAGAACGTGACGGTACATTCCCTGGCCCTCAAGCGGTCGGCGAATCTCATCACCGAGGGCGGCGATCTTTCGCTCCACGCCCGGCGGGAGGAAGTCTCCGCCATGATGGAGTATTCCATCGCGCGGCTCACGGAGACGGGCTACCAGCCCTATTATCTCTACCGCCAGAGCCGCACCGCCGGGAATCTGGAAAACACCGGGTGGGCAAAGCCCGGCACGGTGTGCGCGTACAACATCCACAGCACCGACGAGGAACTGACGGTGATCGCCTGCGGCGCGGGCGGCGTCACCAAGCTCAAGGACCCTTCCGGCGATACCCTGACCCGAATCTTCAATTTCAAATACCCCTACGAATACATTTCCCGCCACGAAGAATTGCTGGCCCGCAAGCAGGGCATCGCGGCGTTTTACCGCGACGTCTGCAAACTCTGATAGGCCGTGCACGGGTCGATCGCACCGCCGCGCCCTTTTTCGTTTCGATCATTGACAGCGGGCGCACAGGCAGTGTATACTTGTAAACAGGAATATCCGAAAGGAGCTAAAATCATGACAAAGAAGCTGTTCTCCATCCTGCTGGCTGCGGCCCTGCTGCTGGCCATGATCCCCCTGGCCGCCAGCGCGGCCACCATGACTTCGGAGGAACTGGACGCCCAGGTGAAAGCCATCCAGGCAGAAGGTTCCTACCTGCAAACGGACGCCCGCGCCATGCTGGACATGATCAACGACTTCCGCACCGGCCCGGACGCCTGGTATTGGAACGAAGACAACACCCAAAAGGTGCAAGTCACCGGCCTGCAGGAGCTGACCTACGACTACGCGCTGGAGCAGATCGCCATCCGGCGTGCGGCGGAGTTGAGCATCCTCTTCAACCATATCCGCCCGGACGGCACGCTGTGCTTTGATGTTGTTTATCAGGGGATAAACAGCTGGGGCGAGAACATCGCCTGCGGGTCTTTTACCTTGACAACGGAGGATGCGTTTACGATGTGGGCGGAGGAGAACTACGGCTATGAGGGCCAGGGCCACCGCCGCAATATGCTGGACGAGGAGTTCACTTCGGTGGGCGTCGCCTGCCTCTATTACAAAGGCAATTACTACTGGGTGCAGGAGTTTGGATATGAGAATTCCGGTATCGAAGACACAGGGATGCCTACGCCGCATTTCACGGACGTAAAAGGCAACGATTTCTTCCATGACGCAGTCCAGTGGGCCGTGGCCAATGGCGTGACCACTGGCACCACCCCGCTCACCTTTAGCCCCAACGAGCCCTGCACCCGTGCGCAGATCGTGACCTTCCTGTGGAGAAGCGCCGGCGAACCCGAGCCCAAGACCACCACGACCCGCTTCACCGACGTGCCGGCAAAAGAATACTACTACAAGGCCGTGCTGTGGGCGATGGAGAACGGCATCACCACCGGCACCAAGGATACCACCTTCAGTCCCAACCAAGCCTGCACCCGGGCGCAGATCGTCACCTTCCTGTGGCGGTACGCAGGCAAGCCTGCTCCCGGCACCACCAAGAATCCCTTCAAAGACGTACCGGCTGGGGAATACTACACGGACGCCGTGCTGTGGGCCGTGGAAAACGGCATCACTACGGGGATGGAGCCTGACACCTTTAGCCCGGAGGGGAAGTGCACCCGTGGACAGGGCGTCACCTTCCTGTATCGAGACCTGGCATAAAGATTTGGACGTGTAAGCAAACGCCCACCCAAGGCCCTCTCCTGTTTGGGGAGGGCCTTGTTCGTTTCCGGAGCCGCTCGAATTTTTACGGATTTTTCATGAATTTGTAAAAGAATATTTATTTACTTTTTTCCGCCGGACTGATATAATAGCAGCATAAGGGGAGCGTCGTCTCCCGGCAACTGAAAAAGGAGGAATTTTACATGGGTATTTTGGACGATGTGGTCGTGAACGCCAAATCTGCCGCCGAGGCCGTGAGCAAGAAGGCCGGCAAGCTGGTGGACGCCTCCAAGCTGCGCATCAGCGTGGCGGAGCTGAACACGGATATCCGCCGCCGCTATGAGACGCTGGGCCAGTATGTGGCCGAGAATTGCGCCGAGGCGCTGGCCGGGGACGAAGCCGTCACCGCGCAGATCGCCGAGCTGGAAGAGGTGAAGGCGCAGCTGGCTGCGGTGACTCGGGAGCTGGGCGACAAGCAGAACAAGGTCATTTGCCCGGTTTGCGGCAAGGCCAGCCCCTCCACGGCGACGTACTGTGCCGATTGCGGCGCGAAGCTCACGCCCGACGAGGAATAAGGATTTTCATCGACCCGAGACCCCGGCCCACCGCCGGGGTCTTTTCCGTATGCGGGAGGCATATCCTTTCTATATAGGAACGATAGGAAAGAGAAAGGATGATCCCCATGAAGAAACTGCTCTGTCTGCTGCTTGCGCTCACCCTGCTGTTGATTTTCGTCCCCACACCCATCGCTCTTGGCGACGCAGTGGAGCTCACCGCGCCTTCCGCGGTGCTGATGGAAGCCTCCACCGGGCGGGTGCTGTTCGAGAAGGACGCCCACGCTGTGCGGCCCTGCGCGAGCATCACCAAGGTGATGACCTTGTGCCTGACCTTCGAGGCCATTGACAGCGGCCGGCTGGCCCTCACCGATACCCTGCCCGCCTCGGCCCACGCGGCCTCCATGGGCGGATCGGACATCTGGCTGAAAGAGGGCGAGGCCATGACCGTGGACGACCTGATCAAGGCGGCGGTGATCATGAGCGCCAACGACGCGGCGGTGGTGCTGGCGGAGAACGTGGCCGGCAGCGAGGAGGCCTTCGTGCAGCGGATGAACGAGAAGGCCGCCGCACTGGGCATGGCGGATACGGTGTTCAAAAACTGCAACGGCCTGGACGAGGCGGGCCATGTCACCAGCGCCTACGACGTGGCCCTGATGAGCCGGGAGCTGATCGGCCATAAGCAGATTTTCGATTATACCCTCACCTGGATCGACTACGTGCGGAACGGGGAGACCCAGCTGGTCAACACCAACAAGCTGATCCGCAGCTACAACGGCATCACCGGGCTCAAGACCGGCACCACGTCCCAGGCGGGCAGCTGCATCACAGCCACGGCGGAGCGGGACGGCCTTTCGCTGATCGCGGTGATTTTAGGGGCGGACAGCACCGACCACCGCTTTCAGGATGCGGCGGCGCTGCTGGACTACGGCTTTGCCAATTGGGCGGTGACCACCCCCGAATCCCCGGCGCTGGAGCCCCTGCCCGTCACCGGCGGCCTGGAGGACAGCGTGGCCCTCCAGGTGGGGGAGATGCCCAAGATTTTGCTGCAATCCACGGAAACAGGCGGCGTGGAGCAGACCGTCGAGCTGCCGGAGAGCCTCCCGGCCCCGGTGCGCAAGGGCGACGTGGTGGGCAGGGTGCGATACACCGTGAACGGCGAGGATGCGGCCGCGGTGGAGATCACGGCGGCGGCGGACGTGGAGGCCGTCACCTTTTCCGCCGCGCTGCGGTACCTGCTGGGCTGTTTCTTTTCCTGGTAGGGTGGGGAAAAAGCGAGTTTGTCCACCCATGAAAGAAGAGGCTTGCAAATTGCTCTGAATTATTGTAGAATAGAAGCAGCAAGACTGCGGCCATGATCCGCGGCTGAAAAAAGGAGTGCATTTGCATGCCGTTGAAGCTCAACGACGGATACTTAAAAGATTTTATCGCACAGCACGAATACGAGGCCATCGCGCCCCAGGTGCGGGCCGCGCATGAGCTGCTGGCCTCCGGCAAGGGGCCGGGCAGCAATTTCCTGGGCTGGGTCCATCTGCCCACCGATTACGACCGGGAGGAATTTGCCCGCATCAAGGCCGCAGCGGCCAAGGTCCGTTCCAATTCCGACGTGTTTATCGTCATCGGCATCGGCGGGTCCTATCTGGGCGCCCGGGCCGCCATCGAGTTCTTGAAGTCCGACCGCTACAACGATCTCCGTGGGGATTCTCCCGCCATCTACTTCACCGGCAATTCCATCAGCTCCACCGCCCTCAGCGAGCTGGTGCAGATCTGCGAGGGGAAGGATATCTCCATCAACATGATCTCCAAGTCCGGCACCACCACGGAGCCCGCCATCGCGTTCCGGGTGTTCCGGGAGCTGCTGGAGGAAAAATACGGCAAGGAGGGCGCCCGGGAGCGCATCTTCTGCACCACCGACCGGGCCAAGGGGACGCTGAAGCACCTGGCGGACGAGGAGGGCTTCGAGACCTTCGTGGTGCCCGATAACGTGGGCGGCCGCTTCTCCGTGCTCACCGCCGTGGGCCTGCTGCCCATCGCCGTGGCCGGCGCGGATATCGACGCGTTGATGGCCGGGGCCGCCAAGGCCGCCGAGATCTATGACGATCCCGATCCGGCCAAGAACGACTGCTACAAGTACGCCGCCATCCGCAACATCCTCTACAACAAGGGCAAAGCCATGGAAGTGATGGTGAGCTACGAGCCACGCTGCGCCATGCTCAACGAGTGGTGGAAGCAGCTCTATGGCGAGAGCGAGGGCAAGGATCAAAAGGGCCTGTTCCCGGCCTCGGTGATCTTCTCCACCGATCTCCACTCCCTGGGGCAGTATCTCCAGGACGGCCGCCGGATGATGTTTGAAACGGTGGTGGCCATCGACCAGCCCGCCTATGAGATCACCCTTGGGGAAGAAGCGGTGGACGTGGACGGCCTCAACTATCTGGCCGGGCACACCATGGCCTTCGTCAACGAGAAGGCCTTTGAAGGCACGCTGCTGGCCCACAACGACGGCGGCGTCCCCAATGTGGTGCTCCATGCCTCCGATTTCAGCGAGGACACCCTGGGGCAGCTGATCTACTTCTTCGAGAAGGCCTGCGCCATTTCCGGTTATATGCTGGGGGTCAATCCCTTCGACCAGCCCGGCGTGGAGAGCTACAAGAAGAATATGTTCGCGCTGCTGGGCAAGCCCGGCTATGAGGAGGCAAAGGCCGTGCTGGAGGCGCGTCTGAGCAACTGAGCGCAAGACTGAGAAATCCCCGCCCGAACTGGACTTCGGGCGAAAAAGTGAAAAGGAGAACCTGTTATGATTTCATTACTCATCGGCAAGAAAGGGTCCGGCAAAACCAAGAAGCTCATCGAAAAGGTCAACGCGGCTCTGGCGTCCTCCGGCGGCAACGTGGTGGTGATCGAGAAGGGCATGAAGCTCACCTATGACATCCCCCACAAGGCCCGTCTGGTGGATTCGGACGAATACGACATCACCGGGGCCCCGGCGCTGTTCGGCTTCATCAGCGGCATCTGCGCGGGCAACTACGACGTCACCGACATTTTCGTGGACTCCACGTTGAAGATCGTCACCCCTGCCACCGATGATTTTGATCTGGAGCGCTTTATCGGCGACCTGGAGAAGCTGGGGAAGGTATCCGGCGCCAATATCGTGCTCTCCGTGTCCCTTTCCAGTGAGGAGATCCCGGAAAGCTGTGCAAAGTATATCCAGGAGTAAGCGTAGATGAAAAAGCAGCTGCGGGGCGTGGCGCTGATCCTGTTTGGCATCCTGCTGAACCTGGCCCACAGCTCCTTTGACAGTTTGTTCAGCTTCATTGGCATTGGCTGGTACCCGGACTGGGGCTTGGTGGGCCTCATCGTGGGGATCGCGGGGCTGGTGATCGTTTTCCTGGGCGACGGCAAATAGGGAAACCGCGCCGCCCCGGAGAATTTGTTTTGCGCCCTTTGGCAGAAAATCCTTGACAAAACTGAGCCGTACCGGTATAATATATCGGTACGGCATGAGGTTTGCTATGACTGTTGACTTAAAACGCTATTTCCTGCACGACACGCCCTGGGAAGAGAGCACGGTAACGCTGGACCTTTCCGATGTGCTGGAGAACGGGACGCCGATCTTCCCGGAGGCCGCGGAGGCCGCGGTGCGTATCCGGGGCTTTGCCGGATCGGCAGCGCTTCTGGCCCAGGTGAGCTATGTGCTGCGCAAGCCCTGCGACCGCTGCGGCGAGATGACGGAGCGGCGGTACCGGGGGGAATTCACCCACACGGTGGTGCAGAGCATGAACGGCGGCGAGCCGGACGGCGACGAGTATGTGCTTGCGCCCGACGGCAAGGTGGAGCTGGACGAACTGCTGCGGGAGGACGTGCTGCTGGACCTGCCGGGGAAATTCCTGTGCAGGGAAGACTGCAAGGGATTGTGTCCCCGCTGCGGGAAGAACCTGAATCAGGGCGACTGCGGCTGCCCGAAGCAGGAAGTCGATCCCAGGCTGGCCGCGCTGCAGGCGCTGTTGTAGGGGCGTTTTTCAAAGTTGATAAGACCATAAGATCAAATAGGGAGGTGTTTCTCATGGCAGTCCCCAAGGGAAAACTTTCGAGTGCAAGGAAGAATAAGAGACGTTCTCAGGTGTGGAAGCTCCAGGCTCCCGCGCTGGCCCGGTGCCCCCATTGCGGGGAATACACCGCGCCTCACCGCGTGTGCGGCAATTGCGGCTACTACAATGGCCGTGCCGTGGTGCGCAAGGAAGCGTAAGTTTATTCTGAAATCTTGGAGAAGGGGAACGCGGCCGGCGTTCCCTTTTCTTTTCATGGGCGCTCGCCGGACCCCGGCACCTCACGCCCAAGCGCTGCTTGGGACGGATGCTCCAGGAGCATCCGCTGCGCGAAGCGCAGCCCGTGAGGCGCCGGCAGCCGGGCGGCGCAGAAGATCAGGAGGTGAGCGGATTGGCGGTCAAGATCAGCGGGGTGGTCCCGAACAGTCAGGCGGCCGGGGCGGGCATCCGGGCCGGGGACGTGCTGCACACCATCAACGGCAACGAGATCACCGACGTGCTGGATTTCCGTTTTTATGAGACCGAGCGGGAACTGCGGCTCGTTCTCACCCGGAATGGGGAAGACTACACCGTGGCAGTGAAGAAGCCCCAATACGCCGAGCTGGGGCTGGAATTCGAGACGTACCTGATGGACAGCCAGCACGCCTGCCGGAACCAGTGCGTGTTCTGCTTTATCGACCAGATGCCTCCGGGCATGCGGGAGACGCTGTATTTCAAGGACGACGACGATCGGCTGTCGTTCCTGTTCGGCAATTATATCACCCTCACCAACATCAGCGACCGGGAGATCGACCGCATCCTGAAAATGCACATCAGTCCCATCAACGTGTCGGTGCACACCATGGACCCTGCCCTGCGGTGCAAGATGATGCACAACCGCTTCGCGGGAGAGTCCCTGCGCCACCTGTACCGTCTGGCGGAGGGCGGCATCCGGCTCAACTGCCAGCTGGTGCTGTGCCCGGGGCTCAACGACGGCCCGGCGCTGGAATCCACGTTGGAGAAGCTGTTTGCCCTGGGGGAGGGGCTCATGAGCGTGGCCTGCGTGCCCGTGGGGCTCACCCGTTTCCGGGAGGGCCTGTATCCCTTGGAGCCCTATGATTCCGCCGGCGCCCGGGCGGTGCTGGCGGCCGTGGAGCGCTGGGGGGAGAAATTCCTGGCGGCGCGGGGCGCCCGGACGGTGTACGCCTCGGACGAATTCTACCTGCTGGCGGGGCAGCCCATTCCGCAGCTGGACTTTTATGAGGATTTCCCGCAGCTGGAAAACGGCGTGGGGATGCTCCGCAATTTCCAGGACGAGTTCGATTGGGCGCTGGAAGAAGCGGAAGCATCCGGCCTGCTGCAATTGCCAGCGCCCCGGAAAGTGACGATCCCCACCGGCGAGGGCGGCGCGGAATTTATCGACGGCGTACTTGACGGATTGCGGCGGAAATGTCATAATTTAACGGTAGAGCTGGTGCCCGTCCACAACGATTTCTTCGGCGGCACGGTGAACGTCACCGGGCTGCTCACCGGGCAGGACCTGGTGAAGCACCTGAAAGGCCGCGCCCTGGGCGACGAGCTGCTGATCGTGGATGCCATGCTCAAGGCCGACGAGGACATCTTCCTGGACGATATGACGCTGGAAGAATTGAGCACCGCCCTAAGCGTGCCCGTGCGGAAAATGAGCGGCACGGGGCGGGGAAATCTGGAGGCCATGCTGGGCCTTAAGGACAGCGGCTTTCCGGGGCACAATCCCTATGAGGGTGCGGGTTTCTAAATTTGTTGATTCTTTTGAAAGAAAGGGGCGAGGGCCTTGTCCAGACCGATCGTCGCCATTGTGGGGCGGCCCAATGTGGGGAAATCCACCCTGTTCAATAAACTGGCAGGGAAGCGGCTGTCCATTGTGGACGACACTCCCGGCGTGACCCGGGATCGGGTGTTTGCCGCCGCGGAGTGGCAGAACCGCACCTTTTCTCTGGTGGATACCGGCGGCATCGAGCCCAATTCCCGGGATGAGCTTTTGAGCCAGATGCGGGCGCAGGCCCAGATCGCCATCGATTCCGCCCAGGCCATCATCTTCGTCACCGACGTCCGGGCGGGCGTCACGGCGGACGACGAGGCGGTGGCCCAGCTGCTGCTGAAAAGCGGCCGGCCGGTGGTGCTGTGTGTGAACAAGTGCGACAGCATCGGCGAGCCGCCTGCGGAATTTTACGAATTCTATTCCCTGGGCCTGGGCGACCCGGTGATGGTCTCCTCGGTCCACGGCCACGGCACCGGCGACCTGCTGGACCGGGTGTGCGACCTGCTCTCCTTCGAGGAGGAGGACGGGGACACCGAGGGCATCCGGGTGGCGGTGATCGGCCGGCCCAACGTGGGGAAATCCTCCCTGGTGAACAAGGTCTGCGGCGAGAACCGGGTGATCGTCTCCGACGTGGCCGGCACCACCCGGGACGCGGTGGATACCGTGGTGGAAAACGCCCACGGGGTGTTCACCTTCATCGACACGGCGGGCCTGCGGCGGAAATCCAAGGTGGAGGACGCCATCGAGCACTACAGCAATCTCCGCACCGAAATGGCGGTGGAGCGGGCCGACGTGTGCCTGATCCTCATCGACGCCACGGTGGGCTTCACCGAGCAGGATTCCAAGGTGGCCGGCATCGCCCATGAGGCGGGCAAGGGCTGCGTGATCTGCGTGAACAAGTGGGACGCGGTGGAAAAGGACGACAAGACCATGGCCCAGATGCAGGCTAAGCTGGAGCAGGATCTCTCCTTTATGGCCTACGCGCCCATGGTGTTTATTTCCGCCAAGACCGGCCAGCGGCTGGACAGGATGTTTGAATGGATCCAAACGGCGGCGGCCAGCAACGCCATGCGGGTGACCACCGGGGCCCTCAACGATGTGCTGGCCCAGGCCATGAACCGGGTGCAGCCGCCCACGGACAAGGGCCGCAGGCTCAAAATTTACTACATGACCCAGGCTTCCACCTGCCCGCCCACCTTTGTGTGCTTCTGCAACAACGCCGAGCTGTTCCACTACTCCTACCAGCGGTACCTCATCAACCGCATCCGGGAGACCTTCGGGCTGGAGGGCACGCCGGTACGGCTGGTGATCCGGGAGCGTGGGGAGCAGAATCAGACGATGAACCGATAAAAACAAAAAGGGGGTCTTTTCATGACTGGAACCGTCCTGCTGGCCCTGGTGCTTTCTGCGGCTGTGGGGTATCTCCTGGGCAGCATCAACTGGGGGATCATCTTGACCCGGCTCTTTCACCAGGGGGACATCCGCACCTATGGCAGCGGCAACGCCGGGATGACCAACGTGCTGCGCTCCGTGGGCAAGCTGCCCGCCCTGCTCACCTTCATCGGGGATTTCGTCAAGTGCGTGGCGGCGGTGCTGCTTGCGGGGCTGTTTATCCATCTGCTGGGGCCCCGGGACGCCGCGATCTACCCGGAGCTCTGGAAATACGCCCAGCTGGCGGCGGGCACGGCCTGTGTGCTGGGGCACATCTATCCCGTGTTTTTTGGCTTCCGGGGCGGCAAAGGGATCGTCACGGCGGCGGCCATGATCGCCCTGCTGGACTGGCGGGTGTTCCTGCTGATCCTGGCCACCTTCGGGCTGGTGTTCCTGCTGAGCAAGTTCATCATCTCCCTGGCGTCGGTGGTCTGCGCGGCCCTGTACCCGGTGTACACGTTCCTCATCGCCTTTTTCTTTGATTTTGCCGGCAGCCCACTTGCCACCAACGCCGGGCGGTCGCTGCCCTATCTGGTCTGCGTCACGCTGGCGGCGCTGTTCATCGGCGGGCTGGTGCTCATCAAGCACCGGGCCAATATCGGCAGGCTGCTGCGGGGAGAGGAAAAGCCCATCGTGCCTAAGAAAAAATAGGCCGGCGGCAAAAAAATTTTTCACGGATTTTTCCCGTCCCGCCCGGTGCGGAATATTCTGTAAACCGCGGCGTGGCGGGATTTGTCCGCTTTTCACAAGGCAAATTGCGAAGTCTTGTGAAATCGCACGGACTGTTGACTTTTTCCCGGGAATGTATTATTATTGTAAGACAGTCAAATACTAACTTTCGTGAACAAAATCAACAGGCCAAAAGCGCCTGCCTTTTTGGCGTTAGGAAGTGTAATATTGGATAAATACGTGATTCACGGCGGCCACCGCCTGAGCGGAGAAGTTATTATCAGCGGTGCGAAAAACGCCGCCTTGCCCATTATCGCGGCCACGGTGCTGGCGGACGCCCCCTGCCGCATCGAAAACCTGCCCGACGTCTCCGACGTGGGCGTGATGATCCACCTGCTGCAACAGCTGGGGGCTTCGGTGCAGTTCCTGGACCGCCACACCATCGAGGTGGACCCCAGGACCATCGACACCGACACCGTGCGGGATAAGAGCGCCCAGACCATTCGAGGCTCGTATTATTTCATCGGCGCCCTGCTGGGCCGCTTCGGCAGCGCGGTGGTGCCGCTGCCCGGTGGGTGCAATTTCGGGGTGCGGCCCATCGACCAGCACCTGAAAGCCTTTGCCGCTTTGGGCGGCCAGTGCAGCATGGACGAGGGCCTGATCACCGTGAAAGCGGAGCAGGGCCTGTACGGCGCCAACATCTATATGGACGTGGTGACCGTGGGCGCCACCATGAACACCATCCTGACGGCGGTGAAGGCCCGGGGTCTCACGGTGATCGAGAACGCCGCCCGGGAGCCCCATGTGGTGGATCTGGCAAACTTCCTCAACACTTTGGGGGCGGACATCCGGGGCGCGGGTACCGATACCATCCGCATCCACGGGGTGCAGCGGCTGCGTGGCGCGGCCTATGCCATCATCCCCGATCAGATCGAGGCCGGCACCTATATGGTGGCGGCGGCCGCCACCGGCGGCGACGTGACGGTGAAGAACGTCACGCCCCAGCATTTGGATTCCATCACCGCCAAGCTGGAGGAGATGGGCGCGGTGATCGAGGAAGGGGACGACACGGTGCGGGTGGTGTGCAATCACGCTCTGCGCCGGTGCAACGTGCGCACCATGCCCCATCCCGGCTTCCCCACGGATATGCAGCCCCAGATCACGGCGCTGCTGTCCTTTGCCCATGGCACCAGCATCATCAACGACGGCATTTGGGATCGCTTCAAATATGTGGACGAGCTGCGGCGCATGGGTGCGCAGATCACGGTGAACCGGGACATGGCGGTGGTCGAAGGGGTGGACAACCTCAAGGGCGCGGAAGTCCGGGCGCTGGACCTTCGGGCCGGCGCGGCCATGGTGATCGCGGGACTGGCCGCCACCGGGGTGACCCAGGTGGAGGACGTGCAGTATATCGAGCGCGGCTTCGAGCGCATCGTGGAGAAGCTGGTGGGACTGGGCGCGGACATTTACCGCAGCCAGTCGCCGGACAGCGCGCCGCTGCGCAAGATGGGCTGATCCAACACAGAACAGGAAGCGGGGAAAACCTTTGGGTTTTCCCATTCTAACGAATAAGCAATATTGATAATTTGTCCCTTCGGCTGACATGTGCAGCCGTAGGGACCCCTTGAGAGAAAACCGGCGAAGGCGGTGTCCATTAGGGCGCAAGCCAAGCCGGTTTTCGATGAAAAGAGGGAATCGGGGGAAAAAGCACGGAGCAAGGTGAGCATCGCGAGCCGCAGCGATCGTGTTTGTCCCTCGAAAGCATGGCGACAAGGTCGCCATGCGTAGGAAAGGAAAGCATAGTATGGCAAGACTCTGTCCGCTTTTCAGCGGCAGCACGGGCAACAGCTATTACATAGGCAGCCGCCAGACGGGCCTGCTGATCGATGCGGGGCGCAGTGCCCGGCAGATCGAAGGCGCGCTGCGGCAGTGCGGCATCGACCCGCTGGCGGTGCAGGGCATCCTGCTCACCCACGAGCACAGCGACCACATCGCGGGGGTGCGGGTGCTGGCGCGGAAATATGGCCTGCGGGTGTATGGCTCTTTGGGGACGCTTCGCGCCATGTCCCGGGACTTGGAGGGGCTGGAGGCCCTGGAGATTGCCCCGGGGATGGTGCTGGCCGGCATGATGGTTTCTCCCTTTGCCACCTCCCACGACTGCGCCCAGCCGGTGGGGTACCGCATCCGCACGGAGGACGGCCGGGTGTTTGCGCTGGCCACCGACCTGGGATACGTCTCGGACGAGGTGAAGGAGCATCTGTACGGCGCGGATCTGGCGGTGATCGAATCCAACCACGATGTGGAAATGCTGCGCAGCGGGCCCTATCCGGCGTATCTCAAAGCCCGCATCCTGTCCAGCCGCGGGCACCTGTCCAACGCGGCCTGCGGGGAATTCCTGCCCGGGCTGCTCCAAAGCGGCACCCGGCGCATCCTGCTGGCCCATCTGAGCCGGGAGAACAACACCCCGGCCCTGGCGCTGGAGACCGCCCTTGCGGCCCTCACCGCCACCGGGGCCGTCCGGGATGTGGATTTCGTGCTGGAGGCCGCCGCACCAGAGAATCCCACCGGCAGTTCCATCATTTTTTGAGCGGGGAGGGAACGCAATGCTGGAGGTGCGCATGCTCTGTGTGGGCAGGCTGAAAGAAACGTATTGGCGGCAGGCTTTCGCCGAATATGAAAAGCGGCTGGGGACGCTGTGCAAGTTCCAGCTGCTGGAGCTGCCCGAGGCCCGCCTGCCCGAAGACCCCACGCCGGGGGAGATCGCCGCGGCGCTGGAGCAGGAGGGCCGGGCGATTTTGGAAAAGTGCAAGGGTACGGTGTACCCGCTGTGCATCGAGGGGAAGACAATGACATCCCCGGACTTTGCCAGTAAGCTGGGCGACGCCATGCAGTATCCCGGGGCGGTGAGCTTCGTCATCGGCAGCTCCTTTGGATTGTCCCCCCAGGTGAAAGCCGCCGGGCAGGGCATCTCCTTTTCCCCCATGACGTTTCCCCACCAGCTGGCCCGCATCCTGCTGTGCGAGCAGCTGTACCGGGGATTCCAGATTTTGCGTGGAACGCGCTACCACAAATAAATAGTGCCAAACCTTATTATCTTTGTGCAGGTTTTTTATGGACAATTTACGCCAAAAATGTTATACTGAAAGGGCCGCGAAAGGTGCGGCACGCAAATCCAAAGGGAGGAATTATCATGTCAGATTGGTTCGGAAAAGACGTGTTTAAGCTGGGCTTTGGCCTGATGCGCCTGCCCAAACTGGCGGACGGCAAGGCCATCGATGTGGAGCAGGTGAAGCAGATGGTGGACCTGTTCCTGGAGGCCGGCGGCACCTATTTTGATACTGCCTATGTCTACGACGAGGGCCGCAGCGAGGAGGCCATCAAGCTGGCCCTGGTGGATCGCTATCCCCGGGAGAGCTACACCCTGGCCACCAAGCTCAACGCCTGGCTGGGCAGCCCGGACGAGGCCACGGCCAAGAAGCAGTTTGAGATCAGCCTGCAGCGCACCGGCGCTGGGTATTTCGATTATTATCTGCTCCACGCCCTGCAACGCAACAATTACACGGTGTACGAAAACTACGGCCTGTGGGACTTCGTGAAGGAGCAGAAGGCCAAGGGGCTCATCAAGCATTACGGCTTCTCCTTCCACGGGGACCCCGATCTGCTGGAGGAGCTGCTGACCGCCCATCCCGATGTGGACTTCATCCAGCTGCAGATCAACTACGCCGACTGGGAGAATCCCGATGTGGCCTCCCGGGCCTGCTGGGAGATCGCCCGCAAGCACAACGTGTCCGTCACCGTGATGGAGCCCATCAAGGGCGGCGCGCTGGCCAATCCCATCCCCCAGGTGCAGGAGATTTTCAAAAAGGCCAATCCCGACCTGTCCTGCGCCTCCTGGGCCATCCGCTATGTGGCCAGCCTGGAGGGGATCATCACCGTGCTGTCGGGGATGTCCAACCTGGCGCAGATGGAGGACAACCTGAGCTATATGAAGGATTTCCATCCGCTGACCGAGGCCGAGCAGCAGGTGATCGTGGCCGCCCGGGCCGCTCTGGACGCGGTGGATACCATCAAGTGCACCGCCTGCCACTACTGCACCGAGGGCTGCCCCATGGGCATCCCGATCCCGGAGATTTTCGCCGTCCGCAACGACGATATGCTCTTTAACCGGGGCGAGGGCGCAAAGCGCAGCTACGCATGGGTGACCAACGACAAGGGCAAGGCCTCCGACTGCATCCAGTGCGGCCAGTGTGAGGGCGCCTGCCCGCAGCACCTGCCCATCATTACATATCTGCAAGACTGCGCGGCCAAGCTGGAGTAAGGGATATCCAAGCCCTCACACTGGCTATCGGGCAAGGAGAACCGCCGCCGACAGCCGTACGGCGGCCGTGAGCAGCGGCAGCCCAAGGCAAGAGGCAGCGGTTTGACGAGCGAGGGCGCCTGTCCGCAGCACCTGCCCATCATTACATATCTGCAAGACTGCGCGGCGAAGCTGGAGTAACCGGCTCCACCCACCCGCGCCCGCCCGCCCGGGGCCCTTGGGCCCCGGGCGGCGCTTTCCCTCCGGGAAAGCGCCCGTTGGCGAAGCCGACGGCGGGCGCGGCAAGCCGCGCATTCTTCACAGGAGAAACTATGCACATCATCGATACCTATCCCGCCCTGCTGGCCGCCTTCGACGGCCCCGCCTTCCGCTGCGACAAATGGCAGGCGTATCTGGAGGCCAACCTCCCGGGGCTCCTGCCCGTGCTCACGGCGGACGTGCAGGAGACATTGGGCACCGGCCAAGTCACCTGGGAGCAGGACTATCTCCCCGTGCTGAACGCCGTGGCCACCGCCCCCGCCCTGCGGGAAAAGGCCCACGATTCCTTTTGCCGGGCGACGGCCAATCTGGAAGCCCGCATCCAGGCGCAATTCGGCAGGAGCCCGGATGTGGATATCGTCTTCTATCTGGGCCTGTGCAACGGCGCCGGGTGGGTGACGGAATACCGCGGGCGGCGGGCCATCCTGCTGGGGATCGAGAAGATCATGGAGCTGGGCTGGTGCGGCCCGGACGACATGATCGGGCTCATCTACCACGAGCTGGGGCACTGCTATCAGGCGCAGTACGGCGTCCTGCACAGAACCGGCCAAAGCACCGCCGATTCCTTCCTCTGGCAGCTGTTCACGGAGGGGATCGCCATGGTGTTCGAGCAGATTCTGGTAGGCGATCCCGACTACTACCATCAGGACAAGGACGGCTGGAGTTCCTGGTGCGCAAGCCACCTGCAAGAGATCAAGGCGGATTTCCTCCGCGACCTGCCCACTATGACCTTTGCCGATCAGCGCTATTTCGGCGACTGGGTCTCCTACCGGGGCCATGGCGATGTGGGGTACTATCTGGGCGCACGATTTGTCCGCAGCCTGCTGGCGGCCCACGCCTTTGAGGAGCTCATCGGCTGGGATATCCCCCAAGTCGCCCACCACTTCACCGAGGAAGCGTCCCGATAAAGCAATTGGGCGGACTATTTCCCGCTGCCAGTGAGCCAGCCCTGGAAAGTCCTGCCGAGACAAGTAAAGTTCTTTTTGCCTCCTTGTATTATAGAGTAGTAGTTTTTAGTGACCCTCTCCAAGGTCATGTGCTACAATGTAAGGGATGCTGT
>CANRMX010000007.1 GCA_947631855.1 uncultured Clostridia bacterium | reverse complement strand
CCGGCGCGTACCCGCCGCCGCTGGCGGCGGGTACGCGCGGCGGGCAAGGCCGGAATCCTTACTGATTCTTATTCACGATGCGGGTCTCCGCCTCGCCAGTGGCAAGGTCGATGTACCGCACGAACAGCGAGACTTTGTTGTCCTCGTTGAGGCTCGCCCACAGCGCGGCGGTGAAATCGTCGATGGCCCCGTCGATAGTCACCGGCACGGGCTCACCCTCAAAGGAGGGCACCGGGTCGCCGTCGCCCAGATAGGTGTGGATCAGGTGCCCCTGCCCCGCCACCGGTTCATACTCGAAGAACTGCCGCTGGGCGGCCTCGGGATGCGCCGGGGTGCTCTTGAGGATGGACAGCTTGTACCCGCCGTCCTTGGCGTTCATGATCCCCGAAATGCGCGGGGTGTAGATGGGCGGGTCAGGCTCAAAGGTGCGGGTGCGCAAAGCGTCCTCAAAGGTCTTGCCCTGGGCCAGGTACTGGTCGATGGTGTCCGTCTGGTCGCCGTTGGTGACGATCACCTGCTCCCCGTGCACCCGGACAGGGAAGTAAATCACCAAAGAGGGGTCAGTGAGCTTTTCCGGCTCAAAGGCCTTGGTGCGCAGGGCGTCCCCCTGGGCCTCAAACACCCGGTTGCGGGAATTCACGCTGCGCCCCATGATAAAGTAGGCGATGACCCCGTGGGCGCCCGCCTTGTCCATCCCCAGCACGATGCCCCGGCCGGGATAGCGGTTGGCTTGCAAATCTTCAAACAGATCAATTGGCTTCATGCTCGTCCTCCTCGATTACCGTCACAAGTTCGTTTTCGATCTTCAGCCGTCCCGCGCAGAACAGCGCCACGGCTTTGGGCAGCAGCTCCCATTCGGCCTGCTCCATCACCCGTTTCTGCAAGCTCTCGGGCGTGTCGCCGGGCAGGACTGCCACCGCCTTTTGCAGGATGATGGGCCCGCCGTCGCAGACTTCGTTGGCGAAGTGCACCGTGGCCCCGGTGACTTTCACCCCACGGGCCAGCACCGCCTCATGGACGTGCAGCCCGTAGTATCCCTTGCCGCCGAAGGCCGGCAGCAGCGCCGGGTGCACATTCATGATCCGATTGGGGAAGGCCCGCACGAATTCCGCGCTGGTGATGGTGAGGAATCCCGCCAGCACCACCAGCTCCACCTGGCGGGCCTTGAGGGCCTCGATCAACGCCAGAGAGTAGCTCTCCGTGTCGGGATAGTCCTTCCGGGAGAGGGTAATGGCCTCGATCCCGGCGGATTTTGCCCGCTCCAGCGCGTACACCCCGGGCTTGCTGGCGATCACCACCCGCAGCTGCCCGTTGGGGATTTTCCCAGCCTGCTGGGCGTCGATGAGCTTTTGCAGATTGGTGCCGCCGCCGGAAACCAGCACGCCGATGTTTACCACAGCACGACCCCCTCGTCTCCCGGCACCACTTCGCCCAAAATCACCGGGATCTCGCCCACGGCCGCCACGGCGTCGCAGGCTTTCTGGGCGGTCTCCTTGGAGACGGCCATCACCAGCCCCACGCCCATGTTAAAGGTGTTGAACATATCCCGCTCCGGGATGTTCCCCGCGCTTTGCAGCAAGGTGAAGATGGGCTGGGTGGGCACGGCGGCTTTCTCGATCCTGGCGGTGAGGCCGGGCTGCATCATCCGCGGGACGTTCTCATAGAATCCGCCGCCGGTGATGTGGGACACGGCCTTCACCTGGGCGGCCTCCATAGCGGCCAGCACGGCCTTCACGTAGATCCGCGTGGGCGTGAGCAGCACATCCCCCAGGGACGCGCCCAATTCCCCGTAATACCGGCCCACATTGGCCTCGCTGATACCGAAGACTTTCCGCACCAGCGAAAATCCGTTGGAATGCACCCCCGAGGACTTGAGGCCGATCAGCACGTCCCCAGCGGTGAGGGCGGCGCCGTCCACGATCTTGGGCTTATCCACCAGGCCCACGGTGAAGCCCGCCAGATCGTACTCCTCCTCGGCCATCATGCCGGGATGCTCCGCGGTCTCGCCGCCGATCAGGGCGCAGCCCGCCTGCACGCATCCCTCCGCCACACCGCCCACGATCTGGGCGATCTTTTCGGGGATGTTCCGCCCGCAGGCGATATAATCCAAAAAGAACAGGGGCTTCGCGCCGCAGCACACCACGTCGTTGACGCACATGGCAACCGCGTCGATGCCGATGGTGTCGTGCCGGTCCATCAGCATGGCGATCTTGATCTTGGTGCCCACGCCGTCGGTGCCGGAGACCAGCACGGGCTCCTGCATCCCGGAGACGTCCGGCGCGAACAGCCCGCCGAATCCGCCGATGCCCGACACCACGCCGGGGATCACCGTGCGCTGCACGTGTTCGCGCATCAGCTCCACCGATCTGTATCCGGCCACCACGTCCACCCCGGCGGCCTTGTAGCTTTCACTGTGACTTTCAATGTGATTCATAGGGTTACCCCTTTGTGTTGATTTTCTCTCCCACTTTTTCTTGGAAAGAAAAAGTGGGCAAAAAGAACTTTCCTCTCCGTACTTTTTCTTGAAAGAAAAAGTACGCAAAAAGAACTTTACTTGGCTCGGCCGAACTGGGTGGTAGGAATAAGCCGGTTCCGCCGCAGCAAGTAGGCGGGTGGCAAATCCTGCAAAGACTTAAAAGGCCCAGTTGCCGTTCTTGAACACCTGCACGGCCTTGCCGTCCCGGGTGTAGCCGGTGATGTTCAGCTCCTTGGAGCCCACCATGAAATCCACGTGGATCATGGAATCGTTGACGCCCTTGGCGGCCAGCTCCTCCCGGGTCATGTCGTGGTGGCCCGGGATGTTCTCGTTGAAGCCACGGCCCAGCGCCATGTGGCAGGCCGCGTTCTCATCGAACAGCGTGTTGTAGAACAGGATGCCCGAGTTGGAGATGGGCGAATCCACCGGCACCAGCGCCACTTCGCCCAGCATGCAGGCGCCCTCGTCCGTGCCGATCATCCGCTCCAGGATCTCTTTGCCGGTCTCGGCCTCCACCGCAGTGACTTTGCCATCTTCAAAGGTGAGGGCGAATTTCTCGATCAGCGTGCCCTGCACCGAAAGGGGCAGCGTGCTCACCAGACGGCCCTCGCACTTGCCTTTGATGGGCGTGTTGAAGATCTCCTCGGTGGGGATGTTGGGCATGAAGAACGTGCCGTCGGCCAGCGTCTCGCCGCCGCCCACCCACTGGCTGCCGGGAATCAGCCAGACTTTGAAATCCGTACCGTTGGGGGATTCATAGTGGAGGTAGTCAAAATCGAACTCCGTGAGCTTCTTGGCCCGGGCCTCCAGCGCATGCTGATGGGCTGCCCAATCCGCCACGGGATCGTTATTCTCCCCCACTCGGGCGGTCTTGAGGATGGCGTTCCACAGCTTCTCCACGGCGGTGCCGGTGCGGTCCTCCGGGAAGACCTTCTTCGCCCACTTCTTGGAGGGCACGGCCAGGATCGTCCACTGATACTTGTCGGCCATCTTGTCGCGGATGGGCTTCATGGCGGTGCCCTGGGCGATGCGGGCTTTCTGCATCTTGGCCGGATTGATGCCCTTCATGCCGTCGGGATCGGCCGAGCCGATGGAGATGGTGGCGGGCAGGGTCTCGGCGTAGAACTTCATCCGGGCGATCTGCCAATCCTCCACCCGGCACAGCTGGGTGACAGATTCGTTCCGGTATTGCAGGCGGTTCAGCTTGGAATCCCCCCAATTCACCGTGACCCACTTGGCCCCGGCCCGGTATGCCTCCTCGGCCACCATTTCGGCGAATTCATGCTGCTCCACCGAGGCGTTGATGATACACCCCTGGCCCTTCTTCAGGGCCGCGCCGGTCTGCACGGCCAGCCGCGCATACTTGCGCATGATCGTTTTCTTCATGTCGATCCTCTCCTTTTCTCCCGCCCTTTCGGCAGGTTTTTGTTTTGATTTTTTCCGCCTTACAGCGCGGCGAGCTTTTCCGCCAGGGCTTTGTCCTTTTCCGCCACGCCCCGGGCCATTTCGTCTTTCATGGCGGCGAGCTTCTCCATAAGCTCCCCGTCCGACACCGCCAAGATCTGCGCCGCCAGCAGCGCGGCGTTGTCGCCGCCGTCGATAGCCACCGTGGCCACCGGCACGCCGGAGGGCATCTGCACCGTGGCCAGCAGGGCGTCCAGCCCGTCCAGCGTGGAGGACTTCACCGGCACGCCGATCACCGGCAGCACGGTGTTGGCGGCCATGGCCCCCGCCAGATGGGCGGCCTTGCCCGCAAAGGCGATGATCGCGCCGAACCCCTGGGACGCGGCGTTTTTGGCGAATTCCGCGGCAGCGGCGGGCGTGCGGTGGGCGCTCATCACGTGGGCCTCGAAGCCGATCCCCAGCGCCTTGAGCCGCTTGATGGCCGGGGCGGCCACGGGCAGATCGCTGTCGCTGCCAAGGATCAGCGCTACTTTTTTGTTCATGGGAACTCTTCCTTTCCTGAGTCACTGTGCCGTTTCCCATGGATGAAGGGACAACGTACCAATGTGAAGTATACACTGGAACGGGAAAATAATCAAGGGCCGATGTTTGAAATCGGCCCTTTTTCCCCGCTTTTTTTACGGTTTTCGGCGTTTCGCCCGGGACTGGGAGCAATCTTGGGAAGGGTTTCGGTAGTTATGCTTTACCGCTCTTCTCCTCGCCGTACAAACGATGCCCTCCCCGCCGAAGGCGGGGAGGGCAACAAAAATAGCAAATGCTCGGGGCGGAGATCAATAAACGATTCTATTTCGGCGCAAAATCAAAGCCCTACTTCTGCGCGGCGTCGCCGGTCATCAGCTCCTTGAGGGACACGGCCAAGCCCGCCAGCCTCTGGATGCAGAAAACACGGTCTCCCCGCCGCAGGCGGGGAGGCCATTATAAATAGCAAATGCTCGGGGGTGGAAATCAATAAACAATTCTATCTCGGCGCAAAATCAAAACCCTACTTCTGCGCGGCGTCGCCGGTCATCAGCTCCTTGAGGGACACGGCCAGGCCCTGGATGCAGAAAACACGGCCTCCCCGCCGAAGGCGGGGAGGGCAATAAAAATAACAACTGCTCGGGCGCGGAGATCAATAAACAATCCTATCTCGGCGCGAAATCAAAGCCCTACTTCTGCGCGGCGTCGCCAGTCATCAGTTCCTTGAGGGACACGGCCAGGCCCGCCAGGCCCTGGATGCAGAAAACACGGCCTCCCCGCCGCAGGCGGGGAGGCCATTATAAATAGCAACTGTGCGGGGGCGGAAATCAAAAAAACATTCTATCTCGGCCCAAAATCAAAACCCTACTTCTGCGCGGCGTCGCCAGTCATCAGTTCCTTGAGGGACACGGCCAGGCCCGCCAGGCCTTGGATGTTGCTGGGCACGATGATCTTCGTGGCCTTGCCGTCGGCGGCCTTCTCGAAAGCCTCCAGACTCTTGATGGCGATGACCTGCTCGGAGGGATGCGCCTCGTTCATCAGGCGCACGGCCTCGGCTCTGGCCTTCTGCACGGTGAGGATGGCCTCGGCTTCGCCCTGAGCCTCCCGGATTTTGGTCTCCTTTACGGCCTCGGCCTTGAGCACCGCCGATTCCTTCTGACCCTCGGCGATGAGGATGGCGCTGCGCTTCTCGCCCTCGGCGTCCAGAATTTTGGCGCGGCGCTCGCGCTCGGCCTTCATCTGTTTCTCCATGGAATCTTGAATCTCCCGGGGCGGGATGATGTTTTTCAGCTCCACCCGGTTCACCTTGATGCCCCAGGGATCGGTGGCCTCGTCCAAGATCACGCGGATTTTGGAGTTGATCAGGTCCCGGGAGGTGAGGGTGTGGTCCAGCTCCATCTCGCCGATGATGTTGCGCAGGGTGGTAGCGCTGAGATTCTCAATGGCGGAAATGGGGCTCTCCACGCCATAGGCATAGAGCTTGGGGTCGGTGATCTGGAAATACACCACGGTGTCGATCTGCATGGTGACGTTGTCCTTGGTGATCACCGGCTGGGGCGGGAAATCCAGCACCTGCTCCTTGAGGCTCACCTTCTTGGCGATGCGGTCGATGAAGGGGATCTTCAGGTGCAGGCCGGTGCCCCAGGCGGCGTGGAACGCGCCCAGGCGCTCCACCACAAAAGCGTGGGCCTGGGGGACGATCTTGATATTGGAAATGATGATGCCCAGCGCAAAGGCCAGCAGGGCGATGACCACGATGGCCGTGGCAAAGGCTTGGAAATCCAGCATGAAAAACACTCCTTTTTGATGATTGATTCGGTCAACGGTCGGCGGGCGGCGGGGCGGGGCTTTCGCGCACCACCAGCTTGACGCCCTCGATGCGCACCACCTGCACCGTCTGTCCGGCGGGGATTTTCCCCTCGGGCTCTTCTGCACGGGCGGCCCAGCTGGCCCCCAGCACATCGACCCGGCCCAGGGCGCGGAGATTATCGATGGCTTCGGTGACGACGGCTTCCCGGCCCAAGACCCGGTCGGCGTTGGTGCTGACGGGCGCGCGGCCCCGCACCTTTTTATAAAGGGGTCGGGTGACGGCCAGAGCCGCCGCAGAGAACACAAAGAACAGTGTGACCTGCAATCCCACCGAGCCGCCCGCCAGAGCGCAGATCAGCGCGGCAAGACCGCCGGGCACAAACCAGATGGAGACCAGCGCGGGCACGGCGGCCTCCACGATGGCGGCCAGGATGGTGACCCCCAGCCAGACATACTCCATGATGTCGTTCAGCTGCACGCACAGCACCTTCTTTCTAATTGTAATTGCATTCGGTCAAGATCACAGGAGATCGCGGGCGGCGTCATGGCCATCGGCAAAGGGCCCGGGCAGGGCGCTGACGCCCCGGGGCTCGCCGAAATAATCCCGGTCAAAGAGGATGGGCGCGCCGTCGGGAGATTCAAAGCGCTCCTCCGGCTCGAAGGCCATGCCCAGAGTCTCAGTGGCGATCAGCGGGAGATGTACCTCCGGCAGGAGGTCGTAGAGGTTGGTGTCCAGCGTGATCTGCCCGTTTTCTTCCCGCAGGTCGAGGGTGACTTCGCCCTCCGCCAGCACGGGGTTTTCCTCCTTCTCCCAGGGGCGGGCGCCGTTCATATAGACGTTGCCGGCCGCCCACATAGGCAGGTGCATATAGTACCGGTCGCTGGGGGCGCTGCCCATGCCGCAGTAGCCCTCGAATTCCCGCTCCCACTCCGCCTGGGTGGGATAGCCGTTATAGGGGAAGGTGCCCACGGCGATGTTGGCGTCATCCCAGCCGTTGGGCGGGCCGGAGGCGGCGGCGTCCATGGCGGCCTTCAGCACCGGGTGCATGGGCTGCTGGACGAAGATGTTGTTGTAGAAGCGCATATCCCCGTGGAGGAAGGTCATGAAGCCCGCCACCTCGGTGCGGTGGGGCACATGATAGGGCGTGTAGCGGGGAGAATTCAGGGTCTTGGCGCCGTTATCGGTGCCCTGGCCCACCGTGGTGAAAGCGCCGGCGATCAGATTGTGCACCAGCGCCACGCCCTGGGTGGCCAGTTTCAGCGCCCGGGCCGACAGGAACAGGTTGTTGTCCAGCAGCGTGGGGCCGTGGGAGACTTCGATAAACACGTCCTCCCCCATGCCCGCCATGGCCTCCATGCTGGGCGATTCCGTTTCGCTGAGGTTGGGCAGGGTGTTGTGGTGGAACAGGTTCTGGGTGACACGGGTGCCCTGGGCCTGCCAATCCAGCCAGATGCCACGGGTGCAGTGGTGGATGTGGTTGCGGCGGAAAATCACGTCGATAGCGGCGTGCATCTTGATGCCGCCGATCTCGGCCCCCGCCAGATTCTGCTTGTTGTTGATGTGGTGGATGTGGTTGTCCTCGATGAGCGAGAAAACTCCGCCCAGGTGGCCCACGATGCCGGTCTGGCCGCAATCGTGGATATTGCACCTGCGCACGATGTGGGAGCCGATGCGCTCCTTCGTCCAGCCCTCCCGCTGGGCCTGCAGGATGCACTCCCGCTCGGTCTGGGTGCCGTCCTTATACTTCCAGTGGAGCCACTTGTTGTCGTTGCCCTGCTGGCGGTACTTGCCCAGGGAGATGCCGGAGCATTTGGATTCAAAGATTTCGCAGTCCTCGATCACCCAGCCCTTGGACCAGTGGGGGCCGATCATGCCCTCCTGATAGGCGGTGGGCGGCGCCCACTGGGTGGCCGCCTGGCAGACGGTGAAGCCGCTGAGGGTGATGAAGCCGATACCCTCCTGTTTGGGATAGAAGCAGGCCGGGCGGACGCTGATCTCCACGTTTTCCCGATTGGGGTCGAAATCGTGGAAATTGGCGTAGAGCACCGTTTCGTTCCGGGTCTCGTCCTGCTCGGTGTACCAGGTGTAGACGGAGAATTCCGGATCCCAGGAGGCTTTGGAGATCTCCGGGTGGTAGACCTTCTCCAAGTCCGTGACCTCGTAGAGGGACTTGCGGTTCAGATAGACATCGCCGGTGTGGGCGACCATGGAGGCGATAAACCAGTCGCCGGAGACCAGCGTGGTATAGGGATTATACTCCCCAAAAACACCGTTGGCAATACGCGCCGTCCACACGCCGCCGCCCAAAGGCTGCCAGCACTTGACCTCCTCCGCGCCGGTGATCACCGCAGCCAGAGGCTCGGTGGAGCGGTAGGTAACGGGATGCTGGGCGTCCGTGCCGCCGATTTTGGGGTCCACCCATTCCCGGTACACACCGGGCGCCACCCAGACGGTATCGCCGGGGCGGGCTGCATCCGCCGCCTGAGAGATCGTCTTGAAGGGGTGTTCGCGGGTGCCGTCGCCGGCGCGGCCCGCGGTGCAGGAAACATACAGATTCATTTGACTTCTCCTTTCTGAGGTTGCGGTCATTCTGGCATCAGTATACTCTTTTTTCTGCCCGGGCGCAAGGGGATTTGGTAAAATGTACGGCAAGCAGCGCGCCTCCCGCCGGGCGGAGCCCGGCGGCCTCCCGAAGGAAGGCGGCCCGCCCCGCAGGGGCGGGCCGGGAGGCGCGGAGGTGGGGCGTTGCATTTGTGCCGGTTCAATGGTACAATACACGGGAAAGCGGGGGATCACTATGGAATACGGCACAGTGGAAAAAGCGCGGTTTCTGGCCCGGCCAAACCGGTTCATCGCCCGGGTGGAGCTGCACGGCAAGGTGGAGACCGTCCATGTGAAGAACACCGGCCGGTGCAGGGAATTGCTGGTGCCCGGCGCAACGGTCTATCTGGCGGAGGGGAAAAATCCAACCAGGAAGACTCGGTACGACCTGATCGCAGTGGAAAAGGGGAGTTTGCTCATCAACATGGACAGCCAGGCCCCCAATGCCGCCGCGAAAGAGGCGCTCCCAAGGCTGATTCCCGGGCTGACTTTGCTTAGGCCGGAAACCGTCTACGGCGACTCCCGGTTCGATTTCTACGCCGAGGCCGGAGAGGCCCGGGGATTTATCGAGGTGAAGGGCGTGACGCTGGAGGAAGACGGTGTTGCCCGGTTCCCGGACGCGCCCACCCAGCGGGGCGAAAAGCACCTGCGGGAGCTGATGCGTGCGGTGCGGGAGGGCTATCGCGCCATGGCGCTTTTCGTGGTGCAAATGAAGGGCGTCACCCGGTTCGAGCCAAACGCCGCCACCGATCCCGCCTTTGCGGCCGCGCTGCGGGAGGCCGCGGCAAACGGCGTGCAGGTGCTGGCGGTGGACTGCCTGGTCACGCCAAACAGCATGGCCCTCGACCGGGAGGTGCCAGTCCGGCTGTGAGGGATCCGGCGATCCAAAAAGCGCGAAAAAGCCGCCCGAAACTGGGCGGCTTTCCGTATGTATGCAGATTTTACAGCGACAGCTTGCCGGATATCTCCAGCAGCTTCTCGTCAAAGACCCGGGGCATATCCAGCGCCTCGGTGATGTCGTAGTCCACGATGGTGTCGCCCTTGACGGCCACCACCCGGTTGCCCACGCCCTGCTCCAGCAGCTGCACCGCATGATAGCCCATGCGGCCAGCCAGCACACGGTCCCGCACGGTGGGATGCCCGCCGCGCTGCACATGGCCCAGGATCGTCGCACGGCTCTCCACGCCCGTGGTCTCCTCGATCTTCCGCGCCAGGGCCTCGGTGTGGCCCACGCCCTCGGCCACCACCACGATGAAGTGGGTCTTGCCGGTGGCGCGCACCATCTCGATCTTCTGCACGATGTCCCGGTCAAAATCATAGGGGACTTCGGGCACCAGCGTGGCCACGGCCCCGGTGGCGATGCCCACCTGCAGGGCGATGTCGCCGCAGTGACGGCCCATGACCTCCACGACGCTGCACCGGTCATGGGATTCGGAAGTGTCCTGCAGGCGGTCGATCATCTCCATGGCGGTGTTCAGCGCCGTGTCGTAGCCGATGGTGAAATCCGTGCAGGCAATGTCGTTGTCGATGGTGCCGGGCATGCCGATGCACAGCACCCCAGCGCCGGTGAGATCCCGCGCGCCGCGGAACGAGCCGTCGCCGCCGATGACCACCACGCCGTCGATCCCCAGCTTCCTGCAATTTTCCGCAGCCTTCGCCACGCCCTCGGGCGTATTGAATTCCGGGCTGCGGGCGGTGAACAGCACCGTGCCGCCATCCTGGATGATGTCCGACACGCTGCGCAGGTTCATCTCTACCAAATCGCTGTGCAGCAGGCCGTTAAACCCGCGCTTCACGCCGTAGACCTTCATCCCTGCGCTGATCGCCGAACGCACCACCGCACGCACCGCAGCGTTCATCCCGGGAGCGTCGCCCCCACTGGTCAATACCGCAATACTTTTTGCACCCATAGTTGCCGCCTCCATCATTCATAGTAGGATCGGACGGATACGCCCGACCGGACGAATCTGTTGTATGGATTCATTATACCAAACCGGGGGAAAATATCAAGAGGTTTTGGGCAATATTTTCTCGATTCTCCACTAATTCCTGCCAGCCGGCACAAATGCCACGTTTTCTTCCCCCAGCAGTTCCCGCAGCGCCGCCAGCAGCACCGGATTGCACCGGGTGCGCAGCCGGGCCGGGGCTTTCATCAGCCGGCCCTCGTCCCGGTAGAACAGGTACAGGTCGTCCTGCCCTTCGTCAAAGATAGCGGTAAACCGCAGGGCTTTTTCCACCTTGGGGTCATCCCTGGACGCCACCTTGAGGTAGAGGCCGGGGCGGGCGGCCTTCCCGGCGGGGGTTTTCCGGTCTGCCCCAGGGGGCAGACCGGCCCCCCGCGCCGAAGGCGCGGGAGGCCGCCCCGGCGCAGCCGGGGCGGAAAACCCCTCGCAGAGCAGTTCGGGCTCCTGATCCTCGGTGAAGCTCAGCCGGCCGGTCACCGCCACGGCCTGCCCAACCGCGATCCGATCCCGGTTTTCCTCCAGCACCTTGGGGAACACCAGCCCCGTCAAGGCGCCGTACATATCTTCCAGCGTGAGGAAGGCCATCCGCCCGCCGGATTTGGTGTATTTGTCCCGCAGTTCGGTGATCAGCGCCAGCACCCGCACCCGCTGGCCGTCCCGGTAGGGGCCCGTGCCCTCCCGGGCGGATTCGGCGATCTCGTCGGTGCGGGCGTATGCCCCACTGCGGTACTGCTCCGTATAATCCATCATGGGGTGGCCGGAAAGGTACATCCCGGTCACTTCCTTTTCCCGGGCCAGCAGGTCGGCGGCGGAAAATTCCTCCACGTGGGCCAGCTCCGGGTCCCCGGAGCCCATGCCGCCTCCGGTGTCGAAAAATCCGATCTGCCCCTCCAGGTTCCGCCGTTTGTCGGCCTCCAGCGCCGCCAGCACATCGTCCAGACCCAGCAGCATCTCCCGGCGGTTATTGCCCAGCCCGTCCAGTGCGCCACAGAGGATCAGGCTCTCCAGCGCCCGGCGGTTCAGCTCCTTCCCGGCGGTGCGGCGGCAGAAATCCCAAAAAGAATCGTACCTTCCCCCCGCCTCCCGCTGGGCAACGATATTGGCGATCATGTTCCGCCCGAGATTTTTCACCGCCAGCAGCCCGTAGCGGATGCCGCCCTCCTCCACAGAGAAGCCCGGCCCGCTGTCGTTCACATGGGGCGGCAGCACCCGGATGCCCAGCCGGCGGCATTCCTCCATATATTCCACGGCCTTGCCCGTCCAGCCCAGCACGCTGGAAAGCAGCGCCGCCATGTACTCCCGGGGCCAATGGCGCTTGAGATAGGCCGTCTCGTAGGCCACCACGGCGTAGCAGGCCGCGTGAGCCTTGTTGAAGGCGTAGGAGGCAAAATCCCCGATCTCCCGGAAAAGCTCCTCGGCCACGGCCTCCGGGATGCCCCGGCGGATGCACCCGTCCACCGCGTAGGAGCCGTCCTCCCGCTGCTCGCCGTAGAGAAACACTTTGCGCTCCTGCTCCAGCACGTCCCGTTTCTTTTTGGACATGGCCCGGCGCACGATATCCGCCCGGCCCATGGAGTACCCCGCCAGGTCCCGGAAAATCTGCATCACCTGCTCCTGATAGATGATGCACCCGCTGGTCACTTCCAAAATCGGCCGCAGTTCCTCGCAGAGATAGGCGGTCTTGCCCGGGATTCGCTTGTTCTCCAGATACTGCGGAATAAACTGCATGGGGCCGGGACGGTACAGGGCGATCACCGCGGTGATATCCTCGATGCTCCTGCACCCGGCCTGCATGGTGAGCCTGCGCATCCCCGCGCTTTCCAGCTGGAACACCCCGGAGGTCTCCCCGGCGGACAGCATGGCGAACACATCCGGGTCGTCGTCGGGCACCGTCTCGATGTTGAAATCCGGCTGGCGGCGGCGGATGAGCTTCTGGGCATTGTCGATCACCGACAGATTCCGCAGGCCCAGGAAGTCCATCTTCAGCAGCCCCAGGTCGGCGATGGCGTTCATGGTGAACTGGGCCACCACCGCGTCGTCGTTCTTGGCCAGGGGCACGTAGTCGGTGACGGGCCGGTCGGTGATCAGCACCCCCGCCGCGTGGGTGGAAGCGTGCCTGGGCATCCCCTCCAGCTTTTGGGCCATGCGGATCAGCGCCTCGATGCGGCTGTCGTCCTCCATCCGCTGGCGCAGGTCCTTGGAGCGGCGGATGGCCTCCTCCAGCGTGATGCCCAGCTCCATGGGGATGAGCTTCGCCACCTGATCCACCGCGCTGTAGGGCATGCCCATCACCCGGCCCACGTCCCGCACCGCGCCCCGGGCCGCCATGGTGCCGAAGGTGACGATCTGGGCCACATGGTCCGCGCCGTACTTGTCCACCACATAGCGGATGATCTCGTCCCGGCGCTCGTCGGAGAAATCGATGTCAAAATCAGGCATGCTCACACGCTCGGCGTTGAGGAATCGCTCGAAGATCAGATTGTAGCGGATGGGGTCCACGTTGGTGATGCCCACGCAATAGGCCGCCAGACTGGCTGCCCCCGAGCCTCTGCCCGGGCCCACGGGAATCTCCACGCTGCGGGCGTAGCGGATGAAATCCCACACAATGAGATAGTAGTTTACATAACCCATGCGGGTGATCACGTCCAGCTCGTAGGAAAGCCGCTCTTTCACGGCGGGCGGAGGATCGTCTCCATATCTTCGGGCAAGGCCCTCCCAGCAGAGGTTTTGGAAGAAGGTCTCACTGTCAGAGCCGTCCGGCGGGTCGAACCGGGGCAGGCGGGTGACGCCGAATTCGATCTCCACATTGCACCGCCGGGCGATGCGCTCCGTGTTCTCGATGGCCTCGGGGATCTCCGGGAACAGGGCGCGCATCTCTGCTTCGCTCTTTACATAAAATTCCTGGGTCTCGAAGCCCATGCCCGTCTCGTCCTCCAAGGTGCGGCCGGTCTGGATGCACAGCAGCACGTTGTGCATCTCGTGATCCTCCTGCCGGATGTAGTGGCAGTCGTTGGTGGCCACCAGCGGGATGCCCGTCTCCTGGGCGATGCGGAGGATGCCGGCGTTCACTTCTTTCTGCTGGGCAAGGCCGTGATCCTGCAGCTCCAGATAGAAATTCCCACGGCCGAAAATGGCGTCGTACCGCAGGGCGGCCTCCTTGGCGGCGGAATACTCCCCACGGGACAGGTCCCGGGCCACTTCCCCCGCCAGACAGGCCGACAGGGCGATGAGCCCCTCGTGGTACTGCTGCAGCAGCTCCATGTCCACCCGCGGGCGGTTATAAAATCCCTCGGTGAAGCCGCGGGACACCAGCGCCATGAGATTGCGGTACCCCGTGCCGTTCTCGCAGAGCAGCACCAGATGACGGTTTTCCCGATCCAGCTCGTGCACCATATCCAAACGGGTGCGGGGAGCCACATACACCTCGCACCCAAGGATGGGCCGGATGCCGCGCTTTTTGGCGGCCTTGTAGAAATCGATCACGCCGTACATCACGCCGTGGTCGGTGATGGCCACCGCCTCCTGCCCCAGCTCTCCCACCCGGTCCAGCAGCTGCTCGATGCGGCAGGCGCCGTCCAGAAGGCTGTATTCCGTGTGCACGTGCAGATGGACAAACCCCATGTCCCCACCCCCTTTCGTTGGATTCCCGTTATTCGCTGATCTGGTCTTTTAGCAGTTTTTCTCCCAATTCCAGCAGCCGCTGCATCCGGTGATTCGCGCCGCTGCGGCTGATGCCCAGGGCCGCGCTCAGTTCCCGCAGGGTCATGTCGGGATGCTCCAGGCGCAGCCGGGCCAGCTGCGCCAGCTCCTCGGGCAGCGCCCCCAGCCCCATACCGTCGCTGATGGCCGCGATGGCGGCGATCTGCCGGGCGGAGGCGGAATAGGTCTTGTCCATGTTGGCGGTCTCGAAATTGGCCTTGCGGTTGATGTCGTTGCGGGCTTCCTTGTACATCCGCACCTGCATCAGCTCCATGGCCGCCTTGGGCGCGCCGATCCAGGTGAGGAAGTCCTCGATCTGGCCGCCGTCCTTCCAATAGACCGCGTACCCGCCCCGGCGGCTGGCCAACAGCGGCTGGGCGGAGAATACTTCCACTTCCCGGAGCAGGGTGTACAGGCCGTTTGCCAGCTTCTGATAGGGGACGCTGAATTCCAGTCGGTAGTCCTTTTGTGGGTCCGTGGCGGCCCCGCAGGACAGAAAAGCGCCTCGGAGGAAGGACGCGGTGCAGCAGTCGTTTTCCAGCACCGCCCGGTTGATGCCCAGGCTGGATTCCCGCCCGGTGTGGCCAAAGGTTTCCAGCAGCTGGCGGCGGGCGGCAGCGTCGGGCAGGGTCACACGGTAGGAGGGCTTTTTCCGGCGGCTGAAGGCGTAGGTCAATTCCCCGGAGACGCCTGCGGCAGCCCCGGCAAGCTCCAGCATCCTGCGGGCGGCAGGAGCGCTTTCGGTGGTAAAGGCGGCGTCCAGCAGCGTGAAGCAGCGGGAAAAAAGCCACGCGCCGTAGCATTCGGCCCGCAGGCAGCAGTCTTTTTTGGGCTCGATCTCGCAGAGCTCCGCTTTGGTCCTGGCTGAAAATGACATAGGCTTGTTCCTTCGGCTATTGCAGGGCCGCCGGGCCCGCACCGCATCGTCCCGGAAGGGACGGCGCCCTCTCGCAGAGAGGCCGCGCCGCGCGGAGCGCGGGATGCGGTGCGGGTTGGGCGGAGCACCCGCTTACGACTTCTGAATGTCCCGGTGGGTCACGCTGGCGCGGATCCCCTGCCCCGCCAGGTGGTCGCACATATACTGGGCCAACGCCACCGACCGGTGATGCCCGCCGGTGCAGCCCACGGCGATCACCAGCTGGCTCTTGCCCTCCTTGCCGTAAAGGGGCAGGAGATAATCCACCATGTCGGTGAAACGGGTGAGGAATCCCCGGGTGTCGTCGCTGTCCATCACGTAATCCCGCACCTGAGGATCCAATCCCGTCAGGGGCCGCAGGGCGTCCTCGTAAAAGGGATTGGGCAGGCAGCGCACATCGAACACCAGATCCGCCTCCATGGGGATGCCGAATTTGAATCCGAAGCTGATGCAGTGCACCGAAAGGGAATCGCTTGCCCCTTCCAGAAACAACTGAGAGACCCGCACCCGCAGCTGGGTCGGCGATACCCCGGAGGTGTCGATGACGTAATCCGCGCAGTCCTTCACCGGGCCCAGCATATCCCGCTCCAGCTTCACCGCCTGCTCCAGCGCCCCGCCCAGATCATCCGAAAGGGGATGCCGCCGGCGGGTCTCCTTGAACCTGCGCACCAGCACCGGGTCGGAAGAATCCAAAAACAAGATCTTGTAGGGCTTGTGATCCCGCTTGAGGGTCTCCAGCGCGGCAAAGAAGGATTTGAACAGCTCGCCGCCCCGGGTATCGGTGACCACCGCGATGCGGCTGCGGAATCCCTCGGACTGGGTGCACAGGTCATAAAACACGGGGATCAGCGCCGGAGGCAGGTTGTCCACGCAGAAAAAGCCGATGTCCTCCAGCGCGTGCATGGCCTGGGTCTTGCCCGCGCCGGAAAGTCCGGTGACGATGACGAATTCCATAGTTCCTCTTCCCTTTCCGTTTTATCCTTCCGCTCCCGGCTGCCCTTCGCCCACCGGGATGACTTCACATTCCATTTCGATGCCGGTTTTTTCGCGCACTTCCTGCCGAACGATCTCGATAAGTTCCTGCACATTGGTGCAAGTAGCGCCGCCCGTGTTCACAATAAAGCCTGCGTGTCTGGGACGGGCCCAAGCACGGCCTATTCTTCGCCCACCGGGATGACTTCGCATTCCAGCGCTACGCCGGTTTTTTCGCGCACTTCCTGCCGAACGATCTCGATAAGTTCCTGCACATTGGCGCAGGTGGCGCCGCCGGTGTTCACAATAAAACCTGCGTGCTTGGGGCTGACTTGCGCTCCCCCCACCCTTCGGCCCTTAAGGCCGCAGCTCTCGATCAGCGCCGCCGCATAGCCCTCCTTGGGCCGCTTGAACACGCTGCCCGCGCTGGGCAGGTCATAGGGCTGCTTCGCCTTGCGGCGGGCCATCAGGTCGTCCATCCGGGCGGCGATCTCCACGGGGTCGCCGGGAGTCAGCTGCAGATCGGCAAACAAGACGATCTCCCCGCTCTCCCGGTAGCGGCTGCTGCGGTACCCCAGCGCCAGCTGCTCCGCCGGGACAGTCTCGATCGCCCCGGGCCGGGCAAGGTGGCCCGTCTGCACCAGCACATCCCGCATCTCTCCGCCGTACGCCCCGGCGTTCATATACACCGCGCCGCCTACGGTCCCGGGGATCCCCCAGGCGAATTCCAGCCCGGAAAGGCTGTGGTCCCGGGCAAAAGTGCACGCCGCCGCCAGATTCGCGCCGGCCCCGGCCCGCAGCGTGCGGCCGTCGGGCAGCAGCTTCACCGCCTTGAATTCGCCCCCAAGGGCCAGGACACATCCCCGGTAACCGGCGTCCGACACCAGCAGATCGGAGCCGTTGCCCACGATCATCCAGGGCAGGCGGTCCGCCTCCAGCAGGCCCACCAGCGCCAAAAGCTGCTCTCGGGTGCCCACGGTGACAAAACGGTCCGCCGGGCCGCCGATGCGGAAGGTGGTGTGCCGCCCCATGGGCTCCCGGACAAGGCACGGGCAGTCCAGGGCCTGGGTGAGTTGATCCAATCGAGTGTAATCCGGTTTCATGGGAGCGCCTCCCTCTCTCGGGTAAATGTACGCGAGGCCGGGAAAATTATGCGCGTGCAGCGCCATACCGCCCCGTTTATACGTCCAGTTCCTTGAGCACTTCCTGGCTTTGCAGTTCGTTGGGGTCCATCCCCAGCGCCACCAGCAGCTCGTGGGCGGCGTTATAGCCCATGCGCTTCTGGCGGTTGTTCATGGCGGCCACCTCGATGATGATGGCCAGGTTGCGGCCGGGCTTCACCGGGATGGTGACCACCGGCACCCGGATGCCCAAAATCTCGGTGTATTCGCTGTCGATACCCATGCGGTCGTAAACCTTGGTGGAATCCCACAGCTCCATGTTGATGCACATATTGATCTTCTCGGAATCCTTCACCGCGCCCATGCCGAAAATGCGCCGGGCGTTGATGATGCCGATACCCCGCATCTCGATGAAATGCCGGATATTTGCCGGGGCCTGGCCCACCAGCGTGCGCCGGGAGGTGCGGCGAATCTCCACCGCGTCGTCGGCGATCAATCGGTGCCCGCGCTTGACCAGTTCCACGGCGGTCTCGCTTTTGCCCACGCCGCTGTCGCCCAGCAGCAGCACCCCTTCGCCGTACACCTCCACCAGCACCCCGTGGCGGGTGACCCGCGGCGCAAGGGCCACGTTTAAGTAGGAGATCAGGTCGGCCATCACGTTGGAGGTGGAGTCCGCGGAGAGGAGCAGCGGCACGCCGTACTTCTCCGCCTTCTCCTCGATCATGGGGCTGGGCTCCAGGTCCCGGGCGAAGATCACGGTGACAGGCCGCATGGAAAAGAAGTGGTCGATGATCTCGGAAGCCTTCTCCGGGGTGTAGCTGCTCAGCAGGCTCAGCTCGCCCAGGCCCAGGATGCTGATACGCCGGGGATCGTACAGATCGAAAAAGCCGCTGAATTCCACGCCGGGACGGTTGATGTCCCGGGAGGTGAGCATGATCTCCTCGGCGCTGCGGGGCAGATAACATTCGGTGAGGGCCAGCTCCCGGATGACATTGCTCAACGGGATAGAGTATTCCTCAGGCATTGAAACCAACCTTTCTTCGGGGAGTCGCGGGCCGCGCATAATGCGGCGCGTGCTGTCTATCCCTATTATATACGAATCCGCCGAAAAAATAAAGAGGGAAAAAGGATGCGCCGCTCCCCATTGATTTTGCCTCCCCGCCTTGACGAGGTTTCCCCTCTTGTGGTATACTCCCATATACTTGGGTGCGAATTTTGAGAGGCTTGTGAGAAATCTGAAAGATTCGAGGGATAAGCTATGAATGTGTTGCTCCTCTCCTGCGGGACAGGCGGAGGCCACAACAGCGCGTGCTCGGCGGTGGAACAGGAGCTGGCCGCCAGGGGCCACAGCGTAAAAATGCTGAATCCATATCTGCTGAAAGGCGAAAAGACCGCCGAAGTGGTCAACAACGCCTACAATATCGTGGCGCAGAGGGCGCCTTCCGCCTTTGGCATGGCGTATCGGTTGGGGAACGTCTACCGCAAGCTGCCGGTCTCCTCGCCAGTCTATCATCTGAACAAAGGCATGGTGCCGCTGCTGGAAAAGTTTCTCCGCGAAAACCGTTTTGATGCCATCGCGGCGACCCACCTCTTCCCGGTGGAGATCATCACCAATATGAAGCGGAGCGGGATCGCGGTACCGACCACCTACTTCATCGCCACGGATTATACCTGCATCCCCTTTACGGAGGAGACCGACTGCGACTACTACGTGACTCCTGCCGAGGCGCTCACCGAAGAATACGTGTCCCGGGGCGTGCCCAGAGAGCGCATCGTGCCCCTGGGCATCCCCGTGGGGCGGCAGTTCCGGGAGCCCATGGATCGGGCGGAGGCACGGCGGCGGCTGGGGTTGGATCCCGACGCCCGGTACATCCTGATCGCCGGCGGCAGCATCGGCGCGGGACAGATCGAGCAGATCGTCTCCCTGCTGCTGGACCATTATGTGGACGCGGTGCGGCTGATCGTGGTCTGCGGCAACAATCACGCCCTGTATCAACAGCTGGATCGGGCCTACGGGCAGCGCTGTACGCTTTTGGGTTATACGCCCCGGATGGCGGAATATATGCGCGCCTGCGATCTCTTTCTCTCCAAGCCGGGAGGATTGTCCTCCACGGAGGCGGCGGTGATCGGCACCGCGCTGATCCACATCACGCCGATCCCGGGCTGCGAGACCCGCAACATGGCCTTTTTTGAAAAGAACGGCATGTGCTGCGCGGTCAACTTTCCCAAGAAGCAGCTGCTGGACGCCTGTGAACAGCTGATGGACGAAGGCCGCCGGGAGACCATGCGGGCAAACCAGCGGCGGGTCATCCCGGCAAACGCGGCTGGGGCCATTTGCGCGCTGATGGAAAGGGAATATGCAAAGGAGGGGTGAGGAAAGGATGAAAGCAGATACGAATCAAGCGTTTTGGGATCGCACATGGGGAGCGATCGCCCCGGATCGCATCGCATCCTACGCCGCCGGTTTAGACCCGGAAAAAGATGAGATCATTGATTTTCTACTGAAGCGGGAGGTTCATTCTGTCTGCGACGCCGGATGTGGATGTGGCGTCTATGCGCTTAAACTGGCACGGTTCGGCTTTTCGGTCTCCGGCTTTGATATTGCGGAAGACGCTGTGTCGTTGACGAAAAAACTGCTTGCAGAGAATGGATATTCGGTAACGAGTTTTAAGCAGGCTTCTGTCCTGTCAACAGGGTATCCCTCCCAATCTTTTGACGCGGTTGTCATCAGGGACGTCATTGACCACACGCCTATACGGCAAGGCATGGACGCAGTGAAGGAGCTCATGCGTATCGTTCGGCCCGGCGGCTGCGTGCTGCTGACTTTGGACGAGACAGACAGCGAATATGAGTCGGAGCCGCACGAAACCAGCGAAGACGGAGACTATCGGTTCATGCGCGGGAAATGGGACGGGATGGTGTTCCATCCGTATTCTGCCCAGGAGATCGGAAAGCTTGCAGGTGGGATGGCATACGAGATAGTGCCCTCCCGTGAAAATGGGTTTCTTGTTGCGATGGGGGTGGGCGAAGCGTGAAGCGGGGGTCGACAAGCCGCTGCGCGGCTTGCCGGCTCATCCACCCCGGCGCTGCGCGCCGTGGTACCGGCTTCGCAGCTCTTCGCTAAAAACGTGCCACAGGCACGTTTTCTTAACGTACAGGTCTCGTCTGCTGGCTCGGGTCCTGCGTCCCGGTGGGACGCGCCCAGGACCGACCGAAGCGGAGCGTAGAACGGCGCTAAACGGTCGCCGCCGGCGACCAGCGCCCCTTCTAGGCTCAAATCCTGTCCATGCAAAAAAGCGGGGTCGACAAGCCGCTGTGCGGCCTGCCGGCTCGCCCACCCCACAGCTTCGCTGTGGGGTCTCGGTCTCGCCGCTCCTCGCTAAAAATGTCCCACCGGGACATTTTCTTTACGCTCGATTCCCGCCTGCCGGCTCGGGTCCTGCGTCCCGGCGGGACGCGCCCAGGACCGACCGAAGCGGAGCGTAGAACGGCGCTAAACGGTCGCCACTGGCGACCAGCACCCCTTCTAGGCTAAAATCCTGTCCATGCAAAAAAGCGGGGGTCGACAAGCCGCTGCGCGGCTTGCCGGCTCATCCACCCCGGTGCTGCGCACCGCAGTACCGGATTCGCCGCTCTTCGCTAAAAATGTCCCACCGGGACATTTTCTTTACGCTCGGACCCTCTCGGGTTCGACCCCTCGGCCAAAAGAAATACCTCCCCAAAAGGGGAGGTGTTTCTTTTGGTGCCGGAAGCGGGGGTCGAACCCGCACGGTATCGCTACCACTGGATTTTGAGTCCAGCACGTCTGCCAATTCCATCATTCCGGCGTATGGATCGTGAAAATCATTATACTCCGTTGCGGGGAAAATTGCAAGTACTTTTCCGGAAAAACCGGCAAAAAGCGGGCAGGTGCAACCCTGTCCGCTTTTGCTCACCGGCGGTACATCAATTCAAAGGCGATGCGCTTTAAGTCCTCCGCGCTGCCGATCTCGTTCCGGCGCTGCTCCAGGGCCTCGCGAATCTCCTCGGGGTAATCCCGCAGGTCAAAATCGATCAGGGGGATCATCCCCATGGGCATGGGATCCATGATGGGCCCGGCGCTGAGATAATAAGGATTCACCATAAAAATCACCCCTGACTTATTCTTGCCGTCAGGGGTCGATTTACGCTTTGGGTTTTTGTGCAATCGCTGGCGCGACTGCCGGGATCCGGAAAATCACACGTCGCCGAAGAATTTGTCGTGGATCGCCTTGACCGCCCGATCCCCGTCGGCCTTGTCCAGCAGCACGGTGATCTTGATCTCGCTGGTGGAGATCATGCGGATGTTGATGTTCTGGCTGAACAGCGCCTCGAACATCTCCGCCGCCACGCCGGGATGGGTCTCCATCCCCGCGCCCACGATGGAAACCTTTGCCACGTCCTCATCGGAAATGATGTCGGTCACGCCCCAGTTTTCCCGCTGCTCCTCGATCAGGGCCACGGCCTCCTCCATCTTCGGGCTGGGCACGGTAAAGCTGATGTCCTTGGTGCCGTTGCGGCCGATGGACTGGAGGATCACATCCACGTTGATGCCCTTGGCCGCCAGCGTGGAAAAAATCTTAAAGGCCATGCCGGGGCGGTCGGGCACGCCGATCACCGAGATGCGGGCGGTGTTGTCGTCTTTTGTCACGCCGCTGAGCAGCATTTCTTCCATTTTACGTTCCCCTTTCACGATGGTACCGCGGGTGCGGGTCAGGCTGGAAAGCATCTCCAGCCGGATGTTGTACTTCTTGGCCATCTCCACCGCACGGTTGTGGAGCACCTGCGCGCCCAGCGTGGCCAGCTCCAGCATCTCATCGTAGGAGATAAAATCCAGCTTGCGGGCGCCGGGGACTTTTCTGGGATCGGCGGTGTACACCCCGTCCACGTCCTTGTAGAACTGGCACAGGTCCGCCTTGAGGGCCGCGGCTATGGCCACCGCGCTGGTGTCCGAGCCGCCCCGGCCCAGGGTGGTCATGTCGCCGTAGCGGTCGACGCCCTGAAAGCCCGTCACCACCACGATGCGCCGCTGATCCAGCTCCTTCAAAATCCGCTCCACCCGCACCCGGCGGATGCGGGCCTCCCCGTGGGTGGAGGTGGTCTCAAATCCCGCCTGCCAGCCCAAAAGGGAGACTACCGGGCACCCCAGCTCCTCGATGGCCATGGCCAGCAGCGCGGCAGAAATCTGCTCCCCGGCGGAGAGCAGCATATCCATTTCCCGCTTGGAGGGGCTGGGATTGATCGCCAGTCCCTGGGCTTCCAGCTCGTCGGTGGTGTCTCCCTGGGCGGAGACCACCGCCACCACCCGGTTGCCGGCCCGGTAGGCGGAGGTCACGATCTCCGCCACGTTATTGATCTGTTCGGCGTCCTTCACCGAGGAGCCGCCGAACTTCTGCACGATCAGTGCCATAATTCGCAAAACCTCTTTTTACAGCATGGTAGGGCTGCCCAGGACACAGGACAGCCTACCACAGAATATGCAAATCGGGAAAGCCTGTCAACCCTCTCCCGGGTCGGCCGCCTGAACATTGGGGTCCTCCTGACTTTCCACAGGCGGTTCCGTCTGCGGCGGATCGGTCGGCGGCGGCGGCGTAGGCGTGGGCGTAGGTTCTTCCGTGGCCGGAGGCGGCGTAGGCGTAGGCGGCTCCGTAGGCGGCTCCGTAGGCGGCGGTGTGGGTTCTTCCGTGGGCGGAGGCGGTGTCGGTGTGGGCGATTCGCTGGGCGGCGGAGGCGTAATGGAGGGAGCTACGCTCACCGTGGGCGAAGGTGACGGCGACGGAGACGGCGACGCGGAGGGCGAAGCCGACGGGGACGGCGACAGGGTGTTCTTGCCGGTGATGTGGTCGGAGCCGCCGTTGCAGGTGCCGGGGACGTTGGAGAGCTCGTACCAGCCGGTGGCGGTGGAGAAGCACTTGGGCCCGGCCAGCTTGCCGCTGTCCCGGCAGAAGGTGCGGGAAACCACGTTGTCGCTGAGAGTGTACCCCGGCGCGCTGGACCAGTCGTATTTTTCCAGCAGGTGATCCAGCAGCGCCTGCAGCGGCCGGGCGGAGCTTCTGGAATCCCACAGCTCCCTGGGATTCTCATAGCCGGCCCAAAGGCCCATCACCCCGAAGGGCGTGCCCAGCATAGTCCACAGGTCCTTGCTGTCGTCGGTGGTACCGGTCTTGCCATAGAGGGTCATGTTATACCCGGAGAAGCCATAGAGCGTCCCCTGGGGATAGTACACCGGGCACTGGAGCAGATGATTCATCACGGTGGCCTGCTCCAAAGTCATCACCTGTTCGCCGGGATTCGCATCGGCCCGGTTGTCCAAGATCACGTTGCCGTCGTGATCCTTCACATAGTAGTAGGTCATGGGCTTGTGGTACACGCCGCCATTGGCAAAGATGCTGAACGCGGCGGCCATCTCCTCCACCTTCACGCCCCAGCTCTGGCCGCCCAGCGCCATGGCCGAAATGCTGTGGGAATCTTCCTCGGTGAAGGAGGTCATGTGCAGGGACTGGGTGAGGAAATCATAGCAGGACTCGGGCGACACCGTGTTGCACAGCCAAGCCGCCGGAGCATTCTGGGACTTGGCGATGGCGATATCCACATTCATGTTTTTCTCGTAGGTGCGGCTGAAGTTCTGCGGGCCGCCGTTGGGATAATTGGGCAGCGGCTCGTCCTTGAGCACGGAGCCGAAGGTGATCTCCCGGGTCATGATGCCCACGGAATAGGGCCCGATGGGCTTGATGGAAGAGCCCGAGGGCCGGGCGGCGTCGGTGGCGAAATCATACAGACGGTTGCCCTGCTTCTCATACCGGCCGCCCACCACGGCCATGGTGCGCCCGGTGTAGGGGTCGATCATATAAAAGCCCAGCTCCACGGCGGGGTCTTCCGCCAGAGAATCGGTGGTGAGGAAGAAATTCTCCACGTCCTCCTGGAGCTCCAGGTCCATGGCGCTGTGAATCTCCAGACCGGCGTTGTACATCATGTCCACGGCCACGGCTTCGGAATAGCCAAACTTGGCCTGCAAGTCCTCCACCACGTCCTCGAACATCAGGTCGATATACCAGTTCCAGCTATCCTGCTTCTCGTCTTCCTCTTCCCCACTGGTGTCTTCCACGCCCAGGAAGTCCATGCTTTCCAGCTCGGCCACTGCGGCGTCGTGCTCGCTCTGGGTGATGGGCGCGGTGAGCCTGCTCACCAGCTCGCCGCCCTCGGAGAGCTCCAGCATGCGGTCCAGCACCACCTCGGCGCGCTCCTTGGAATCCTCCGGGAAGATCATGGGATTGTACTGCCAGGGATTTTGGGTGATCCCGGCGATGAGAGCGCACTCGGCCAGAGAGCACTGGCTGATAGATTTATTGAAATAGTAGTTGGCGGCAGCTTCCACGCCCTGACAGGTACCGCCATAGTTGACGATGTTCAGGTAGGCTTCCAGAATTTCTTCCTTGCTGTAGCCCGCGTGATGCACGCCGTTTTCGTCGGTATAGCCGCCCTCCAGGTTCAGCGCGGTGAATATCTCCTTGATCTTCCGCTTGATGCTCACCTGGGTCTCGCCGGTGATGTTCTTGATGAGCTGCTGGGTCAGGGTGGAGCCGCCCCGGTTATTGCCATACCCCACCAGACCGGCCACGGCCCCCAAAGTGCCGCGCCAGTCCACGCCCTTGTGCTCCATGAAGCGGTGATCTTCGATGGCGATCTGGGCGGTGGTCATATACACGGGGATGTCGCTTAAGGGCACCCACACCCGGTTCTCGTTGCCATACAGAGAGAGGTATTCCTCCGAGGTGCCGTCGTTGTGATCCAGATAGACGATGCTGGAATAGCTCAGGCTCATGGCATAGATGTTGGGCGGAGCGGAATTGCGGAAGCTGAAAATATAGGACGCCACGGAAAGCATCACCAGCACCCCGGCGATGAGCCCCACCCAGAGGACGGTCTTGATCGCTTTCCAGACCATGCCCCCTACGCTGGCGGCGGTAGCGCCGGCGGTCTGGGCCAATTCGCCCTCGGTGCACTGGGAAGTCTGCCCACGCTGGGGTGTGGTGTATCGGTTCATATCTGCACGTCTGGCCATATCTGTCTCCTTTCGCCTGTGATCGGCTAAAGCTCTGGCATAGAACGGGAAAAAGGGACGCATACTATGCCGGAGGTGATATTTTATGGAAAAAGAGTCCTCCAAAATCTACAGGAAATACACGTTGGTCCTGCTGCTCCTCACGGTGGCGGCGCTGGTGATCTCCGCGGCAGCACTGGCCCTTCGGCGGGACATCCACGCGGCCCAAGAGGTGGCTGCAAGCTATTATATCCCAAATTCTGCCTCAAGTCAAGAAACCGCGAAAAAACCTTCTCCTTCCCCGGCGGTTTCGTCCGCCTCCGCCCCCAAACCCGCCGCTTCCGCCGGGCCTGCCTACCTGATCACCCTGTCCAACGGGAAGATATGCGTCTTTGAAAACGGCCGGGGCAGCCCGGTGCTCACATCCAGCGCGGACGTTGCCCTGCTGCCCCAGGAGGATGTGGCGATCCTGAAAGCGGGCATCTGGACCGAAAATCTCTCCCGGGCCCGGGCGGTGCTGGAGGATTATGAATGAAACGAGAAAGCGCCCCGTCCGAAGACAGGGCGCCTCTCCGCCATCAGATTTACTTCAGGCTGTTCTCGTAGCTCTCGATCATCTTCTTGACCATCTGGCCGCCCACGGAGCCGGCCTGACGGGCGGTGATATCGCCGTTGTAGCCCTGCTTCAGGTTGACGCCCACTTCGTTGGCGGCTTCCATCTTAAAACGCTCCATGGCGTCCTTGGCCTCGGGGACCATAACAGAATTGTTCTTCATTTCGCTCTCTCCTTCATTCAAAATGGTTTCTTTTCGCGTTTGCAATAAGTATTCTAACTCGATGTTCCTCGCTTATGAATGACAATTTTTGCAAGCGCGCGGAAAGGCACGGAGGTGAGGGCGGGCTGCAAATCCTTTAGAATGAACGGAGTGCCGAACGCTACAGCTTCAACCGGGTCCAGTTGCCCTTGCGGAAGCGGACGAAGGTCATGGTGAAGCGCAGCGCCTGGTCGCAGAAGATCCCCAGCCATGCGCCGATGAGCCCCAGCCCCAGCGGGTAGCACAGCAGCCAGCTCATGGCCGGACGGATGAGGGTGACGCTGATCAGCGAAACAAACGCCGTAAACTTGGTATCTCCCGCGCCCCGCAGGCAGCCGAACAGCACCACCTGCTCGATCTGCAGGAACAGCATCAGGCTCAGGATGCGCATGATGGTGGCACCGTAATCCAGGATCGGCTGCTCGGTGCTGAACAGGGTGAAGATGTTCCTGCCGAAAATGAAGTACACCGTGGAGATCACGCAGGCGCACAGCAGGCCGATCTTCTGGCACACGTTGCCGTATATCTTCGCCAAGTCCGCCCGCTGGCGGCCCAGGCTCTGACCGATCAGCGTGACCGACGCCACGGAGAAGCCGTCGCCGATGGAGAAGGACATGCTCATCAGATTCATGCCCACCTGGTGCGCGGCCATTTCCGTGGTGCCCAGCCGGGCCACTGTCATGGAGAACAGCAGGAATCCGATGCGCAGGCAAATCTGCTCCACAAAGGCGCTGGAGCCCACGCTGAATACCGAGCGGATGCTCAGCTTGTCGGCGATCCATCCCTTGACGGCGCCCAGGTAGATAAAGCCGTCCCGGTGCAGCACCGACCGCACGCTCAGGGCGCACGCACACACCGTGCCCAGCACCGTGGCGATGGCGGCGCCGCGAATCCCCAGCTTGGGAAAGCCGAAGTTGCCGCCGATGAGCAGATAATTGAAGATCACGTTGACCGTGTTGGAGATGATGTTGGTGGTCATGGCGATGCGGGTATTCCCCGCGCCCCGCTGGGCGGCGTTGAGCACCAAAGACACCACGTTGAACACCGACCCGCCCATGATGATCTGGAGGTACTGCACCGCGGCCTCATGGGTATCGGGCTGAGAGCCCACCAGCCGCACGATGGGGCTGGCAAAGATCACAAACAGGACGCTGATCACCGCCGCCAGCAGCAGCGTCACCAGCAGCAGCATCCGCACCACCCGGTTGGCGCTTTCCCGATCCCCCGCGCCCTTGCGCCGGGCCACGATGGCCGACACCGCCACGTTGAGGGAGAGGAAGATCGCCAATCCCAAAAACTTGGGCTGGGTGGTCAGGCCCACCGCCGCGATGGCATAGGAGCCCATGGAGCCCACCATGATGGTATCCACCAGTCCCGCCAGGCAGACGAAAAAGGACTCCAGCACCGACGGCCAGGCCACGCCCACGGCGTTTTTCACGATCTCCCTTGTGGGGGGAATATCCCCCATTTCCATGCCCTTACAGATCTTCTGGGCGTTGACAAACTGCATTTGAGCACCTTCCCCGATTCGCTTTTTTGTCCGGACGCATCCGGTTCACTCGCATACGTAGAAAATTATACCATCCTTTTCTGCGGATTGCAACGGTTTTTCCATCGGGCCGGAAAAACTTGCAATCGCCGGCGTTTTGTTGTATGATGCGGACAGAAACGATTGGATCAAGGAGGATCGCCCATGAGGACGCTATACAAAAACGGCGCGGTCTATACCGGGACGCTGCCGCTCACCGACAGCTTTGTGGAGGAGGACGGCCGCTTCCTCTTTGCCGGGCCGGAACAGGCGGCGCGATCGGCGGCCGGGCCGGACGCCCGGGTGGTTGATTTGGCCGGGCAGTTCGTGTGCAGCGGTTTCATCGACAGTCACATGCACCTGCTCTCCCTGGGCAGCACGCTGTTTACGGCGGAATTGGCCGGACACACCGGCTCTTTGGCCGATCTGCTGGACTGCCTGCGGGCCTTCGGCGAGCGCCACCCCGGCGACGGGTGGATCAAAGGCCGGGGGTGGAATCAGGATTACTTTGCTGATACCCGCAAAATGCCCGACCGGTACGATCTGGATCGGGTCTCACTCACCCGGCCGGTGTGCGCCATTCGGGCCTGCGGCCACTGCCTGGCGGTGAATTCCCGGGCGCTGGCGCTAGTGGGCATCGACGGCAATACCCCGCAGCCGGAGGGCGGGCGGATCGGCATGGAGCACGGCGAGCCCGACGGGCGGTTCTTCGACAGCGCCATGGATCTGATCTACAACGCCATGCCCGTCCCCACCAAAGACGAAGTGAAGGAAATGCTGCGGGCCGCCTGCAAAACTCTCAATTCCTATGGGATCACCGGCAGCCAGACCGACGACTACTGCGTGTTCCGGGGCCTGCCCTGGGAGACAGTGAACGAAGCCTACCGGGAGCTGGAGGCCGAAGGGAAACTGACGGTGCGGGTGTATGAGCAGTGCAATTTTGCCTCCCTGCCGGCGCTGGAGGGCTTTCTGGCGGCGGGCAATCGGACGGGCGATGGCAGCGAGATGTTTCGCATCGGGCCGCTGAAAATGCTGGGCGACGGCGCGCTGGGGCCGCGCACGGCCTATCTGTCCCGGCCCTACGCCGACGATCCGTCCACCCGGGGTATCCCGGTGTTCTCCCAGGAGACGCTGGACGACATGATCGGCCTGGCCCACCGCTCGGGAATGCAGGCGGCAGTGCACGCCATCGGCGACGCCTGTCTGGATCGGGTGCTGGCGGCCTATGAAAAAGCGCTCATGGCCCATCCCCGGGCAGACCACCGCCATGGGATCGTCCACTGCCAGATCACCCGGCCCGACCAGCTGGAGAAGATTCGTGCGCTGGGACTGCACGTCTATGCCCAGAGCATTTTTCTGGATTACGATACCCGCATTGTGGAAGACCGTGTGGGCCCGGCGCTGGCGGCCACCAGTTACTGCTGGAAGACGCTGCTTTCCGGCGGGGTGTCGGTGAGCAACGGCAGCGACTGCCCGGTGGAACGGCCCGACGTGCTGGCGGGCATCCAGTGCGCGGTGACCCGGAAAAGCCTCGCGGGCGGCAAGCCCTATCTCGAGGAGCAGGCTTTCACGGTGCAGGAGGCGCTGGATTCCTTCACCATCCGGGGCGCAGAGGCCAGTTTTGAGGAAAATCTCAAAGGCCGGATCGCGCCGGGGATGCTGGCGGATTTTGTGATCCTGGGGGCGAATCCCTTTGCGGTGCCGCCGGAGAAGATCGCATCGATCCCGGTTATGGCCACCTATCTGGGCGGCCGGGAAGTCTATCGGCGCGGCGAATAAACAGCATATAGAAAAACAGGGCCCGCTTCGTGCAGGCCCTGCCTTTTTTGTGTTATTGTGCTTTCTGCCGCAGCTCCGGCACCACGTCCGGCGGCATTTCCCCTCGGGCGAAGGCCAGCAGATTCTCCGCCGCCCGCATGGCCATGGCGTCCCGGGTCTCCCGGGTGGCCGACCCGATATGGGGCGTGGTCACCACGTTGGGGAATTGGAGCAGGGGATTCCCGGGCTCCACCGGCTCCCGGTCGTACACGTCCAGCCCCGCCCCGTAGATGCGCTTTTCCCGCAGCGCCTGGATCAGCTCCTCCTCCCGCACCACCGGGCCCCGGGAGGCATTGATGAAGATCGCCGTGGGCTTCATCTGCCGGAATTCCGAAAGGCCGATCATCCCACGGGTCTCGGGTGTGAGAGGCGTCATCACCAGCACGAAATCCGAAGCTGCCAGCAGGTCGGGCAGTGCCATATAGGTGGCGTCCACATCGGGGACGGGGCGGCGATTGTGGTAGAGGATCTCCATGGAGAAGCCCAGCCGGCACCGCCGGGCCACCGCCTGCCCGATGCGCCCCATGCCGATGATGCCCAGCGTTTTGCGGCTCATCTCCACCCCGAAGAGTGCGCTGTCCTCCCGGCCCGTCCAGCGGCCCGCCTTCACATAGCGGTCCAGCTCGCTGATCCGCCGGGCACAGGCCAGCATCAGGCCCAGGATGGTGTCCGCCACGGAATCGTCCAGCACGCTGGGCGTGTGGGTGCCCAGCACGCCCCGGGCCGCCATGGCGGTGAGCTCGAAATTGTCATACCCCACGCTGATGTCGCTGACGATGCGCAGATTGGGTGCGCCACTGAGCAGCGCTTCGTCGATCCGCTGGCCGTTTGGGATGAACGCTTCCGCCCGGGAAAGGGCTTCCGCCAGAGAGGCGGGATCGGAGGGGTCGATCTCCAGCAGGGTGTAGGAATCTCGCAGAATGTGGGCTGCCGCCACGGGCAGCGGGCGGGCCAAAACCAGGGCGGGCTTTTCCATAACAGGACGCTCCTTTGCCGCTTTTTCCTGTATTATAGCGCCCTTTGCGCCGGGATGCAAGGGTTTGTGATTCACGCCCCGCCGGGCCTTTGCAGATATGCCCGGCCCAGCAGCGCCGCCAACAGCGCCGCGCCGCCCCCATAGCCCAGCCGGGTGAGCAGCAGCCGGGTCTCGAATTCTTCGGCAAGCAGGGATTCCCGGTCCGCCACGGAGAAGCCCAGGGCCTCCAGCCGCTCGATGCGCGCCCCGGAAAGGGCCCGCCCGTCAAAGCGCACCCGGAGCTGGGCATCGTCCCCCAGCGTGGCGCTGGCGCCCAGGGCCACCGCCATCTCGTCGGGCAGGGCCTTGAGCAGCGTCAGTTCCAAAGTGCCGGTGCGGTCGTCCAGCGTGCACAGCTTGCGCACCGAAGGGCTCGCTTCCCCGCCCGCTATGCGGCGGAACGCTTTTTCGCCCAACCAGACCGTCCCTTCGGCAGGCGCGATTCCATAGCAGCGGGCCAGGTACCCGCTTTCCAGCGCCGTGACGTTGAGCGATTGACTGCCGATCTCCAGCGTGCAGGGCTTCTGGCGGCTGACCGCTACCACGCCCTCCATCAGGCGGAGTTCGGTGATCCTTTCCGCCCGCACCGCGCCTTGGGCTTCGGTGTCCAGCACGTATTCCACCGGCTGGCGGGCCTCGGCGGCAAAAGAGGCCAATCCAGCCGCTGCCTGCCACACCAGATGCCCCGCCAGCAGGAAAAACACCAGCGCCAATTTCACCCGGCCCTCCTGCCGGTACCGGGCATAGAACGCGGCGAGCCGGTTCACGGTCTGCGCACCCGGAGCCGCCGGAAAAGGAGGTACCCGCCCAATAGCAAAAGCAGCCCGCCGATGGCCCCCATGACGGCCCACCACTGTCCCGGCTCATCCGGCTCCTGGGTGGGCGAATCGGAAAAAGGCGAGACGATCTGCACCGTGAAACTCTCCTCTTCCTCGTGGTCGACGCCTGCGCCGTCCTGATAGCGGTAGACCACGGTGGCGGTGGTGCGGCCGTAGGGCGTGGCCCCGGTCAATCCGGTGACACGCACCTGCATGGGCGCCTGCTGCAGGCTGCCGCTCTCCAGATCGCCGATATACGCGTCCCCAGCCGGCAGCAGGCCGTCGCCGGTAAGCGTTGCCCGGACATTATACGCGGCGGCATGGCTGAGATTGACCGCCTGGAAATTGACCTCCACCGTGTCGGAAACCACCGCTTCGGCGGGCAATTGCAGGAGGGAGAATTCCAGCCGGAGGGGCTGGCTCACCTCGATGCGGGCGGTGCCCGTGCCGGAGCCGGAAATGCCCTTGCCATAGGCAAAATCAAAAGACAGGGGGATCTCATACTGCCCGGCGGGCGTGTCGGGGCGGATGGTGTAGTCGTACGCCACCTCCGCCTCTGCCCCGGCCTCCATGCGACCCAGGTACACGCTGTCGGCAGGGCTCTCGAAAATAAAGCCGTCGCCGGGAGAAGCCGCGCTGACCGTGAGATTCTCCACCGCCTGGGTCTCGCTGGCGTTTTTCAGGGTGATCCGCACCCGGACGCTCTGCCCGGCGTCCACCGCGCCCGGCTGTGCGCCGTCTTCAAAGGCGACCGCCTCACAGGACGCCACCAGCACCTTGGGCGGCAGGATCACCGGCTCCTCGGTGGGTGTGGGCGTGGGCGCAGGCGTGGGTTCCGGCGTGGGCGTGGCGTTGGGGTCTTTGCCGTCGGCAACGGTGACATACACGGTGAACGCTTCCCGCACCGGCTCTCCCCCAAGGGTCTCGGCGGCAATGCGCACCGTGACGGGATACGCGCCCAGATAGCGGTCGGCTTTCAGCTGCAGATCAAACCGGACGCAGTAGCTTTCCACGGTGTTTCCTCCCTTGACCGTATGCCGGGCCAAGGGAACGGTCTTTTCGTAATTCTTGCTGACAAAGGGCGACGCGCTGTCGTCTCCCAACTCCACCGAGGCCCGGAGACTGTCCTCCGCAAAGGGCACGGAGCCTTTGAGGGGCAGCACCACCAGGGCGCACCCATCCTGCACCGTAGGGATGTACCCCTGGGCGTAGCTTTTCTCCATCCCCTCGTAGACGCTGGCATTGTCGATGGTAAGCGTCACCGGGACGGCAGGTTCCGGGCTGAGGTCGGGCGATGGGCTGGCCTCCGCCGCGGGCTCTGTGGGCTCCGGCTGGGTCTCCTCGCCGCAGACGGGATGGGCGAAGCCAAATCCAAAAAACAACAGAACAAGCAAAACCGATACGCCGCGTTTCATGCAGGTTGCACCTCCATTTCCAAGATCCTGCCGCAAAGCTCTGCGATGTCCAGCGGATTGTGGCTGGCCAGCAGGATCGCCTTGCCCCTGTCCCGCAGGGCAAGCAAAATCGCCCGCACCCGGGCCGCCGCGACCTTGTCCAGGCCGTTAAAGGGCTCGTCCAGCACCAGCACCGCCGGGTCTTCCATGATGGCCTGGGCGATGCCCAGCCGCTGCCGCATCCCCAGAGAATATTTGGCCACCGCCTTGCGGCGGCTCTCATAGAGCCCCACGGCCCGCAGCGCCTCGTCGATCTCCCTGCGACCGATCCGGCCCCGGAGGGCCGCCAGGGTTTTCAGATTGCGGTAGCCGCTCCTATACGGGAGGAAGCCCGGGGTTTCGATGATGACGCCCAGGCTCTCGGGAAAATCGCAGTCCTTCCCCACCCGCTTGCCGCCCACGGTGACGCTGCCCCGGTCGGGCCGCAGAAATCCGCAGACGCACTTCATCAGCACGGTCTTGCCGCTGCCGTTTTCCCCTACCAGCCCCACGACCTCTCCCGGCTCCACGGTGAGGTTTACGTCCGTCAGCACCCGCTCCTTGCCGAATGATTTGTACAGGTGCTCCACCCGAATGCCCATGCCGTCCATGTTCACCGCTCCGTTCCCGTGAAATTGAAAGAATACCGCCGCACCCGCAGAAAGGCCAGGGCAAAGAGCAAAATTCCCAGCCCTGCGAAAACGCAGTAGGAGACCCACAGTCTGGGCAGGCCGTCGAAGCCAAAGCTGTGCATGGGATAGGCCGCGTGATTGAGGGGCGAAAGCCAGCCGCAAAGGAGATTTGCCGTGCTGTCCCGCACCCCCAGCCCTTGGACGATCCCCTGGGGTGTGAGAAGGAATCCATAACCGCTGTACACCATCCCGGCGGCCATGCCCAGCCGGGATTTGCAGAGATTGAACAGGAAGATCAGCGCCGCGAGGGTCAGGGAATAGCCCAGCAAGAGCCCGAAGACATGGGCCGCGCAAGCATAGGGAAAGGTGAGCTCCAGCACCTTCACCAGCGCCGGCACCTGGAGGGATTCGCCCAGCCCGGAATACCCCAGCACCGCCGCCGTGTCGCTCCACACCCCGGCGGTATAGGCGCCGGGGCCCGCCAGCAGACAGGTGGCCAGCAGGATAAACCCGGCGAAAAGGGCCGTGGCCGCCGTGAGATACACCACCTGCCCCGCAAACCAGCAGCCCCGGCCGGTGCGCACCAGAAACAGCGGCGTCTCGCTGCCCAGGTGGGGCATATCCCCGAACAGGAGCAGCAGGCAAAGGGAGATCAGCAGGATGGAGCGGGCGTCGCCGAAAGTCCAGATGAAAGGCTCGCAGAGCTGCAGCGCCGTGCCGTGATCCCTGGCAAAGAGGATCACTTTGTTGGAAAGGAGAAAGCAGGCCACGAACCCCAGCCCAAAGGCCAGCCACACCTGCGGGCTGCGCCGCCACCGCCCGAAGGCGGCCATGGCCGTCAAACGAATCTGCCGCAATTTACGCATCTTCCATCTTCCTTTCCAAAAGGGCCGCGTACCCCAGGGCCATCGCAGCCACACCGCCCAGCAGCATCAGCCAGAGGCCGGCTTCGCCGAACATCCAGGTGTGGGTGAAGTCGATCCACTCGGGCGGGTACAGGCAGTAGAGGGCCGGCCAATAGCGCTCGTGGAGGATCACCAGAAAATAATACGCCACGAAGGGCCCGCCCCAGGCCAGATACCGGCTGGAAAAGGCCGCCGTCAGCAGGGCCCCTGCCGAGGCCCAGAAGAATCCCGAAAGGAACATCCTGCCCAGCGGACAGGCGGCCTCCGGCCCGGCGCAAAGGGTGAACACCCACCCGGCCAGCGCCTCCGCCCCGCCGCCCGCCAGCCCGCAGGCAAAGAACTTGGAGAGGATGTACCCGCGGCGGGTGGAGCGGATCAGCATGAGGCGGGTGAAGCTGCCGGTATATTCCTCCAGCCAGCCGCAGGCATAGGGCAACGTGCAGACAAAGGGCACGGTCATGCGGTAGGCCTGGGAAGCAAATCCCCCGACCCAGAGGGCCGCCAGCTGGATCAGCACCGCCAGCGGAAAGCGGACGGAGCCAACCGCCCGTTTGAGATCGGACGCAAAGGAATTCACAACCTTCCCCCTATCCCTGCAAAATGCTCCCGCAACAAAAAAAGACACCGGGATCACAAGAAAATCCTAGCATCTTTTTTGTCATCAAGTCCTCATGAAAAGATCATCAAATTGTAAAAACCCGGACTTTCGTGCCTCTGCCCGGCGCGCTGTCGATCTCCATCTCCATCCCGTGCCGCCGCAGAATCTGTGTGGTGATCGCCAGACCCAGCCCCATGCCGCCGTTCTGCCGGCTGCGGGAACGATCCACCGTGTAGAAGGGTTCGGTGATCTTTGCCAGCTCCTCCGGCGGGATGCCGCAGCCCTCGTCCTCCACCACCAGACTGCCGTCCTCGGCGTAGAGGCGCACAGCGCCGCCAGGCGGGCTGGCCCGCACCGCGTTTTCCGTGAGATTCACCAGCACCTCCGTCAGGAGATCGGGATCGCCCCAAAGCGTGCCCTGGCCTTCGCCCACAAGGAGCCGCACCCCATGGGCCTCCGCCGCGGCCCCGCAGATGCGCTGCGCCGCCTCCAGCAGCGTTTCGATGGCCACCGTTTCAAAGGGCAGCTCCGTGTCCCGCTCCAGCTCCAGCAAATGGGACATCTTCTTGGCCAGCCGGTCCAGCCGCCGGCTCTCCTCCGCGATGGTCTCCAGCGCCTCGGCCCGGTCCTCCTCGGACAATCGCACCGTGCGCAGGGTCTGGGCGTAGCCGGAAATAGCCGTCAGGGGCGTCTTCATCTCGTGGGTCAGTGCGGCCATGAAGCGGGTCTTTTTCTCCTCGCTGGCCTCCACTTCCCCGATGTGCTCCTCCACCGCCCGGGCCATGCGGTTGAAATCCCGGCCCAGCGCGCCGATCTCATCCCCACGGGTCTCCGCCACCCGCCGGTCGTATGCGCCCTCTGCGATGGCCTGGGCCCCCTCCGAAAGGGCCTGCAGGGGCTTTAGTGATCTGCGCAGCATCCAGGTCAGGGCAAAGATCGCCAGGGCGGCCACTCCCAGGGATATCCCGATCAGGGCCGCGCCCAGCCGGTAGACCCTTAAGGAGACTTCGGTGATATCGGCCACCCGGTAGGCCACGATGCCGCCGCCCATGTCCTTCGGGAAAACCAGCAGGCTGCGCCCGCCGGCAGTGAGCCGGAAGGAATCTTCCCCCCGCCGGACGCGCCCAGCAAGCTGCGCGGCGTCCAGCACCGTGCGGTTGTACCAGGTCTCGCCGGAGCAGGTCACCAGCGTGTAGTCGTCGGCCCGGGATTTGAAAAAGTATTCCGTCTGAGGGACGGCGGAAGTCTCGGGCAGATGGGACAAAAAATCTTCATACTCCCGGAAGACCGCCGCGCTTTCCGACGCCGCGGCCAGTCTGGCCTGCTCGAAAAAGGCGTTCCGGACGATGCCCAGCAGCGCCCAATCGTTCAAAAGGGCGGTGAGCAAGATCACCGCCCCGGCAATGAGGGCGATGCGGGTGCGCAGCTTGAGGCTTTTTCTGTGCTCTCTCATCCGTCAGTCCTCCAGCCGGTAGCCCACCTTGGGCACCGTGCGGATACTCTCGGCAAGCCCCAGCTTTTTCCGCAGCTGCCCGATGTGCACGTCCACCGTGCGGGTCTCACCCAGATAATTCGCGCCCCACACCAGGGCGATCAAATCCTCCCGGGAGACCGCCCGGTTGCGGTTTTTCAGCAGCGCCGCCAGCAGGTCGAATTCCATGGGCTTGAGGGCGACCTCCTCCCCGGCCTTGAGCACCCGGCGCTGGGCCAGGTTCACCTCCAGATCGCGAAAGCGGATCACGTCCTCCCGGCCCCGGCCCCGGGCCAGCACCTTCTCCATGCGCACCAGCAGCTCCGGCACCTGAAAGGGCTTGACGATGTAATCCTCGGCGCCGCCGGTGAGCCCGGTCAGCTTGGCCTCCAGATCGTCCCGGGCGGTGAGGAAGATCACCGGCACCCCGTAGGGCTTCAGCGCCTCCATCAGCTCGAAGCCGGAGAGCCCGGGCATCATCACATCCAGCAGGGCCAGATCGTAATCGTGGTCGGCGGCAAGCGTCTCCCGGGCCCGGATGGGATCGGTGAACACCACCGGCTCCATCCCTGCGGCCCGGAGATTCATGGCGATCATCCGGGCGATGGGGGCTTCGTCCTCGACGATCAGGATGCGGTTGGGCATTGGCTCACTTCCTTTTTATTTGGCTTTCGATTTGCCTGTGAATCCTCAAATTTGCACGCAGGCCACAGGTGCGGCGAGTTGGTATATGTTTTCACAGCGTGCAGCGCGGGCGATATCCTTTCGGCTTTTTACCGCGGTACCACCCGCGTCGTGGGAACGGCAGCTTGCCGTTAGTATCCCAGTTGGCCGTCGATGATGGAGCCGTCCACGGCGTTGATCTCCAGGAAGCTGCCGTGGGTCACATCGGCGGCGCCGCTAAAGAGCATGGCCCGGGCGCCCTCAAAGCTCCACACCGGCACGATCAGCCCGGTGTCGAAGCTGTCCTGCTCGCTGATGCGGGTGTAGCTCAGGCGCATTTTGTCCACGTCGATCTGATAGGTCAGGTTGGGGTCCGTCACGGCGTTGACGTAGCACACCATGGTCTCGAAGGTGTTCTGAATTTCGGCGAGCGGCCGCAGGGCTGCGTTTTCCGCCACGGTCTCGGTGATCTCCAGCGGCGCGGAGTAGTCAAATCCCACCACTCCGCTGTCGTTGATCCTCAGCTCGATGAATTCCTCTGGCCATGCCCGGGGCAGGAAATCTTCGCCGGCATCGTCGTTGATCTCCCGCTTTTCGCCGCTGACCTGGGTGACCATCACCCCATCCACCGTGCGGCGAAACCGGAAAATGAAGCAGTGCCGATAGGGCCACACCTCTCTGGCCTTATCGGTGGGGATCAGCTCGTTAAAGAGCCCGCCCTGCTCGAATGCGAAATCTTCCAGTCCCAGCTTTTCCAGGAAGGCCTGGGCGGTGGCCAGCGCGTCCTCCTGGGAAACGGTGGTCTCGTCGTGCTCATAGGGCGTGAACACCGTGCTGCCGTCGTAGCAGAAGCCGCGGTAAAGGAAATCTTCCGGCACCGTGTCGTTGGCCGGCATGGGCGAAAGGTCCAGATCGAAGTCCGTCACTTCCGGCTCCGTATCCAGATATTCCGCCGGGCAGGCGCGGTAGGAGAGCAGATTCCCGTCCTGCTCCGAATTGCGCACCCGCAGGGTCCGATAGCTGCCGTCGGCGCCATCGGAGACTACAAACAGGGCTTCGTCCGCCGTATCCTCGGGCGCCTGGGAAAAGAACTCGGGATGCAGTGCATAGACGGCGCTGTCGGTGTGCAGCTGCCCGTCGGCAGGATAATCGGTCACGTCCACTTCGGTGGGAGCGTTTTCATAGAGGGGCTGGTAGTGGTCCAGGCTTTCCTGCCAGTCTTGGATGGAATCCTCCAGCTCCTGCACCCGGTCGGGGTCCGCCTGCACCTCGGGGTCTCGCAGGAGCTCCTCCATCGAAGCGATGGTGCTGCGGGCCGTGGCGAGGATGGTCTCCACGTCCTCCCGGAGCAGGATGCGCAGCGCGCCGCCCTCATACACCGGCGCGTCGCCCATCAGCGCCGCTCGCACCCGGTCGATGAAATCCTGCTCGAAGGGCTTCTGCCGCACGCGGTAAACCCCCAACTCTGTCTCGGGAATTTCGATGGAGGCGTTGACGTTCACCGTCACGCCCAGCTCCTGGTCCGCAAACTGCCCGACATAGCTGAAACCCGTTTCGGCGGCGGATTCCCGCAGTCCGGCGGCGTTCACCCGGCCGTCGTCCTCCGTTTGGGCGGCTTGGATCAGACCCTCCAAACTCTTGTGCACCACGATGGACCCCTCCGGGTCTTTTAGGCAGGCCGAGAGAGAGCACAGCAACGAAAGGGCGCATAGGCACGCAGCAAGGGCTTTCAGTGTTTTCATGGGATGACCTCCTGTGGGTTCTTTTATCATAGCATACCCTGGGGGAAGTCATCAAGTAATCATGGAAGTGTAAACGAAATGTAAAAACCCGGCCCACAGGAAAAGGCTCCGAAACAGGAGCCTTTCCTTGCGCCGTGGTGGGTGGGATGCGTTAGCCCGCCAGCTTTTGGATGAAGATGCGCCCCACCTGGGCGATGGCCGTCAGGTAGATGGGGATGTACTCCGGCGGCATACGGTCCCGGGAGACCTGGGCGAAGGTCTCAAAGCTGAAGTCCCCATCGTAGCCCACTTCCCGGAGGGCCTCCAGCAGTTCCTCCCAGCGCACCGTGCCGGTGAAGGGCATCCGGTGCAGATCGTCCCGGCCGTCGTTGTCGTGGACGTGGAGGCACTTGATCCTGCTGCCCACCGTGTGGATATACCGGGTCATGTTCTTACGCAGGAGATTCAGGTGGCCGGTATCCACGCACAGCCCGAAGCACTGCTTCCCGGCTGCCTCGTTCAGGGTATCGATGTACTCCACGGCCTCGGCGGCGTCGGAGCAGTTCCCCTCGTAGATCTGCCCGCCCGCGCCGGTGAAAAGATTCTCCAGACAGACGGTCACGTCCGTCTCCCGCAGCACGGGGATCAGCTCCCCATAGAGCTTGCGGTTCAGTTCGTCCACCCGCTGCCGGGTGAGGGCCGGGCTGCCCGGCGTCATGGAGATGCCGTGCACCACCAGATTTTTGCACCCTGCCGCGTGGCACAGCCGGATGCACGCCTGATAGATCTTGATGGCGTAATCCAGCAGCCCCGGCACGTTTTCCAGATACGCCGGGAAGGGCGCGTGGGCCTGGGTGATGACCAGCCCGTTCTCCCGGATGATCTCCAGCTCCCGCCGGTAGTGGGCCAATACTTCCTCGGGAGACTTCTCGAAGATGCATCCCGTCAGCTTGCCTTCCCGGATCTTCCGGCCGTCCCAGGCCTGGTCGATGTTCCAATCCACCGCCTCAAAGCCGGTCTCCCGGATCAATTTATATCCGGCTTCCAGCCCCAGGTCGTTTACCACGTTGCCGCTCTGTATTGCCAGCCGCATGTTCACCGCTCCTTTTTATTTGGGGATTGTCCCCTTCTACTGCTATTATAAGCCCGCAGAACGGCAATTGCAAGCCTACAAGCGATGGGTGAAGCAAAATCTTGCGGGCAGGGGAATTTGAAAAAAATGAAATCTTTTTTTGATAAAATCCGCAAAAAGACTTGCAAATCCAGGCCAAAGGCACTATGATATGAATATCTTTTTTAAGGAGGATCACCATGTCTGTTTGCAAGGAAAGAGCGTGGAAGGCGCTCACCGACCTGAGCTTCGAGCGTGTCACCGGCACGCCCGATGAAAAGAAGGCCGCCGAAATGATCATCGCCGAGTGCGCCAAGTCCGGCGTGGAGGCCCATCTGGAGAGCTATGAGATCGATATGCCCCAGATCACCAAGGCGTTCTTCGCCGTCACCGAGCCCGAGTATAAGGAGTATGTCTGCATTGCCCTGGGCAAGAGCGGCGAGACTCCCGACGAGGGCATCGAGGCTCCGCTGGTGTACATCGAGAACGCCGTGGACGCGAATCTCATCGACGTCGCCGGCAAGATCTGCCTGGTACAGGGACGCACCGGCCCCGACTTCACCAAGAAGCTGGCCGACCGCGGCGCCCTGGCCTATGTGACTATGCGCGGCAATTTCTATGAGGATCCCGCCATGAAGACCGAGCTGCGGCCCGGCAGCGTGTTTGGCAAGAGCGACGTGCAGGTGCCCGCCCTCTCCATCCACATCAAGGACGCCGAAGAGCTGGTGCGGATGCACCCCGCCAAGGTGAAGGTCATCGTCAAGCAGGACGGCGAGGCCAAGGGCCAGAGCCAGAACGTGGTCGCCACCGTGGAAGGCACCGATCCCGTGCTGAAGAAGGAAGTGCTGGTCTTCACCGCCCACTATGATTCCGTGCGGTACTCCTCCGGCGCGTGGGACAACATGACCGGCTCCATCACCATCCTGGAGCTGCTCCATCACTTCGCCGAGAATCCCGCCAAGCGTACCGTGAAGTTCGTGTGGTGCGGCAGCGAGGAGATCGGCCTGGTGGGCTCCCGCGAATACTGCAAGGCCCACAAGGACGAGCTGGAGAATTACATCTTCAACATCAACTTCGACATGACCGGCGTCACCCTGGGCTATGAATACCTGTGCTGCTCCGCCAGCGAGGACGTAATGCACGCCATCGAGTATGTGGCCAAGCTCAACGGGTATCCCCTCACCGCCAAGATGGATCTGTATGCTTCGGATTCCACCAGCTTCGCCAATGCCGGCGTGCCCTCCTGCTCCTTTGCCCGTCTGAATCCCATGGGCGGCGCGACCATCCATAACCGCCACGACACCATGGAGCATCTGGATCCCGATTCCTTTATGATCACCCTCAACTTTGTGGTGCTCCTGTCCGAGCAGATCCTCAACGCCCCCGTCAACGTGATCCCGCGGAAGTTCGCGCCCGATCTGGAGAAGAAGATGGAAGAGCGCAAGAAGAGAATGGCCGAGATGGAGAAGAAGGAAGCCGAGAAGAAGGAAGAAAAGGCCGAAGAAAAGAAGGAAGAATCCAAGGCCGAATAAACTTCTGACTGCTTGAATGCGCAAGTCCCCTGTCCTGTTGGGCGGGGGATTTTCCTATGCGTGTTTATTTGCTTATTTGCGCGCTTGCCTCTGCCCGAACTGGGCCCAGCATCGGAAAAGGCACAGCCACTGGACGTAGAGAATCTCTCCGGTGGGCGCGATGCCGGGCAAGCCTGCCAGGCGGAGGGCGGTGGCGATCTGCTTTTTCGTGAGCAGCGCCCGGGGCCCAAACAGTCCGTGGGCGAAGCTGTAGGTCAGGAAATCGTCATAGGCCCGCCTTTGAGAAGGTTGGATGTCGGGCTGCGGCTTCCGCTTGAATTCCAGCAGCACCGCATCCACCCGGGGTGCGGGATGGAAATCCTCCCGGCGGAAGGTATGGCGGATGCGCAGATCATAAAAGGGCCGCAGCTTGAGGGAAGTGAGGTTCGGGCGCGGGAGGCCGCAAAACCGTTTGGCGGCCCCTTTTTCCATCACCAGCCACATCCCCTCCGGCAGCGGATCGGCCGCGGTCAGCTTGCGCACGATCTCGGTGGTGATGGAGAAGGGAATATTCGCGAACACCTTGTAGGGCTCGGCGGGCAGCGGCGCCCGGAGGAAATCCCCGCAAAAGAGCCGCACGTTGTCCCCCAGCCTGCCCGCCAGTTTCTCGCAAAGCGATCGGTCGATCTCGTAGGCGAGCACCTTTTTGCAGCGCTCCGACAGTGCCCGGGTGATGTGCCCCTTCCCCGCGCCGATCTCCACCACGGTATCGGTGGGCGCAAGGTCGGCTTTTTGGAGCAGCCGGTGGATCAGCCGGCGGCTGGTGAGGAAATTTTGGGAAACGGAATAGGGCCGTTCGGCGGGCAGATTTTGATTTTTGGACATAAAAATACACCTCATTTGCTTCCAACAGACGCAAAAAGGCGCAGTTATACCAGGCAAAAATTTGGCAAACTGCGCTTTTACTTGCGAATGCGAATTACGATCATGAGATGTTTTATGCTCCTTTTTGATTCGGTTCCCTCCCAGTATAGCAGATTTGCTCCCTGCCGTCAACTGGTGATTTGCTTCATCCTTGACACTCCCCTGCCTTTGCGGTATAATCGGTACGATTTCAAATCAGAAAGGGTGACGGACATGATCGACGCGCATGTGCATCTGGAACGGGGCCCCTATACCCTGGACTGGGTGGGCGAATTCGTCCAAACGGCGATATCCCGGAATATCCAGGAGCTGTGCCTGCTGGAGCACTGCTATATGTTCCCGGAATTCCTGCCCCTGTACGACGGCATTCTGGGCAAGTCGGCGTATGTCGATCAGTGGTATGCGCGGACAAACGGGCACCGCGATTTGCAGGAATACCTGGCGCTGGTGGAAAAGGCCCGGGCCGCCCAGTGGCCCATCCAGCTGCGCTTCGGGCTGGAGGTCTGCTATTTTCCGGAGCACGAGGACATGATCCGCAGGCTCACCGAAAATCTGGGGCTGGATTTTCTGGTGGGCAGCGTGCACTATGTGGACGGCTTCGCCTTTGACCACCGGGCCGAGCACTGGGCGGGACGGGATATCGACGCCCTGTACCGCCGGTACTTTGCGCTGTCCGTGCAATTGGCCCAATCCCGGCTGTTCGATGGCATCGCCCACCCGGACTGCATCAAGCTGTTCGGCCACGCGCCGTCCTTTTCCCTCGTCCCCTGGTATGAGGCGCTGGCCCAGGCGGTGGCGGAAAACGGGCTTTACGCCGAGCAGAGTACCGGGATCGCCCGCCGAACAGGAGCGCCCATTGGCATGGCCCCGGGCCTTTTAGCCGCCATGAAGCGCCGGGGCGTGCGGCTCCTCACCGCCTCCGACGCCCACACCCCCGAGGATGTGGGGCTGCTGATCCCCGAGGCGATGGGGATGGTGGAATGATACGATGCAAAAATCCCTCCTGCTTGCACAGGAGGGATTTTTCAGTGTAGGAATCTTATGAGCTGGGGTCAGGGCAAATCACTTGCCCGCGATGGTCAGGCCCTCCACCAGCACGGCGGGGGCGCCGAAGGCGGTGATGCCGCCGAAGCCGGGTAGCTCCACCTTGTCGCTGATCGCGGTGATCTGCTTGAGCAGGGAATAGAAATTGCCCGCCACGGTGAAGGATTTCACCGCTTTGGTCTTTACGCCGTTCTCGATCATGAAGCCCGCGCTCTGGAGGGAGAAGTCGCCGGAGATCACGTTGGCGCCGGCGTGCATCCCGCCCAAAGAATTGATGTACACGCCGTTGCCAGCCTTTTTCAGCAGCTCCTCCTCGGTGATATCGCCGGGAGCCAGATACATGGTAAAGGGCTGCACGGTCACCGCGGAATTGTAGGACGCCTTGGCCGCGTTGCCCGTGGTCTTCACGCCCGCCGCGGCGGCGGTCTTCAAATTATACAGCAGGGTGCACAGCTTGCCGTTCTCCACCACCTTTTTCGTCACGGCCGGAGACCCCTCGGCGTCAAAGTTGATGGGGGTGCCGCTTTCCGGATAGAAGGGGTCGTCGATCAGCGTGACGATCTCTGCGGCGATGGTCTCGCCCTCCTTGCCGCCCAGCTGGGACAGCCCGCGCTGGGTGCTCTCGCTGGAGAAGATGGCGGCAAAGGTGCGCAGCATGCTGGCCATGGCCTTGGGGGCAAATACCACGGGATACGCGCCGGTGGGGGCCACATCCGCGCCCAGCTGGGACTTGGCGTCCTCCACGGGCTCCTTCACGAACTCGGCCAGGTCCAGCTTGTCGAAGGAGCCTGCCTCCATCTTGAAGGCGTTGGCCATTTCCTGGCCGTTGGAGACCACCGCTTCCGCAGAGAAAACGGAGGAATTGTTCTCATAATGGAGGTCCAAGCCCTTGGAATTGAAGATGGCCACGGTGCGCTTATTGGTGCGGGCGGAGGCACTGGAGCCGTCGATCACGGCGGGATCGGCGTCGTACACGGCCTTCTCCCCTGCCAGCACGGTCTCCACCAGCTTGTCGGTGGTGGGCAGCTCATAGGGGTGCAGCTCCAGCGGATGATAGGTCTGGCCGCCCTCTACCAGGAACTCCTGCTCCTGGGTCTCCAAGATGCCCGCGTTATCGGCGGCACGGCGCACCACATCCTGGGCGGAGGCTTCGCTGAGATCTTCGGTGGAGGCGTAGCCCATGTGGCCGCCCACGATGCAGCGGAAACACACGCCGCCATTGACGTTGCTGGAGAATTCGTTGATCTCGTGCTTGAACACGCTCACGCTGACGCTTTCGCCGGCCTGATAGTACAGCTCATATTCTTCGATGCCCTGCGCCTTGGCGGCGCGAACGACAGCCTCTTTGAAAGAATCAAAATTCATAATTCACTCTCCTTATGTTATCTAGGCGCTGAATAGAAAGTTTCAATAAAGATTCAATTTGGTTTCATCTGTGCCGTTGTTGTTATGGCAACGCAAACTTTTGCGCTTTCGCTTCGCGAAATTCGGTGCTTCGCACCGAAAGCAAAATTTGTCGATGGATTGGAAATATCCATGCCGTTGTTGTTATGGCAACGCAAACTTTTGCGCTTTCGCTTTGCGAAATTCGGTGCTTCGCACCGAAAGCAAAATTTGCCGATAAAATCATAGGAAATTAGAATAATTTCCTATGATTTATCTGCCGCCTACAGTGATGGAGGACACACGGATCAGCGGCTGGCCCACGTTGGTGGGGATGGATCCGCTGGAGGAGCCGCACATGCCCTGGCCCATATCCAGATTGGTGCCCACCATGTCGATGTTCTGAATGACCTCGGAGCCCTTGCCCACCAGGGCAGCGCCGCGGACGGGCTCGCAAATCTTGCCGTTGCGGACGATGTAGCCCTCGTTCACCGCGAAGTTGAACGCGCCGGTGACGGGATTCACGGAGCCGCCGCCCATCTCCTTGGCAAAGAGGCCGTACTCCATGGAGGCGATGATGTCGTCGTTGTTGTCGGTGCCCTCGGCGATGTAGGTATTGGTCATGCGGGAGGTGGTGGTGAACGCATAGCTCTGGCGGCGGGCATTGCCGGTGGGAGCCATGCCCATCCGGCGGCCGCCCATCTTGTCGATCATATAGGACTTGAGGATGCCGTTCTCGATCAGCACGTTCTTCTGGGCGGGCGTGCCCTCGTCGTCCACGTTGATGGAGCCCCAGGCATTGGGGATGGTGCCGTCGTCGATGGCGGTGACCTTGGGATTGGCGATCTGCTGGCCCAGCTTGCCGGTAAATTCGGACATGCCGTAGGCCACGCTGCTGGCCTCCAGAGAGTGGCCGCAGGCCTCGTGGAAAATCACGCCGCCGAAGCCGTTGCCGATGGCCACGGGCATGACCCCGGCCTTGCAATAGCTGGCCCCGGCCATGGTGATGGCCTGCTTGGCCGCGTGGATGCCCGCCTCCTTGGCGTTGACCTCGTGCTCGAACATTTCCATGCCCATTCTCCGGCCGGGACGGGCAGCGCCGGTCTGGGTCTCGCCGTTCTTCTCCGCCACGGCGGTGACCATCAGGCGGGTGCGGATCTGGCGATCCTGGGCGTACACGCCGTCGGAATTGGCGATGAGGATGTTGTGGTCGATGTCCAGCAAGGTGCCGGTGACCTGCTTGATCGCGTCGGAATACTCCTTGGCGGCGAAAACGCCCTCCTTGAGCACGTCCACCTTCTCCTTATTGGGCACGGTGGCGGGGACGATCTTCACGGGATGGATGTCGCCATAGAGGCGCTCCCGCAGGACGATCTCGATCTGCGCGGTGCCCTGGCCCAGAGCCTCGGCGGCCTGGGCGGCACAGCGCAGCAGACCGCTCTCGCTGGTGTCGGTGGTGGTGGCCATGACGCTGCGCAGGCCCTTATACACCCGGATGCCCACGCCGGCGATGACGGTGTCGTTGACGGATTCCACGGAACCGCCCACCATGTTGATGGAATGGTCCAGGGAATGTTCCGCGAAGATCTCGGCGTAATCTGCGCCGGTGGAAGCGGCCTTTTGCAGGACCGCTTCACAAACTGCTCTTGAAATCATGTTTGCACTCCTTTTCTGTGAGTTTTCCAGCAGAGGAACTTATCGTTTTCCGCTTCTCCATTGTACTCCGATCCCGGCTGTTTTGCAAGATTTATCTAAAATAAATTCATAGTTTGCCGGTCGAGGGATCAAATCCCGGCCTTCTCTTTGATCTGCCGGACCACCATTTCCAGCGCCGTGGGCGACGGATTGGAGCCGTTCAGGATCAAGTCGGCCCGCCACTTGCTGGGCTCCACGAATTCATCGTGCCGGTAGCGCACCAGGTCCAGATAGACGCTGGCGATCTCGTCGAAGCCCAGGCCGTAGCCCATGTTTCTGCGCAGCCTGCGCACGATCCGCTCGTCCGGGCGGCACTCGATGAAGAGCTTGAGATCCGCCTGATTGCTGATCTCCCGATCCCACAGGGTCAGCAGCCCCTCGATGAGGATCACCTGATAGTCGCCGCTGGCCACGGCCGCCTGCAGGTCTTCCCGGAGCTGGGGCAGGTCGAAGGAATTGGGGTGGTTGTCGTCCAGATATTCGATCCCGGTGATAGGCGCGTTGGCCCTGGGGCGAATGTCCTTGGACTTAAAGTACCGGTCCATGTGGAGGCTGAGCAATCTGCACCCGGCAAGGGCCTCCTCCAGCTGGCCGGTAAAGGTGGTCTTCCCGCTGGCGCTGCCGCCGGCAATACAGACAATACAGGGTTTTTCCATGGCGATCTCCTTTCTGTTATAGCGTGACTTTTTTGACCATGATATAATCGTCCATCACATATCCCCCGCCGATGTCCGTCACGGCAAGGGTGCTCACCGTAAAGCCCAGCGCCCGGTAGACCTCCACGGCGTGGGTGTTGCCCCGGTTCACCGTCAGGCGGATCGAGGGCAGGCCCTCTTTCTGGGCGGCCCGTTCCACCAGCGCCACCGCCGCCCGGGCCCCGCCTTTGTGCCGGAATTCCGGGAGAAAATACAGCTTGCTCAGGAACATCTCCTCCCGCCCCTCGTAGCGGGGAGAAAATCCCACAAAGCCGCCGGGCACGCCGTCAAACAGCGCCAGAAAATACCGATAATTCTGGTGGGCCATCTGCTCCTTCACCGCCCGGTCGGACTGGTATTTCTCCAGCATATACGCCACCTGGCCGGGCGGCAGCAGGGCGTCGTAGGCCAGGGGCCACACGATCTTCGCAATCTGCACCACCGCGTCGATATCGGCCTGGGTCTCCACCCGCCGAAAAGTCAGTTCCATAGGCGTTGCCTCCTCAGGATTCACTGTAATTGCCCAGGAACGAGAATCTGGGCAGCTCGTCGTAGAGCGAACAGATCAACTCCAGCGTCACCGGCTCGTGGATGTTGCCGGTGAAATCCAGATAGAAATCGTACTCGAACACGCTGCCGGGGATGGGCCGGGACTCGATCTTGGTCATGTTGAGGCCGCAGAAGGCGAAGCGCTGGAGCACGCTGTACAGAGAGCCCGGCTCGTGGGAAAGGGAAAAGCACAGGCTGATCTTGTTGGCCCCTTCGGGCAGGATGGGCGCCCGGGAGATCACCACAAAACGGGTCTGGTTGTTCTTCTCGTCCTGAATTTCCTCCTCCAGCACGGTGAGCCCATACTGTTTCGCGGCCTCGATGGAGCAGATCGCCCCAAGGCCCTCCTGGGACTGCTCCGCAACGTATTCCGCAGCGGCGGCGGTGTTGGAGAATTCCCGGATCTCAAAGCCGTGGGCGGCGATATATCCCCGGCACTGGGAAAGGGCCTGGGGATGGGAGATCACGGTGCGGACGGGCGCATCCGGGCGGGCGGTGGCCAGACAATGGGCCACCTTCACCGCCTTTGCCCCCACGATGTAGAAGCGGTACCGGAGGATGAGATCGTACACGGCCGTCACCGAGCCCGCGGCGGAATTCTCCACCGGCAGCACGCCAAACTGCGCCTTGCCCGCCTGCACGTCCTCGAACACCTGCTGCCAGCTGGGCCGGAAGGAAATGGCCGCGTCGGGGAAAAGATCCAGCGCCGCATGATGGGAATAAGCCCCCTCCACCCCCTGGCACACGACGCCTTGCGGGATCGCAGGCATTTCTCGGGCGGCGGAAGCCTCCATCGACCGCAGGGGCTCGCCGCCGGGCAGCAAGCGATGCTGCCGGCCACGGCTGATGGCCATGATGGCGGAATAGAATCCTGCGGCCTCGCCGCCGAAAGCACCTCCCTGCTCCCGCGCCCAGTCCAAAATCGCCTGTTCCCGGTTGGCGCTGAACACCGGCTCGCCCGCCTCCTTTTTCAGGGCGGCGACCTGCTCGCTGCACTGCATCCGCTCCACAAACAGGGGCAGCAGCTGCCGGTCGATGCCGTCGATCTTCGCCCGCACCTGGGCCAGCTTTTTCGTATATTCCTCTCGCTCCACGCGCCCGTCCTCCTTATTTATCCATTGAGCAGCCCGCTGCGGGCCAGCAGCTCCAGCACCGCCACACAGGCGGCGGCCTCCACCACCGGCGCGGCCCGGGGCACGATGCAGGGATCGTGCCGCCCGGTGACGGTGAGCTTGGCGCTCCCGCCGCCGGGCAGGGTCACCGTATCCTGCGGGATGCCGATGGACGGCGTGGGCTTGAACGCCGCCCGGAACACCAGGGGCATGCCCGTGGTGATGCCGCCCAAAATCCCGCCGGCGTGATTGGTGCGGGTGCGCACCCCGCCGGTCTCGTCCATATAGAATGGGTCGTTGTGCCCGCTGCCGCGCATTTCTGCGGCCCCGAAGCCTGCGCCGAATTCCACACCCTTCACCGCAGGGATGCCGAACACCAGCGACGCGATGAGATTCTCCGCGCCGTCAAACATGGGCTCTCCGGCCCCGGCGGGCAGTCCGGTGACGATGCACTCCACCACGCCGCCCACGCTGTCGCCGTCCCGGCGGGCACATTCGATGGCTGCACGCATCCGGCCCCGGGCGGCTTCGTCGATCACCGGGAAATACGCCCGGGAAAGGCGCTCCAAAAGGGCATCCTCCGGACAAACCGGGTCGAAGCCCTCCTCCCGGACGGCGCCCACGGACAGCACATGGGAGGCGGCTTTGATCCCTCTGCGGGCCAGAATCTGCCGAGCGACAGCCCCCGCGAACACCAGCGGCGCGGTGAGCCGCCCGGAAAAATGCCCGCCGCCCCGCACATCGTTGTGGCCGCCGTATTTGACAAAGGCCGTGTAATCCGCGTGACCGGGCCGTGGATGCACCCGGAGGTCTTCATAATCTTTGGAGCGCTGGTTGGTGTTTTCGATCACCGCCGTCAGCGGCGCGCCGGTGGTCACGCCGTTCAAATAGCCGCAGAGGATCCGGGGCATGTCCGCCTCCTTCCGAGCGGTGGCCGTGGCATCCTGCCCCGGCGCACGGCGGGCCATCTGCTCGTATATAGCTTCCAGATCGATGGGCTCTCCGGCGGGCAGGCCGTCTATAGTGACACCGATGGCCTGAGTGTGGCTGCCGCCGAAAATCGACAGCCGGATGCGTTCACCCCACATCGACGACATGGGCATTCCCTCCTAAACGGTTAAAATCTTCAAAAAATCCGGGGTAGGATTTGCGGATGCTCCACGGGTCGGTGACCCGCACCATCCCTGTGCTGCGCAAGGCCGCCGCGGCCAGCGCCATCACCACCCGGTGATCCTTTTCCCCATTGGCCTTGCCGCCGGCAAGGGCGGGCACCCCGGTGAGGATCAGCCCGTCCGCAGTGGCACGGGCACGGCCCCCCAGGGCGTTCAGCGCAGCCTCCATGGCCGCCAGCCGGTCGCTCTCCTTCATCCGCAGCCGCGCCGCGCCGGAGATCACCGTTTCACCCTGGGCGAGGGCGGCCGTCACCGCCAGGGCGGGCACCAGATCGGGAATTTGGGCCGCGTCGATCTTGCACCCGCGCAGCCCGCCGTAGGGCCTATGGGCCTGGGGATTCCACGCCGCCAGTGCGTCCCCTTCCCAGGCGGTGCGGAGGCCGAATGCCTCGAACTGCTCCACGCAGGCCCGGTCGCCCTGCACGGAATCGGGCTTGAGGCCGTGGATGCGCACCTTGTTGCCCTGCGGGTCCAGCGCCGCCATGCTGAGGAAAAAGGCCGCCTGCGACCAGTCCCCCTCCACCCGATAGCTGCGGGCGGTAAAGCGCTGCCCGCCGGGCACCCGCCAGCCGTCCGCTTCGGGCAGGGCAGTCACGCCGAAATCCCGCAAGACGGAAAGAGTCAGGTCCACATAGCCCGCCGATTCCAGCGGGGACGTGAGGCGAATGCGGCTCTCTCCCTCCAATAGGGGCAGGGCAAGCAGCAGCCCGGTGATAAACTGGGAGCTGACATTCCCGGGTAGGCGGTATTCGCCGGGCCGCAGCCTGCCGGAGATCGTGAGGGGCAGGCCCCCCGCCGTTTCCACCCGCACTCCGTGGGCGGGCAGCAAATCTTCGTAGATGCCGATGGGCCGCTGGGGCAGCCTGTCCCGGCCGGTGAAGGTGAATTCGCCGCCCAGCGCCGCCGCCACTGGAATCAAAAACCGCAGGGTGGAGCCGGAGGCCAGACAGTCCAGCGTGCCGCCCGCTACCGCGCCCACGCCGGAGGCGTCCAACAAAACCGACTGCGCCGCCGGGTCGCACTGAACCTTCGCGCCCAGCGCCCGGAGCGCCCCCAGCGTCGCCAGCATATCGTCGCTTTCCTGGATGTTGTCGATCGCGCACCGGCCGCCGGAAAGGGCCGCGCAGATCAGCGCCCGATGGGCCGCGCTCTTGCTGGCGGGCACAAGGATATCGCCGCCGGAGAAGCCGGGGCCGTAGATCACCGCGCCGCCCACTTACAGCACCTCCAGCAGCTCTTCCCGGCGGATGGGATAGATCAGGCTTTCGCCGATCCGCCGCAGCAGGATCAGCCGCAGGGTGTCCCCCGCGCTCTTTTTGTCCAGCGCCGTGGCGGAGAGAATGTCCGCCATGGAAAAATCCGTTTCCGTGGGCAGGTTATAGCGTTCCAGCACTTTTTTGATCCGCTCCCCCGTTCCCGGTGCAGTGACGCCCAGCCGCTCCCCGGCCCGGCAGGCCAGCAGCATCCCCACGCCCACCGCCTCTCCGTGGGCGATGCCGGTGAACCCGTGGAGCTTTTCCAGCGCGTGGCCGAAGGTGTGGCCGAAATTGAGAAGCATCCGCCGCCCGGTGTCCAAAGTGTCCTCCTCCACCAGCCGGCGCTTGACCAGAATATTCCTGCCCAGCAGGGCCTCCATGTCGTCCAGCGCCGCGCCCTCTTCCAGAGATTCAAACAGGGCCGCATCCCCGATGGCACCGTGCTTGATGACCTCCCCCATGCCGTTCCCCAGCTGCCGGGGAGGCAGGGTGTGGAGGGTCTCCGGGTCGGCGGCCACCCCCATGGGCTGGTGAAACGCCCCCACCAGATTTTTGCCGAAGGGCAGGTCCACCGCCGTCTTGCCGCCCACACTGGCGTCCACCTGGGCCAGGAGGGTGGTGGGCACCTGCAAAAACGGGATGCCCCGCAGGAAGGTGGCCGCCGCGAATCCACCCATGTCGCCGGTCACGCCTCCGCCCAGGGTCACGGCAAAATCGGTGCGGGTGATGCCGGCCTCCGCCATGGCCCGGTACATCTCCATCACGGTGGCCAGCTGCTTATTCTCCTCCCCGGCGGGAAAGACGAATGTGCACACAGCGAAGCCCGCCGCCGTAAGGCTCTCCTGCACACGCTCCCCATACAGCGGGAACACGTTGCTGTCGCTGAACAGCATGGCCTTTGCCCCGGGCTTTTTCAGATTGGCCGCGATCTCCCCCACCCGGGACAGAACGCCGTTTTCGATCACCACCTCATAGGCCGGGGCGGTGTTGACTTTGATCTTCATAGGGTCTCTCCTTTGGGCCGCTCAATGGTACCTGCGCTTGATCTCCCCTGCGGTTTGCAGCAGTTCCTTTAGTCTGTACTCGTCTTCCCGGGCGATGGCCTCCCGGAAAAGCGTGATGTTCTGCGTAAGCTCGTCCAATTCATCCAGCAGCGCCTCCCGGTTCATCAGGAAAAGCCGGCTCCATAGCGCCCCGTTGATATCCGCCACCCGAGACACGTCCCGGTAGCTGCCCGCCGAAAAACCCTGATGCTCCCGGCACCGTGGGCTCATCACGTAGGCGCAGGCCAGCACGTGAGGCGTCTGGCTGGTGAAGGCGATCTCCCGGTCGTGGTGCTTCGGATCGGTGAGCACCACCCGGCCAAAGCCCATCTTTTCGGCCAGGCCGCGCACCTTCTCCACCGCCCAATCCGGCGCACCGCAAGGGGTGAGCAAATAAGACGCGCCGGCAAAGAGCCCCGGCGTGCTCTCGGCAAAGCCGTTGAGCTCCTTTCCCGCCATGGGGTGCCCGCCCACGAACACGTATTTGCCCGTTCCAGAGAGTGCCTCCATCCCGGCGGCGATCTCCCCCTTGACGCCGCAGGCATCGGTGAGGATGCAGCCCTCTTTCAGCAGCGGGCCGAAATCCCGGGCAAAGGCCAGCGCCTCCCGGGGATAGACGCAGAGATACACCACGTCTGCCGTTTGCAGGTCTTCCTTCCCCGCCTTGCCGTCGATGGCCCCGCAGGAACAGGCGTCCAGCAGCACGTCCTCGTCGATATCCACGCCCAGCACCCGGCAATCGGTATTCTGCTTCAGCGCCTTGGCCATGGAGCCGCCGATCAGCCCCAGGCCCACAATGACGATCTTTTCTCCGGTCGCGGCCCCGCTCATAGGGCGTGCACCGCAGCCGAAACGGCGCTCACTTTTTGGGCCAGCACGTCGAACTGGGCCGGTGTGATGGACTGGGCGCCATCGCACAGGGCGTGGCTGGGATCGTTATGGACTTCGATGATCAGGCCGTCGGCCTGCACCGCCGCGGCCGCCAGCGCCAGGGGCTCGATGAGCCAATTGAGGCCGGAGGCATGGCTGGGATCCACCACCACCGGCAGGTGGGAAAGGCGCTTGAGCACCGGCACGGCGGAGATATCCAGCGTGTTGCGGGTGATGGTCTCAAAGGTGCGGATGCCCCGCTCGCAGAGGATCACCTGCTCGTTGCCGCCGGCCATGATGTATTCGGCGCTCATCAGCAGCTCCTCAATGGTGTTGGCCAATCCCCGCTTGAGCAGAATGGGCTTGCGGATCTTGCCCAGCTCCTTGAGCAGCTCGAAATTCTGCATATTCCGTGCGCCCACCTGGATCACATCCACGTCGTCGAAAAGGGGCAGGTGGTCGATGCTCATGATCTCCGTGACGATGGGCAGGCCGGTCTCCCGCTTGGCCAGGCTCAAAAGCCGCAGGCCCTCGTCCTGCATCCCCTGGAAGGAATATGGGGACGTGCGGGGCTTAAAGGCGCCGCCCCGGAGGAACGTGGCCCCGGAGGCCTTCACGCTTTTGGCCACGGTGACGATCTGCTCCTCGCTCTCCACCGAGCAGGGCCCGGCGATCAACGTAAGCCCGCCCCCGCCGATGTGCGCGCCGCTGGGCAGCACCACGGCGGTGTCCTCGGGATGGAACTTGCGGTTCGCCTTCTTATAGGGCTCCTGCACCCGCTTGACGCTTTCCACGAAATCCTGGGCCTCGATATATTCCGCGTCGATGGAAACGGTGTCGCCGATGAGCCCCAGCACCGTGCTGTGGGCCCCCACCCAGGTGTTCACCTTGACGTCGTACCGGCTGGTGAGCTTGTCTACAAATTCTTCGATCACTGCCTGCTTTTGACCGGGCTTGAGAACGATGATCATAACGGTTTACTCTCCTTGAATAAAAAATAGCGGAGCCATGGACGGCTCCGCGCAAAAGACGCATTCCCCGGCTGTCCTCAGAAAGGACAGGACCTTGCGGTCACAGGGCACAGCCACCATGTTTCCCAGCACAAACAGCCCGTGCGTAAAATCGCGGGCCAAAATACCAGCTGGTAAATCGCTTGCTGAGAGAAGCATTCATGGCGGTACCCTTTCCGATTCGGACGTTTTTTCTATGATAGACCGAAACGGGACATTTGTCAAGGGTTTTCTTGGGGGGAGAAAGCGGCGAAAGATTCCCGCAAAAAATTCTTGACAGATCGTCCCCTTCGTGGTAAACTTTGTCTTGTCACCAGATAGGGGTATAGCTCAGTTGGTAGAGCAGCGGTCTCCAAAACCGCGTGCCGAGGGTTCAAGTCCTTCTGCCCCTGCCACTGAAAAATCGCGTAACCATGCGGGTTTGCGCGATTTTTCTTTGTCCTTTTGTCCTCGGCACAGGGTCTGAAACT